>NZ_DLAV01000039.1:15545-614475 GCF_002494055.1 Sphingobacterium sp. UBA7038
TACTTTTCTCGGCGCCTCATAGACCTCATTCGCACGACCAAGATAACAGGGATCATGATAGGTTATCTTCTTTCCTTTGAATAAGTTGTTATCTGCTGTTTTTAATTTTCCTTCATTGATCAGGTTTTGGATCAATTGTGTATGATGAATGACCTCATAGTTACCACCTAGGGATGGATACTCATTTTTCAAGGTATTGAAACAGTGTGGGCAAGCCGTTACTATTTTTTTGATTTCATAGCCATTGAGTACTTCGATGTTCATCATGGCCTGCATTTGAAATAGAAATTCGTTTCCACTTCTTTTGGCAGGATCGCCCGTACAACTTTCTTCTGTACCTAAGATGGCATATTTTAAACCGACATGTTGTAATATTCTGCAGATATCGCGCGTAATTTTCTGTGCACGTTCGTCAAAACTCCCTGCACAACCTACCCAAAATAGTATATCAGGAGTTTCTCCTTTGGCCAACAGTTCTGCAACTGTGGGAACTTTTAATTCATTTTCCATCATAAAACTATTGTTGTTGAGTCCAATTGGCGCGGTCCAATTGCGCATATTTCCAAGGGGCACCATTATTCTCAATATTTCCAAACATATTGTTAATACTCGCAGGAGCTTGTGATTCTTCCATAACAGCAAAGCGGCGTAGCTCAATAATAATATCCAAAGGATTAATATTGACCGGGCATTGTTCTACACATGCATTACAGCTTGTACAGGCCCATAACTCTTCTCGACTGATGTAAGTGTCAATGAGAGATTTTCCGTCATCCTGAAAGCTTCCATTTGTTTTGATATTCGTACCGACTTCAGTGAGTCGATCCCTTGTATCCATCATGATTTTTCGTGGGGACAGCAGCTTTCCCGTTATATTTGCGGGGCAGGAAGATGTACAACGTCCACATTCAGTACAGGTATATGCATCCAATAAGCTCTTCCAGGTTAAATCCTGGACATCTTTGGCTCCAAAGCGTGCATTTGCATCTGCTGGAGGCGGGGTGAAACTCGGATCAAGCATTGCCTTAACCTCATTGGTCACAGCTGGCATATTGGATAGTTTGCCTTTTGCGTTCAGATTAGAAAAATAGGTGTTCGGAAAAGCCAAAATAATATGAAGGTGCTTGGAATAGGGGAGGTAGTTTAAGAAGGCAAGTACACCTAGGATATGAAACCACCAACAAGACCGCTCTATTAAAAATAAGGCCTCCGTCGAAGTAGGAAGGTATGGAAGAAGATAATGGCTTACTGGAAAGGAACCTGCCGATTTAAAATGTGCAAAGCCATAGAGTTGCAATTTAAGATCAGAAGCGTTCATCAGTAGGAAAGCCGACATTAAAAGAATCTCTGTGATTAAAATAATATTTGCATCCGTCTTGGGCCAATGTTTCAATTCCGCGCTATTTAAGCGAGCTACTTTAGCAATATTTCTCCGAAATAAAAAGATGAGACAGGATACCAGTACACCCAGCGCGAGCCATTCAAATGCCCCAATCAGGAAATTATAAAGACCCCCTAGAAATGAAAAGATACGATGTGTACCAAAAAGCCCGTCTATGACAATCTCCAACATCTCAATATTGATGATGACAAATCCAAGGTATACAAATAAATGTAGGACTGCGGGGAAAATACGCTTAAACATTTTCTTTTGACCAAAGGCGACGAGGAACATCATTTTCCAACGCTCCGCGGATCTGTCCGAACGATCTGCCGGTCTGCCTAGCTTGATATTACGATAAATCTGTTGTGCATTTTTGCTAAAAAGAAACAATGCTACAGCGAAACAAACCGCAAATATTAGTTGACCTATCATATGCTTGTATCTTGGTTATAAACAAATATACTATATTATTTTGTTATGCTAACATAGTAAAAATAAATCAAAAATGAGGACCTAACACGATAAATTATTGGAATTTTTTAATGGTGAATTTAGGCTGTAATGAAAAACGTCCAGAAGGAATTATTTCTTCTTGGACGTTTTCTCTAGTTGTATCTGAGTAGACTACAGCTCAACATCAGAAAATGTCTGTTCTAATATTTTACGCATCGTTTTCTGAATTCGTTCTTTTCCTGCTTCGGTATTTACATCAATACCGCAAAATGTACTACCTGTAGATTTTGCCTGAAGGCTCAAATAATAAATTGAACTGACTAAAATCGCTAATGTCGCTCTAAGGTCGTTTTCGGAGTTTTCGAATTTTGAATCGACATGTTTAAATAGTTCTTCGCCGAGCAATTCTCTTCTGTCGGCTATATTTTTAAGGGCTTTTGTTTTTTCGCCCAGTCCCCAATGAATAACTTTTTGCTTCGTCTTATCCTTCAAAAAGGTGTTAAATTGAGATTTAAGCAATTCTTCTATCAAGGAGATACTGATGGAGCCCGGGTTTGTGATCATTTGTTCCAATACGCCCTTGTCTCCGATTTGCCAAAAATCTTTTTGTGTTAGGTAAGCTTCCACCAGTTGATCGAGACCGCCAAAATAATTCCATATTAATGCTTTGTTCAGTCCACATTCCAAAGCAATATTAGGCCCATTCAATGCATGGTATCCTTTTTTCTGAATTACCTTTCCGACAGCAGCGATCATTCGCGCCTTGGTGCGTTCTTTGTCGCGAATAGGACCGGAAGTTACCTTTCTTTCTTTTTTAGGATTATCCTCAATTACTTTCTTTTTCATGCGAATAAAATCATTTTAACGACGAAGCTTTCCTGGGTACCTCATATTCGTCAGTTAATGAACAAATTTGGGACCATGAAGTTTTCATTAGGGTAGATATGTTTGTTTTCCGAACCAATATCTACAATTTAGCTGGTAAATGCAAGAAAATCAAGCAGCAGATTTTTATTTACACTATAATTTGACTGATTCGATAAGCTTTTGAGTTTACCTTATTCTTTTCGCTGTAGAACTGGAGCGTATTTGGTGCTGTCGGCGTTTTACGCTGATTGAAATTCACTTGCCATTGGGAAAATAGATAGGCAATAAAAAAGGGATTATCGATATCGATAATCCCTTTTTTATTGCCTTGTATACTAGCTTATTTTCTTGCTGGAGCAGCAGTAGGAGCAGCTGTAGCTGAAATACCTAATTTTGTTTTTACAGCAGCAGTTAAATCCTCTCCGCCTTGGAAATAAGGAATATTTGTGCTTGAAATATCAAATACATAAGCCATACCTTTTTCTTTAGAAACAGCATTTACAGCTTCACCAACTTTTCTGTGTATAGGTGCAATTAATTCTTCTTCTTTTTTGTTCAAGTCTTCTTGAGCAGCTTGTTGTGCTGTTTGAATACGCGCTTGGATATCTTGTAATTCTTGACCTATTTTGTTGATTTCTGGATCAACCGTATCTTTATTTGCTTCACTTCTGTTACGCAATTTATCGTTTGCATCTTTTTGTTTTGTTTGATAGATGGTAACCATATCTTGAATTTCTTTGGTTTTACCATCACTCAATGTCTTCAACTGCCCTTCAGCTGTTTTAAATTCAGATGTTGACTGAATAATTTCAGCAAAATTGATATGACCAATCTTTTGTTGCGCATTTGCGAATTGAGTTGAGAAAAATACTGCCACTAAAGCAACCGCACCCTTTAATAAATTTTTCATGCTTTTCATTTTAATCTAATGAGCCATCTTTATGGCAATCTTTTAGTTTTCTAATTAATTACTACTATTATTATTTGTGTTCACAATGATAATAAACTCCCGCTTAGTTTGCAAGACTCGGATTGGGTTTATATCCTAATTTTGTAATGACATCATTACTTTTATTCAATTTTGGATTGGCATAGAGAAAAGTAGACTCATTGCCCTTGTCCATAATAAAATCAATTCCCTGGGCCGAAGCAACATCTTGGATAGCTTTTGCTACACGGTCTTGAATAGGCTTCATCAATTGAGTACGTCTTTTAAAGAGGTCGCCTTCAAATCCAAACTTTTGTTTTTGATAGTCTTTTACTTCTTTTTCTCTTGTCACGATTTCATCCTCTCGGCGGCGACGCATATCTTCATTTAATAAAACCTGGTCCTTTTGATAAGCCTGATATAGTTTTTCAATCTCAGCATATTTCTGATCCACTTCTTCCTGCCATTGCTTAGATAGGTCATCTAACTGTTTCTGTGCAGTCGTATATTCAGGAATATGTTTTAGGATATATTCTGAATCAGCATATGCAAGTTGTTGGGCAAATGTCGCTGTAGCACTCACGACTACAAAAGCTATAACTAACAATATTTTTTTCATATTTCCTGTAAGTTTTTATAGACTATACTTTTTATTATTTAACACTAATTTACCTTATGACTTCGGATAATCCCAAAAGTTTAATTCGAGAAAACCGCTCTACGTAAATTTACGGCTCAAAAATAAGAAAAAAGAAGCAATCTAACAGATATTTCTCGGGTTTAACACTATTTAACTTGTTGAAGAATGCTCCAATGCTAGTTGCCTGAGTGCTGTTTATAGCTTCTTTTTTCGGTGATCATAACCGCACTCAATATAAGAAAATTTATAAGATATATAGGGTGATTTCGCATTTAATCCGATCGGGTGGAAATGAAAGAAAAATGCATGATTTATTGGAAAATAATCTTAAAACAAAAAAGCTATCTACAATTTCTTGCGATAGCTTTTTATTTTATTTCGACAGGATTGGATCAACAAAGATTAGAATCCACCCATATTTTGCATGATACTAAATGTAAAGTTTTGTTTCCATGTACTGCTTGGTAAACCCGGGATAGGGTCGAATGCATGGCCGTAATCTATTCCTAGCATACCGAAGATAGGTAAGAAGATACGGGCACCAACACCTGCAGAACGACGTACTTTAAATGGGTTGTATTCGGTGAACTTGTTCCAGGTATTTGCCGCTTCAGCGAAAGCCAATACGTAAACTGTTGCCTGATCATTTAACATCACCGGGTGACGTAATTCCATTTGATATTTCGTATAGATTGGACTACCTGAATTTCGTGCCACATTCACATTTTGTGTTCCTTCAGGAATGATTACACCATTTGCATAACCACGTAACGCAACAATTTCAGATCCTTGTAGGTAATCAAACCCTTGCATACCATCCCCACCGACTTTGAAACGCTCGAAAGTTGATATCTCAGTTTTGCTGGAGTATTTACCCAAGAAACCAAATTGAGCTTGTGCTTTGAAAACAAGTTTTCCCGCAATTTTTGCATACCATTGCGAGTCAAATTTCCATTTGTGGTACTCTGTCCAACGGTAGCGTTCCTGAGCCGAACCATTTTTATAATCAATGTTGTTGAACAATGAATATGGAGGCGTCAATTGCACCGAGAATTTGATGTTTGAACCCGAAGTAGGATAGATAGGAGCATCGATCGAATTACGGCTAAACTCTTGCGTCAAGTTGATGTTATAGGCTGTACCATTATCAAATAGGAAGTAATTTCCATAATTCTGAAGCTTATAACGTTGGAATGACAAGGAAGTATTTGCCTGGAACCAGTTGTCTGGCCATTGCAAGCGTTTACCTAATGTTGCGGTAATACCAGTCATCCAAATACGATTCAACTCGGAATCCTTAACAATTTGCTCGCCAGTATAGTAGTTAAACCCACCATATGATGAACTCGAAGTATAGGCGCTCAAACCAAAATAAATTGGTTTTTTACCACCCAACCAAGGCTCGGAGAAAGAGAAACTATACGATTGATAACGTTTACCCGAAGTTTGACCACGGACACTCAACTTCTGTCCATCTCCACGTGGTAGCGGTTTCCAGGAACTTTTATCAAAGAAATTACTGGTAGAGAAGTTGTTAAATGTTAAACCTAACGTACCGATGATCTGACCGGCACCATAACCACCCGAAAGCTCGACCTGATCCGAAGGTTTTTCAGTCACATTGTAAACAATGTCCACTGTACCATCCGCATAATTTAGATTTGTCGGTACTGGGTTTGTCTTTTGCTCATCAAAATTTCCCAACTGCGCAATCTCACGCACACTGCGCATAATTTGTTCTTTTGAGAATTTTTGACCAGGTTTTGTATAAATAGAACGTAATACAACACGGTCGTTGGTTACATCATTACCTTTAACAATAACGTTATTGATGGTATATTGAGCACCTTCATAAACACGTAAATTTAAATCGATGGTATCGTTATAAATACGCGTTTGTTCGGGGTCTACTGAGAACGTAAGATAACCATCGTTCATATAGATTGAAGAGATGTCATCTGCATTTCGACCACCACCTAACAATTTGGCGTTTAACTTTTCTTCCGAAAAGACATCACCACGTTTAACCCCTAAAATTTTATTCAGTAGGGTATCCGAATATTTTGCATTACCTGTCCAAACAATATTACCTACATAATATTTAGGACCTTCATAGATGTCAAAATTAACCAGCACATTTTTTTCACCATCGCGAATAACCGTATCTTTCAAGATCGTGGCATCACGATAGCCTTTGGCGGCCATTTTCTTGATTAGGTTTTCTTTACCTTCTTTGTATTTTTCTTCCTTGAACTTTCCAGGACCGAAAATGCGATACCACATTTTTTGCTTGATGGGCTTGGCCATTTTTCTCAATTCTTGTTGAGAAAAATGTTCATTCCCTGTAAACGTCATTTTTTTGACTCTTACCTTATGTTTTTTATCCACATCGGCAATAAGTATTTCATTATTAGCCTGTGCCGAATCTTTCACTGTTTTTAGGGTGATCTCCGGATATAAAAAAGCCTTTTCTTTTAAGAACCGTTGAATCGTAGCACGTGTGGTGTTCATCAAGTTTTCGTTGACAATTTTACCGGTGTTGCTATTTAAACGTTTGCGAACTTCTTCGGTCTGACTTTTACTTAGGCCATTAATATCAATACGCGTTAAACGAGGACGTTCTACTACACGGATGGTCAAAAATATATTTTCACCTTCAATTTTATCTGCCCATAATTCGACATCATCAAAGAGGCCTTGAGCCATCATATCCTTTACTACTTTTGCAGTTGCCTCACTTGGAACTTCCAAATATTGACCTACTGACAATTTAGATATTGTAATTAATACATTTTTATCCAAAAATTGTGTTCCAGTTATATCAATAGCGCTAATTACATAGTTTTTAGGATTGAGATAGCTGATTTTTTCTGGGTCATTTAAATTGAACGCACCTTTGTCTTGTCCGTAGACAAGCTGCATTGATGAGAGGCCAAAAAATAGTATTACGGGTAGTATACGCTTCATTTATCTATAATTATTGGCGCTAAAGTACACCAATCGTTTGTTAATTTTTGTTAATTAAGAAAATTTAACCAGCTTGCTTTTATTCAAATCAGTGGTCAAATTTAATAAAATCTTTATAACTGTTCACTTGTTTTTCCAAACCTTCTTTCGCGTTGCTGGTAATCGACGATGGATTTAAATAAATCTTCTTTCGTAAACTCAGGCCACATCTTATCAAGGAAGCATAATTCTGAATAGGCAATTTGCCAAAGTAGGAAGTTGCTTATTCTCAATTCTCCGCTGGTACGTATCAACAGGTCAGGATCGGGGAGGTTTTGTGTATAGAGGTTTGCAGCGAATAACTCATCGTTGATTTCTTCCGCATGGAGTTTTCCGTCTTTTACTTGTTGGGCTAGATTCCGGGCGGCATCTACAATTTCTTGTCGGGAACTGTAACTCAACGCTAATGTCAATGTACAGTGTGTATTTTCTTTCGTTGCTTCTATGGTTTCCTGTAGCTTCTTTTGTGCATTGGAAGGTAGTTTGGTGATATCACCAATGACATTCAAACGGACGCCATTCTCCTGAAAAGTTTTGATTTCTTTTTTAAGGGAAGTAACCAATAGCTCCATGAGTGCCATTACCTCGAGCTTAGGCCTATTCCAGTTTTCTGCAGAAAATGCATAAAGTGTCAGAAATTTAATATTTGCTTTTACACATCCTTCTAATGCTTCTCGTACTGCTTTTACACCATTTTGATGCCCAAATACGCGAAGTTTCCCTTTCTGTTTTGCCCAACGGCCGTTGCCATCCATGATGATGGCTATATGCTGTGGCAATTTAATACTATCTATCTGATCTAAAAAACTCATTTTTGCTGTTTTCAATAAAATGAACACCTTAGGCATCAATGCTATTTTGGCGTTTTAAAACCTACTTTTGGTTTCCTGTATTGCTACCAATGATTATTGTTTGTTTAACGTACTTTTCATTGATTAATTATCGCACTTGGATTTCTATTCCGGATGTTCTTATTCCGTCTTTCTTTATTTCTTCCAAATATCGATTTTTAATTGGAAATTTAGAAGGACAATATGTAGAAAGATTGTTTTGTGTGTTTCTCTTCATACAAAGCGAGCTTGTGCGAAGTGAATTGATAGCCTAATAATTTCTGACATCGATGCCCCAAAGTAATTTTTCCCGCAGCGTACTGAAAAAGCTTTCATGGGGGAGTCTAATCAGATTAATAGTAAATGGAGCCTGTTTAATGGTTAATTTTACAGATGTATCAATAGACTCGTTTTTGGAATCACAGCTTAAGATGTATTGATTGCTTCGACTCTCTATTTCCAATTCAAGGGTAAACTGATTCGAGATGACAATGGGTCTCACATTGAGATTGTGCGGAGAGATGGGGGTAATGACAAAATTGCCACTTTCCGGCATAATAATAGGTCCGCCGCAACTCAATGAATAGGCTGTGGATCCGGTAGGTGTAGCGATAATTAGTCCATCTGCCCAGTATGAATTCAGTAGTTCGCCATTGATGCGTGCATTGACCGTAATCATGGCCGAGCTGTCGTAACGAAATACGGTGATATCATTAAGGGCATAATGATTGCCTTCAAACAAGTTAAGCTGTTCAGATTCTACAGAGAGCAGCACGCGCTTCTGTATGGTAAAACGCTGGTTCAGTATATCCTCGATGGCATCCTCAAAATCATTTTTATTGATGGACGCTAAAAAGCCGAGGCGTCCAAAGTTTATTCCTGCAATTGGAATTCCGGAGTCTTTAATCAAGGAAACAGCAGATAACATGGTTCCATCTCCGCCCAGACTCAACATAATGTCAATATCGTCTTTGATTTCTTGATAGGTATTGTATGTTGAGAAGTTAAAGGCACATTCCAATTGTGATAGCAGAAATTCATGAAATGGATCATAGACCCAGATCTCAATATTTTTATCGACAAGATATTCAAATAAGTGTTTCACATGTGGTATAACAGAGGGCTGAAACTCTCTTCCATATATTGCGATTCTCATATTGTTTTCAATTTATGGGGCAAAGATGAGAAAAAACTAATCCTAATCAAATGTTAATATAATTCATGAGCTGCTGATAACGGTCGGCAGTGTCGTCAAATGCAGCTATGGTATTATGGGTTTCAAGAACTAAATAGTTGTGTCTTAGGAATGAATTCAGTAATGCATTAATGTTCGACTTGTCGACTTTAAGGGTAACTTCAATGTTGTCACTTTCCAAATTTATTTTGGTCGCACAATTGAGTATTCTACAATTGTCACTTTCAACAAGGTGTGCAATCTGTGAAAGTGAAAAATCATGTAGGCCAATTGCCAACACAATAATAGCCCCAGATTCATTTTGCGATTGAATTGAACTTATTGCCTTTAATATATCTAATTGCGTTGACACACCAATATATTTGTTGTCTTGATCTAAAACAGGGATGATTGTACTATTATATACAGTTATCATCACCAAGGCATCATAGGGGTGTTGATTAAACTTCAGTTGTATGGGGGCTGTATTTATTTTTATGGATGAAAGGGGAGCATCTTCATCTTCCGCATCCAATAAGATGGTTTCATTAACCAGGCCAATATAGTCGTCACCATTTAAAACGACTAATTCTTTACAAAGCATATCTTGCAGCTTCTCTAGCGCTTGTTGTATTGAATCAGCATTTTGAATACTGAAATCAGCATTTGAAAGAAATTGACTTATTAGCATACTCAAACTTAATAAAAAAAGTAGGTGAAAAGAAATTTTACAGATCAGATTTATGCGTAATTCATTGATTGCTTGTAATACCTAAAATACGAAGAACAGCGAAAGATTACATAATTGCAAATAAGTACAATTTTAAAGTTTAAAATTGTACTTTTATTACCATTCTGTTATTATTTTTGTCAACGAATTGGAATAGGCATAAAACGGGGCCTAAATGGAGGAGAAGTATTTTTAATTGGAACAGTAAGATTGATGATCACAAGCGAGAGTAAAAAGTTTATTGATATACGTGAAGTTATTCACAAAAAAAATGCGGGGCTTGCTAAATGGATTCCGTCTTTTTTACTTAATTATTTAAAAAGGACAATTCATGAGGACGAGATAAATGATATTATGACGCGCTTTGCAGATCTTCAAGGCTTGGATTTTGTTGATGCATTGATCAACGATCTGGATGTCAAGGTCAATTTGTATGGGGCAGAAAATATCCCCGTATCGGATCCGGTTATTTTTGCGTCCAATCACCCTTTGGGAGGATTGGATGGTATTGCATTTATGCACGCTATAGGTAAATATAGGCGCGATGTGAAGTTCTTGGTTAATGATATTCTTTTAAATATAGGTAATTTGAGGCCTTTGTTTGTCGGTGTCAATAAGTTAGGGGGGCAAGGGAAACAGGCGATCTCTGCGATTGAGGAGGCCTATGGAGCGGACGATGCGCTACTGGTATTTCCTGCAGGTTTGGTTTCCAGAAAACAAAACGATGGCCGCATAGAAGACCTCGAATGGAAAAAAAGTTTTATTAGCAAATCAAAAAAATATAAAAAAGATGTCATTCCGGTGTTGATTGACGGTAAAAACTCTAAGTTTTTTTATAATTTTGCAAGGCTTAGACAGAAATTGGGTCTCAAGGTAAACATTGAAATGTTATATTTACCTGATGAAATGTTTGCTCAACGCGGACATACCGTCAATATTATAGTAGGAGAAAGAATCCCTTATACAGCGTTTGATCAATCAAAAAACGAAAAAACTTGGGCTGAGGAAGTGAAAAGAAGGGTTTATGGATTGGCTCAAGAAAAATAGAATTTATGCAAGAAATTATACCTCCAGTTGATAGAGAATTATTGAAGACCGAATTGAATAAAGAAGTCTTCTTACGATATACCAACAATGGAAATAACGAGATATACTTAATCAACTATCATAATTCGCCAAATGTCATGCGTGAAATTGGGCGTTTGCGGGAGTTGACTTTTCGTGGCGCAGGGGGAGGTACAGGACTTTCAATTGATATCGATGAAAATGATACATGCGAAGATTGTTACGATCAGTTGATCGCATGGAATCCCGAAGATGAAGAGGTGGTTGCCGGTTATAGGGTGATCAAATGTGCCGAGGCTGGTGAAGTAAACGGCATACCCAATTTATCAACAGCACATTATTTTCAGTTTTCCGAATTATTTACGAATGAATATCTACCTTACACCATAGAGTTGGGGCGGTCGTTTGTACAGCCTAAGTACCAACCAGCCATCGACAATAGAAAAGGAATTTTTTCATTGGACAATCTTTGGGACGGTTTAGGGGCTTTGGTGATGCTTAACCCTGAAATTAAATACCTCTTTGGTAAAGTGACCATGTATCCACATTATAATAAAGATGCACGGGATATGTTGCTTTATTTTATGGACTATTATTTTCCTGACCATGATAAATTGGTTCTTCCTCTTCCGGAATTGGAAATCAAAAATGATTACGATCGCTTTGTCGGCGTATTTGATGGGCTGGATTATAAAGAAGGATATAAGGTGTTAAATAGCCATGTGAGAGCATTGGGAGAGAATATTCCACCGTTGATCAATACCTATATGAACCTATCGCCTACGATGAAATCATTTGGCACTGCACGTAATGATGAGTTTGGTACGGTAGAAGAAAAAGGTATTTTGATTGTAATTGATGATGTGTATCCCGTGAAGAAGGAACGCCATATGAATACGTTTGATCGGGATCGTGAATACGGTCATAGAAAACCCAAGCGTGGATAATAAAATAAAAGGGATTCAATTTTTGAATCCCTTTTATTTTGTTCGTGCAGCTCGACCTTGATTAGGCCGGTTTTATACAGGTATACAGTGCAAAGGCTAAAATGGCGCCCAAGATCGGTCCTAGGATTGGAATCCAGGCATAAGACCAGTCGGAGCTACCTTTTCCTTTGATTGGCCAAAGCGCATGAAATAAGCGTGGGCCAAAATCCCGGGCAGGATTGATGGCATATCCCGTAGTTCCGCCTAGGGAGAGACCGATGGCCCACACGAGGAATGCAACGGGTATCGCACCAAGGGAGCCCATGCCAATGGGAGCTGTTTTTCCGTCAATGGTGACATCTTGACCTGTTATGAAGAAAATTACAAAAATCAACACAAAGGTTCCGATAATTTCACTTGCTAGATTTGTTGATGTATTTCGGATGTTGGGTATAGTAGCGAAAACACCAAGTTTGGTCGTTGGGTCTGCTGTTGCATCGAAATGGTCTTTGTGCATGATGTAGGTCAACATCGCGCCACAGAAACCACCGGCAATTTGTGCGAGAATATAGCCAGGTACTTCCATCCAAGGGAGGCCATGATTAAGGGCTACGGCAATGGTTACCGCAGGATTGAGATGGGCTCCGGTATATGGGCCGGCAAAAACAACACCTAAATAGACTGCAAGTGCCCATGCGGTCGTGATTACAATCCACCCTCCATTTTCTCCTTTTGTGCCTTTTAAGATAACGTTGGCCACAACCCCATTGCCTAAAAGAAGGAGAAGGGTGGTGCCGATAAATTCTGCTAAATAATGGTTCATGCTTGTTGGTTAGTTTTCGGTCCAGTATTGTAATGCTTTGACTCCCTTGGTCCAGAGCTTAATAATCTTTTTTGTTTGCTCTTCTTGCTCTGCTTCAGGTTCAAATATACGATCCTGTGCCCAAAACTTAGAAATCTCATCCTCATTTTTCCAGAATCCCACGGCCAGTCCGGCGAGGTATGCTGCCCCCAAAGCTGTAGTTTCTGTAATTTTGGGGCGTACAACTTTGCTGTTTAGTACATTGGCCTGAATCTGCATAAGTAGATTATTTGCTGTTGCACCGCCGTCTACACGCAATTCTTTGATCGGTATGCCGCTATCAGCTTCCATGGCTTGCAGCACATCACGAGTCTGCAGGGAAATTGCCTCTAGCGAGGCGCGTGCAATATGACCATTGGTTGTTGCACGCGTAAGGCCAAATAGTGTACCTTGTGCACGAGCGTTCCAGTATGGAGCCCCCAGTCCGGCGAATGTAGGGATAAATGTGACACCGCCATTATCTTTTTCTGTCAGCGCTAATTGCTCTATGTCTGCCGATTTGTAGATGATGTTGAGATTGTCGCGTAGCCATTGGACCAGTGCACCGCCGATAAATATGCTCCCCTCTAAGGCATATTCTGTTTTTCCGTTGATTTTCCAGGCGACAGTCGTTAAAAGGTTGTTCTTTGAACGGATTGGTTTATCCCCGATGTTCATTAACATAAAACATCCAGTGCCGTACGTGTTTTTGACCATTCCCTTTTCAATACATTGCTGTCCGAACAGTGCCGCCTGCTGGTCGCCAGCAATTCCAGCTATCTTGACTTTGTGTGCAAAAATGGTTGTCCGTGATTCCCCATATATTTCACTGCTTTCTTTTACTTCGGGCAGCATGGCGGCGGGGATGTCAAATAATTCGAGTAGCTCCTTATCCCATTCCATGCTATGAATATTAAAGAGTAAGGTGCGGGAAGCGTTTGTTACATCCGTAATGTGAGCATCGCCCCGGGTGAGGTTCCAGACGAGCCAAGTGTCAATAGTTCCACAGATTAATTCCCCGTTTTGTGCTTTTTCCCGGGCACCTTCCACGTTATCCAGAATCCATTTTATTTTGGTTGCAGAAAAGTAAGGATCTAATATTAGGCCTGTTTTTTCCTGGATCATCTCATGTTTTCCAGAGCTACGCAACTCGTCGCAATAATCTGCTGTGCGTTTATCTTGCCATACAATGGCATTGTAGATGGGTTTTCCTGTTTCTTTTTCCCAAACGACCACAGTTTCCCGTTGATTGGTAATGCCAATAGCGGCAATATTTTTGCCGTTTAACCCTGCTTTTGTGGTTGCTTCTGCAGTGACACCTGCCTGTGTTGACCAGATTTCATGTGGATCGTGTTCAACCCATCCTGGTTGTGGGAATATTTGCGTAAATTCCTTCTGGGCAATGGAGACTATATTTCTGTCTTTATCAAAAATGATAGCTCTGGAGCTGGTGGTACCTTGATCCATTGCCAAGATGTATTGTTGTTCCATAATTGAGTAATTGAGTATTGCTGGTTATTTTGTATTACTTTAAGATATAATTTTTTGCAACATTTTGAAAATGCGTTATTTGATCATTTTGCCAATCTTCATCTTTTTCCAGTTCCTGGGCGAGTATTTTTGCGACATTAGGTGCAGCTTCAATTGCAGCTTTCGCATCAAGAAATAGCATCCGTACCCGACGGGATAGCACATCTTCCACAGTCCTGGCAAGTTCATTGCGTGCTGCCCAAACAACTTCGGCCTTTTTGAACTCAAGATGTGGGATTAACTTTTCGTTCCATTCGGGATTTTCCTGAGCCAATGCATTGATCATTTCTTGGTCGGCACCGTAAATATACATATGATTGCTTCTGTCGGACGTTGGAATGGCGCTATAGATCTTTTGTGTGGCAGACCGGCTTTCTTTTTGAGGTAAACAACCAATTTTTATCGCTTTGTCTAGGGTATCTTGGCCCATTCGACGGAATGTTGTCCACTTTCCGCCAGTTAAAGTCAGTAATTTGGAGTCGCTAACAATAACCTTGTGGCTTCGTGAGATCTCTTTGGTTTTGTTTGAGTTACCTGTAGGGGCTGCCAGTGGACGGAGGCCGGCGAATACGGCCAATGCATCCGCTCTTGTTGGTTGTTTTGTCAAGTAACGTCCCGCCGTTTTCAGAATAAAATCGATCTCCTGCTCCAAAGCTACCGGTTCAAGGCTATGCTCGTCTATCGGTGTATCCGTTGTTCCCACAATGACTCGATTATGCCAAGGTACTAGAAAAAGGACCCGTCCATCATCCGTTTTTGGAATCATAATGGCATCGTCGCCCGGGAGAAACGACTTGTCAAATACAAGGTGAACACCCTGGCTGGGGCGTACCATTTGTTTCGCTTCAGGTCTATCCATTTTTAAGATATCATCGACAAATATTCCTGTAGCATTGATAACAGCTTTGCCTTGTATGGTGAAAACTTCACCAGTTTCGGTATCATTGGCGATGACACCGTTTATTCGTCCATCGCTGTCTTTGGTGAGGTTATTGACCCTTACATAATTTAGGGCGACTCCGCCCATTTGTATACAGGTCTGCGCAACGTTGAGCGCAAGCCTGGAGTCGTCAAATTGTCCGTCTTGATATACCACGCCACCATATAGCCCTTTAGGTCGTAAAGTGCTTATGCGATTGAGCGTTTCTTCTTTATTGATATGAATGGATTTTCCCAAGCTTAATTTACCTGCCAGAAGGTCATATATTTTCATTCCAATGGTGTAAAATGGGCCATCGAACCAGCTGTAGTTTGGAATGATAAACGATTGGTTTTTAACAAGGTGTGGAGCATTTTTTTGGAGTAAACCTCTTTCATGAAGCGCTTCTTTAACCAATGAGATGTCGCCTTGAGCCAAGTAGCGTACACCACCGTGAACAAGCTTTGTTGCTTTGCTTGAAGTGCCTTTTGCAAAATCAACCTGCTCCAATAAAATTGTTTTGAACCCTCGGCTTAAGGCATCTAATGCAACACCTAATCCGCTGGCACCGCCGCCTATGACGATAACATCCCACGCGCTCGTATCCCTTATTTTTTCTATCAGTTTTGACCTGTTGAATTCTTGGTGTTTCATTTTGTTTCGTTTTGGATTTTTGTAGTGAATCTTCTGTGCTTCTTTTACTACTTCCTTTACACTAAGTTATGCTATATTTGTTAAATTTTAAAGGAAATTAAATAATATTTATGTTAAGGTCAGGTGTTTGTTTTTGTTTTGTTTTGTTTTTATTTTAGCAAAAGGAAGTCTTTTTGGTTTTTACGGGTGATAGGGTATAGCATATCAACAGGTTGCCTTTTTTACTTCTCCCCAATGGCGGTATTTTGAATGACACCCCTATTCTGATCACCTAAGGTCATGTATATAGGGCTTAATCGCGTTTTTATGAATCCGCTGAAATACGGTCCGTTGTAGTCCTGGGTGTTTTTTTTCATGGTCAATAGCTATATCATGTTTAACGATTATGTGCTGCTTATGTTTTGGTTTGGGGAAATGATTTTGTAATTTTAGATTCGTATTTAATTTATTTATGATGAGAAATATAAGATTATTACTGTGTGGAGCTATTGTGTTTTTGGGGACGGTACTCGTACAGTCCAAAGCGTTCTCACAGCAGCTTGCTACAGCTCAGGATCTTTCGAAGCCTTACAATCCAGATGCCAATGCACAGAATGATATTGATCAGCTATTGGTTCAAGCAAAGAAAGAAAAGAAAAACATCGTCATTCAAGCCGGTGGGAATTGGTGTGTCTGGTGTTTAAGATTTAATGAATATATCCATAAAACGGCAAGTGTCGACAAGTTGTTAAAGAGTCATTTCCTCTATTATCACCTCAATTATTCAAAGGAAAATAAAAATGAAGCTGTGTTTCAAAAGTATGCCCCTGAAGGCAATAAACTAGGTTATCCATTTTTTATTATTTTGGATAGAAATGGAAAAACATTGCATGTACAGGAGAGTGGTAGTCTGGAAAAAGGAAAGGGCTATGATGAAGAAAAAGTGCTTAATTTCTTTAAAACTTGGGTTGCAAAATAGCAATTATCGACTTTGGGATTTCTAGTCGCGCTAAAGGAAAATACCCAGCAATCCTTTCCTAAACGACGATACATTCTGAAAGATCAGTAGCTTTCCTTCGTACCTGCTTCGTATCTGCTTCGGATCATCAATAGATCTTGTACAGATGCTGTACAGATATTGTCCAGTCTCCAAACAGGAAAGGTCTGTACACTACTAGGTCAACAGTCGTAACGGAATTGGGCAGCTCCGAACGTGGTCCGAAGCAGGTACGAACACAATATGAATAAAAGCCAGCTGTCTTATACTGAAATAGGTTTACATCTACCGAACAGCTTACTATATAGATTTTACAATCTATTTTTTTCTACTGGATATGGTTGTCATTGTCTGTGATTTTGCCTTTAATTTACGCCCGATTGTAAATAATGGCGGATAGGCTGAAAATAAAAAGGTCTCGTTCCTAGAAACGAGACCTTTTTATTTTGGCTTAAAATAGCTCTTTTTTACGAGGATATTGTTTTGATCCCCCAATGACGAGCGTGCTTACTCTTGGTAGAATATAATATCTTATTGGTAGCCTAACAATTTCATTACTTGTTTGGAGTTTTGCTCCTCACCGAACACCTCGTAGTTGAATGTTTCATCTCTATTGCGGCGTACAAGCACATGTTTGGGTGAAGGAAGTAAGCAGTGGTGGATGCCTCCATATCCGCTTAAAACATCTTGATAGGCGCCTGTATGAAAGAAGCCCAGGTATTGAACCTTACGGGTCTTCGGCATAAATACCGAGTTCATATGCGCCTCCTGATTGTAATAATCCTGTCCATCGCATGTGATGCCACCCAAATTGACGCGTTCATATTCTGAATCCCAGTTATTGATCGGCAATAGAATGTATTTTTGATTCAATGCCCATACATCCGGCAAATTTGTAATGAATGAACCATCAATCATAAACCAACGTTCGCGGTCGTTTTGTTGCTTGCGCCCTAAAACTTTATAGAGGATACCTGATGCTTCAGCAACAGTGTATTTGCCAAATTCAGTAATAATGTCTGGTTCCATCACTTCATGGTGAGCACAGATTTGTTTGATACGGTTGACGATCTCATTGACCATATATTCGTAATCAAAGTCGTGTACCAATGAATCCTTAAATGGCATGCCACCACCGATATCTAGGGTATCTAAATCCGGGTTTACTTTCTTGAATTTACAATATAAAGTAACGTATTTCTCTAATTCGTTCCAGTAATACGGGGTGTCCGAGATACCTGAATTAATGAAAAAATGGAGCAACTTTACTTTAAAGTTTGGATTGTCGGCGATCTTGTTGTTATAGAATTCAACGACGTCTTCCTGGCGAATCCCTAGGCGAGATGTATAGAATTGAGAATCTGGTTGCTCTTCGGAAGCAACGCGGATACCTAAAGCACAAGGCTCATCCAATTCGATTTCATCATCATAAAGGTTAAACTCCTCTTTGTTATCCAGCACCGGTATAATGTTTTTATATCCATCGTGGATCATATCAACAATATATTGTTTGTACTGGTAGGTTTTGAACCCATTACAGATCACTGTAATGTCTTTTGTTACTGTGCCCTGTCTTTCCAATGAATCGATCATCGGCATATCAAATGCAGATGAAGTTTCCAGGTGGATATCATTTTTCAAAGCTTCCTCTACGATGTGCTTGAAATGGGATGACTTGGTACAATAACAATATTTGTAAGATCCGCGATAGTTGTGTTTCAGAATTGCGGTCTGAAAGAGGATTTTCGCTTGCTGAATTTTTTTGCTGACGATAGGCAAATAGGTAAAACGTAACGGCGTACCGTACGTTTCTATCATTTCCATTAAATTCAAATCGTGGAAATACAATTCGTCGTCGATGATTTCGAATCCGTCTTGCGGAAAACCAACACTTAAGTCAAGAAATTCCTGATAGCTCTGCATTTTTTATTATTTTTGCAAAGATATACTTTAATGGTGAATACCTAAATAAGGAATGTTATTTATTTCCAATTCACTATCAGGAAGTTGTAAAAATTACAAAATCATTAAATGGCAAATTCTATTCAAAAGCGACTTGTTGAAGTCACTGTACAGGCAGTAAAAGAGCTTTACAATGCAGATATTTTAGAAACTCAAATTGCTTTACAAGCTACCCGAAAGGAGTTTGAGGGACAAATTACAATCGTAACTTTTCCCGTAACGCGCTTTTCGAAATCTTCTCCGGAACAAACCGGAAAGGAAATTGGTGCTTATTTGCAACAGCATATCGCTGAAATATCAGATTTCAATGTGATAAAAGGCTTTTTGAATATTGTTCTTTCCGATGCTTACTGGATCACGTTGTTGAATCAGACCATAACGGCGAAGGACTTTGCTGTATTTCCTGCGAACGGGAAAAAATTGATGGTGGAATACTCTTCTCCAAATACCAATAAACCACTGCACTTGGGACATATCCGTAATAACTTATTAGGATATGCTGTTGCGGAAATCCTAAAAGCGTATGGTTATGATGTGATCAAAGCAAATTTGGTGAACGATCGTGGTATCCATATCTGTAAGTCCATGTTGGCCTGGCAGAAATTTGGTAACGGTGAAACACCCGAGTCTACTGGACTTAAAGGCGACCACCTTGTTGGAAAATATTACGTTGTCTTTGACAAAGAATATAAAAAGGAAATCGAGGCATTGAAAGCTGAGGGGCAAACCGAAGAGGAAGCAAAGAAAAATGCACCTTTGATGAAGGAGGCACAAGCGATGTTGCAACAATGGGAAGCCGGTAATGAAGAGGTGATCTCCCTTTGGAAAACCATGAACAGTTGGGTGTACGCGGGGTTTGAAAAGACCTACAAACAATTAGGCGTCGATTTTGATAAATACTATTATGAATCCAATACATACTTGTTGGGTAAAGATATTATCCAGGAAGGTTTAGATAAAGGGGTTTTCTTTAAAAAAGAGGATAACTCCGTATGGATTGATCTAACAGACGAAGGATTGGATCAGAAGCTTGTGCTTCGTGGCGACGGTACTTCGGTCTATATTACACAAGATTTGGGGACAGCACAATTGAAATATGATGAATTCAAAATGAATGATTCTATTTATGTTGTCGGTAACGAACAGGATTACCATTTCAAGGTATTGTTTTTAATCTTAAAAAAACTAGGTAAAGCCTGGGCTGACGGATTGTTCCATTTATCGTATGGGATGGTCGACCTTCCTTCAGGTAAAATGAAATCGCGGGAGGGAACAGTTGTTGATGCGGATGATTTAATGGCTGAAATGCTTAAAACTGCACAGGTACGTACTGAGGAGCTTGGCAAGACTGGCGGATTGGACGAGGAATCAAAAGCTGCTCTTTACGATACGATCGGAATGGGAGCATTGAAATATTTTCTATTGAAAGTGGATCCTAAAAAACGTCTTTTGTTTGATCCAAATGAGTCTGTCGATTTTCAAGGTCATACAGGGCCGTTTATTCAATACACGCATGCGCGTATCAAATCTGTTTTAAGTAAAGCTGAATTCGATTTTGACAGTGCTGTGTCTGTACCGGCGACGATTTCCTCTTACGAGCGAGATCTAATTCAGCAATTAGGTGCGTTTCCGGAGGCTATTGAGGCTTCTGCGCAAGAGTTCAGCCCGGCGCAATTGGCAAACTATATCTATGAAGTAGCCAAGTTCTACAATAAATTCTATCATGAAGAAACGATATTGAAAGCGGAAGATCCTGATGTAAAGAACTTTAGATTGCATCTTTCGGCTTCTGCGGCAAAGGTTATCGCCAAAGGGATGAACTTATTGGGTATTCATGTACCTGAAAGAATGTAATGCTATGAAAAAAATTCGCGTAGGACTTATTGGTTTTGGAATTTCAGGTCAGGTTTTTCACGCTCCCGTGATGCGTTCGATAGCTGAACTGGATCTTGTTAAAGTGACCGCCCGGAAAGCAGATCAGCAAAGTTTGCTAAAGGAACGCTATCCACAGGCAGCAATTGCTTTGTCGGCAGATGATATTTTTAATGATGCAACTATTGATTTAGTCGTGGTTGCGACTTCCAATGACATGCATTATCCTTTTGCAAAACGTGCTTTGGAAGCAGGGAAACACGTTATTGTCGAGAAACCATTTACGAACAATGTAGAGCAGGCCGATGAGCTTATCGCGCTGGCTAAGGAGAAAAATCTGATTTTGGCGCCTTATCACAATTTAAGATTCAACTCCGATTATCGAACGTTAAAGAAAGTGATTCAAAGTGGACGATTGGGAAGAATTGTAAATTTGGAAGCTAGGTTTGATCGTTTCCGCAATTACTTGAGACCAAATGCATGGCGTGAAGAGCATTTACCGGGTTCGGGGATATTCTACGACTTGGGCTCGCATCTTATCGATCAAACTTTACAATTGTTTGGAAGACCAGATGCTGTTTTTGCAGATTTAGCTATTCAACGGGATTATGCGAAAACCATTGACAATTTCGACTGCTTATTGTACTATGATGACTTACGGGTATCGCTGAAAGGGTCTATGCTTACAAAAGAACCTACACCTCGATATCGTGTCTTTGGCATGAACGGAAATTTTGTAAAATATGGTGTCGATCCACAGGAAGCTTTACTGCGCGATGGTAAATTTCCCGATGAAGATCCAACCTGGGGACAAGAAGATCCAAGTCTATACGGCAAGCTCAATATTGTTGAACAGGGGAATGATATTGAAGAAATGATTCCTTCTGAAATAGGTTCTTATCCTGATTTTTATCAGAACGTTGCGGATAGCATATTGGGAAAAACTACCTTGATCGCATCGGCGGAACAGGCGCGGGATGTCATTAAAATTATTGAATTGGGGTATCAGAGTCAATTGGAACGAAGAGTTGTTTCTGTTGAAAATACATTGATTGCTTATTAGAGTGTTGCTGTGAGTATACTATACGATGCCATCATTATTGGGGGGGGAGCCTGCGGATTGATGTGTGCAGCCCAAGCAGGGCTAATTGGGAAGAAGACCTTGGTCCTTGAAAGAAACGATAAGGTCGGTGCGAAGATCCTGATTTCCGGAGGTGGGCGCTGTAATTATACAAATATTGGTAGCAGTCCCGCTAATTTCATTTCTGAAAATCCAGATTTTTTGCACGGTATATTCAAACAATGGACCGTGGACGATACCATTACATTTTTTGAACAATATGGTATCGTGGGACATGAAAAAACACTGGGACAGTTGTTTCCAGAGACCAATAAAGCAAAAGATATCGTTGCTGTATTTTCTAAAATTTTATACGAGACAGGGCAGGATATAGCCTTGAATACCTTGGTCAAATCTGTAGAAAAAAACGATAATGGCTTTGTGGTAAAAGTAGAAAATGCAAAAGGTGAGTCCCGATACCATGCCCATAAAGTGGTTGTTTCTTCCGGTGGGCTTCCGGTGCAAAAGCTTGGGGCCTCAGACTTTGGAGTACGCTTAGCTAAACAATTTGGTTTGAATGTAGTCGGTACAGCGCCTGCATTAGTCCCTTTGACGATAACTGGAAAAGATGCGGATTGGTATAGTTCTCTGGCTGGAAATTCGGTGTTCTCGAAAGTGTCTGTTGCCGGAATGTCTTTTGAAGAGAATATTCTCTTTACACACTGGGGATTAAGCGGACCTGCAATTCTTCAAATATCAAGTTATTGGCGGCCTGGACAGGAGATTACGATTGATCTCTTGCCTAATTTTAATTTGGATAATCTGATTAAACAGGAGCGACAATACGGCGGAAAGCGACTTGTTTCACAATTGCTAAACGATTATTTCAGCAGGAAATTGGTCGACGCCCTTGGGAAATTTTTGGCCTTGGATACCAAAATCGCCTCACTGAGTAAAGCTGATGCGAAGTTGATTGTCGATACGATCCATCGTTTCAAGGTAAAACCTGCGGGAGATAAGGGGTATGATAAAGCTGAGGTCATGCGTGGAGGAGTTTCAACGGAAGAGCTTCACTCCAAAAGCTTAATGTCTAAAAAAGTTGAAGGCCTTTATTTCGGCGGGGAGACTGTTGATATTACAGGATGGCTTGGCGGCTATAATTTCCAATGGGCTTGGGCTAGTGGTTACGCCATCGCCCAAGATATTTAGGTGTGTGAGCTATTATTCATGTTGTGAATTTGATATCTTATCGACAGATTTCTCAGCATAGAGTTCTGTGGCAGCTGTCAAGCGCTGTTTTATTCTCGTTTGTAAATTTCTTGGCGAGAGTACTTTAATGGATTCGCCAAAACCTAAAATTTCTCTTTCCAGTTCAAAGTTAAGTACAACATCGATGCGAATTAAGATTGAGCCATCCTCCTTTTTGTCTAAAATCTGCTGTGAAGGATGTAAGGGTTTTGTTGCTACATAAGGTGCATTTTTTGCATTGACTTGCAATATCACCCGCTGGCCGCGGTCTTTTTGTGTCTTCGTTACGCCTATGGTATCCGAAAAGTAACGTTCGAAATCGACCCCTGTATATTCCTTGTATGAATTTTTGCCCATTTCCTCGATGGTATTGATTCGATCAAGCGCCAGCGTCATTAATCCTTCATTCTTTTTATGCTGACCAATTAGAAACCATCGATTCCGATATTCTTTTAAGAGATAAGGGGAGAAGACCAGATCCTGCTGTTGTGTTGCTTTGAACGATTGGTAGCTGATCAGGAGTGGTGTTTTTTCACGAATGGCTTGATGCAGCGGGCTGATAAAAGAAAGGCCTTTTAGCAGGTTGTTACTTTCCATTTGTATAATGGAAGGTGAATTGTCCTTTTTGGTATGGATGCTATCTTCAAGCCGTGCAACAATATCGCTCATTTCATCAAAACTGGAGAAACCGCTCACATGCTTAAGTACCTCTACTGCTTCCTTCATTTTTTGCATGTCACCGACGGAAATCGGTGAATTGCTAATGCTATAGTTGGGATCTTCATAGGTGTAGAATTTTCGGTGCAACACCACAATAGGCGCATTGTAGCCAAGTTTATTGCTACGCATGAGTTGAATATCACCTTGTATGGTACGTTTACTTATCCCATTTTTGATTCCTTCAAATTCATAAAGTGCATCGGAAACCTTTTCCATGAGATCTTCCAAGGTCCATTTACGATGTCGCAAGCGAAGGCAATGGTCAATCGTTTTATAACGTATGAGGGCTAGTTTATTGAGTGCCATGTTTTTTTTGTTAGATTGAAAATACAAAAATTCTCTTTATCTACGCAAGGTAATTGCGTAGATTTTTGTGCCTGTGGTGCTAAATGAATGGTCTTTTCGAAATTGAAAAGAAATTCGGGTTTATCCGAGTAAAATAGCTACTTTTGCGCAGAAGCAAACTGGTTCTATCGCTGCTCTTTTTTAAGAGGAGAGGAAAGTCCGGGCAACATAGAGCAACACGCTTCCTAACGGGAAGGCTGTTATGAAAATAGCAGACAGAAAGTGCCACAGAAAATATACCGCTTTTCGGAGTAAGGGTGAAAACGTAAGGTAAGAGCTTACGGTCTTGTATGGTGACATATATTACGGTAAACCTCGTGTGTTGAAAGACCAAATAGGTTGCGAAATTCGAAGGCTGCTCGTCTTCTTTCAATGTATTGGAATTCGTAATGGGTAGGTTGATTGAGTTTGTCAGCGATGGCAAATCTAGATAAATGATAGAAATTCCACTTCGGTGGTCTACAGAACCCGGCTTACAAGGTTTGCTTCTTTTTGCTAATTGCCAAAAAAAACTTATATTGATTCCCGTAATTGAAAAAATAGCATAACTCTCGATTTATGAGTACAATTTTAATCATTGATGATGAGCGCGCCATCAGAAGTTCGTTGCGTGATATCTTGGAATATGAAGATTATACGATTTTAGATGTCGACA
The DNA here is from genome assembly GCF_002494055.1 of Sphingobacterium sp. UBA7038. Classification (NCBI taxonomy): domain Bacteria; kingdom Pseudomonadati; phylum Bacteroidota; class Sphingobacteriia; order Sphingobacteriales; family Sphingobacteriaceae; genus Sphingobacterium; species Sphingobacterium sp. UBA7038. Next base: position 40,331 of record NZ_DLAV01000039.1, read on the forward strand.
ATGGCCGGGATGGATTAGATATTTTAAAAAAGGAAAAAATAGATCTTGTTCTCTGCGATATCAAGATGAATACGATGGATGGGATGGAAGTTTTGGCGGAAGCACACCAAAGCAGCCCGGATATCCCTTTTATTATGATCTCAGGACATGGTACGATTGAAACAGCTGTTGAAGCGGCGAAAAAAGGAGCATTTGACTTTTTAGAAAAACCGCTGGACCTGAACAGATTATTGATCACCGTTCGGAATGCACTGGATAAAAGTTCCCTAGTCACCGAAACCAAAGTACTGAAACGAAAAGTTAGCAGTTCGAAAACTAAAGATATATTGGGTGAGTCTGGGGCAATCAAACGTATTAAAGAGACAATTGATCGCGTAGCACCGACAGAAGCGCGTGTATTGATAACTGGAGCAAATGGTTCTGGAAAGGAGCTTGTGGCACGTTGGCTGCATGAGAAATCGAATCGTGCGCAGGGACCGCTTATTGAAGTGAACTGTGCTGCGATACCTTCCGAATTAATCGAATCAGAATTATTTGGCCATGAAAAAGGATCCTTCACTTCAGCTATTAAACAGCGTATCGGAAAATTTGAACAAGCGAGTGGCGGAACATTGTTCTTGGATGAGATCGGAGACATGAGTCTATCCGCTCAAGCTAAAGTGTTAAGGGCGTTACAGGAACATAAAATCACCAGAGTGGGTGGCGATAAAGAAATTGACGTCAATGTCAGGGTAGTAGCCGCGACCAATAAAGATCTCTTGAAGGAAATTGAGGATGGCAATTTTAGAATGGACTTGTATCACCGCCTGTCGGTAATCTTGATTCATGTACCTGCTTTGATCGACCGTGTGGATGATATTCCCCTGCTTTCAACAAATTTTTGTGAAGAAATCTGTATGGAATATGGGATACCTGTGAAGGAAATTACGACTGCGGCCATGCGGGAATTGAGCCATCTTCCCTGGACAGGTAATATTCGGGAATTGCGCAATATGATTGAACGTTTAATTATTTTGAGTGATCGATCTATTACAGATAAAGATGTTGTCGCATTTGCTAATCCTTCTCGTGAACCGGTAAACGGTATAGCGCATGAAAAAGGCGCAACGAATTATGGTTTAGATATGGACTCCTTTGATTCGTTTCAAGATTATAAAGATCATGCGGAGAAAGAATTTATAAAATATAAATTGGAAAAAAATAATTGGAACGTCTCCAAGACGGCCGACGATTTAGATATTCAACGTAGCCATCTGTATAGTAAAATAGAGAAGTTTGGTCTAAAAAGAGATTAATCACTTCGTGAAAATTTAGTCTAGCAGCGGTGAACGAAAATTGCAGCTCGCTTGGGCAAACCGATAAAAAAAGAGATTCCTTAAGGAATCTCTTTTTTTATCGGTAGAGAGGAGACAGCTGAAGTCCTCGGGCTAAGTGTCGGCACACACTCAACCAAGTTATAATTCTTGTGTTTTTAAAATGGCCTTTACATTGGCAACAGATATTTCTGTATAATTATTTATATAATCATCACTTGCAGGCAATTCTTCTTTTTTATGGGTTGAAAGTACGGCAACAACTTTCATTTCGGCATTTTTCGCTGCGGTAATACCAGAAAAAGAATCTTCAAAAACAATACAGCGGTCAACAGGAATTTGCAGGTTTTCTGCAGATTTTAGGTAAACCTCAGGATGTGGCTTATGTAGTTTCACATCTTCGCTGCTCAGTGTGGACGAGAAGAGCTGGCGTATATTCAATTCGTCCAGAATTAAATCCATATTCTCTCGTGGAGCTGATGTCGCCACAGCAAGCTTAAAACCGTTATTCTTTAATTCTGTCAGAAATTCAATCAGGCCCTTAATAGGGGCAACGTGCTCTTTATAAATGACTCTAAAAAGCTGTTCTTTTTCAAATTCAAGGGTTCGCAGTTCCTCAGGGGATATCGGACGTTGAAAGAAATGTTGCATAATGTAACTATTATGCTTACCATACATATGCTGCTCAAATTCCTCTTCTGTCGCCTGTTGTACATTGTGGTTTTTAAAAAAAGCTCTAAAAGCTTCCGCATGGAAAGGGTTGGTGTGGCTGATAACACCGTCCATGTCAAAGATTGCTGCGTATTCTGTCATTGAGCTAATATACAATAATTGCCTTATTTGATCGATTTTACTCCTTCATATTCTGGTAAATATTTTCTTCCGACTAGAGAAAGCTTAGATTAAAGCGTCCCTTGTCGCAGCTGCTTACCTCATTATGAAATTGGAAAAAGTCTTCATAAGTACTGGCAGGATAACTGCCTTCAAAAAGTTCCAGTTTTCTGTAGGTGAACAGTTTATTGTCTTTTATTTCTGACCTAAATTCATATTTTCCAAATGGTTTCTCAATAATTTTCTTCTCAGAAGTTATGTTTTTGAGCATATTTTCTGGAAGGGCAATGCTAATGCTATCGATATCGGCGTAGCCTCTTTCAATGAAAATATCTTCCGTTCTATTTCTACTTTCGGCAATGCTGGAATGTGTATTGAATAAATTAGGCTGGATCAAAAGTTTATTACCATTTTTCACCGCATAGTTTTTAATAAAAATATTCAGGTTCTCCTCGATAAATGGATTTTCCTCCTTATGTTCAATATAGTTTACCTGATTAAAATTGATATTGTCTATATTATAGTATTCCGTGAGGAGCTTATTCTTATCATTATTGCTGGCTAAAAGCACGTCCATATGGTTCTCATATTGGGCTCCGTAGAATTTGGTGTTTAAGGTCCCCTGGATGCTTCCGTCTTCCGAAAGTTTTAGGTCGGCATAGCGCAATTGAAGGTTGGTGGAGTTAATGTATTTCGGTGTATGCATGATAACTCCGCCATTTTCGGTACAGGCAACGACATCTCTATCGTCGGTAAAGTCGCTAAGAAAACCAAATGGAAGATTTTGGCTCGTGCATTCCAGCCAGGTCGTATCATTTTTGAATGGAATACATAGAATGACGTGATTACCGTCCTGGGCATTTGCAAAGGTTTTGTGGAAACTTTCTTTGCGTCTGCCTGCTTCGACAATACAGTAATAGGAAGGGATATTGACGGCCGACAACATGCTTCGCATGTAATTGGCCAGTGCTTTACAATCACCATAACCTAAGCGGTCAACCTCAGAAGCGGGAAAGGGCTCCAAGCCCCCGATACCGATTTGGATACTGATGTAACGTGTGTTTTTTTGTAAGTAATTGTATAGAATCTTTGCTTTGTCCTTATCTGAGCTTGCGTCTTTTGTTAATGCAATAAATTTTTGTTTAGACGCTTCCGTCAAATCGTCTTTTTTGTTCAATAGGCTGTTGGATACCCATTGGCCAAATTCTTTCCAGTCCCCGAAATTTCCTGTCTTACCATAATAAATAAAATTTTTGGGAACGATGAGTACGTTTGTTCTTTTCAGGCTAGGATTGGGGCTATAAGATTCCTCTTTTTTTGCCGCGATCTGTTCAGCATTCCATGTTTTACTTTCCGTTTTGTCATTTTTCTCTTCTTTGATACTTCCTTTATAATTCGTTGTTTCAATTCGACATTCTGTGCCTATTGGAGCAATAAATTGAAAGCTGCTTTTTTCTACAGATACATTATTGGACACTTCAGGAGTCCAAGATGGAATGATCAAGTTTTGTTTACTCCTAACCTCGTATTGGTATTCGACGGTATAGGGATAGCTATGGTAGTCAGGTACAAATAGTTTTACCCGGGAATCGGCAAACATCGTACTATTGTCCACAGCGCTAATATCTTTGAAATCTTTCGTTGCAATTTTCTTTTGCAATATTCCCATTTCATTATAGATAGCCCCTTTAAGACTCTTGATCTCGGTAGATTTATTATAATATACTGGGAGCGTGGCATACCGGTCTCCATTTTTATTATACACTGTTATGGCACAGGTTATGGTGGTGATGACTTGTTCGGGAGATTTTATTTCTACCACCGTTTTATCATTGCGCACCGTAGCGACAGCCCTGCTCTTTAATGTACTTGGAATATTGGCGACGTCGTAGTTATCTTGCCCAATTGCGAGGATCGGAAGCAGGAAGTATAGTAAGTTGATGAATACGATTTTCATTTTTTACCGATTAATTTTATGTCTAGCTTTTGTTGTTGAATAATACGTGAATACAATTCTTTGAGCGAAAAATACTCATCGACTGAAAAGATGGGTTTGTTGAAAGCGAGGCTCTGTAGTATTTCAAGTTGATTGCCATTGACCTGCGTTACATATCTATATTTTGCAGTTGACTCCGGGAGTGCTAACGATGCATTCTGAGGCTTCTCAGCAATTTCATAATGATCAGGAATGGTCAATTTAACGGAGTACAATGTTTTGGATTTAAAACCCATATCAACCGGATAAGTTCTTTCCTGTGCTTTAAAGGGGTTGTAGGAAATCCTGTCAATAATATTTGGAGCCAATACGAGTATGTCTTGTTCCATTTGTTTGGAGACATCTAGGATAACATCAAATTCTTCTATCAATAGTTGATCGATATCCTCCAGGTTTTGAATACTTGATTTTGTTAACGTGATATTGGGCATTTCTTCGTCTAGTTTTTCCCAGTATTCCTCCAAAGAGTTGAATTTGGCAATATGTTGCCGCTTTAGGAGTGCTTTGTTACCGCTACTGCTTATGGTGAGTTTTCCCTTGATTTTAAATTGGTCATTCAGAGCCCCTTCCAAGATATAGTTTACATCGGAAGATTCTTGAGCCGTAAGTGGAAACCAATCGGAACTTTTTTTGGAGTAGATGATTCTTCCCCGTTCATTTAAGCATTGTAAAGGGAGCTGTCCAAAAGGTAAATATAAATTGGAGGCATCGAGTTTATACTTTACACCGTCTATATCCACGCAAGCGATGACGTAATCAAAGTCCGATAATACCGGGAATAGGCCATTGGGTGTACCATTTCGACGTGTTGATAAAATAATAGGATAGGCTTCCAGATCTGCCGCCAATAAAGCAGTTACCAGTGCTAAATTGATGTCGCCAATATTCCCGGTTCGTTTTTCCAGTGCTTTTTCAATACCAGTTTCAGCATATTTTCCTAAATAATTATTCCATTTTATTTGTTTGTTGATATAGTTATATATCTTTTTTGCTTTTTCTAATTTGGTGTCAGTGGGCGATAGAATTGTTGCTAAATTGGCTTTGAATAAGTCTGTTTTTTTTAATTGACCTCCAAAAGTCTTTTCATTCATGAGGTCTGTATCGACGTCCTTCCAGGTTTTGCTAAATGTCTTCTTACTGCCTGTGCTCGGATAAAAGATCGATTCAAGCTCATAATAGATCGCAGATTTGAAATTGGTTGGCGAAGTCATGTAATCCTCTTCCATAAATGCCGGAATGTTCTTCATGGTATAGGTCAATTTTGAACAATCCATTCGCAACCCATCCAGGAAAATAAATTCTTTCAGTGCTTCGGCTTTTTGATCGGTAAGCTTGTAGGGGCCGCGTAAAACTACATTGTAGGCGAAGGAAGCGGGAATAATTGCGATATATTGGCTTTGAATTTTGGGGATATCATCTTGGAATTCCCATGTCTTGAAATTAAATAAATCCTGCTCCAGCGTCCGATAAGACACTTCAATAATAGATCCTTCTTTAATATTCGGAAGGGTGAACTTATTAAGATCCAGATAGGCTGAGTAATTTTCCTTGAAAACTTTTTTATTTTCAAGCTCTGTTTTCTCGATCCTACCATTTTCTAAATTATACGTAACAGCCTTTAGTTCGTCAAAATAGTCACGGACGTAACTCCCGCGTTTATACGAAGGAATTTCAAAATTAGCTTTTTTAAACCCTTCTTTGTTATTGATCCGGATAATTACATGGTATTCATGTTGAAGTTTTACGCGATTATCATAATCATCAACAAAGACAGAGCTCCGTCCAAACTCATTGAGCACGATTGCATTGGCATTGCTATCCAGATCTGTTCGTGAAAAATCTGAAATAGAAACTTTACCAAAGTCAAAAGTCTGGGCTATACTATTTGTATAAATAGAAAATATTAAAAATAGCGTTAAAAACTGGCGCATAACTATAGGTGTAATAATTCACGAATATAAGTTTTTAGCCAAAATTAAACGATACTTCCGGATAATTATTTATCTAGTTGCAAAAGATTATTAATGATTTCGGTGATGTTATCGACCTCTTCACCATCTTCCAGCATAGAGAATGCAAGATAGGTGGCGTAGATTTCAGGACTGAATTTTACGTGCTTATCAGCGATAAACCGGTCGATCTGTTCTTCATTGCATTCAAAATGAATACTTTGTAATTCATTGAAAAGATTGGTTGAGATGGTCTGATGATTTTCACCACAGGCAAATCCTGCAATAATATGGAATAGAAACTTATCGGTTATTTCGTCATCTTCCTTTTTAAACATAGCACGAATATGCTTATAATCGAATTTAGTTTTTGCGCTATTCACAATAGTGTCCCAAATCTGATACTCTGCTTTAGTTTCCATAGCTCGCTTTAAATTTATATTGGTATAAGCAATATAGCAAAAATAATTTGATTTTTGGCAAGGATAATGAAACTTAGTGGTCTATTCAAATAACCGCAATTAGCGGTCTATCTGTAGGCATAAAATTCAGCAGATCCTCAGGTAAAGGAGGGGATATCGATTATGATGAAGAGCTTATGCCTGCAATAAGGTGTAAACTATTTCCCCTAAAAAGCAGCTTAATATCACACCAAATAGAATTGACAAAATCACCTTTAACCAGACTGGGCTTGTTTCTAAAATCAGTTTCATGGAGCAAAATTGCTTTAAAAATATACTTTAATAAAGACTTTTCTCTTTTTTAAGGCTAGCTGTGGCGATACGATGACATGAATTTTGGCCTTTATGGTATGATAATTGAAAATTAATAGTTGGATTCGATTTTTTTAGTAATTTAAGTCGGAAATTGAAATTGTTGAAATAGCCTGATTTATAATTATGATAACACGAATAGTATTGACAATTGTTCTATTCACTTTAACAAAAGTTGGGCTTGGCCAGCAGGTGAATATGGAGAAAATTCGAAAAGAATATGCGGAGGCCGTGAAGGACGAGGATCTGTGTGAACATAATTTGGAGGCATTGACCGAAGGGGCCAAATCGCCGACAGAGAAAGCCTATCTAGCCGCCTATCAAATACTGTTAGCGAAACATATCGGCAATCCATTTAAGAAAGTTGGGCAATTCAAAGAGGGGAAAAAGCATTTGGAAGAAGTGATTAAGGAAAATCCAAATCATATTGAAGCACGGTTTATACGTTGGAGCGTACAGGTGCATGCGCCTTCTTTTTTGGGCTACAACAATAATATACTTGAGGATAAAAATTTCCTGGTTAAAAACCTTTATAAATTACCCAATGAAGAGGCTAAATCCATTATTTATAATTATCTCAAAGGCGCCAATCCTTATCTTAAAGGTGGGCAAGTATTTAGCGCTACAGAGTTGAAGGAGCTAGCCCAATAGGACGTTAAAGGTTGTTAATTTGACAAGACTGTGGGGTATTTTGGCTAGAATATTGCGTATCTTGCTATATGAATTAGTTCAACATCTACAAAAAGAGTATATCATGAAGAATTTAGTTTTTCCAATGACTGTATTAACGGCCAGTTTGTTTGTTGTAGGATGTGGTGTCAGCAAAAAGCAATATGCTGGTTTACAGTCCGACTATAGTAAATTGCAAACGGAGCACAGTCAATTGACCAAGCAATATCAGGATGGACAACTTCAATTAGCTGAAGGCCGGACGCGGATCAAGAGCTTAGAAGATCAGTTGGCTTCTGAACGTCAAAATAATGCGGACCTCCGATCTGCTTATGCTGCTTTGCAGAAATCGCTCGATAACAGTATTAATCAGAATTCACAGGGAAATATTAATATTTCTAAGCTGGTTGATGAAATTAACGCTTCAAATAAATACATTAAGCATCTCGTTGAGACGAAAAACAAATCCGATTCCTTGAATCTGGTATTGACCAATAATTTGACAAGATCACTTAGCCGTGAGGAACTGCAGGAAGTTGATGTACAGGTATTAAAAGGGGTCGTTTATATCTCACTTGCTGATAACATGCTTTACAAATCCGGTAGCTATGAAATTAATGATAGGGCCGATCAGACGTTAAGCAAAATTGCGAAAATTATCCAGGATTATAGAGATTATGAAGTTTTGATTGAAGGTAATACCGATACGGATCCAATTTCTAAACCTAATATTCGGAATAACTGGGATCTAAGTACCCTGAGAGCCTCTTCTGTGGTACAGGCTTTACAAAATAAATATGGTGTGGATCCGAAGCGCTTAACTGCGGGTGGTAGAGGAGAATATAATCCAATTGCAGATAATACGACCGCGCTAGGTAAGCAACGGAATAGAAGAACGCAGATTATCATCACACCTAAATTGGATCAATTTATGGAGTTGATTGATAAGGCTCCGGAAGCTACCGAGTTACCATCGGGACAATAGATTTTAATTGGGTAAATAAAAAAATCCTTTCCATTTTGGAAAGGATTTTTTTATTATCCAAAGAATTTAGTTGGGTCAAAACCGTGCCCTTTCAACACATCATCTGGTACACCATTCCAGACTCCAGGTTTATTTCCGGCATAGCCAATATCTTTTACACCCATTTCACTGGTGTAAAATCCTGAAGAAGTCAGGTTGCGCATCAATGAAAAGAAGGCGGCACCTTGTTTCATTTCCGGTCTTGCCAAATCAGGGTAGGCGATATCATCCACCAATGCAAGTTGATCTTTTGCGCTACATTTGATAAATACTGTTCCGTAACGCTTTTTGGACTGTAGGTCGAGCCAACGAAGTCCGCCGCGCATCGGGATTTTATTATCAGGCAAATCTTTTACGATAAATTCGATAAAATCGGGGACTCCCGCTTCCGAAGCGCTTCCTGAAATGTTATCCTTAGGAATAATAATGTCAGCCAAAACAGTGATTGTCGCCATTTCATGTTCGTCGAAAAACTTTTCGGCGTATAATTGTTCCGTGCGTTCGTATTCAAAATCCTGGACTCCAGGTAATTTTTTGCTATTGTCTGCTGCTGCATTTTTAGCATCTTTTGAATTGCAGGCTGCGGTTAAAAGACCAGATCCAGCTGCAATTAATCCTAATGCTCTTAAAGATTCTCTTCTATTCATGCTTTTAACCGTTTAATTTTTTCTTTTCTTGAAGTATATATTCTGCTGTTCGCATCGATAAAGCGAGTATTGTCCAGGTCAGGTTTTTGTCACCTTGTTGAACAAATGGTCCCGCATCGACGACATAGAGATTTTTACAATCGTGGGCTTGTCCCCATTTGTTCAATACGGAGGTTTTAGGGTCATTTCCCATTCTTGTGGTACCGCCTTCATGAATAATTTTTCCGGGAGCTTCTAGGCCGTACAATGTATCTGCTCCGGGTATTTTAGAAGTGATGACAGCGCCCATTTCGTGCATAATAGACTGAAATGTCTCTTGCATGTGCTTGGCTTGCGCGATTTCTTCATTGGCCCATTTGTAGTTGAAACGTAGTACAGGAATTCCGAATTTGTCGACTTTATCGGGGTCAATTTCACAATAATTGTCTTTTCTTGCCAATGCCGTTCCGCGTCCTGCCATGCCGACATTTGCACCATAATAGCTGCGGAAATCTTCTTTTAATGCAGTACCATAACCGCCTTTGGCCTTTGACTTTCCAGCTGAATTTTTTGCATGGTCATTTACTTTCGGTACCCAATTCAAAAATCCATAAGATGGCATATGTAAACCACCGCCGTATTCGATGTGGTAACCTCTAGGGAAGTTCAATTTGGCATTATCTTCCCACCATGGTGAATAAATATGGACACTTCCAACGCCATCTTCATTATAACGCTTCCGGTCGAGTAGCTGTGGTAAAAAGCCCGATAAGCTGGCTCCCGTAGAATCGTGGAGATATTTTCCGACTAAACCGCTGCTATTACCAACACCACCAGGATGTGATTTTGATTTGGAGTTTAACATGATCCGCGCACTTTCACAGGCACTAGCACCCAAAATAACGGTTTTCCCCTTAACGGTATATTCCTGCAAATCCTTGGTGTTAACATAAGAAACACCAACTGCAATTCCTTCATCATTTGTAATGACTTCTCTTACCATTGCATTGTCTATCACCTTCAGGTTACCCGTTTTCATCGCTGGAATAACCAGACAAGATGAAGAGGAAAAGTCTCCATAAACTTTACATGCACGACCACATTGCCCACAGTAGAAACAGGTACCTCGATCTTTAATATCTTTTGATACTTCGGTTAATACCGCCCCTCTTCCGGGAATCACTGGAACTCCAGCTTTTTTTGCACCTTTTGCAATATATAGTTCGTTTAAGCGTGGCTTAGGTGGTTTCATAAAAATACCATCGGGTTCGTTATGAATACCTTCTGCCGTGCCATATATTCCGATCATTCGATCTACACGGTCATAAAATGGCTTAACCTCTTCATAAGTAATAGGCCATTCATCCGTTACTCCATCCTTTGGCTTGAAATCGTCAGGTCCCATACGCAATGAAATTCGACCCCAGTGGTTGGTTCTGCCGCCCAGCATGCGTGCTCTAAACCATTCAAATTCAGTTCCCGCTACTTTGCTGTAGGGTTCGCCTTCGATTTGCCAACCACCAAAGGCTGCGTCAAAATCCCCGAATGGTCTTGTGGTACCCGCACCTCTTCTTGGGGATTCCCAAGGCCAGCGTAGTTGTAACGAATCTTTTGCTGGGTCATAAAAAGGACCTGCTTCCAGCATCAATACTTTAAGCCCCGCATGTGCAAGTATATAACCTGCCATACCACCACCTGCGCCGGAACCAACTACGATGGCGTCAAATAATTCGGGATTTTCTTTAATTTGATAATCTGACATAATTAAATGAAGTAATTAATTGAGAGGCCTGTGCGATACATTTGCCTGAAGGCTTACTATGTAAATGTGGAGGTTCAATTAATTTAATGGTTATTGTTTCATGTTTAAAATCATCGTGAATATATCGATAAAAATTTGTTTTTTTTAATTTAATTTATCGATTTAGCAGATTTTAAATAAAGAATATGGGATTGTTACAAAAAATACCCTGTTTTATTAAAATTTTATGGCGAGCGATACTTAAATATTCCGTGTATTTCGTTGCAGCGAAATACACGGCGTTATCTTTTAGAGGTTTTTTAATTTGATGACTTTGTTTATATGGATTTCTTGTAGAAACACTTCATCGTGTGAAATGACGAGTAGGGTACCTTTATAAAGCTGAATCGCTCTGGTTAGCATCAGTATATTTTGAAGATCTAAATTGTTTGTAGGCTCATCAAGGATAATCAAATCGGGAGACTGTTGCTGGATGGTGAGACAGCATACTATCAGACGCATTTTTTCACCGCCACTCAATAGTTGGCAGGGCTTGTCCCAATCGTCTTTTCCAAATAAGAACCGATTGAGTCTAATTTTGATTTCATGTTCAGGTAGCGCGGCGGTATTGAATTGCTGCGCTTGCTCATAAATACTTAAATGTGGAGATAAGATGGAATACGTCTGATCTAAATAGATTGCGCGAAATGATTGCCGCTCAATTTTTCCTTGTTCAGGCATTAGTTGGTTGAGAAGGAGTTTAACTAATGTTGTTTTCCCAGATCCGTTCGGGCCTTGGAGTGCGATACGATCCCCACTGAATAATTGAACGTTTATATTATCTTTCCAAAGCTGTTTTGCGCCATAGCTGAAATTGATGTTTTCGGCCTTGATCATACTTTTTCCTGTTGGAAAATTACTGTTTCCCAAATCTATTTTAATTTCATCCAATGCGGATTGTGAACCACGAAGTTCCTGTAGATCCGATCTGATATCTCCAATTTTGTCCTGGTGTACATTTTTAATTTTGGCGGTACTCTTTTCAGCATTATTACGTAGCGTATTCATCATTATGCGAGCTACACCTGCCTTCTCCTGCTTTTTTTGACCACGGTTGTTTAGTCTGTTTTGGCGCTCGATTGTTTCTCTTTCTTTCTCTTTTGCGATTTTGATCGCTCTTTCCTTGTGGTGGATATCGTGTTGCAACGCATGGCGTTCGATCTCCTTTTGAGCCTCGTAAAAGGTATAATTACCCCCATATCGCTTGATGCCATTTGGGGCCATTTCAGCCATGTCATCCAGTAAATTAAGCAGGGTTCTATCGTGGCTGACAACGACTATAGTGTTTTTGCTTGATTGAATCCAATCGTATAGTTGTGTTCTGCTGTCCATATCCAAATGGTTGCTCGGTTCATCAAGAAGAATAAGCTCGGATCGATGAATCTGGATTCCGGACAATAAAACTTTCGTTTTTTGTCCACCACTAAGGGAAGACATTTGCTGAGCCAATTGTATGTTGGGCAGATCCCATTGTTTGAAAGCCTCTTGGCAACGTTCTTCCAAAGCCCAGTCATCTTGAAGTCTATTGAAATTTTCCTCAGACGCATCACCGGCCAATATGGCATAAAGAGCATTCAATTTTTTATCGATTCTAAGTGCTTCAGCCACCGTCTTATGCTCGAATTGTCCAACAACCTGAGGGACATAATAGGTGCTAGCGCTATTATGTATGCTCCCACTGGTCGGCGATAATTCTTTGGCAATCAGTTGTAGTGCCGTTGATTTTCCAACGCCGTTATGACCGATCAGTGCGATTTTCTCTTGCGCGTTTATGTGCAGATTTATGTTCTCAAACAATAAATCTTTATTTGGATGTATATAGGAAAGTTGTTGTAATGAAAGCATGTTGAAATTCTTTAAATGTTAGAAAAGACCATTTGTACGGGTATCGTCAATGGATGGTATTTATTTCGTTCTAAAGAATTTTAATCTTACATGCAGTTTTAACGATGTTGAGCGCTACAAATATAGCGTTTTTATTTTGATGTCGGGAAATTTTTTGAGGAATAGTCAAATTGTTTATTTTTCTACTATTTGCTTGGGACAAATTGTACTTTTGAAAAAACGAATATTGTGAATAGAGTTCTCCTTATAGATGACGAAGAGAAGCTTCGGAAATTGCTGGCCAAAATTATTAGCCTGGAAGGTTTTGATGTGATCGAGGCTGCTGACATTAAATCGGGGTTAAAAAAGCTTGAAGTCAGTGATGTAGATGTTGTACTTTGTGATGTGAAGCTACCTGATGGTAATGGAGTTGAAACGGCTAAATTAATTAAAGAGCGGTATCCAATTTTAGAGATTATCTTATTGACGGCATACGGGAATATTCCGGATGGCGTTCGGGCGATAAAAAATGGTGCTTTTGAATACATTACGAAAGGAGATGACAATAATCGCATTATACCGTTGCTTTATAAAGCCTGTGAAAAGGTTGCATTAGCTAGAAGGGTGGAGCAGTTAGAAAAACGATTAGGCGACCGACTTTCTTTTGATAAGATTATTGGGAAATCCAGTGCAATAAAAGCGGCCATCGGCATGGCACAAAAAGTTGCTGTTACAAATACAACGGTCTTGCTAACGGGCGAGACCGGCACAGGTAAGGAGGTTTTTGCACAGGCAATCCATCAGGCGAGTTCAAGAAGAGATCGTAGTTTTGTGGCGATTAATTGTGCCGCATTTACAAAAGATTTGCTGGAAAATGAGTTGTTTGGCCATAAATCCGGTGCTTTCACTGGTGCGACTAAGGATCAACGTGGTTTGTTTGAAGAAGCGCATTTGGGGACTATTTTTCTGGATGAAGTCGGGGAGATGGCTTTGGAACTTCAAGCTAAAATTCTTCGTGTTTTGGAAACTGGCGAGTTTTTAAAAGTTGGGGACTCCAAACCAACGAAAGTGGATGTGCGCATCATAGCAGCAACCAACAGAAATCTCGAAACCGAAATTGCATCAGACCATTTCAGGAGTGATCTATTTTATAGGCTTTCTGTTTTCACGATTGAATTACCGCCATTGCGCGAGCGCATTGAAGATATAGCGACATTGGCGCAATACTACGCTGATATCTTTGCTTTAAAATCCAACTTGAAACCGTTGCAGATGACCCCTGAGTTTGTGCAGGCTTTGGAAGGCAACTTATGGCGGGGAAATATCCGTGAACTGAAAAATGTGATTGAACGCAGTGTGATTTTGAGTGAGGGTGGCGTATTAGGTGTGGAGAGCCTTCCTTTTGGTGAACGTGAGTATAGGGAAGGGGCAAACGTCTTGTCAAACTTTGCAATGTCCAACATGGAGAGGCAGCATATACAACGTGTATTAAAACATACGAATGGAAATAAAGCTGAAGCAGCTCGATTGTTAGAAATCGGCATCGCTACTTTGTATCGAAAAATTGAAGAATATCGAATCCAATGAAACTTAAAGCAAAGCTGACATTCGGGGTAGGATTTTTATTTTCTATGATCTTGCTGCTTGCGATAGTGAGTGGGTATTATGTTTATCGATTAAAAAAAGATACCAATAATATTTTAGTCGACAATTATAATACGCTGCATTATTCCAGAAATATGTTGCTGGCTTTGGAAGACCTTCATACGAATGGGAAGAGCATGGCGCTATTTGAAGATAATTTAAGACTCCAGAAGCGCAATGTAACCGAGCCTGGAGAACGGGCGGTGACCGAACGTATAGATCAACACTTTTTGAGTTTAAAGAAACAGGTGAAAGATGCAACAATTGCTGCTGACCTGCACAAAGATATATTTCAGTTAATGTATCTTAATATGCAGGCGATTGAACACAAAAATAATATTGCCAATGCAACAGCTGAAAAAGCAATTTTGGCCATCTCCATTGTAGGTGCGCTTTGTTTTATGATGGCATTTGTATTGCTTGTGAACCTCCCTCTAGCCATTGCTGGCCCAATTGTACAATTAACTGATAGTATTAAACAAATTGCTGCTGGGAACTATAAAAGGAGACTTCACTTTAAGCGAAAGGATGAATTTGGAGAAGTGGCGCATTCGTTCAATACAATGGCTCAAAAGCTCGAGGAATATACAGAAAGTAAATTGGGTAAGATCTTGCAGCATAAAAAGAGAATTGAAGCGCTTATTGATAATATGCATGATGCCGTTATAGGGATAGATGAGGAAAAAAGAGTGCTTTTTGCAAATGAACCCGCTTGTTTGCTCTCGGGGTTAAAACACGCAGAATTTGAAGGGCAAAAATTAGTGGAAATAGCTTCTTCCAATGATTTGATTCATAAGCTTCTCGATAGGATCGACGCTTTAAACCAGCAATCCGAACATCTGGGATTGGTTCAGATCTTTGCCTATGGAAAAGATAACTACTTTGAACTGGAGGTTATCGACATTAATGTTGTACCAACGGGAGAGGAGAGTTCGCAGTTTATTGGACAATTTATTTTGTTGAAGAACGTGACAAGTTTTAAGGAACGTGATGTCGCAAAAACAAATTTTATTGGAACGGTATCTCATGAACTGAAGACTCCAATCGCATCAATACGCATGGGGATCCAATTGCTCGAAAATAAGCGGATAGGAACGCTGAATGAAGAACAAAAAGACCTGCTTGAGGGAATTGCTGACGATACAGAGCGGCTCCTAAAAATTACGGGGGAACTTTTGGATATTGGGCAGGTGGAGAGCGGCACCATTCAGATGAAGCTGAATCCGGCGGCTATCGGACCGATCATAGATTATGCGCTGTTAGCCAACCGGTCAATGCTTGACCAAAAGCAAATTCACATAGCGCTTGAACTGGAGGAGGATCTTCCGATGGTTTTTATTGATAATGAAAAGACGGCATGGGTATTGACGAATTTGGTGTCCAATGCAATTCGTTATTCCGATGAGGGAGGGACAATTTCTCTTGCTGTAAAAAGAATAGGAGCCAGGGTGCTTTTGCGTGTTGAAGATCAAGGACAGGGAATTCCCGTACAATATTTAGCGAAGATTTTTGATCGCTATTTCCGAGTTCCAGGGAGTACAAAGGGGGGGACAGGTTTGGGATTGAGCATAAGCAAAGAATTTATCGAAAGCATGGGTGGAGAGATTGATGTGCAAAGTGTTTTTGGAACTGGAAGTATATTTTTCGTTTACCTTCCTATTGCGTCGCTTAAACAATCCACTTAGAAAAAGGAAGAGTCAATGAAACGCTCTTCCTTTTTTGCTTAAGAGGGATTGAAAGATCCTGCAGCTTGCTAGGCAGAGGCTGCAGGATAGGCACCCGCTAAAGTTTTATTTCATTGTCATCGATCAGTTTTGCATCACGTGTGTTTTTTTGAACGGCGATAGCTGAAAAAATACTCAATGAGAAGGACATGGCATAGAATCCTTTTTCACTTAGGAGCAGATCCGCATTCCATAAGCCTACGGTTAATAGCACGACGGCGGCAATTGTTGCAAACCAACTTAAACCATAATATAACTCGGTAACTGCTAGTCCTTCTGCTTTATCTCTTACACTTTTTTGAACGGAGATAACGGCAAATAGCGCAAATAGTAAAATTGTAAAATAATACCCTTTTTCATTTAATGCCATTGTTGCATTCCATAAACCTACACAATAGCCAACGGTACCAACCAATAGTGCGGTCCATGAAGCTCCGATAAAGGCGCCTGTTGGTTTAAAGGGGTTTCTTTTGTTTAAATTTCTTTCAGCTTTTTTTTCTTCAATCATGTTTTTTAGCGGTTCCATAATTTTCTTGTTTTAGTTTTAATTTGTTGTTGTTTTATGATTCAAATATCCACAGTAGCTGATTATTTTAAAAATTGATTTTATAAGAATACTGACGATATAATTTTGTTTAATATATTTGTTTAATTCTAAATTTAAGCTATGGCAGACGCGATATCAGATTTGATGTTATTATTGAATAAAGATGATATTAAGGATTTTAAAGCCTTTTTGAAACGAAAGAACAAGCGTAATGATGTGAAAAATATCAAGCTACTTGAGATTATAGAAACTGATGATATAAATAAGCTGAAAAAGTTATATGACCCCATTAAAAATCGGGATGCTTATCACGCGTTGAGAAAGAGGCTTCATGATAGTCTTTTGTTTTTTCTTTCAAATAAGGTTTTTGAACGAGACAACAGTGAGGCTCACGAGGCGTTGCGATTATTTGTTGTGGGGCGTTTTCTATTGGAAAGCGAGTTCATCAAGATTGGATTTAAATGCCTTCAACGGGCTGAGGAAAAGGCTCTTGTTCTTGAACAGTTTAGCTTGCTGAATGAAATCTTGCAAATCAGACTACAATATGCCCATTTAGATTTGACTGTCAATTTGGAATTGCTCATCGATCGTTTTACCGAAAATCAGCAAAAGTTGCAGCGGGAGGCTAAATTTCAGATAGCTTATGCACTATTACGTTCTGAACTGCAGGCTATTCATTTGAAAGCAAAAATAATTGATCTCAATAAGTTGATTTTGAGTACGCTGAGCAAGTACCGTATTTCTTTGGATGATCTCTTATCATTTAAATCACTCTATCAACTTCTGTACATTGCAAATGAGTATGCCGCAATACATCAAAACTATACACTGGTTCGTTCCTTTTTAAAAACTGCAGACAATTTTTTGATGACGTACGATCAACAATCGAAGCATAACCTATTCTACTATCTCCATATTTTGTACTATCTGGCCAATTTTAATTTGAGGAATGGATTTTTCAACGAAAGCATGGTGTATTTAGAACGCTTGAAAGAAGTTTTATCCCAAGGAAACGCGGTTTTTCGAGCCCAGTTTCAGTTGCGGTGCCATTTGTTGATGGCATTGAATTTCCATTACCTCGGCGATGGAATAAAAGGTCTTTCCGTATTAAGGGCGGGGATTAAACAAGCGCCAGCAAAATCAAACGAGGTTGATCTTGCAGATTTACAGTTGTGTTTAGTGATGTTTTTAACGCAATTTGAAGATAAAACAGCATTGATTGAGCTTCGACAGTTGATTCGAACAGATGCTTGGTACGAGAAGAAAATGGGCATGTTGTGGACGATCCGGAAGAGTCTGCTTGAAATTCTGATCCATATCCAATTCAAACATATCGATTTGGCAACCTTTAAATTAAAAAGCTTTGTCGGTAGGTATAAAAAATACTTACTGAATGTAAAGGAAAATAGAGTGATTGATTTTGTTAAATTGGTGGAGAAATATCTTTTAAATCCTACAATTATTCAAGTGAAATCCTTTCGGGAAGCTGTTGAAGCTCTGGTAAAAAATGAGGAAAATAAGGATTTGTTTGTTATGGGCTTTCTTGCTTGGCTAAAGGCTCTCGTTATGTCTCAAAATCCTTATCAGGTTTTATTGCGTTTGATGAAAGAAGATATATAGATAATTAGTAATAGATATGTAAGATGATCTGTTTCTTTGAGGAATCAATTAGGTCCTGTAGTCTTTTGTAGAATTCGACGTTTACCATAGGGCAGCCTTCGCTGAGGCATACTGGATCAACTTGTTCATCGTAGGGCATGCGGTCATATTTGTGTAGAACGATGTCTCTAGCATATGCATTGCTATTGGAGCTATCTAAGCCGTATAATTTATACGCTTTTCCAAATTTCCCATTATACGAGCTGCCGATAGCATAGCTACCTAGCGACGTCGCATGAGAGTTATCCGTGTTGCTGAATTGCAAATGGTTCTTTTTTCCGGTTTCGGAACCGGATCCATGGGCCACCAGGCCCTGATCAAGAATCCGGTCTGTTGTTAGATCGACGACAAAAAAACGATTTCTTCCCGAGGGTCTTCTCATATCCAAGAGAAAGGATATGTCACTATTGTACTTTTTGTTGTTTGTGATGCGTTTTTTTACTTCCTTTATTGCCATCGTATAGCGGAAGGAGTCTGAAGGGGCATTTTCTTCCTTATCAACAACGGCCAAAAGCGTGTTCCTTTGAATGGTTTTGTATGTGATAAGGCCAATGCCAAGGATAATAATCAAAAGAATGATTTTATTCATATAAATAAAGCATAATTCATCAAGTACTTTTAGTAGAACTTATGGCAGTTGTACGGGAGACTTATTCTATTTGTTTATAAAATCGTTCGAAGGTTTTCCAGTATTTATCTTTGTAGATGCTATAATCAATTTGAAGAATTTCCCTGTATTGTTCGATTAATCGATCGATCGCTCGTGAGGCTTTTCGGAATTCTGTACAAGCCAAGTAAATTTCCCTTAGGCTATCGGCAGTTTCTCTACCGATATTAAGAAATCCAATATCATTTGGAAGACTATTCATTAACTCTTCTTCATATTTATCCATTAAATCGTAAGTCTCCTGATCGGGCATGCCATTGGTTGCTGTTCCGTCATAGCTAATCTTTAATGTAACTATCCAAGGATGAGAAGCTTTTCCATCCCAGTCCAACAAGGTCGTATTTATGATGGCAAAGATGGGTAAGTCATTCTCCAGGGTGCCCTCAAAAGCGGTGTATGTATCATCTGCAGTTAGGTGTCTAACGTCGGTATATTTTTCCACAAATTCCTTTTCCCTCCAGATCAAATAGTCTTTTAATTTAAGTAGTGGAATCAGCTCTTCTGTTGCAAGCTCTTTTGAGGTTACATTCAGGTTGTCTATGGCTATGATCGAGTTCAATTCACCAATGTAATTGTCGAGAAATATTTCTATACCATGGGAAATATTGGCCTTATGCTCTTCCGTATAATCGGGGTGAACAATAACAATATCAACTTCATCCGGATGGTATCTATGTTGAATGGGATAAAAGAACATATCCTTGATGTCAAAAGTGAAGCCATACATCGTGATTTTGAATTTTTCCATATCCGCAATAGCGGGTTTTAATGCGGTAAATTTCCAATGCGCTAATGCTGGAGCAGAAGCGATCAGATGTTCTACGAACGCAATGTTTTTGATGACACCGTCAGGGGTGATTACAAGTTCTGCGGTGTTATCATCGTACATTCCCGTTAAAAAATACAGCTCCTTGCGGAGAGCATCGATCTTCGGCGAAAGTTTGCTGAAAAAATGCTGATCAATTTGTTCTCCAGCCTTGACGATTTGAAAAAATGCCTGTTCGTTTTTTTTAAACCAATCCCAAAACTCCGTTATACTGTCCTTTTTATTTTCTTTTTTACCAAAAATAGTGTTCAAAAATCCCATAATTAATAGCTGTTTGATTGAATAATCAACGTGCGTATCTGTTACTCAAAGCGTTTTTTATAACCGTAGCGGAGAAAATGATCCGAATGAAACCATCATGAATACCTCTGCTCCTAAATTTAATTATATAATTACGATCCGGCAAGGGAATTTAAGTTTAAAAAAAAATGAACAAACAATTGTGTAGGGAGTTTGTTAGGATTATTGTTGGAATTAATAAATTAAAATTGGTCTTATGAAATTGAGCAAATTAACATTTTGTCTATTGGCAACTACGGTTGTACTTTCCTTCACGGCCTGCAAATCAGGTTTGTCTGATGATAAGTTGGAAGAAAAGATCGAAAATGCACTCACGGGGCGTAAAACAGTCGACGTTGAAGTTGAAAAAGGGAAAGTTATCTTAAGTGGTACAGTTGCTTCCGAAGAAGAAAAGCAACAAGTGGAATCGATTGCTAAAACAGCAGGTGATAAAGACGTCAAGTCTATTCAAAACAATATTATCGTTAGCGCACCAGTGTCTTCAACGCCAGCTCCTATTGAGGTATCCAATAATGATGCGGTACTTGGCGCAGCAGTGAATACGTTTATGAAGGATTTTCCTACAGTACAGGCCAGTGTAAAGGACGGTGTGATCGCAGTTACAGGTACTTTGGAGCAAGCTAAGATAATTACTTTAAAACAAGGTTTGGATAACTTAAATCCCAAAAAAGTGGATTTAAGTGGTATTGTTGTCAAAAAATAAACTAGTGAAATTATGTCATTGCAGGAAAAATATAAGGTTCTTTTAGATACGGCACAATCTTCAGGTGTAAATGACTTGAACTATGCCGAAATGGATGGCGTATTGCAAATTCGTGGTACCGCACCAACAGCAGATGTGAAAAATAAGCTCTGGGAAATCTACGGTAATATAGATCCTAATTTCCAAACCGGAGATGTGGTCTTAAATGTAGATGTGGCTACAGAAGTGCCCGGAAGCCAGGTGAAAGTTATAACAGAAAATAGCAATTTGAACATTCGAAAAGGTCCCGGTACAGACCAGCCTATCGTGGGAAAAGCTGCTAAAGGAGAAATCATCACATTGATTAGTAAGGCTAATGATCAATGGTGGTTGGTCAGAACCAAAGATAATGAAGAAGGGTATTGTTATGCACAATATTTAGAGTCTGTTTAGTTCTCGAATGTTATTCATACGATGGTTACCAGTACGAATTGGTTTTGAAAAAAGGGGAGTTATTGATAAATAACTCCCCTTTTTTCATTTCACGATTAAGCTTGTCTGTTCTGCAATATGAGGGTACTACAGCATCTATCGTATTGGGGAATTGTTTGGAAAATCAACTGTACTTTAATTTTTGGTGTAATAATTGTATTACTATGATTGCAACAATTTTATTACATTATGTCGAAATCACGTTTTATCCTATTATTATGCTTGTGTTTAGCTGTTCAGTTGGGAGTTGCGCAAGAGTATGTTCGCTTGGACAAAGATCGTTATCAATTGCATTTGTCGGAATATCCAAAGGATACCATCCGGATACTAGAAAAAGGTAAGGAGACGAAATTGAAACAGGGTAAATATATTCTGCAGAAGAATCAATTTATGGGACTTTCCAATGCATTTATTACCATTAATCAGGATGGCATTGTCGACGGTGATTTTAAAATTGAAAAAGATGGGCGTACCGGTGATGTTATCGTACGGCATGGTGTGCTGGAGCAAATGAATGTGAGATCTGCTGCCTTGCCAGACTTTCAATATATGATAACGGATAGTTCAAGTGTGCAGCGTAATTTTAAGAATGGGAAAATCAGTCAGGAAAAGACGGTATTCTACCGAGCTGCCAATAGGGGTAAAAAAGTGACAAAAGTCTTTTTTGATAATTATTACACGGTTGAAAATGATTTTGACCATACCAGAGCCGACTATCGATTAGACAATACGTTGATGTACAGTGCCAAATTGAATTGTGGTGGTCAGGTACAGGAATCAAAGTCATTTGATGCCAATGGTCAATTACTAAAACATACCTATCGGAAAGCTAAAATTGATTACACGGATCTATATCAGAATAATAATCTTGTTGAGCGGAAATATAGCGTTAATAACTGCTTTTACCATGAGTATTTTAAGAATTCATTGTTAGTGCAAAAGGTCGTGGAGAAAAAGGATAAAGGGAATACAGAAAAGTATGTTTATAATGGAGCGGGAAAATTGATGGATAAAAATACGGGTGGATAATTTAAAAATGCATATCGAAGCAAGTGTGGATGCGAATATTTTTGAATTTAAAAAATATAGCGCTACCTTTGTCAAGCAATGAAGAAAATGAACAACATATTACGTCTTCCATTTTTCTTTAATTATTATCGCCCGATAATCGTTCGGGACCCCTATGCCTATTAAATTAAGAAATTCAATTATTATTTATAGCTAAGCCCGAACATAACGTTCGGGCTTTTTTTATTTTATATCACACCATGTTAAAAGAGTTAGCAGAAAATATCGAGATTATTTTACCGAAGGAGGGACTTGCATCGAAGTTGAAGGAGGCTGAAGAAAAGAACCGACCACTGATTATAAAACTTGGTTTTGATCCAACAGCTCCGGATCTTCATTTAGGGCACGCTGTTGTGTTAAAGAAACTACGGCAGTTTCAGGAACTGGGGCACGAAATCGTGATCCTCGTTGGTAGTTTTACAGCCCGTATCGGCGATCCTACAGGAAAAAATAAAGCCCGTAAGCCTTTGCGCCAGGATGCGATCGCTCACAATGCGGCAACCTACATTGCACAACTGTCTAAAATTATTGATGTTTCAAAAGCGAAAATTGTTTTTAATGGAGACTGGTTGGATCAATTAAATTTTGCAGCTGTTATCCAGCTGGTATCGAAAGTCACTGTTGCACAGTTGATGCAACGACATGATTTTAATAAGCGTTTTAACGAAAACCAATCAATAGCCATGCATGAATTGCTTTACCCGATATTGCAGGGCTTTGACTCCGTACATGTCAATAGCGATATCGAAATGGGGGGAACGGACCAGCTATTCAATTGCGCGATGGGCCGGCAGCTGCAGGAATCATTTGGACAGGATCCGCAAATCGTGCTGTGTATGCCGTTATTGCGCGGGCTGGATGGAAAAGAAAAAATGAGTAAATCATTAAACAACACGATTGGTCTTTTGGATGAACCGAATGAAATGTTTGGTAAAACCATGTCTATTCCTGATCATTTAATTCCGGAATATATTGACTTGACTACTGATTTCAATCAGGAAACCAAACTTAGCATGAAAACCCGTATTGAAATGGGGGAAAATCCAATGGAAATTAAGAAACTTATTGCACAGAATCTAGTTGCTCAATACCATGGCGACGAGTTTGCGACCAGTGCTGTTGATTATTTTGTCAGGCAATTTCAGCGCAAGAAATTGGAAGAAAAGGTCTTTGAGGAGGTATCGGGTCAACTATTGCGCGACCAGTTTGGTGAACAAGTTAAGCTGGTCGATCTATGTCATTTCCTAAAGGGGGGAACAAAGTCAGCTATGCGAAGATTGATTATGGGCGGTGCGGTGCAGATTGATACGATAAAACAGCTGAATGCGGAGCTAATGGTTGACTTGAATGTGTGTTTTAAAATTAAATTAGGAAAAAGAACTTATTTTAAAGTTATTTAGTAAGGTTTGTGAGGGTATACTTTTGTAATATTTTGCTAAAAGCCGTAAATTAACGTAAAGATTCTTTCTTAAACCATAAATAATTTCTACCTTCATATAGGAGTCTCATACTTTATTTTCATACCAATTATAGATGGAAACATATAATAATATTGTTTTGGAGCGGTTGCCCAAACATTTGAAACGCTATGTAGTAGCCCAACGATATGAACGTTACACCGCGCTGGATCAAGCATTGTGGCGTTATGTCATGCGTCAGAATTATTCTTTTTTAAAAGATGTAGCCTATTACCCCTATATTCCTGGATTGAAGAAAGCGGGATTATCCATTGCGACCATCCCGAACCTACAGGACATGAACGATAGTCTAAAATTAATTGGCTGGGGGGCAGTGACAGTGGATGGATTTATTCCGCCGGCTGCTTTTATGGAATTTCAGGCACATCGCGTACTTGTTATTGCTGCAGACATACGTCAATTGGAACATATCGAATATACACCGGCACCAGACATTATCCACGAATCTTCGGGACATGCACCTATAATCGGTGAGCCAGATTATGCGACCTACTTGCAGTATTTTGGGGAGGTTGGCACGAAAGCACTTTCTTCGGGCAAAGATTTTGAACTCTACGAAGCTATTCGTCACCTATCTATTTTAAAAGAACACGCTACAACAACGGCGGCTGAGTTGGCGGAAGCAGAGAAAAATTTGCAGATCATTCAAGATAATATGGGCGAGCCTTCGGAGATGGCATTGTTGAGCAGGTTGCATTGGTGGACTGTGGAATACGGACTTATTGGAGATCTTCATAACCCCAAAATTTATGGAGCTGGTTTACTGTCTTCCATTGGAGAAAGCGCAAGCTGCATGCAGAAAGATGTGCCTAAGTTGGCGTATGGTTTAAATGCAATCGAATATCCTTATGATATTACCAAACCACAACCACAGCTATTTGTTACACCGGATTTTGAACACCTAAAGCTCGTATTGGATAAATTTGCTGATACCATGGCTTTTCGCGTAGGGGGCAAACAGAGCCTTGACAAGGCAATAGACTGTAAAGCTGTTTGCACTGTGGAATATAGTTCCGGTTTGCAGGTGTCGGGCGTTTTTAAGTTGGCCAACGCGGATAAAAATCTCTCTTATATTCAAACACAAGGACCTACAGCTTTGGCTGTAGCGGGTAAACAACTTGAAGGCCATGGTATAAATTATCATAGTGAAGGGTTTGGCTCTCCGGTGGGACACTTGCTAGGTGCCGATCGTAACTTAGCCGATTTTGATGAAACAACATTGATTCAATATGGTATAGCGGAAGGGCGGCAGTGTTCGTTAAACTTTGCTTCTGGGATTATTGTATCAGGAATTGTTCAAGGAGTTGTACGTCATTTGGGTAAGATTGTTTTGATTTCATTTACCGGATGTGAGGTATACCGTAGCAATGGGGAAGAGGTGTATTTTAAACCTGAATGGGGAACATACGATATGGCTGTCGGAGCAGAAATTGTATCTGTATTTGCGGGCGCTGCAGATAAAGATGCCTATGATTTGGTTGAGGAGCATTTGGATCAGGCTCTATCTTCAGTACCTACCGAAACGGAAGATGTTAAACTAGTGAAGTGTCATGCTGCGATACGGAATTTGCGGGACAACGGATTTAATCAAAAGATCTGGCTGGAAATTTTCAGTCAATTGGGGCCGGAAAATGCAGATCATTGGTTAGGTTTGGTTGAATTATTTGAAATTGCCTGGGCTAATGATGAAGAGCAATTATCTACTCAGGCCGAACAGAGGCTCTTGGAATTTATTACCCTATATCCAAATTTGAAAAAACTGATTCGCGATGGACTGCGTGTTGCTAAAGAGGAGGCTTTAAATAATCACTAAAATATCAGCTGAGCAATAGGAAAACTAATTGGCCTTTAGCATTGAGTTCTAGAAAATAGGACGGTCTAAGAGTTTGAACGTACTATTTTCTGGAACTTAATTATACTAGCCCCTTAATAAAATTTGCCACGCTTCATGAAGTTTGCCCGCATCTAATAGTTGGGCAGCGTATTCATGAACTTTTTGCGTGAATTTTGATGGGCTATCTTCGAAATTTAGCTTCAGATAGTTGAAGTATTTATCTTCTTGCTGTGGGTCTTTTATTGTTGGTTGTGTTTCAACATTAGCCAGCAAGCCCAGGTGATTTCCAGTTAGTACATTCGAAAATCTAATTTTTTCTGGAAGTTGATCTATGCCAATTCCCAAGCTACGGAGGGGCTTCGGGACAATAAATAAGTTCTCGTCGGTTACACGACAATACCAATCACCACCGAGCCTTGCTACCAAATCCAAATCTTTTTGTTGAATGGTATTGTTCTCGCCCAATAAGTGTTTATGAACATGCATATAGAGGATCTCGGCGATAACGAGATTGCCAGCTCCTGGCTCATTGCTTAATGCGACAACCTCTCTGACCTGGCATTCCAGCTGGACTGGCGATTCGGCTACACGCGGTGGTGCCACCTGAATAGAGGGGATAGGCGTAAAACCCGACTTATCAAATTCATTTATTTCCTTGGCATATTCGGTGCTGGCAAGGGATTGTTGCTGGACCATAGCGTAGTTCACGATATTGATGACAACTTCATTAACCTCCTGGATATTATCCAATGTATGTTTGGTACTACCATCACGCATCCTTCGCAATGGAGAGAAAACACAGATGGGCGGCTGATGGGACATCAGGTTGAAATAGCTGAAGGGGCTTAAATTTATGTTTCCATTGCTATCGATCGTGCTTGCAAAACAAATTGGCCGCGGTGCAACAGCGTATTTAATTAAATTATCTATAATCGCTTTGTCTTTAACAGATTCAAAGGTGATGGTTTCAAAGGAAGAGGTCATATCCGTATATTTATGAATGGTATAATACAATAGAATTGGAAAGTTTTCCGAGCGCCGTGATTTCGAGTTCAATCTCATCGCCAAGGTTGAGCCACTGGTCTTTATGATTAGGATCCGCTATGCGTGCGGTACCATTGAGCTCAAGAAAGCAACCTGTTCCGACTGTTCCAGAGCCGATTATATCACCGGGGTAAAGTTGTACACCATAGGAAACCCGCTCAATAATTTCTGCAAAAGTCCAGTGCATGCTCGCAAAATTGCCCGCTGAGACTTGCGTGCCGTTTACTTTACAAGTCATATTGAGCGAATAACAGTCGCCAATATGTCCTGCTGCAGGTTGAACCTTATAAGGTTCCAATTCATCCTTTGTCACCAAGTAAGGTCCAATTGCTGTTGCAAAATCTTTGCCCTTGGCAGGGCCCAAACTCAATTTCATTTCATCCATTTGAAGTTTTCTGGCACTAAAATCATTCATGATCATATAGCCTGCAATATACTCATCCGCCTGCGCAGCGGGAATATTTATTCCCGGTTTATTGATGACTATTGCAATTTCTAGTTCAAAATCCAGTTGATTTAAATGCAGGGGCATGCATCGAACGGGGCCAGGTCCTTGTATGGACTGATGGTTGGAGAAATAGAAAACAGGAAATTCATCAAATTCAGGGATCATATCCAGCCCGCGGTTTCTTCTCGAGGTTGCGACATGCTGTCGAAATGCGTAAGCATCACGAAAAGATGCTGGCTGCGGCACGGGTGCGATGAGTTGGATGTCATCTAGTAGATGATAGGGCCTGTTTATAGCGCCGCGGCGCAAAGCTGTTTCAAGGATTTGTAGCTGATTCATGGTATCTTCGCCACCTTTGAGGAAGTCCGACATCGTTGTGGGAAGGTTTTGATCGATGGCTGAGCAACTATAAAAGCGGTCGTCTATAACAATGCCCAATTCTTGTTGACCATTTTTAGTGCTAGTGACAATTCTCATATATGAAGTGTTCTATTTGGTTATTCAATGTTGTTAGCATTCGACACAAATATATTGTATAAGATTTGAAAAAAATATTTCTTCTCTTGAAAACAGAAAAATATTCTTACCTTTATTAAAGCATTATAAACTATAAAAAATGATCAATCGTGGTGTACATCGCTTTGCGTCCTCCATGCCCTATGTTGCTTTTAATAAAGCAATCATAGCTGATATCGTTTTTGCACAATACTAATCTTCTCTCTTACTACTTGTCGATAGTTCTATTGGCAATTTGGATATTCATTTAATTTTATAACCGTTTAAATCGTAGAATTATGCCATTTTATGTTAAACAAGGGCAAATTCCAATGCAGCGACATACTGTTTTTAGAAAGCCCGATAACACGCTTTATGCCGAGGAATTAGTATCCACACATGGTTTTTCCAGTCTTTATTCCTTAGTGTACCATTGTCATCCACCCACACTCGTTAAACAAATCAGCGAGCCTTATGATGTGTCTCCCCGGATTGCCCGCGACAAACATCTTAAACATACCAGTCTAAAGGGATTTCAGGTACAGGCAAAAGATGACTACCTCGAAAGCAGGACCCCTGTGTTGGTTAATCAGGACTTACATATATCCTTAGCAGCTCCCCGTCGGTCGATGGATGACTATTTTTATAAAAATAGCCAGGCAGATGAGATTGTCTTCATCCATCAGGGGATGGGAAAACTCAGGACTGGATATGGGAGTATCTCCTTCAAGTATGGAGATTATTTGGTAATCCCCCGAGGAACGATTTATCAAATGGAATTTGAACAGGAAGATAATCGGCTGTTTATTGTTGAATCATTTTCTCCTGTACGTACGCCCAAACGTTATCGCAATGAATTTGGTCAATTGATGGAACATGCGCCCTTTTTTGAGCGGGACATTCGGGTACCTCAAAATTTGGAAACTTTTGATGAACTGGGTGACTTTGAAGTGAAGATCAAGAAGCAGGGTATGATTTATCCGTATGTTTATGGGAGCCATCCATTTGATTTTGTTGGTTGGGATGGCTATCATTTTCCATGGGCATTTTCG
The DNA here is from genome assembly GCF_002494055.1 of Sphingobacterium sp. UBA7038. NCBI lineage: Bacteria > Pseudomonadati > Bacteroidota > Sphingobacteriia > Sphingobacteriales > Sphingobacteriaceae > Sphingobacterium > Sphingobacterium sp. UBA7038. Next base: position 69,097 of record NZ_DLAV01000039.1, read on the forward strand.
ATTCATGATTTCATGCCGATAACAGGCAAATTGCATCAGCCACCACCCGTTCACCAGACCTTTGAAACAGACAATTTTGTATTATGCAGTTTTTGCCCTCGTATGTATGATTACCATCCGCATTCGATTCCAGCACCATATAACCATAGTAATGTAGATTCAGATGAAGTCCTATATTATGTGGATGGCGATTTTATGAGTCGAAAATCTGTGGAAAGGGGACAGATAACGTTACATCCAGGTGGTATACCACATGGACCTCATCCAGGGACGGTGGAAAAAAGCATTGGGCAAGTGAAAACCGAGGAGTTGGCCGTGATGATCGATCCTTTTCGACCACTGATGTTGACCCAAGAAGCACTCGATATAGAAGATCCAGATTATTATAAATCTTGGATGAGTTAGGAAAATAAACGAATAACCTTTATATAAATTATGGCAAATACATTTGCAGAAAAAATTGCCCAAGCGCAAGATTTTCTACCGATTAATGGCACAGATTATATTGAATTTTATGTTGGCAATGCCAAACAGGCCGCACATTATTACAAAACAGCTTTTGGATTCCAGTCGGATGCGTATGCCGGACCGGAGACAGGTGTTCGAGACCGTGTATCCTACGTGTTAAAACAAAATAAAATACGTTTAGTGCTTACCACGGCATTGAAATCTGACCATCCTATAACAGCGCATGTTAAAAAACATGGTGATGGTGTCAAAATATTGGCTCTTTGGGTCGATGATGCACGAAAATCATTTGAAGAAACAACAAATAGAGGAGCGAAAGTCTATCAGGAACCACAACTTCTGAAGGATGAAAATGGAGAAGTTTGGACAGCAGGCATTTATACCTATGGCGAAACCGTTCACATGTTTGTTGAACGCCGCAATTATTCTGGTCCATTTATGCCGGGATATGAAAAATGGGAAAGCGATTACAATCCAACGGAGACTGGACTGCTTTATGTTGATCATTGTGTAGGTAATGTTGGTTGGAATAAGATGAATGAAACCGTAAAATGGTATCAGGATGTGATGGGGTTTGTCAATATTTTATCTTTTGATGATAAGCAAATTAATACAGAATATTCGGCTTTGATGAGTAAAGTGATGAGCAATGGAAATGGTTTTGTTAAGTTTCCAATTAATGAGCCTGCCGAAGGAAAGAAAAAATCGCAGATAGAAGAATACCTTGAATTTTATGAGGGTGAAGGTGTTCAGCATGCGGCTCTAGCAACCAAAGATATTGTGGCCACCGTGCGGGAACTTAAAGCAAGGGGGGTAGAATTTTTGGGTGCTCCTCCCGAAGCATATTACGATATGTTGCCCGAACGAGTTGGAAAAATTGATGAAGAGATACGGATCATCCAAGAACTGGGTATTCTAGTTGATCGTGATGAAGAAGGTTATTTGCTGCAAATTTTTACAAAACCGGTAGAGGATCGACCAACTTTATTTTATGAAATCATCCAACGTAAGGGGGCACAAAGTTTTGGAGCAGGAAATTTTAAGGCTCTTTTTGAAGCAATAGAACGTGAACAGGAACGCCGAGGGAACTTATAGGAGTATGGAAGGGATGAAGGAATTATTGCGGGCTTTTGAGCACAAAAGTCCGGAAATTGTTTTCGAATGGAAAGATAGTGAAACTGATGCCAGGGGATGGATTGTTATCAATTCCTTACGTGGAGGTGCAGCTGGCGGGGGGACCCGAATGCGGGCTGGATTGGATAGGCATGAGGTAGAATCTTTGGCAAAAACAATGGAGGTCAAATTTACGGTATCGGGCCCTGCAATAGGAGGCGCGAAATCTGGAATTGATTTCGACCCACTTGACCCAAGGAAAAATGAAGTCTTAGAACGTTGGTTTAAGGTTGTCACACCGCTATTGAAAAACTATTATGGGACAGGTGGAGATTTGAATATTGATGAAATTCATGATGTAATACCGTTGACGGAAGAATATGGACTATGGCATCCGCAAGAAGGCATTTTGAATGGTCACTTTAAGGTGAATGAAAGCAATCGTATTCATCAAATTGGACAATTGCGTTATGGGGTTTCCAAAGTATTGGAAGATAGCTCCTACAGCCCGGATCTGAAGCGCAAGTACAAAGTGGCAGATATGATCACGGGATATGGCGTGTCAGAGTCAATTCGTCATTATTATGAACTTTTTGGCGAAAATTGCTTTGGAAAGCGAGCGGTAATTCAAGGTTGGGGTAATGTTGCTGCCGCAGCGGCATTTTATCTGTCTAAACTTGGTGTAAAAATAGTTGGTATAATTGATCGAGTCGGCGGACTGATCAATCCGGAAGGATTTGGAGAGGAAGATATTACCCGTTTGTTTTTAGAGCGCAAAGGCAATGAGCTTTGTTCTCCGGATCTGATTCCCTTTGATCAGATACAAAAAGAAATATGGAGCCTGGAAACGGATATTTTTGTGCCTGCTGCGGCCTCCCGCTTAGTGTCAAAAGATCAGATCCAACACATGATAAGTCATGGGCTTGAGGTGATCGCTTCAGGTGCCAATGTGCCATTTGCAGATCAAGAAATATTTTATGGGCCTGTTATGGAGTTCGCAGATCAGCATGTTGCGGTCATACCTGACTTTATTGCCAATTGTGGTATGGCGAGAGTATTTGCTTATTTAATGCAACCTAATATCGAAATTAGTGACGACGCAATTTTTTCGGATGTTTCCAGTGTGATTTTTGAAGCATTAAAGAAAATTAGGACCGTTTCCTCCAAAAAGACACATATATCATCGCGAGCATATGAAATTGCATTGAAACAGTTGGTGGAAACCATTAACGAATTATAAGAGGCTAAATTCTAATTTGCTTTTGCTATAACGCTATAAAAAAAACACTTGAAGCGGGGAACTTCAAGTGTTTTAACTAACCAATTATTAACCTAAATTTATGAATGCTTAAAACAGTGCAATACCTATGCCAAAACTTATTTTCTTAGCATGAACATATTGTCATTTTTTTGTTATTAAAATTTCTGTCTGAAATTTGTTTTTTTTGAAGTTTTGTTGAAAGATCAAAACGGGGGTAGACTAAAAACAAATTTCATCCTGTAGTTTTCAAATATTGGTCCTCTTGATGAAATTTTTTGTTTTTTATTTTCCTTAAAGTGCTGATAAACAAAAACTCCCGAAGCGGGGAGCAACAGGAGTTTTCCTAACCAATTATTAACCTAAATTTATGAAAAGTACCTATATAACGTAGTAAGTTCAAGAAATGTTTCAACTGATTGGAGTTTTTTTTACTTTTTAACATTTTTTGACTATTTGCTATTGATTTCCAATAAAATATACTACTATTTATTTTGTTTTCTTTTTAGGGTAAATAAAAAACCTGTTAGCGGGGACTAACAGGTTTTTTATAAACTAACTAAATTATTAACCTAAATTTATGAAACTACAAAATAATATTCAAGAAGGATGCCAATGTACTGAAACCGTTAGCTGTTTAACGATTTTTAACAGCCTCTTTTCGGATAAGAAGGGAGCCCCTAATTCTCAAGACAATCCAGTTAATTTTCAAACCTTTTGTTGCTCATAAGCGTTTATCTAAACAAAAAGGTCAGCAATCAATGCTGTCTATTTGTCGTAAACTGGTTAAAAAAAGGTACATGTCTTTAACATATCGCTATCAATTTGAAAATTACGATAGCCCATTTTGGGCTTTTGCCATTCATGACGGCCATCAGGTCGATGCGCATTTGATGCCCTACATAAATATTTCAGACGAGGAACGATTACGCGAGGAGGATCCTTATACGGCTATTTTGGCCGAATTACCCTGTAATCGATTTGTATCTGGAACTTCCAGGTTTCAACTGGATCTTAATCGAAAACGAGAAGATGCTATTTATCTTACACCCGAGCAATCTTGGGGGATGCGGGTATGGCGAACAGATCTACCCAATGAACTAAAAGATCGGCTGTATGCAGCCTATGATGGTATATATGAGGAAATAAACCAAGCGATTCAGCGCACGATTGATCGTTATGGCTATTTTATCGTGTATGATATTCATAGTTATAATATGCGTCGCGGTGGGGCTGAAACCGGTTTGAACAATGCAGCCGACCCGCAGATCAATATTGGGACACAACATAATCACAAAAAATGGCGAACGCTGACTGATCAGGTTTTGGAAGCACTACAGACTGGAAAAGATGGACAAGTTTACGACGTACGTGAGAATGTCAAGTTTAAGGGCGGATTCCTTTCTGCGTATTTGAATGCTAAGTTTGGTGATAAAGGCTGTATTTTTTCTATCGAATTTCGGAAAGACTTTATGGACGAATGGACTGGGGAAGTATATCCGCAAAAGCTTCAGGAGTATAAACAACTTCTCTTGCACAGCATTGGAACACTGGAAAATTATTTTGCCTATGAAAGATAATGCGAAACAACTTGCTGGCATTTTAAAAATGATCAAAAATAAGGAGGTTTTCCACGTACAGATTCCGCCAAAAAACAAACTGGTATTTAATCAAGTTGTTCCTTATCTGTTTTTATACAGACAGTTTTTTAGTCAAGATCCTATGCTGGCAGAGTTGGTTAAATCAGAACCAGCTTATTTTAGGGTAAGAGATCCGCAGATGAATGTTTCTGAATGGATCGCTCCAATCCTTAATCAACTTGTCGAAGAGTTTGGTGCTTGTTTGATTATTGAAGCTTGGGCAGCAGATTCATCACAGGAGGAAGATATCCAAATTCATATTGCGCGGAAAAATGTACAGGCTATCGCTCAGTATCTAGGTAAGCAACTGACAACAGAAGAATCGATTTCCAAAGTGGAGATACTGACAGATTCCAAAACAAATGCAACGCAAAGTTTATCCCCTTCGAGTGTACAGTTGGATAATCTGAACACCAATATATTTTACATGGGGCTAGAGATAAAACCGAAATACCTTTTAGGCGTAGATCAGCAAATTTTACCGATCGATCTGCGTCATTTCCGTGAAGCCATATCCAGGAGTCTGTCGAAAACATTCTTTGAATTCATACGTATACACACCTTATCTAAACCTACGGCATTTAAAATAAGCCAGCCTAAAAAGATGCTTCCTTTAGCTTGGGAGATTGATCAGAAATTAGCACGGGAAAGTCAACGATTTGATTTTTTATTATTGGTTACACCGACAAATTCTTACGATGCCTGGCAGCAATTTAAAAAAGGGAATTACCGAAAAACTCCTGTTTTTCGATATAGGCCCATGCCTATTGATCCAGATATTATCAAGAGAAACCTCTATAACTTGCATATCGAAGATTTATTTGATCCTTCCATTGCTTATTTGTTTCGTGATAAACGCAAGGAGCTTGATCAGATGATGACCATGTTGAGCGAGCGGGGAAAAGAAGGATTTTTGTTGGGCAGTATGCAGGTTTTTGGTACTGTCAATGAAAAATTGCTGGAAAAGGCTCAGGCAATTTTGACCATTACGACAACGGATCGAGAAGTGAGAACGAAAGAAGAGGATATTGTCTATGCCGAAGAGTTTGCTAAGCTCGCCCAGGAAGAATTGGATTATCTCAAAAATCAAGATCCAAGCTTTGGTACCACAGTGAGGCTACGGGATGATATCTATGGTGTGATGGTAAATCAAGGGGTACTCAATATAAGTAAGCAGTATAGTTTGCCTAGGAATAGGGTAAAGGCATTGATCCAACATGAGGTCGGTACACATATTGTTACTTACTATAATGGGAAGCAACAGCCGTTCAGTCTCTTTAGATTAGGGGTTCCCGGTTATGAAAAACTTCAGGAAGGCCTCGCTGTACTTGCTGAATATTTGGTGGGGGGCCTGACAAATAATAGACTACGTATTCTGGCAGGCAGAGTTATCGCTGTCCATCATATGCAGCAGGGCAGTTCATTTATTGATACATTTTCAGTATTGGTAGACAAGTACCAATTTTTGACCGAAACAGCTTTTCAAATGGCGATGCGGGTCTATCGAAGTGGTGGGCTTACCAAAGATGCATTATACTTGAGTGGTTTAATCGAATTGACTAATTATATCAAGAGTGGGCGAGATCTATCCCTGTTGACGATGGGCAAAATCCGCGAAGATTATATACCAATCGTTGAAGAACTCATGTTAAAGGGCGTCTTGAAGGCTCCGCTCCTGACACCAAGGTATCTAATGGATCCATACAAGGATGCCTTATTACAGCTCAAAAAAAGTAATGGAATATTTCAAATGATTCAATAATCAGATATTTTATATGAAGATAGCATTCGTGATCAACCAAACCCATAAAGAAACTGCTCGTTTCACGACGACTGTTTTGGCATTGAAAGCCCATCAAATGGGACATGAAATTTATTATATTGGCTTGGCCGATTTCTACTATGAATCGGCCCATATTGCCGCCCATGTGCGAAAAGTACTCCCTGATCAGATGCTTACCTCAACCAATAGCCTCATGGAAGTATTGCGCGCAACAGAAAAAACGAAGATGATGTTGGAAGAAATGGATGTGGTCTGGCTACGATTTGATCCAGTCCTCGATATGGTTAGCCGACCTTGGGCTGCCGCTTCAGCCCTACAATTTGCCGCTCTCCTAAAAGAAAAAGGTGTATTGGTTATCAATGATCCCGATAGCCTTAGTCGGGCCAGTAATAAGTTGTATCTCGAGGGATTTGATGAATCTATTCGACCTAAAACAATTGTAACCCGAAACTATGCCGATGTCATTGAATTTTTTGAACAACAGAATAAGCTTATTATTTTGAAACCCTTGAAGGGGTCCGGCGGTAAAAACGTGTTTTTAATCAATAAGGATAATCAGCAAAACCTCAAGCAAACGGTAGAAGCTATTGCCCGAGATGGGTATGTAATTGGCCAGGAATATCTTCCGGAAGCTGCCCGCGGTGATATAAGATTCTTTTTACTAAATGGAGAGCCTATTTCGATCAATGGAAAATATGCTGCTGTTCATCGCGTGCAACAAGGGGATGAGATTCGGAGCAATGTGCATCAAGGTGCAAAGACCCAAGCAGCTATTATTTCACCGGAGTTATTGCTTATGGTCGATAAGATCCGGAATAAATTAGTTCAAGACGGAATGTATTTCGTTGGTTTGGATGTGGTAGGAGATCGTATTATGGAAATCAATGTATTTAGTCCGGGAGCATTATGCCAGACGGAAGAAATTGTAAAAGAGGATTTTTCGGCGCTTATTATTGAAAAATTAGCGGAAAAGGTTGCTTTCAGAAAACGAGGTTGATGACAGTTGTATCGATGAAAATTGATGTTGTTGAAATCGCTGCAGGAGTGCTAAGCTAATGATTTGCGGTAATTATGAATTTGAAATGAATTACAGGAATTAAATTCTTGTTATTTTTGAAAAAAGAAAAATATGCTGATTATCGATTCTCCATCCCGCAACGCCTATTTTAACATCGCTTCAGAGGAGTATTTATTGGGTAAATTTCCGGAAGAGGATATTTTTTTACTCTATGTAAATGACCCTTCAATTATCGTTGGTAAATTTCAGAATACCTTGGCCGAAATCAATCTTGATTATGTCAACGAGCATCAGATTAAGGTTGTGCGACGAATGTCTGGCGGTGGTGCTGTTTATCATGATGCTGGAAACTTAAATTTTTCTTTTCATGCCTTATTGGGAAATCATGATTTTATGGATTTTTCGACCTTTACCCAGCCGATTGTACATATTTTGAACAAATTGGATATCCCTGCAAAATTAGAAGGAAGAAATGACCTCCTGGTAGATGGGAAGAAGTTTAGTGGAAATGCCAAGCTTGCAAAAAATGGGAAGATGATTCAACATGGTACGATATTGATTGATTCGCAGATGCAGGTATTAAGCGATGCCTTAAAGGTCAATCCATTGAAGTTTGTAGATAAGGCGGTAAAATCGAATCGCGCACGTGTCACAAATTTAATTGAATATCTACCTGCTGGTTTTACGACTGGAGTTTTTAAGGAATTGCTGATTGAAGAAATAAAACGTGAGAATCCAGCAGCCAAAATGATTGAGTTTACCGCTTCGGATATTGAAAATATAGAAAAATTGGTCGAAGAGAAGTATGAAACATGGGATTGGAACTTCGGTTTTTCACCAAATTATAACTTTAAAAAAGCAATTAAGATCCCAGCAGGATTCATCGAGTTGCATTTGGATGTACATAAAGGATACATTGAAAGGGCTAAAATTTTCGGTGATTTTTTTGCATCCCGATCAATTCATGAACTTGAAAATTTATTGATTGGTGAAAAGCATGAAGTAGGAGAAATTGATAGCTTACTGAAATCAATTGATTTGACGGCGTATTTTGGTAAAGTTGAACCCGCAGAAATTCTTACCTTGTTTAAATAGAAAATGTAGTATTGCCCGATACGGGTGTTAATTAATAAATATATGCCTTGGAATCCAGTTGTATACAATCAATTTAAAGATATCCGTTTTAAACCGTTTTATGATTTATCTGAGCTAATTACTGCCGATAAAATGGAGCATGCAGTCGATTTAGGTTGCGGTACAGGTGAACAGACAGCTATCTTAAGCGAACAATTTTCTCAAGCGACCTTTCTTGGGGTAGATTCTTCTGCGGAAATGCTTTCTAAAAGTCATAAGTTGGAAACGGAACGTCTAAAATTTAGGCAAAGTTCCGTTGAGAACTTCATTGCAGAGCCAAAAACATGGGATCTTATATTCAGTAATGCTGCTTTACAATGGCTGGAAGATCATCAGGCTGTTTTCCCTCAAATTATTTCTAAGCTTAATGTTGGCGGGCAATTGGCGATACAAATGCCTTATCAGCCCGAAAATATACTAAATAAAATTTTATTCGAATTGGCGACGGAAGAACCCTATCGATCCTATTTAAGGGGCTGGAATAGGCCTTCTTCGGTATTGGATATTGATACTTATGCGCAATTGTTATTTGATAATGGCCTGGATCAATTAAACCTTTCTCTTCGTGTATATCCGCTCATTGCTGCTGATGCAGACATGCTTTACAATTTTATCGCTGGGTCTGCTTTGATTCCTTACATGGAACAATTGGAGGAAGATAAGAAGCCTATGTTTGTAACTGAATTTAAAACACGCATCAAAAAACATTTTACTAAATTTCCAGCGATCTATTCTTTCAAGCGCATTTTATTATATGGGCGTAAAGGGTAATTCACATATCGATCAGATCGGACCAATGGGCAGCTGTGATCGTAGCCAAGTCTGTTGGGGCTAAAATAATCTGAAGCCCCCTTTTTCCTGCGCTTACCGAAATCGCTGTCTCCAATTGTGCGGCCTCTTCAATAAAGGTTGGGAACTGTTTTTTCATGCCAATAGGTGAACAGCCACCACGAATATAGCCGGTCACCGTTAAAAGGTCTTTCATCGGGAGCATTTCGCAGTTTTTATTCCCAGAGGCCCTCGCTATTTTTTTTAGATCGAGCTGTGCATTTCCGGGAACTACGGCGACAATATAAGGATCTTTGTTGCCTTTTAAGACTAAGGTTTTATAAAGTGTTTCGGGTGATAAACCTAGGGTTTCGGCGACATGCGCAGCACTGACGTCCTGTTCGTCTACCTCATATGCTCTGAGTTCATACGTTATTTTTGCTGTGTCCAACAGCCGAACAGCATTTGTTTTACTCGACATACCCTAGCCTTGTTTTTTCTTATTAAAATAGGTCGTTATGGCATCTAGCGCGTATGCATTCAAACAGTTGCTTGCTTGCAGACCACCCTTTTGAGCCACCAATACACCATATTGCATATCATGCAATCCCTCTGTACGATGGGCATCGGGATTGATGGAAAGTAAAACTCCTTTCTCTACTGCATAACGGTGCCATCTCCAATCCAGATCTAATCGTAAAGGATTTGCATTTATCTCAATGACAACGCCATTTGCCGCACAAGCATCGATTACCCGTTTAAAATCTAAGGGATATCCGGCTCTACTTAATAATAGTCTTCCTGTTGGATGGCCTAAGATTGTTGTATACGGATTTTCGATCGCTTTGATTAGTCTTGTTGTGGCTTTGTCTTCGTCCATTTTCAGATTGGAGTGTACGGAGGCGACAACGAAGTCAAACTTAGCCAATACCTCATCGGGATAGTCTAATGAACCGTCACCTAGAATATCAGATTCAATTCCCCTGAAAATCTTGAATGGAGCCAATTTTTCGTTTAAGGTAGCAATCTCATTCCATTGTTGTTCCAATCGCTCAATGGAAAGGCCGTTGGCATAGACTGCCGTTCGCGAGTGATCGCATATACCCAAATATTCTAGCCCCAGGACATCTTTACAATGCACTGCCATTTGCTCGAGGCTATGTACGCCGTCACTATAGGTGGAGTGATTGTGGAGTGTTCCCCTGAGATCTTTGTATTGAATCAGCTTTGGCAGTGTATGCGTATGGGCCTGCACTATTTCATTCAAGCCCTCTCGTAATTCGGGTTCAATATAATCTAAACCCAAGTTACGGTAAATGGCCTCTTCACTGGAAAGTGAAGGTAGATCCGGTAGAATATTAAATAGAAGATCGAGATGTGCAGTGGATCCGGTACTAAGAATCAGGTCGCGATAAAAATCATTGATATTACTACTGAATACTTTGAAAGTAAACCCCAATTCATCGGTCAGTTCTATGGAGTTTTCTGTTTTTTCCACTAAAGTAAATCCATCGAGGAATTTTTCGACGTTGTCTATACTTTCCGATATTAAAAGATCTACGGTACTCAAAACCTCGCATTTTCTTCTGAAATCTCCTGTAAATGACAGCAGCGAAGAAGGGAAATGCAATTTCAATTCGTTGAAAAATTTTTCTGCCAGTGGAAGTACTTTCGCATATAAAAACCATCCCTTGTTGGAAATAGAAAACTCAATGGATTTTTTGATGTCTTCCTGCGTTTTAAGACCAAACCCTTTTGCTTCTACGAGACGGTTTTCATTACAGGCGTAAAGTAATTCGCCGACACTTTCAATCTCGAGTTCTTTCCAGATAATTTGAATCTTTTTAGGGCCAAGGCCCTTAATAGTTAACATTTCAGTAATACCGGATGGTGTGTTTTCAATAAGATCCTCAAGCTCTTTGAAAGTTCCCGTAGCAGCGACTTCTTTGGCTTTTTCAGCAGTGCTTTTTCCTATTCCAGGTTGTGCACTCAATTCTTCAAGACTGGCCTCTTCAATACGGAAAGGTAGCTTGTCCAACTTAAAAGATGCACTTGCAATGGATTTTGTTCGAAAAGGATTTTCGTTGTGAAGCTCCATCAATTGGCTACATAATTTGAAAATTTTTGAGATCGCTTTATTGTCCATCGTATTTGAATTGTTAAGCTACAAATATCTTAAATTTTAGGTCAAAATAACAATTCAAACGCGGATATTATAGCGTTAAATAATGTAAAAAAGCGACTTTGAATGCCTGTTTTTCTCTATTTCTTGAAATTAACAACAAAGTGACAGATGCATGTGCGCTTAACCAAACATTTTGGCTATGTTTGCCGTTTTTGGGTGTTAAAATTGCATCGATTTTGTGAATATCTTATAAAAACAACCCTATTAAATAGTAAAATATCATGATAGCAGACATTAGTGACAAAGAAATCAGTGGGCTTTATAAAACAGGTATTATTCAACAAACTGCTTACTGGTCTGCAGTAAAAAAAATGCAAGGTATACAATCGAAGGCATTTAATTTTAAATCCAAACAATCCGATCTGTATGTCGGAGTCGACGACGATACCTATTTTATCGGTGATCTATTAATTATTATACAAACCATAGATCAGGAACATAGCATAGCCTATGTTCCTTATGGACCTGAGATTGAACCTTCAGATGAAAACCAGGGCTATTTTTTAGAACAGTTATCGGAAAGTTTACGTTCCCATCTGCCACCAAATTGTATAATGATACGCTATGATTTATCTTGGGAATCACATTGGGCTAAAGAGGATGATTGTTACGATCTTCATGGTAACTGGCTAGGGGTGCCGGAGAAACGGATTCAGGAAATGCGCTTTAATTTTAACACAGAAAACTGGAACTTTCATAAAGCCAATACGGACATACTTCCTTCAAATACTATTTTTATGGATCTTAGAAAAGGGGAGGACATCTTGCTTGGAAATATGAAATCTAAGACACGATATAATATCAATTTAGCAGAACGAAAAGGCGTACGTGTGCGTTCGCTGGGGCTTGAAAGTTTGGCGGTTTGGTATGAGCTTTATCGGCAGACAGCTCTTCGAAATAACTTTTTCTTACATGATATAAGCTATTTTAAGATCGTTCTTTCTGCAAGGGCAAGTGATACATTATCTCCCGCAGATGTATATCTTTTAGTTGCCGAAGTGGATAGCCAGCCTTTGGCCGCGATGTTTTTGGTAATTGCAGCAAATCGGGGGACTTATCTATATGGAGCTTCTGCTTCCGAAAATCGTAATTATATGGCGACATACGCTTTGCAATGGCGTGCGATGCAGCTTGCGAAAGAAAAAGGCTGTACAGAATATGATTTCTTTGGAGTATCGCCACAGGCAGATCCGTCACACCCTTTATATGGACTTTATCGTTTCAAAACAGGATTTGGTGGTGAAATCTACCACCGTATGGGCTGTTGGGATTATCCCTTGGACAATAAGAAATATCAGTACTATGCGTCAATGGAGTTTAAAAACCAGCGCTATCATTTAAGTTAGAAACTAGAAGACCTCACCCAAGGTGAGTCTAACGCCACGGTGATTCTTGCTGATACCATAGTCGATTCCAATGTTGGTGCCCGAGTTTTTGTTAAACTTAATTCGTGCACCAGCACCAGTGCCGACGTTCCAGTCTTCGAACATGGAATTCTTTGGCCCGTTTAATGTCGTAAAATTCATAAATGCTACGAATCCAAATAAGCCGTTTTGAGTGATATCACGACGATATTCCGTTTCTAAGTAATAAAGTGATTTGCCACGAAAACGGCTGACTGGAAAGCCTCTTCCCGAACTATTGTATGGATCCCATCCCAAATTAGGAAGATCGAGATAGGGTGCTTTACTATTAAATACGGTCCAGAAGAAACTCCTTATGGCAATCATATTTTGTCGGTTTCGGTCTTGGGTGAGCCTATGGTATCGTCTAACTTCAAGAAATAGCGATTTCCAATTCTGATCACTACCTAAAAATGTCGGATTTATACGGAACTGTAAATTGGCATAGTTACCCGACCAAGTATTGATCGAATTGGCCCGTGTATCGTAAATTAAATTGAAGCTTACTCCCGAAGACATGGTATTGTCTTTTAAATCTGTTCCATAAGGGTAGGACGTGTAGTCTTCGAGCTTGGTGTTGCTCGTAGACTTAATATTCATTCTATAATCTAAATCATAACCGATTCCCATAAAAAGTCCCCCATGAATTCTTTTTAATGCGTGTTGGTATAAACGAAAGTAGGTGTAGTCTAAATTAATCTGCTGATCGCCATAATGCTCTTTGCCAATTCCCCAAGTTTCGTGCGGGTATTTTAGTAGTCGGATATCGCCATCGATCACCCATGTATTCTCTTTTAACCAGATGTAAGAACGTATTGGCAGACCAAATCGTTTACCAAAATTTGTGTAAGGGGTAAATGTCATCTTGGACATATAGGTATCGGAACGATCTCCTAAATAAAATCCTGCTGTGGTACTTGTAATTAAGGCGTGTCCTCCTCCGGGAACATTTGTCGAAAACGGTAAAAAGGAAAAATAGATTTTCTTTCCTGTACTATCGACTGTTTGGGGGGGCTTGATATTTAATATTTCTTTTCCAATATCAATCAGGTCCCGTTGTCTACTTGTATCGGCGAGATGTTTGGTGGTTTCTATTTCATTGACAGGACGTTGTGCATATACAGTGTCGCCAAGTACAAGTAAAACCATCAAAATAGAACATTTAATATAAAAAAAATATACGCTATCGTAGTGTGTCATGAAAGAATGCAATCTAGCAGGAAATAGACAGAATAACAATATTCAAACCAATAATTTATTTATTCTGTCACGTTTTGGCTATACAGCGAATTGATTGGAAATTTCATTCGCCTAGAAAAAAATAGCATTTACCGATTTTAATGTAATGTTAATCTAAATGTAATGAAATCAATATATGAGTTGTCTTAACTTTGAATCAGAAAATAAATAAAAAAAGTACACAACAAATTTATAGAGTAAGCGACAGTAAAATAAGAAAATATACTAATACATTATAAAATTGAAAAAGATATGAAAACTTTAGTAAAAACATTTGTAGCAGCGGCAATGATTGCAATCTCTACTTGCTCGATGGCTTCAGTTAAGCCAGAAGAACGCAATTTAATTACTGCTGATTTAGCCATCGATGAATACGTTGGTGCAATGACCGAAGGTCAAGTAGCTAATTTAGACAAGCTTTTTACAGCTGATTTTGATCAAAAGGTTTGTGGTAAACAAGATTTGAAACATAGCCGTCATGAGATGATTGAATTTTTGAAAAAACAAAAAGGAATTAAGATGAACTGCAGAACAACAACACAGATCGTTGAAGAATTACCTGATTATGCCATTGCGAAAGTTACGATGCAATTTGATGGTTTTGCTAAAACAGATCTGATCACACTGGTTAAAGAAAACGGAACCTGGAAAATTTCTAAATCTGTAAACTCTTATAAATAAGAATTTGCTGTCAAAATTGGTCGATTAAAAATAAGAAAAGGGTACTTAAGTACCCTTTTTTTGTGGAGCATATCAGATTCGAACTGATCACCTCTTCACTGCCAGCGAAGCGCTCTAGCCAAATGAGCTAATGCCCCTGCTTTATTTGGTGTCGCTAAGATAGTACTTTTTTGGATAAACAAAGCCTCTTTTTTATTTTTCTACTGTTTTTTGTAGGTCTGTTATCTAGTTGCTTCTTTTTTGACGACCTAAATGCATTATAATCAAAGGTTTTATCTATTTGGTTCCTTACAGATATTTTTATCCTATTGAAAAACAAGAGAGTTTACCGGCATCCTTGGGGATAAAAGAAATGTATTAGTGTCCTTCAGTAAGCAGAGCTTCGGTTCGCTTTATCTGACCTTTATCTTTCCAGGCATCATGTCCAGGAATAACCATATTAATTTCGGGATATTTTGCCAATAACCTCGCTAGGGATGGCTTCCAGGATTTTATATCCCCATCTGCCGTAAATCCTAGATCTTGGGCTTCGGAGCTTTTTATAAAACAACCACCGTCTAGAATCTTATATTCAGGAAACCAGACAACAACATTGTCCATGGAGTGTCCGGCACCAAAAAAGTTCAGAACAAAAGATTGTCCGCCGACGCTGTAGGTTTTATTGGTGGAAACAAGATGAGTGGCCTGGGCTTTGTGATTTGCCTTTAGTAGGTCGTTCGTCATTTTCGTTGCGTAGGTTGGAATTCCAATACGGTTGTAATACGCAAAACCACCCGCACGGTCTTCGTGCCAGTGTGTTGCGTACACCGCAATGACGGGTAAATTATGTTTCTGTTTGATACTGTCCAATAAGGGTTGATATTGTGTGGAATCCCATGGTGTATCAAATAGAATAACGCCTTTTTTTGTTATTAAATAGACCGCATTAGCAGCATATTTGGTGCCTTCAAAATTATTAAAGGTGGTATAGAGGTATAGTTGCGAATTTATCTTCTCTATTAAAAGAGGTTTTTCTTGCGCTTGTAGAGATGGGGAAAGACCGAGTAAACCAATGCTCAGGCATACACCAGCAAATGTTGCGCGCATATGAGGAGAAAGAAGTGAGATCATATTTTTGAATGTTATTGCATTAACGTTAGAACAAAATGATTATTATTTTTTCAAGACCTTATCAATGCATTTTTACGTATACTGAACAAAGTCTTCGCGATAAGGAGTGAATGAATCGATCAGTTCACCCTCCTCGAGACATTCACATCCATGAACCAATTGCGAATAGATGATACAAGAGTCTCCTGCAGTTAGGATGCGATCAACACCGTCAATATGGTATCTGAATGTTCCAGCACTAACATAAGAAATCTGTGTATGGGGGTGTTGATGAAGTGCACCGATGGCCCCTTTTTTAAAACGAACTTTCATGAGCATGAGTTCATCATTAAAAACAAGTATTTTTCGCATCACACCTTCGCCCAAGTCTGTCCATTGCTGTTCGCTGTCGTGTAAGAATATTTCGCTCATCTAATTGTTGATTTATGGATGTTTCGATTGGAAAACGCTCTGTTTTTCAATTATAACAAAAAAAAATGAATTTACGGCTACATCCATTGCTTCCTTAGAAGGATATCGATTTGCTTTACAAAATTTGGCAAAGGATGAGATGAAATTAAAAACCAAATGGTCCAAATACGTGAAAAAACAGTTATTTTGTGCCTGAGCAATATATATATGACACGATGAATTATTTCGACGAGCTTATTACTTTATTACAAGAAGAGCAGCAATTTGATAAATTACAACATGAAAATTTGTTGTTGAAAAGTAGTTTGAATGAACGAAGAATGCAAGGTGTCACCTGGTTTCCGATTCAGATAACGGATATGGAGCTTGGAAGAGGAGACTATTTGTCCGTTAACTTAAACCGAACAAATCATTATGAGGTCGAACATAAGTTTCGCTTTGGTATGCCAGTTTGTCTGTTTTCAAATCACGATCCCGACCGAGATCGAATAGAGGGCATCATATCTTCGATCAATAGGGATGGGATGCGAATTTCATTTCGTGTCGATGAACTTCCAGAATGGAGCAGAAGAGGGAAGCTTGGTGTTGATTTGTTATTTGATGAGTATTCCTATCGGGAGATGTTTAATGCATTGGAGAAAGGAAAGGAATTGAGCCGTGATGCAAAGCAGGGTAGTTTAGTGAGAAGATTAATCGGTGAAGAGGTCATTCCGATTGCTTCTATTGGAGAATTCTTTGAGCATCCCAGCTTAAATATGGGGCAAAATAAAGCGATCCAACAGCTATTGGAAGCAAGTACCGTGGCTCTTTTGCATGGGCCGCCGGGGACAGGGAAAACAACAACATTGGTTCAGGCCGTGCAGGCACTCCTAAAACAATACAACAAGCAAGTATTGGTTGTTGCCCCGAGCAATACGGCCGTTGATCTGCTAACCGAACGTTTAGACGCTGCTGGCATTACAGTAACAAGAATAGGTAATCCTGTTAAGGTTTCGGAACATCTTCAAGAATTGACACTCGATGCAAAGATTGATCGACATCCCGCAAATAAGGATATTAAAACACTTCAAAAACAAGTGCGGACGTATACAGAGATGGCTCAAAAATATAAACGTAATTTTGGAAAGGCTGAGCGGGAGCAAAGAAAAGCATTGTTTGATGAGGCCCATCGAATCAGAAAAGATGTCGATAAAATTCAAGATTTTATCAGTGCAGATGTTTTGGATAAATCGCAGGTAATCACTGCAACTTTGGTTGGATCAAATCATGAGGTTATCCGCAATCGTAGCTATGAAACAGTCATTATTGATGAGGCCGCACAAGCATTAGAGCCTGCTTGCTGGATACCGATATTAAAGGCACATCGGCTTATTTTGGCCGGTGATCATAATCAATTACCTCCAACAGTAAAATCGAGTAAGGGATCTAACCATGGCCTGAGTCATACATTATTTGAAAAATTGGTAGACCGTAATCCACAATTAGTTTCTTTGCTAGATGTGCAGTATCGCATGAATGAACAAATTATGCATTACCCATCTGTAGCCTTATATAATGGTTCGTTAAGAGCAGATAGTACCGTGGCACAGTGGAGCTTAGCAGTGGATACTGAACCGGTGTTATTTATTGATACAGCAGGAGCGGGATTTGAAGAAACGGAAAGTGACGGCGCAATCTTCAATATGGGCGAAGCTCATTTTATTAAAGCTCATCTAAACGACCATATTGGGGCTTGGAAAGCTTCCTCGACCCTAAATGAAAGCCTGAGCATCGGGGTGATTGCACCTTATCGGAAACAGGCTACTTTCCTGAAGGAAGTATTGGAAGGGGAAGACGAGCTGCGACCTTTTAATGACTTGATTAAAATACAGACAATAGACAGTTTTCAGGGACAAGAGAAGGATGTTATTTATATCAGTTTGACCAGAAGTAACGCTGAACAGCAGATTGGTTTTTTGTCTGATGTCCGCCGGATGAATGTGGCAATGACTAGGGCTAAGAAGAAATTGGTTGTTATTGGAGATAGTGCTACAATAGGTTCACATCCGTTTTACCGAGAATTTATTGCCTATACCGAGTCGATAGGGCACTATCATAGTGTTTGGGAATGGGATATTTCAGCAATATAACGCAGGAGGCCACTTCATAGGAAGTGGCCTCTTGCGTTTATTGAAACTTACTGACTAGTTTGATTCCTGTAATCTCTCCTGATTAAGAAGTGAACTTCATCCAATCCGTGTTCTCGTCATAGTTCATAAGTGGTTCGGCATTATTGTTATTTGATAATTGGCCTACCAACATATAAATATCCATACTTACGTGTTGACGTGTTATTTCAGTCATCTTATCATTGAACCCGGCATTGTTAATTTCTAAAACATACTGAAAACAAATGACGCGGGCGATTACCTTTCCAAGTGTAACCAGTTCACGTTGTTTCGGCTGTAGCGGAAAGTCAAAATTCAAGATTGATGAGAAAAATGGTGCTGCAAATTCAGTTGAGCTATATTTTTTTAAGAAAGATAATAAGTTGCTTTCTTTGGTTTTGCGCATAAGTTTACCGATCGCTTCAGCAACTTGAGAATATAGCATTTCATTTGATCCCTCAAAGATTTGAAAAGGTCTACTGTCTATGAGGCCACGACCGGCAACATGGTCTAACCTGTAGCCATTTGCACCGGATAATTGCACACATATTTGCGCGGCTTCATGCATTAAGTCTGTCACAAATGCTTTCACACTATTGGCATCTACACCATAGGCTGAAAGGTCATTATGGATAGAGCTGATCGAGACACTGTATGAACACATTGCAGAACACAAGGTAAATGCAGCCTGTATGCGCGACAACTGAAATTTAACAGCGTCTAATTCAGTTAAACTAATACCTGCTACACGGCGTTCGGAACAATGTGTCATGGCCTCATCCAACATTCGTTTTATAAAACCCATGCCCATTCCTGGGAACTGTAATCTGCTGCGGTGGAGGGTATCTAACATCAATTTAATTCCTGTACTTTCCGGATTTAGTTTATGATCCGCGGGAACATTGATATCAATGTTGTTGACACCATAAGGAATTGCATAGAGACCGAGGCTATTGTATTTCTTTGTTACAACAATCTTTTGTTCTTCGACGGCGTTCTCTGTGACAAAGAAATCTATATCCCGCACCAGTTCTCCATTTTCATTTTTCTTGCGTGCCGTCACGAGCCAAAAGTCTGCAGCTCCAGTAAGACCTTGCCAGTGTTTTTCACCTTTTATATAGTACTTATCGTCCCTTTGTTCGTAAGATGTTCGCATATTGAGTGCGTCACTGCCGTAAGCCTGTTCGGTAATCATTAGTCCTCCCATTGCCTGATTTTCCAAAAATTGATGGAATACCCTCTCTTGAAGTAAGGTGTTGCCGTATTTGGCAAAAGGTTCCAAAAATAGTGCAATATTAATCCCGAAGATTAGCGATAACGATAGTGATTCATAAGAAGCTGCCGCCAGTACACCCAAACATTCTTTTACATGAAGACCACGACCACCGTGATGTTCGGGGATAGCAACCGACAATGGTTGCATTTTCATGATCTCTTTTAAAAACTCAGGCGGAAGCCCACGCGTTAAACTGAGCGAGTTGTAATCGTATTCCTTATTAAATAAGCTTGACAGCCTAGTTTTAAAATCTGCAATAAACAAATCGAAATCCTGGGTTATATTGTTGTCTTCTGAAACCTTAAGCATCTTTAAATATGTAATTAAATGATGGAACAATGTAAATTGAAACATCGAGAATAAAGAGTGCTACCGAACTGAAATTCTCTTTTGCTTCAATGACTTACACAAAAATAACTGCAATCAATTTGATTTTCTTGTGTACTTCAGTATAAAAGATAGGACAAATCGTGCATGTTGAAAATTTAAGTTGCTCTGTTTCGATAAGAAGTAGGAGAGACGCCAACTATTTTTTTGAAAAGTCGTGAGAAGTAAGACGGGTCAGAAAAATCCAATTCATAACAGATATCTGCAATGCTTTTAGTGGATTCAAACAGCAGAAATTGACTGTGCATAATCAGTACTTCTAGAATAAGTTCTTTGGAAGATTTTTTAAATACTGAAAATACACAGCGATTAAGGTAGTTTGTAGATACTGCAAGTTTGTCGGCGTAGAATGAAATATTTTTTTGCTTTTTGAAGTTTTTGTGCACAAGCTGTTTGAACATCATTGCAATTTCCTGCCGACGATTGAGGGCTTGATTGGAGGACGAAAGTTTGATGATTTTTAAAATTGCCGATTTTAACAAATTTTCAAACAGTTCTCGATAAGGGAATTCCGAAAGTAGTTCATTATAAAGTAATCTAAAAAGCTCCTGAAGATCACTACTATCTTGTGCAGTTAAGTTAAGTAAGGGCGAGATGTTAAAGATATTCAAAATCTCCTGTTCCCTGAATATGGACGTCATCGCATTGTCGTTGATCAAGACGCAATGCCCTTTCGAAGATTTATCGACAGACTTTATTGTTGAAATATTACCATAATTGCTGATAAGAATTGCTGGAGCCTGAACGACATATTCTTTGGCACCGATCTGATGTTTAAAATAACCTTCAGTTATATGGACGAGGAGGTTATAGCCCAAGAAAATAGGCGGAGTAGGGAATTTAATGTAAGGGGCGATTTCACTGAGCTGAAATATCTTGATCGGCGATTGCTGGTAGCGAAGGTGCTCCAAACTACCTGTCATAAAACGATCTACAAATTCGCCCGCATTTACCTGCTTTTCCATTATCAATTATTAGTATAAAATTTAGTATGCCACAGCTTCTGAATGTCATCTATTGTTTCATGTGCAAATCACGCTCCCAATAATATTCCAAAGGTAGCTGGATAAAACTTGTTTATCAATTTTAACAAATGATTTGCTAAAATAAAGCTTTATCCTTAGTTTAGTTTTTGCAATCGGATAAATAGCTTGATGCTCAGGGGCTATATTTTAATAGTATAAACCAAATGAATATGAAACCAGTGCTTATTTCTATCTTGATTCTATTCCTATTCAGAAATGCAACTGCACAGATCTCGTTGAATTATTGTAATGATCGTATACAAACTGGAGCAGAACAAACCGAGCGTTACCTTCCTTATTTAATGAATAAACGCATTGCGATATTGGGCAATCCATCTACGGTTATTAAAGGGCGGCACCTTGTTGATAGTCTGCTTGCGCGCGGGGTTCAGATTGTGAGAATCTTTGGGCCTGAGCATGGATTTCGAGGGAATGCAAGTAATGGAACTGAAGTGGGGGATGAAGTCGATCCGACAACTAAAATTCCTATTGTCTCTTTATACGGGAATAAGAAAAAGCCAACAGCGAAGGATCTAAAAGATATCGATCTGTTTATTTATGATGTGCAGGATATGGGGGTGAGGTTTTATACCAACATTAATACCCTTCGGGATATTATGGAAGCTTGCGCCGAAAATGATAAGGAGCTCTTGATCTTAGATAGGCCCAATCCCAATGCTTATCTAATTGACGGTCCTATTTTGGAGGAAGAATATAAGTCGGGTATTGGGCAATTCCCTGTTCCTATTGCGCATGGGATGACTACTGCTGAATTTGCCCAGATGATCAACGGAGAAGGTTGGATGAATACTAAAAAGAAGTGTAAATTGAAGATTATTCCTGTAGCAGATTATGATCATAGTATGCTTTATAAGCTGCCAGTCAATCCTTCGCCCAATTTAAATACGGAACAAAGCATACTCATATATCCAAGTACCTGTCTTTTTGAAGGTGTAAAAGTAAATCATGGTAGAGGCACCGATTATCCCTTTGTTGTGATCGGTAGCCCAATCTATAAGGGTACATATGATTTCTCATTTGTCCCCGTCAGTAAAAAAGGGATGAGTGAATCGCCTCTCTTTATGAATGAAGAATGTTATGGAATAGACCTGCGTAAATATGATCTGCAGCAGCTTGTCGATAGCAAAAAAATAAACCTATCCTGGATGATAGCGCTTTATCGGAATTCTCCGGAAAAAGATAAGTTTTTTGATCAATCATTTTCGAAACAGATTGGCAGTATCGAAAAGCTCGTCGGCGTAGGTTTATTTCGGAAGCAAATTGAAGCCGGTGTTTCGGAAGAAGAAATCCGAAAAAGCTGGGAGCCGGGCCTAAGTAATTATAGAAAAACTAGGGAAAAATACCTTATCTATCAATAATATAACCTGAATAGAAGTACAGCGATGTTTGGACTAAAATATGATTGGCGCCCAATTATTATCCTATTTATTGCAGTGGGATGTTTTTGTCAATTACGGGCGCAGCATCTGGCTAGAGACCTAGATCGCCAAAATTATACAGCACAATCCAATATTAGGTTAAATCCCGCGTTGAAATGGAAATTCAAAACAGAGGGAAGGCTGTTTTCTTCGCCCGTCGTTTGGAAGGATATCGTTTTTGTCGGGTCTTGCGACAGTAATCTTTACGCATTGAATAAAACGAGCGGTAATATACTTTGGAAGTATAAAACTACCGGCGAAATTCGGTCGACGGTTGCTCTTGATGGCGGAAAAGTGTATTTTTTAAGCACTGATGGCTACTTGTATGCCCTGGATGCCCAAACAGGTCGAAAATTATGGCAGTTTTCAACCGATGGTGAAAAGAGTTATGATATATGGGACTATTTCCTCTCATCTCCTGCGGTTGCAGATGGTGTAGTTTATTTTGGATCTGGGGATCATCATGTCTATGCCGTAGATGCTAAATCGGGAAAACTTGTTTGGAAATTCCTGACTGGGGGCATTGTGCATGCAGCCCCAACGCTGACACAAGAACGTGTTTTCATTGGTAGTTTTGATGGTTATTTTTATTGTTTGAAAAAAGATGGTACCCTACATTGGAAGTTTAAAACGGTTGGTGAACGTTATTTTCCAAAAGGCGAGATTCAGTTCCATGCAGCAGTCGCCGACAGTACAGTCTATTTTGGTGCTCGTGACTTTAATGTATATGCGCTTAATGCCGCGAATGGAAGTGGCTTTTGGGTATATCATCAACCAGGGAGCTGGACGAGTGTTCCTAGTATTTTTGACGATAAGCTTGTCGTAACCATGTCGGATTCCTATAGTATACTTGTTTTAAATAGAATGGACGGCGTGAAAATAGTTGAACCTAAAGTGCCTTTAAATACATTTAGCAGTGCCACTATCGTAAGTAATGAGGCCTTTTTTGGAACGCTGGATGGTGTAATTTATAGATTGGATATAAAAAACGGAGGGGTTGTGCCTATTTTTCAAACGGAGTCAAGTAAAAAGAATAGGCAATTGTTTATAAATGATGAAAATGTGCTGCGAGCCGATCTGCAACAAAAATATGAGGATGATATTACAAGACTGTTTGCAGACTACCTGCAGATGGGAAGTATCTTTTCAACAATATGGATCGATGAAAATCGGCTTTATTTTAGCTCCGCAGATGGTGCCATCTATGCATTGGAATAGTAAGTACGCGCTATTTACGAATCGTAGCAGAGTTTACTTTCTCAAAATTTTTTCCATGGGTTTCCCTTTGGCCAGTTCATCAATTAATTTATCGAGATAGCGAACTTTCTGAACCAGCGGATCTTCAATATCTTCAATGCGATAGCCACAGATTACACCCCTGATCTTCGAAACATTCGGGTTTAAACTTGGTGCTTGTTTAAAGAAATGTTCAAAGTCAGTTTTATTTTCAACTACTTGCTGTAGCGATATGGGACTATAGCCGGTAAGCCAGAAAATGATTTCGTCAACCTCTTCTTTTGTACGTCCTTTTCTTTCGGCTTTTTGTATATAAAGCGGGTATACACCAGCAAATGACATGCGATATATTCTTGTATTATCCATTTTTACACGTTGATTTTATTAAAGGTATTCATTTTGAATCAAAATAAAAACAAAAGATAGGTGGCTAAATTAAGCAAAATCGCCGCTAATTTGTACTACGCAACTATGAAATTTACTTAGCAATTTCTTTAATAATAATATAAATTATAATTCTATCTTTATGTGATACAAAATTATTGAGAGATTATATATGGATTTGAGGTATATTCGAAATAACATACATATTAAAGAAGAGGATCAACAACATATCAAAGACTTTCCTGTGTTAATAGGAGGTTGTGGAATAGGAAGTTACATTGCCGAGTGCTTATTGCGTATGGGTTTCGAAAATTTGACAATTGCCGATGGAGATGTTGTCGAATTGACAAATTTAAACAGACAAAATTATACAAACAAGGATATTGGTATTAAGAAAGTATTTGCTTTGCAGGAACGTTTGCATTCAATTAACCCGCAAGCCAAAATAACAGTGTTTTCTGAATTTATTAACCAAGATAATTTATATAATATCGATATTAATCATAAGGTTGCCATTAATGCGTTGGATTTTTCTTCTGATATTCCTTTTGTCTTTGACCAGTATATGGCAAAACGAAATATACCGGTAGTACATCCTTATAATTTGGGCTGGGCAGGATTTTTAACGGTTCTTCCTCCTGAAGGCCTTAATCTTCATTCATTGGAAAAGGCCCACAAGACATTTGAATTAAATGTCGGTAAATTTATTGTTGACAGTTTAAAAACAAAAGGAATGGAAACGAAATGGTTTGAGG
The DNA here is from genome assembly GCF_002494055.1 of Sphingobacterium sp. UBA7038. Classification (NCBI taxonomy): domain Bacteria; kingdom Pseudomonadati; phylum Bacteroidota; class Sphingobacteriia; order Sphingobacteriales; family Sphingobacteriaceae; genus Sphingobacterium; species Sphingobacterium sp. UBA7038. The sequence continues at coordinate 93,957 of NZ_DLAV01000039.1, forward strand.
AATTTTTGGCAGAATATGGTAAAATCGCGCTGACGTCTTCTCCTCCGCAATTATCATTAGGTTTGTATTTATTATCGGGTATGGTTAGTCATATTGTATTTAATTTAGCGACATCTAAACCTGTAAAATTCTTTCCAGATTCCTATTATTTATCAATGATTGGTTGAACTTAATATAGTTGAAAAAAACATCCGTTTCATTACACTTTTGTGTAGTAAATTTGTCTCTGTGGGAATTTAAACGAAAAGTCTTTATTTTTATAATTGCATATCGAATAACATTTGCATGAACTGGACGCCTGAAAACCATTATTTTACCAAGCTTAATAAAAACGAACTTCCTGAACTTATTCATTTTTATTTAGTAACGACTCAGCAGCATTACAAACTGGATAGTTATTCCGAAGAGGAATATGCGTTTGACTTTGAGTCATTGATAGGAGAGGATCAGATTTTTTTTGATCGTTCCATTTATTATGTGCTTCGAAGTAAGCTTGATAACTGTATTCAGGCATCCATTAGAATTACATTTTGGGATAAGGAAACGAGTTTGCCGATTCAAAAATTATTTGATATCGAGACAGAAAGTTTGTTAATTCCAGATGTAAAGAATTTTTGGCACATTGGACGTTTCGTAATTTCTGGAAAGATAATAGGTAATCGCATTAATATTCTGAAAAAGATGCTTTTTGACGCATTCTATGGTCCGTACAGCCTTGGTAGTGGATTGGTTATAGCTGAATGTGATCGAAAAGTGGTCAATACGCTTCGAAAATTGGAGATAGAATCTTTTCAACTTGGTGATCCAATCATCTACCTCTATTCTGAGACATTACCGATCTATATTAAATCGGAATGGCTGGAGACTTTTATTGAAAAAAATAAATATTCCCAGTTTAGTATAGGAAATCATGCCGATATTCAAAAATTTGTTGAGATGTCAAAACTAATGCTATTATGTTCAAAAAATAATGAATAAGATTAAAAAAGAGATAGTTCAATGGCTAATGCTGTAGCCTCTGTAATACTTTTGACTTTCAGTTTTGAAAATATCTGTTTTTTATGAAATTTTACCGTATCAATCGATACATAAAGTCGATCTGCTATTTGATCCATAGTAAGACCCTGTGCGGAAAAAAGAAGAATGTCCTTTTCACGGGGTTTCAATTTAATTCGCGGAGTTTCTACCCAAATATCTTTATCCAAGTCATATTCAAACTGTTTTCCGTCCTCATCAGATTTAAATCTAATGTTTCCTGAGTTAGCATGTGAGGACATGGAAACTAAGCATAGGGCGATCCAGGGGTTAGAAAATTTATCCAGGAGCAGAGGTTTTAGTTTATGGTTTACTAACAGTGGCTTATTTCCCGGTTGTTTTAAATGAAAATCATAAGATATGGAGTATTTTAAGCGATCTTCGGCATCTAAATTTCCAAAAAAGTCAAAACCAACGTCATTGATCTTTTTTAATAAATGTAAATCACTCTCAGGTACATTATTAACATAGTGATAATACCCTTCTCGCATGACTTCCCCAGGCGTGCTTCCACACAGAAAGATTGGATTATCAGACACAAATAGAAAGCTTTTCTTTGAATAGTCAATTAAATATATACTCTGATAGGTTAATCTGCTTAAGGACTTGGCAAAATTTATAAAGGCTTCGACAATCTCATAATCATCTTTGCTAAAGTCGTCTTTAACTTGTACCGGCTTGAAAAAATCTTCAATCTTAATTTTCATAGTGTAAAATACAAAGATGATCCGCAATCGCTTTTGAATACCACGTAAAATCGATGTTGTCCTGGCGTGCAAGTTACAAAAATAAGGACGTAATCTCAATTTATACGCTAATAATAGACTTTTTTTACCTTCCTATCCTTACCTCGTAATCATTGTCAACGTTTATAGTTGAACTTGTTCAAACATTGCATCTCTATCCAGCAATGAAATAAGTTTCTACACAAATGGGTAGAATATCGTTTATAATGATAATACAAAAGATAATACTCTTATCTTTAAGGTTTCAAAGCAAATAATTGTATAAATATAACTTATTAGATCCAAATAGCCAATAGTAATTATTGCTTTACTTGAGTTTTGACAAAGTTTTAATCCTAAAATAATGGACTCTAGGCAAATATTGCAATGAGAAAACTTCTATTAAGTTTTTTTATCATAAATAATCTGTAGAAACACTTTTCTAAGTAAAGGCAATTTTTCCCCGAAAACTGGAAAATGCGGTGGATATTGCGCAAACTACAAATTGATATAACTTTCCTCTCTAAGAATCAAAACCTTTCATTTTCGCTAACTTGTGTCAATAAATTCATTTTGTTTCTTTCTTTTTATATGTATATACATTTTGCTGTTTTTCATTTGATATTTGTTTTTTTTGTAGTAATATTGTGCATAAAGTTTTGCTTTTAAACGTTTTTGTAAGTTATTAATGTATGTACAATGTAATGTGTTTTGTGAATTGTTTTGTGCAGTTTATGAGGAAAGCAACTGATGTAATTAAAAATTATAAAATCTGATACTTATGAAATTACGTTTCTCACTTTCTTTTGTCGCCGGTCTGTTGTTCATGTGTGCTCAGTCTGTTGTTGGCCAGGAGCACACAATATGGCAATTGGGAAATTCAGACGGTTCAAGCAGCGAATTTGCCTTGTCCCCGAATGGATATAAGAAATTTTTGGAACATGATTTCGGTTATGAAGACAATGCGTTTATTATCGGCCAATCTTCTTTAACAAGGGATTTACCCTATGTATTGCCCGGTCCGGCCAATGAATGGGGCGGGACTGGAGGAACCTCTGGTCTGAGAACACATTTTTTGAATTTATACTATGTGTTAAACAATAGTATAAAAAATGGTCAGTGTACACTTCAGGTTAAATTGGCCAATAGTGACCCTAAAAATAAACCTACACTACAGATCGTAATCAATGGCAAGCCCTATAATTTTGAGGTGGAGGGGGGAGCAGGAAATGGTGAGCCGTTAGAGAATCCTTTAAAATCTGGAAATTCTACGATAAATATACCATTACCAGCTGATCTCATTAAGAAAGGCGGAAATCAGATTACAATGACTGTCATAAAGGTAGGATGGGTAGAATTTGATTCCTTTAAACTGCTGGGGCCACAGCAAGTAAAGCTAATAGCCAATCGTTCTGTAATTGTTAAAAATGTACAGCAAGCTGAATTTGAGATCTTAAATGCAGGGAAACCCGTCCAAAATATGCTGGTTGATCTCTTGAAATTGAAAGATGATGAACAATTGAAAGTAGTCTTAGATGGAAAGAAAATTTATGAGAAAACACTTGAAAAAGGTGCAGCGAAATTGGAAATACCAATGCCTTATGTCGCTAAGGATATATGGAGTAAGTATGAAATTTATAGTAATGGGCAATTAATACAGTCTTCAACAATCAAGCGGGGCCCAAAAAGACTAGGTGGAGTTTCAGATTATGTGAACACGATGATGGGGGCAGCACATTCCAGATGGATGATAGCCCCGGGACCATGGATGCCTTTTGGCATGGTAAAGATAAGTCCAGATAACCAAAATATTGGCTGGCAGGCAGGTTATGAACCTTCTATCGAATCTATTGGTACTTTTAGCCATATCCATGAATGGACAATGGCTGGATTGGGTACATTTCCGACAGCAGGTCAATTGAAGACTCGGGTCGGAGATCAGTACAGTAAAAATTCAGGATATCGATCAGCGATAGATAAAACCAGTGAAAAGGCACCATTGGGATATTATGCTGTTCATCTGCTTGATCACGATATCGATGTGAAATTGACGGCTGGTACACGTTCCAGTTTTCAACAATATACCTACCATAAGTCGGACACAGGACGTATTATGATTGATCTTAAGGTTAACGGAGAATATGATTATAAAATTAAAGTCTTCTCGCTAAAAAAGGTTTCTGACTATAAGGTCGTAGGATATAGTAATCAATTATCTGAAAACGTTTGGTCCACGGATGCAAAACAGGATTATGTCGTATACTTTGTGATGGAGTTTGACAAACCTATCATAAACTATGGCACATGGCATAACGATCGGTTGACTGAACGGGCTGATTTGGTTGCTGATAGCGCTCAATTTGCGGGAATGTACGTGGAATTTGATGTGCATAAAGATAAGGCTGTACAACTGCGCACAGGGATTTCTTATGTGAGCTTAGCCAATGCGGAGGAGAATCTAAAAACGGAACTGTCGGAGCCATTCGGATGGTCGATTGATCGGGTCGTGGAAAACCAACATAAAGTTTGGGATGAACTTTTAAGTAGATTGGCGATAAAGTCTTCAGACTATTTTGAAAAAGAGAAATTCTATACAAATATGTATCGCACTTTGGCAAGCCGAAACACATTTAGTGATGTGAATGGTCAATGGAGATCTTCGGATGAAGTGATACGAACTTTAGCCCATAAAGGGGATCTCGCTTTAGGCTGTGATGCTTTCTGGAATACCTTTTGGAATTTAAATCAGTTTTGGAACTTGGTTACGCCGGAATGGTCCAATAAATGGGTCAGATCGCAACTTGCGATGTATGACGCAAATGGCTGGTTGGCGAAAGGACCGGCTGGAATGGAGTATATTCCCGTCATGGTTGCAGAACATGAAATACCGTTAATTGTTGGGGCATACCAGATGGGGATTAGAGACTACGATACTGAAAAGGCATTTGAAGCTGTTAAAAAAATGCAGACAACAAGTCCATTGAAATTTGAAGGTGGTTTTGCAGGTAATCGTGATTTGGATGTCTATTTAAAATATAAGTACGTTCCTTATGATTTGGGCCGGTTTTCCAATTCAATGGAATATAGTTTTGACGACTGGACAGTTGGGCAGTTCGCAAAATCGTTAGGAAAGGAGCAGGAGTACAACTATTTCAATGATCGCGGAAAATGGTGGAGAAACGCGATAGATGTCAGTAGTGGCTATGCCCGGATGAAGGATTCAAAAGGAGAATGGTATAAAGATTTTGATCCTTTTAAATCGGGAGCTAACCATCATTATGTAGAAGGAAATGCATGGCAACTGACCTTTTTTGTGCCACAGGATATTCCTGGGTTAGCTAAAATGATCGGACAGGATGTGTTTTTAAAACGATTGGAATGGGGATTTCCGGAAAGTGAGAAATGGCGCTACAATGGTCCCAATGATCAATATTGGGATTATCCTGTTGTTCAGGGAAATCAGCAATCGATGCATTTTGCCTATATTTTTAATTGGTTGAATAAGCCTTGGTTGACGCAAAAATGGAGTCGCTCCATAGGTGAACGCTATTATGGCCAAGGGGTTTCAAATGCTTATTTGGGAGATGAAGACCAAGGGCAAATGAGTGCTTGGTATATTATGAATGCTATTGGTTTATTTCAGATAGATGGCGGGACAAGAGTCAAGCCAATTTATGAAATTGGAAGCCCTCTCTTTGAGGAAGTGAAGATTAAATTGGGCGGTAAATACGGTAGAGGTGAACAATTTATTATCATAGCGAAAAATGCAAATAAGAAAAATATGTATATACAACGTGCTACATTAAATGGAAAACCGCTTAATACGTTTTATTTTGATGCTTCGGAACTTCTGAAAGGAGGTGAGCTTGTTTTAGAAATGGGCGCTACACCGAATAAGCAATGGGGACTGTATCAATAAAATATATTTATTGCTGGACCAAACCTGAAGCGCATTGAATGATAACAACGATTTGTTAAAATTTGGTTAAACCATTCGGCCTAACATAAGAAACTCGTTTTTGATGACGTTATATCAGTAGTTTCATAATTTAGGTTAATAATTGGTTAGTTAGTAAAAGCCTGAAGTTCCCCACTTCAGGCTTTTGTTGTTATTGACCATCATAAATCTCTTTGCTTAATATGTATAGTTTTGCTAAATCCTATTAACAAACGTAAAATCATCGATATAACGACAAGTACGATTTGTAAATCTTTGCGATTATCTGTAGTATTGTAGGTACACGCTAAAATGCGCGGCCTATGGTGTTTGCTTGAATGAAAGCAATTAACAATGTCGTCTATCAAGATTATATGATCAAATCTATTCGTTTTTTACTTTTAGGATTATTTCTTTGGGAGAACGTTTCTGCCCAAAAGCTTCCTACAGACTATGTCAACCCGTTTATTGGTACCAGTAATTATGGAACAACTAATCCGGGTGCTCAGGTTCCCAACGGCTTGATGAATGTTTCTCCGTTTAATGTAATGGGATCATCACTTAATGCATTTGATAAGGATGCAAGATGGTGGTCTACTCCCTATGAACATAGCAATAGTTATTTTACAGGTTTTTCTCATGTTAATTTAAGTGGGGTAGGATGTCCAGATATGGGAAGTCTGTTGTTGATGCCAACTTCGGGGAAATTGGAGGTTGATTATCATCAATATGGGAGTACCTATACACAAGAGGTTGCCCATCCGGGATATTATAGCAATATATTAAAGAAATACGGTATCAAGACAGAAGTTTCAGCGACAACCCGTGTAGGTGTGTCGAAATTTACTTTTCCAAAAGGACAGGCAAATATCCTACTTAATCTAGGCGAAGGGTTAACAAATGAAACGGGAGCAACAGTTCGTTATGTAAGTGACACCGAAATAGAAGGATCTAAATTGTTGGGCTCTTTCTGTTACACGAACAATCAGGCTGTTTATCCCATCTTCTTTGTTATGCGTGTCAATAAAAAACCGTCAAAAAGAGGATATTGGAAATTCCAGCGTGCCGGAGAAAAATGGGAAAACGATTGGAATAAAGATGCCGGAAAATATAAAATTTTTACGGACTATACCGATCAGCTTTCAGGCGATGATCTTGGTGCGTATTTTAGTTTTGACGTCAAAGAAAATGAAAGCTTAGAAGTACAGCTGGCCGTATCATTTGTGAGTGTTGAAAATGCGCGTAAAAATCTAGACGCTGAGCAAGCAGACTTTAGCTTTGAAAAAACGCAAAAGCACGCAGCTTCACTTTGGAATAATGCATTGTCAAAGATACAGGTCGAAGGTGGTACAGAGGACCAAAAAACAGTGTTCTATACGGCATTATATCATGCTATGATTCATCCAAATATCTTGCAGGATGTAAATGGAGAATATCCGGCAATGGAAACCCGGAAGACGCTCGTTGCAGATCACAATCGTTACACCGTGTTTTCGCTATGGGATACGTACCGAAATGTTCAGCCTCTAATGTCACTGGTTTATCCTGATAAGCAGGTGGGTATGATACGTTCCATGATCGATATTTATAAGGAAAGCGGTTGGATGCCCAAATGGGAGTTGTATAGTCGAGAAAGCTATACCATGGATGGCGATCCGGCAGTTCCAGTGATCGTTGATGCATGGATGAAAGGCATTCGGGATTTTGACGTTAATACAGCTTACAAAGCGTTTCTGAAATCGGCTACGACTACGGATTCGACAAATAAAATTAGACCAGACAATGCGGACTATGTGAAGTATGGGTATGTTCCACTGCGCGATTCATTCGATAATTCGGTATCTCATGCCATTGAATATTATGTTGCCGATTGGAACCTAGCCCAACTGGCCGCCTCATTGGGGAAAACTAAAGATGCTCAGCTTTTTGCTAAGCGAGCACAGGGGTATAAACACTATTATTCTTCGGAGTATGGGACTTTCAGGCCTATTCTTCCTAACGGCGAGTTTTTAAGTCCATTTAGCCCATTGATGGGCGCCAATTTTGAACCAAATCATGGTTTCCATGAAGGTAACGCTTGGAACTATAGCTTTGCCATACCATTTGATATACCTGGTTTGGTGAAGTTGATGGGCGGAAAGCAAAAATTTGTGGATAGACTGCAGGCAACGTTTGATAAAGGGTATTTTGATGTTACCAACGAACCAGATATGCTGTATCCACATGTGTTTTCGGAAATCAAAGGAGAAGAATGGCGTACCCAAAAGCTGGTTAAGGAAATTTTAGAAAAACATTTTACGAATAGCCCTGGGGGTATACCGGGAAATGACGATACGGGAACAATGTCCACATGGGCTTTAATGAACATGATCGGCATCTATCCTTTTTGTCCAGGTAGACCAGATTATACTGTTGTAACACCTGTTTTCGACAAAGTGACCATTCAACTCGATAAAAAATATTATCCAAATGGCGACAAAGTGACAATAAGACGTCAAAAAGAGGGTGCCGGAGATTATATAAAAAAGATCTTTATCGATGGAAAACCATTCAATGGATTTAAAATCAACCATCAGACTTTGGTCAATAGCAAGGATATTCTAATCGTTACTGGAAATAGATAATTAGGCAAACTAAATTGAAAAACTGATCTACACGATGAAATATATTAATTACGCGGTCTGTGCAGGCCTTTTGTCCTTAATGGGTTGCGCTTCACTAAAAAACTCCGATGAGACTTCTTATGCTGGGTATGTAAATCCTTTTATCGGAACGGATTTTATGGGGAATACATATCCTGGAGCACAGTCACCTTTTGGAATGGTACAGCTTAGCCCAGATAATGGACTGCCTGGCTGGGACCGTATTTCCGGATACTTTTATCCTGACAGTACGATTGCTGGTTTTAGCCATACACATTTAAGTGGAACCGGAGCCGGCGACTTGTACGACATATCTTATATGCCGGTTACCTTACCTTATCATGAAGCCCCGGCTCCCTTAGGTATACATTCCAAATTTTCGCATAAAGACGAAAAGGCTCACGCCGGATACTATCAGGTAAAACTTACTGATTACGATATAAATGTAGAGCTGACAGCAACGGCACGCTGCGGTATTCAACGTTATACGTTTCCAAAAGCCGAGTCTGCAGTATTTTTAGACTTAAAGAAAGCAATGAATTGGGATGCTACAACAGATTCACACATCGAAGTGGTTGATTCTGTTACTATCCGTGGTTACCGTTTTTCGGAGGGCTGGGCAAGAGGCCAACGCGTTTATTTTGAAACTCGGTTTTCTAAGCCTTTTATGGCCGTTCATATCGATAGTTCAGCAATATTATCCAGTGCTGATACAACGGCAAAAAGTGCAAAACGTATTGGTACAGCATTCAAAGCACGTTTTGATTTCAAGACAGCAGCTGGAGAACAAGTGACTTTAAGTACGGCCCTTTCGGGAGTAAGTATGGAAGGCGCTTCAAAGAACTTAAAAGCAGAAGTTCCAAATGATGATTTTGATTATTATTTAAAAGAGGCCGAACAAAATTGGAACCATGAATTGGGGCGGGTAGCAATCGAGACCAAAGACAAAGAGGAACAGGTTAAATTCTATACAACACTATACCATTCGATGTTGGCACCGACAATTTTCAGTGATGTTGATGGTGCTTACATGGGGGCGGACCGGAAGGTACATCAGGCTGAAGGTTGGACCAATTATAGCACGTTCTCACTTTGGGACACCTATAGAGCTTCGCATCCATTATTTACCTATATAGACCCTAGTCGAGTAAATGATATGATTAAGTCCTTCATTGCCTTTTATGAACAGCATGGCCGACTACCGGTATGGAATATTTATGGGAGTGAAACGGATATGATGATTGGCAATCATGCCATTCCTGTCATTGTAGATGCATATTTAAAAGGAATTGGTGATTTTGATGCAATAAAAGCGTTAGAAGCCTGTGTTGCCACAGCTAATATTGATAATTACCGGGGTATAGGTCTTTATAAAAAATTAGGCTATGTGCCCTATGACGTAAAAGATGAATACAATGCCGAAAACTGGTCCTTATCACGAACACTTGAATATGCCTATGACGATCATTGTATCGCAATGATGGCCGATAAGATGGAAAGGAAAGATATTGCAGGAGCGTTTTTTGCGAGAGCTCAAAATTATAAAAATGTGTATAATCCGGCTACTTCATTTATGCAACCTCGAGATAGCCATGGTAAATTTATTACCCCGTTTGATGCGGAGGAATATAGTGCACATATCTGTGAAAGTAATGCATGGCAATATTTTTGGTCTGTACAACATGATATTCCTGGATTGATTAAACTTGTTGGTGGGCAAGAGCGCTTTGGACAGAAGCTAGATAGCATGTTTACATTTCATCCTTCCGACACCAGCAAGCTGCCAATTTTTAGTACAGGAATGATTGGGCAGTATGCACATGGTAACGAGCCGAGCCATCATGCACTCTATTTATTTAATGCGGTTGGACAGCCTTGGAAAACGCAGCAATATGCAGCCGAGGTAATGAACAAACTTTACTTGAATACACCTTCGGGATTAAGTGGAAATGATGACTGCGGGCAGATGTCGGCTTGGTATGTATTCAGCGCATTGGGATTTTATCCTGTAGATCCCATAAGTGGAAAATACGAAATCGGTACACCTTTATTTGAAAAAGCTGAATTGAAGTTGTCCAATGGAAAGAAATTTACCGTGAAAGCTAACCATGTCAGTAAAGCCAATATTTATATCCAAGCCATTACGATTGATGGTAAGCCTCTTGAAACAAGTTATATCACACACGAACAAATTATGTCCGGAGCGACATTGGTGTTAGAAATGGGCGAAAAACCGGGACCGATATGGTACAAAAATAAATAGGATCTATAAGTATATGGAGATTCATATGTGAAGCTCCCAAATAATTAAGAGAAGCCTCCAAATGAATATTAATCGATTTGGGGGCTTTTATTTTATTGGCAGAATTAAGTTTTTGTAGAAATATGTCGTGCTACACAATGTTCCATTCGGGAAGAGCGCATAATTTGGGATATCGCCGACTTTCGTCCAGCCACATTTTTGATACATAATATAAGCCGGGCTATCGGTTACAGTATCTAGTACCAATAGTGTCTTATTTAGATCAATAGCTATATTTTCAATGTGTTGAAGTAAATTTTGTGCAATGCCCATTCTTCGAAAGTCAGTATGGACTAACATTTTGGCTACATCTGCACGATGTATTTGATTTGAGGGGAGGTCGATTTGGAGTTGAACGGTTCCTGCGATTCGATGCGTAGAAGCATCTTTTGCAATAATCAATATTGTTTTTTGCTGCTTGACCTTGTTCAGTACTTCAGTCCAAAATCTTTTTGCCTGCTCAACTGTTAGATCTTCCATAAAGCCTACAGAGGCACCTCCTTGGACAATATTAAAAGTCAGGTCTACTAATTCAGAAATTAAGGTAATGCTGGATTCGTTGACTTCTTCAACGACAAAATCTGTATTGGAAATAGGTGAGGAACTCATGTGTTTGATTGCGGATGAGATATAGAAAAGGAATTGATCGCTGTGTTATGTAAGAAAAGACATTCTGCTAATGATCGGCTTGGCTCTTCTGGTGAGAATTATAGTTAAAAATCGTTACTCGTTGCGGGTGAATGCATAATAGATGACGTATAACCAACCGAGTATCCCATGAATTAAAGCCCATAGTATGGATTTGTTGCGATCCCATGAGGTGACAACGGCAATGACAGAACCCAGCCCAATACCCGATTGGGTGATCGTCTGTGTCGTTGATTTACTTATCTCTTGGCCAAATACAATATCCGAGATGAAAAGAAAGAATATGAATAATGCGAGGTGTTTCATGATGGGTTTATTGAGCTCCTCTTATTTTGAGTTCTTCATTGATTTCTTTTATTCTTTTAAAATTGAGAATAACAATAGGAGATAAGGCGAAGGGAATCGCCATTAGTGCGCTGAATCCTTTGTTAATTGAAGTATAGATCCCCATGCCTAATAGAATAAAGAGCATGGTGGTGAGCATCCATGTAATTACCAGCGCATTTTTTTTGTTGGTTTGAAGCTCTTCGTCAGTCATTCCGTTTAAAGGTCTGTTATTCATATTTCGGTGGTTTATAGTCTCTAAGTTCCGTAATTTTTTTTAAGAAACAAAGAATTTTGCCTTAAATGATGTGTGATTCTTAAATAAATATAGCTTTTTTTTCTGATTTTTTAAAAAATGATTAATTAAATGGCTAATATAGTAGGTTTCGAAGGACCTTTTTTACAATAATGCAGTATAAGGTGATTTTTATGGATTCCCTGTTTAGAAGAGTAGGCTTTTCATCTCTCAAAGAAATAAATAGTTTGTGCAAAGTAAGGATAAGCGTATTGCTTTTTAGCGAGCAGGTTGTACGGAAAATAACGAATCTTAAAACAACGACCACGAATATTAAACGAGACGGATAGGCTGGTTTAAAAAACTGTTATTTGTAAAAAAAATTAAGAAATGAGAATGCTAGCTTTAATCTTTATGCTATTTACCATGTGTTCCTGTAGGGGTAATTTGGATTTGGGGTACAATGAGAAAATGGCTAAGCTCTTTCATAGCTGTCGAGAAAAAATGGATGAGAGCTATGGAAAATTGCTAGAAGGGGAATATGATGTCGATAAATCAGACTATTCCTATCACATGAAATTGAATGAGGCACGCGCTTTGAGTAGTTACATCAAAGGATTAAAATGCGAAGCCTCTCAACTGAAATACAGTAAAACTGCCGAAAGTTTTCACATCGCTTCAGTTGGTTACATGACAGAGATCGTTGATGGATATGGTATTTTATTAATTAAATATATTGATGAACAGAAAAAAGGGACTCGGAAAAGTCTGTTGCGGGAGATTACTGATGAAAAAGAGAAAATTGAAGCCTTAGCTGAGTCGTGTTTAGGACATCAAATAGCCTTCATGAATCAAGCTGGAATAAAAGTAGATAGTCAAACAGGAAAGTAGTTGAAATATATTTTAATTTTATAACCATGTTAATACGAAAAAATATGTGGTATTTGCTTATCATTTTACCTATGATGGCATTGTCCTGTAAGAGCAAAATAGCAGCGCATCAGTCAATACCCCCGTATTCATTAGCTGATACTGTGAAACCCGATTGGTATCGTGAATACTATGGTCGGGTTGTAATGATCGACAATGATTTTGTAACGCAGAAAGATGGCAATTATTTAGTAGATCTTCCTTTGCAGATCGTTCCGGATTCCACTTACGTTTTCTTTTTGAGTACTAAAATTCCAGTGGAGTTACTAAAAAAATCCAATGAATTCTATCCCGATCTTCAACATTTTGTACTGATTGTTCCCGATTGGAAGTTTTATGGTGAAGTCGCCGAAGAAGCTTCGAAAAATGGGATGTGTATAGAACCTGCGACAACCAATTTTTATTATTCCATAAAAAGAGAGGACGGTATGGTTAAAGTCGACAGTCTCCGGCTTTCTGGTCTTGATAACCCTAGATTAGATTTTGTTAAACCAATTTCAGCTAAAGGCATGCTTACAATTTATCGAAGAGACAGTTACGGATCGGTTTGTTGCCCGCGTGACCCGAAATGGGATAATGCAGACAAGGATGAGCTTTTCCTACGTGATTTTGAACACCGCAGTCACCTGAAAGTAACTAAAGGGCGGTATGTGCAGATGGAAGGTAAAGAAGGCGAAAAAAGTATCTATTATACCTTACCGGGATTATCTTCAGCACAGCGATTGGAATTTTTAGCAAATAAATATGCGCAATGGATTGCCAATAAGGATACGGGGACAAGGACGATTATACCACAGTTATTTGCACCACAAATTATACCGATGGTAACTGAGGGCTTTAACAAAATGAAAGAATTACCATAAAGTCAAAAATAGTGCGATTTGGTTCTTTCCGGAACAGCATGTTGTTTTTTTTGATGGAGATAAAGCTATTCTGTTAGCTTTATCTCGAACATTTTATCCCAGTTTTTACCGGTAACAAAGAAGGTGTTTGATCTTTTATTGTAAGCGATACCATTTAATACATCTAAATCCACATGCTGTGTTACATGCTCACGTAATTTGGATAGATCGACTAAAGCCTCCACTGTACCTGTTTTAGGGTCTATTCGTCCAATGACATCCTCCATAAAGAAATTTGCATAGATTTTCCCTTTTACCCATTCCATTTCATTGATTTGATCCACGATGGCCGTGTTCGTTGCTGCACGGATATAATCCACTTTTGAGAAATCATTTGGATTAAGTGTATAGATATAATCAGAACCATTCGACATGAATAAGTTTTTACCGTCAGAAGTTAAGCCCCAACCTTCCATTGGCTGAAAGTAAGGAAGTGTCTTAATAACAGAAAGACTGTTTATATCGTAGAGGTAGGCTAGATTGTTTTTATAGGTTAATTGATATAATTTTCCATTTAGGACGGTAGCACCTTCGCCAAAAATTGAATCATCCAATTCATTTTTTTTGATGGGCTGACCCGTTTTAGGATTAACAATACGGATACTCGATTTCCCCTTATTTCCACTTGGACCAACCCCATTCCCAGTACTTTCGATCAAATTATCACCGTAAAACTCCAGTCCTTGTGTGAAAGCTTTGGCATCATGTGGATAAATATTCACAATGCTATAACTTAGCAAAAGCGGAGGGTTAGAGGCGAATAGATCGATGTTGACCGAATTTTCTTCTCGCTTTCCATTACTAAATACGACAGCTTTAATAATTTGCTTACCAAATTTCTCCTGTTTTAATGAATAATTGAAGGGCTCATTTCCGACGACCTGGCCAATCTTTTTATCGTTTATAGCGTAAATAACAGAGTCTATTTTGGATGTGTTTTTGCTATACATCTTTAATATCAGATCCTCACCCCGCGTATAGTGCTGTTTAATATTGTCAAAGGTAAATGTCGGATTTTCATCAGCATGTTCGGACTGGGAACTTAAAGTTGTATTGGTATTGTTGCTTTTATTTCCGGTACAACTGCCCAAAATGGCGCCAATAATGAAACAAATGAGGTACGATTTTTTTTGCATTGATATAGTGTGCTTGATTAATTATCCACTAATAAACTAGAAAACAAGTTGCTTAAAAATAGCTGTTGCTGTACTACTTGTTTCTCAAACTTAGATAAATTGTTTTTTATATGCAATTCAATTGCAGACCAATACAAAGGATAATTCGTCTATGAAAGAAAAAATGAACCATTGCATGCTGCTCGATTGTTATAAGGGTATGGAAAAATCATATTTTACTGGAACGAGCGGTATCCTTTTACCTTACAAGAATAAAAGTTATTATCCTGAGGAGTTACAGGATAAAAGTCGATTGGCTGTATACAGTTTACTATTTAACTCATTGGAAGTAAACAGTTCTTTTTATAAAATTCCCAGAGAAGAAACAGTCAGAAGATGGTCCGAAGAGACGACCGATGATTTTCGTTTCACCTTTAAACTATGGAAGGGAATTACGCATCAAAAAGAACTTAAGTTTGATCCACAGGATGTCGCTAGATTTCTATCTGTTATTGACGCTATCGGCCAAAAGAAAGGGTGCTTGCTCATACAGTTACCACCATCTTTTAAATTTGCTTCTATTGGAATGCTTGTTGAACTGCTGGATTGTATTGCCCAGGATAAGAGAAGTGAAAAATGGCAGGTATGTGTAGAATTTAGGGACCTTTCCTGGTATAGAGAAGAAACTTTCGAACTTTTAAAATCCTATGAAATGCATCTGGTTATTCATGATAAGGATATGCAAGGTATGCGTCTTCAATATGCGGATGCAAAGATAATCTATATGCGCTTTCATGGCCCAAATGGTGACTATAAGGGAAGCTATTCGGACAGCCTATTGTTGGAATACAGTACCTATATTAACGAATGGATTGCAGCGGGAAAAGAAGTCTATACTTATTTTAATAATACAATAGGAGCGGCACTTCCTAATCTAAAGACATTAGCCTCGTATATCACTGCGAACAAAATATTTCCTGCTTAAAAGGTGTCTTTTTTTAAAGTACACTGCCACGGATATATTCATTTCCCATATAGCCGTCCCAGCCTTCATGTTCACGCATAATCCGCTGATAAGCATTGGTCAATGCTTGAGTTTTCGTAAATAAGGGAATACCTCTCCGGATGCAGTCGTGATCAGCGTAAGTCCCAGCATTATCGTGCCATTGTAGCCAAGCAAGTAATTCTTGTCTTTTCATCAGCATTAATCTATCGAATAGTGTCTTATCTTTTAAGTTCATGAGCTGATAACGCCAATCTGTGCGATGCGATTCCATAGCTAGAATTTTTGGAAGCTGATGCGCTATGATCTGTTTAATAAAAGACTCCATAATCTGAAATTTTAGTTGTTAAAGATGAGTTGTGCGTGTGTATTCGAAAAGGCATTGTATCTTCTTTTCATGTGGATGCGCAGGATTTCTTTATGGATATACGCGACAGCCTTTAATTTGGAAAGCTGCTGCACGCCATTTTCAATACATTTACGATCGGTATAGTTTCCTTTTGGATCATGCCATTGTAGCCAATCAAGGAGTATTTCTCTTTCTAGATTCTCGAGTCTCTGATGTAAGCCGATTAATTCACTTTCCCGGAGTTGTTCTCGCCAGTCAGACCAGATCGGACCTGACACCATCCCTCGCTTCTCTTTGAATTTATTTTCCATATTTTACGTCGAATTTGAAGATCTAAAATTTGTTAGATGACTAGCTTACTGATAATAGCATTGCCAAGTTTACTTTTCATAAATAACTCAATTTGTTTCAGCAATTCTGGACTTACTTCGGGGACTCTTTCTAAATCTCGTATAAACCACTTCTGAATGACAGGTGTTTGTTTGGAACGTTGGTCAAATTTAACCACTTCAGCCCGTGATGATTTTCCAGCCGGATCGTAGTATGACCATAGTACAATGAAAATCGTATTTGGATCCTCATCGGGATGGGGGGTATGAAAGCGAACGATGTCACCTACGTGTAAATCCTTATTGTCATATGCTGCGCTGTGTTCCATAAAAGCATTGTCTAAAACTGATATTCAAATATACTAAAAATATTAGTATAAAAAAGTTTTTGCTAAAAATTTTATACTTCATCTAACAGGCTGTTGTTTTTTTATAGTTGGAGGCATGTCTTAGTGATTTGTGCTTTTACTTCGATTTTATTGTTTTTATGAATCTGAATTTCAGTTCCTTTTCTTGTGGGTAGAAAAGATGGACAAATATAAAGGGGAACTATTCGAAGGGAATTTTGTGAAGGCTGCGCATAGAATAATAGCTAGGTGAAAAGTAGATGTGTCAGCGCGAGTTTTATGCTTAAGAATTTCACTTGTTGTAACATTTTTTTCAAAATTTCGGTAATTTGACCTTAAAGACATAATATGGCAACTCTACCTTATCAGCTCCCTTATTCCATTGCGGGTCTTTAAAGAGCTGTGCACAAGAGAAATAGAGGTATCCATCTCCGCTGATACCCATAGAATCGGGCCATAGTATTCGGGAGTCCCTTACCAGGGTATTCACATTTCCCTCAGGATTTAAATATTTAATACTATAATCTATTGACGATGTGAGATAAATATTTCCATCAATGTCTGCTAGTAAGCCATGCGTGATTCCGACTTCTCCTTTGTCTTCCACTTTTGCCTCCAATTCTTGATCCGTCAGCCCTGCGTCGGCTAAAAATTCTGTTGCAATACAGTACAAATGGGTCTGATTGATGGCTTTGAAATATAAATATTTAAAGTCGTGACTCAATGCTATGCCATTCACGTTGGAAGAAAAAGGCTTTCCATTTTCACTACGCATTTCAATACCATTATAGCTTAATAATACATCAGGATCAGCCAGCGTAAAACGGCTTCCAGTTAAAGCCTTTCTAGTCAGTCCAGTTTTAAGGTCTAAAATAATGATGGCCGCTTGGCCGGGATCGGAGAGATAGGCTAAATTTCGCTTGTGATCAATACGCATATCATTTAGACCTGATTTGGTTTTATCAAGGTCGTCGAAACGATAAATATGTTCAATTTGATTTGTATTTGTATTGATTTTTAATAATTTAAACTGGCCTTGATTTGATTTTTCATCTTTGCCAAAAATTGATCCAGCAGCAGATGGTTTAGAATCCAATACCCAGAGATTGTCCTCGGTATCTACAAATATATCCTGAACATTTACAAAGTGGGAATTCTCTTTTCCTTCTAAATTCCATTCTTCATTTGGATAAGGAACAGGTTTTCCATTGATGATTTCAGTAAGTGCATACTGATAATTTTTAGCTTGTTTTGGGAAGGAAACAAATAATCGATTGTTGGAGCTAGCGCTAACACCGATCGGACGGTACGGGCCTAAAGCTGCTGCGACCTCCAATTTCGGGGCTGTAGTATCATTAACTTGTGCCAGCATAGTGAGAAAAAAGATGTGACAGAATAAAAAACTTAATATGAGCCGTGTTCGCATATTCTTGTTATAATTTAACCTTACTATATTACTTTGGACTGGTCCCATTAAGCAATAAACAGCGATTTTTTAGTTACGTAAAGAGACCGCGCTCTCATAGAAGAACCTTCTATTCTCAATTATTGTTTGTCCTTTTCTTCAAATAATACTTTTTTACACTGCTCAGCATATCGTGTGTTTCATGTCGATACGAATCCGCTTGGATTTAATTTTCTGAGCGACTAGAAAAGTTGGGATTGGTCTCGGTGATTAAAAGGAGGTGATTTACAAGCAGATTTCTTGCAAGAGCTTTTCAACCTCCTGGGCATGGGTGACTGTCATAAAATGTCCCGCACCCCTAATGATAAAGTTGGGCTTTACATTTTTGATGGGGATAATATGATCTCTACTACCATGTATATGAATTAAATTGTCCGGAACCGAATTGTTTTTCCATTGCAGAATTTGATGTATTGCCCAGTTCATAAAGATGGGGTCTGTATCGTATAAAATCTGTTTTAGCAAGCGGGAATCTTCTTTGTTACGTATGCCAAAAAAGTAATCTGATAGAAAACAATGGAACTTTAGTAACGGACTAGGAACCAGTTTGTTGATTTTGAGTCTGCCTGCTAAGCGATACAGTTTGGGTAATTCATGCCGTCCTTTGGCTGAAGCAAGCAGGATAATTTGTTTTGTTTCGATAATCTTGGCAATTTCTATTGCAAGCATTCCTCCAAAGGAAAGCCCAACGAGGATGGGGTTCTTTGCAGTAATTTTAGTCGATATTCTTTTTGCATAAATAGACAGTGGTTCATTGGGGCTTGGTGTAATCCAATCTAGATAGGTTAGATCAAGCGAGCCAAAGTCTATTTTGCTGAATACACGTTGATCTACACCCAATCCGCTGATGACATATATTTTGGTTGCGGTGATTTTCATTTAATCAAGTGTCTGTATCCATTTGCGGAGACAAGGTACTGAATTATCGTTACAAAACAGGGCAAAAATTGCTTCGAAAGTGAATTTTTGCCCCTGTTTATACTATTGAATAACGTAAATATTAAATAACGTAAATATTAAATAACGTAATTTTAATCCACCTAATCGCTCGAGCTTACTAAGATAAGCTCGCCAAACTCTTCGCTTCAAAAGTCGATAATTCGTTGTATTTTTCGGCTTGCACTTTTTTCACCCAATTCGGATCTTGCAAGATCGCCCTGCCTACAGCTACAAGGTCAAAATCGCCACGTTCGTAACGACGAACCAGTTCATCCAGTGAAGCGGGAGAGGACTTGAACTCCGAATTTGTAAATACATCGCCAAAATCTTTGTCAAGACCTACGGATCCAACCGTGATTGTGGGTTGTCCTGAAATTTTTTTGAGCCATCCAGCGAAATTTAAGTCGCTACCTTCAAATTCCGGCTCCCAATAACGACGTTGGCTTCCATGAAAAATGTCGACACCGGCATCTGTCAATGGTAGGATCCAGTCTTCCATCGCTGCGGGGGTGGGAGCAAGCTTGGCTGTGTAGTCTTGCTGCTTCCATTGTGATAGACGTAGAATGATTACAAAATCAGGTCCAACCGCTTTTCGCATTGCTTTGACTACCTCAACCGCAAATTTAGAGCGCTCCTTAATTGTTTTTCCGCCAAATTCGTCTGTTCTGTGGTTCATTCCTTCCCAGAAAAATTGGTCGATCAGATAGCCATGGGCGCCATGGATTTCAAAAGCATCAAAACCGAGGTCTTTTGCAGATTTAGCAGCATCAGCGTAAGCTTGTATCGTGGCCTCTATATCCGCTAATGTCATTGTATCTGGGCTTTCAAACGCAGCGGGCGGAGTCCATTGCATAGGAGTATAACCAACATGCCATAGTTGAGGGGCTATTTTTCCGCCTTTTTCGTGCACTGCATCCACGATATTTTTCCAGCCGGCCAGTGCTTGGTCACCGTAAAAGTTTGGGATATCCTTTAAATTCTTTGATGAAGGTCGTTCGATAACGGTACCTTCCGTCAAAATTAAACCGACATCTCCCGCGGCACGACGCTCGTAATATCCCGCTACAGCGCTGTCGGGAATTCCATCCGTCGAAAATGCTCTCGTCATTGGTGCCATTACAAAGCGGTTTTTGAGTGTTAGATTTTTGTACTCAAATGGATTAAAAAGTGTTTGTATGCTCATTTTTCTCGTTTTAAATCGTGAATCTTCACAAATATATTTTAAATAGTATATATTTGTAACTATTATTAGTATAAACTAGTTACCTTCGCGTAACTATTTTGAATATATTCAAATGAAAAGGACTGAATTTAAAAGTTGTTCCTGTGCCATGCAGCGTTCCATGGCAATTTTAGGTACCCGGTGGAAGCCTGTGATTATCTATACTTTGCGCGATCGAAAAGCCCGATTTGGTCAATTGGATGCGCTCATCGAACATATTTCTCGAAAGGTTTTGACCAGTTCATTAAAAGAATTGGAAGAGGATGGCGTTATTTTGAGAGAAGAGTACAAGGAGCTCCCACCACGCGTAGAGTACTCTTTGACAGAAAAGGGCAAGGCTTTAATACCTATTATGTGCCAATTGGCAAAATGGAATGAAGCCTACTATGAAGAGTCTGTATCACCAGAATTGATCGTGTAGAAATTATAATCTAAATACATCGATCTTGCTTCGCTTTTACGCTATCGCTGCCGAATGGAATAGTATTGTGTCAACCGGTTTGGCCTGTCCGTTTTCTATTGCTTGCCAGCGCGGGACTGTTGATCACAATAAATGAAATTTTCATATTTATTTAAAATTTAAGTAATATTGAATTGTGAAAAACAAGGTAAACCAAGAATTTAGCAAGCAAGATTTTTTAAAATCTTTTCGGGAGGGCAGAAGGGATGGTTTACAGTTTCTGTACAAAACTTTCTATAGTCCAATGTGCTATTTTTTAGAAAAGATGAATCTTGATAAAGTTACCATCGAAGAAATCGTGCAGGATGTATTCTTAAAGCTTTGGGAGCGCCGGATAGATTTTGATCATGTTGAATCAATCCGAGGTTTTCTCTACACAAGTTGTAGAAACGCCGCTTTAAACAGGATCCAACAAGAAAATAGAATTCAACAAAAAACCAATTTTTATACGTCACAGGTCGATCTGGTCGATTTACCGATCAGCCATCAAATGATCTATTTGGAGACGCTTCGAACGATCCATGATGCCATTGATACCCTGCCTGAGCAATGTAAGCAAGTGATGCGTAAGTTGATTGTTGAAGATTTAAGCCCACAGGAAGCAGCGATCTCCTTAGGACTAACCACTAGTACGATTTACAATCAAAAGAAAAGGGGAATTGAACTTTTGAGATTAAGACTCAAGCCTGACCGGTTTTTTTGCCTACTTTTGCTTTTACTCTATTATTAGAAAATTTATACTTCTGATACATAGGTTTTTGTGAAAATATCTACCACCTCTTTAGAGAAACGAAATCAAAATATTGTTTTAAGTATATAGAGCAATATGGAGCAAATACCCCAACATATCATTTATTTACTGAGCAAATCCAAGCTGGAAGGATTGCGCGATGACGAAAAATTAAAGTTGGACTTATGGGGTCCGAAACTGATGCAAATAAGGGGCTATGTGATCTGATTGACAACAAAGATCAAATGCAAGCGGATTTAGACGGGATAGCCCGTTATGATTGGGAGGAATCATTTGCCCTCTTTGAACAAGATTACCTCAATACCTCATACACTTAACCTTTTTATAAACGTATGTTGTCCTATGGTATCGCCGCGGCGTTGATTGGATTACTCGTGTTGTTTTTTATACATAATCTTTCGGATACGGTCTATCAGGAGACTCCGGATAAAGATATTCAACCCGCTCAAATGACAGGGGTAGTACGTCTAGGAAATGGAAATTCAATTTCGATGGCTCCAGGAGATACTTTATTATCGTTTGTATCACCCGTTAAAAATAAAGCGGCACGAGTGAATAATTTATTCGCTGCGACACCCAAGGGTGGGAAAATGACCATGCTATTACCTGATGGAACCAAAGTATGGATGAATGCCAAAACGCAGTTGGATTATTATGAAGTAGATAGTATGCGGGAGGTTCGTTTGGTGGGGGAGGCTTATTTTGAAGTTGCCAAAAAATATTTACCATGGGAAGGTGAGGTTCCAAAACTGAAACCTTTCGTGGTACAAGCAGGGAAGATCAATATCTCCGTATTGGGGACACATTTTTATGTGAAATCAACCAAGAATATAGAAGACTTTAAAACGACATTATACGAAGGTAAAGTTAGGGTTCGACAGGGCGACAGGCAGATTATACTGTTGCCAGGGGAAGAATCGTATATCAAACTCGGTCAAATTGAACGACGAATAATTGATCTTGACGCGCGCAATGCATTGAAAGACGGATATTTCGTGTTCAATTCGGAGACTTTAGGGGGTATTATGGATGAGTTAGCGTCTTGGTATAATGTAGATGTCGTCTATCTCGATAACCAAATAAAATCGGAAAAATTTGAAGCGATGTTGTCTCGTAACAGCAGTCTGAAAGATATCATCAACGTACTGGAGAGTACCGGGAAAATTAAGTTTAAATTTAAAGGAAAGACCATTTATGTAGAAAAAACAACCTAAATGAAAAGACGAAACCCTAAACGCTTGCAACATTTAGGGCTTCAGATCAAGTAATTCTAACTGTAACAGAATTTTAATTCTTAACCTAAAACAAATGTATAAAAATTATGCACAACTTGGTCGTGCCCTACACGATCAAACGCAACAAATGAAAAACAGCGATCGCCCAGATATTTGGGGTAGGCCGCAATGGAGGGGAAACATTATGCGCATATCGCTTACAACCATACTAATGTCTTGTTGTCTGCTTCATGTTGGAGCTAAAACGTATGGACAGGACGTATCGATACAGGAGAAATCAGTGTCGTTGAGAAAGGTTTTTTCAGAGATCAATAAGCAGACTGGCTATTCTTATGTATGGGCGGCCACAACTATTGATCCAGATACAAAGGTTAACTTAACCGTTAAAAAAGAATCGTTGGGAAATGCTCTTGGGAAGTTATTGGACGATTTGGATCTCGATTTTGAGATCAAGGGGAAGATTATTGTCGTACACGAAAAATCTCAACAGACTCAACGATCGATCACTAATCAGTTAATGACGGTAAAAGGTTTTATTGTCGATTATAACAACAGACCACTTCAAGGTGCAACGATTCGTGTAAAAGGTGTTCCAAAAGGAACCGTTACAGATCAGCATGGTCATTTTGAAATTAATGGCGTTAGTTTAAATAGCTTTTTGGACATTACCATGGTCGGATTTGCTCCACTTACGATTGCAGCTAAGTCCGATTTGGGTACGATTACCTTAAGAGCCTTGGATGAGCAATTGCAGGAAGTGAACATTACGGTCAATACAGGATACCAAAAAATAAGCAAAGAAAGAGCAGCAGGCTCAATTGCTCAGGTGACAGCCAAAGACATGGAAGGACGGCTTCAACCTAATTTATTGGACCGGATCGATGGATTGTTGCCCGGGCTAAATTTGGTGCGAAATACTTCAAGTCCACAGAATTCGAAAAATAACCTGGGTATCGAGGTTCGTGGACGCTCCACCATCAACGCACAGGCTGCTCCGCTAATCGTTGTTGACGGTATGCCTTTTGAAGGTGACTTAACAGCTATTAATCCCAATGATATTGCTTCCATAACCGTTTTGAAAGATGCTTCGGCAGCCTCCATTTATGGCGTGCGTTCCTCTAACGGTGTTATTGTTATTGCGACAAAAATAGGCTCCGCAGGCAAAACAAAGATTGATTATAGCAATACGCTTTCTTTTAGAGGACTTCCAAGCCGTAGCTACCTCAATCAGATGAGTAGCGCTGAACTGGTCAACTTTCAAAAGGAAATGTTTAATTACCGTTCGGGAGATTATGCAGTTATTGACCCGAGAAAAGCGATGAACGACGTTTATCGAATTTTGTACGATCGCAAAGGTGGAGTAATTTCGGAAGAAGAGATGGAAAAGCGGCTGGATGTATATCGAAATCGTGATCGCTTTAGTCAAATGGATAAATTTCTGAATACGACCCGATTCGATCAGCAGCATAATCTCGCTATTTCGGGAGGATCCGATCGTTATACATACCATTATTCCCTCAATTATACGCAGCCGGGAGATTACAATAAGGGACGGGCGACAAACAAGGAGCTGGGATTTAGTCTGAAAAATAATTTTAAGTTTACCGACTGGTTTAGTTTACGCGCAAATGTATTAGGGAAAAACCAAAATAGAGAGGGTGATATTGGCTTCAATTTCTACGATAACTATATGGGAGGCAAAGCATCCTATTATCTGCTTGAAAATGAGGATGGTTCTCCAGCGCAATGGTATAGTTCAAAATCTCAGTTTGAGATTGATCGCTTGAATGCGCTGGGACTGGAAGATGAGACCTATATTCCTTTAAATCATGTTGCCGCGATTCACGAAAAGTTCTATAATAAATACCTTAACTTAAATTTTGCTGCAAATTTTAAGATTATCAAAGGACTGGACTTCGATATGTCCTATCAAAGTGAACGGACCGAAGGGTATAATGGCACATTGAATAGGAAAAATGCCCAATCGGTTGTAGGTATGGTGAATGACGCTACCCAAATCGGAAAGGACGGGGCAATCAAACGCAATATTCCGCAAGGGGGACAATTTGCTGAACAACGTAATGATGTCAATAGCTATACCTTACGTGGCCAATTTAATTATCAAAATAATATTCAGGGAAAACATGAAATTGTCGCAATCGCCGGTGCTGAACGTAGACAGATCAATAACCGATATACGAATATTTACAAGTATGGTTACGATGAAAATAGCCTAGTCTACAAAGGAATTAATGAAGAGCTTTTTGGTATTCAGATCCAAAACACACAGGCGCTTTTTAATAGCTATACTATTTCGAAAAAAGAGACTGGATTTAAGGATCTAGTCGATAGATTTGTTTCCTTCTATGCCAATGGATCTTATACCTATGATCGTAAGTTGACTTTGAGTGGAAGCATCCGGATGGATCAATCTAATTTGTTTGGAACAAATATCAAAAATCAATACAAACCTCTTTGGTCCATAGGCGCTTTATATCATCTGCCAAGAATTGATTGGGAACCATTAGATCGTTGGTCGGTACGTGCGACTTATGGTGTAAATGGAAATGTCCCAAAGGATAATGGACCATATTTGATTTCGAGGGTGAATAACAATCTGAACTACTTTAACGGTGAAATGCAAGCCTACATTGATTCTCCGCCTAATCCATTGTTGCGATGGGAGCGAACAAAAGTATTCAATGTTGGTTTTGATTTCTCACTATTTAAAGATAGACTTACAGCTACTCTTGATATCTACAATAAGAAAACTTCTGATTTATTGGGGAATACGCCGTTGGATCCAACTTTGGGATGGGATATGGTGTTGCTTAATTATGCTGATATGCAGAATAGCGGGATCGAGTTGGGGCTGAATGGTAAGATGATTCAACGTGAAAACTTCAGCTGGAACAGCACAGTGAATTTTAGTTACAACAAAAATAAGATTACCAATCTATATGTTGAACAGAATACCCCATACTATTACTATTATGCTCCCCAAAATCGGGTTGGAATCCCAATGGGTAGTTTATATAGCATAGATTATGCGGGATTAAATGATAAGGGACGACCTTTGGCACGAAAGGCTGATGGTAGTCTGGTCGAGACCACGCAAAAATTGACTGTCGATGATTTAATCTATGAAGGTACGACAGTACCTCCCTACACTGTTTCTTTCAGAAAT
Source organism: Sphingobacterium sp. UBA7038 (assembly GCF_002494055.1). Taxonomy (NCBI): domain Bacteria; kingdom Pseudomonadati; phylum Bacteroidota; class Sphingobacteriia; order Sphingobacteriales; family Sphingobacteriaceae; genus Sphingobacterium; species Sphingobacterium sp. UBA7038. Next base: position 120,039 of record NZ_DLAV01000039.1, read on the forward strand.
GGATTTAAGTATAAAGATTTGACGCTTTCCTTTATGTTTATTTTCAATGGTGGCCATGTGATGCGGGGAGTTCATCCAGAGTTCTTGAGTAAATACGCGGAGCTTAACTACAATAATAACTTCGACAAATTATGGTTGAACTATTGGAAGAACCCAGGTGATGAAAGTAACCCTGATATTGCTCCCGCATTTGTTTCTGCTGCTTCAGGCAATATTTCCGATATTTTCAATGCTGCACATAAATTTGTTCAGAAGGCTGACTATATTAAATTGCGCGATATTTCATTATCCTACAACCTTCCTGCACAATGGATTGCACCGACAAAACTTTCTTATGTGCGTCTAACAGGACAGGTATTGAATGCATGGCGTTGGGTCGCTAACAAGGATAATCTTGATCCCGAGGTTTGGGCTGGGTATAGTACGGTAACGAGTCCAAGTAGAGGGATACAAGCACCAATAATTTACAATTTAGGTGTATCTGTAGGATTTTAATAAGAAAATATCATGAGAAAAATATATATAGGATTGCTATTCGGTTTATTGACATTGAATAGCTGTAACAAATACTTGGATATTAAACCAAAAGGTTTTACAATTCCAGAGAATCTGAATGATTACAAATTGCTTCTAAACGATCAATCTTTAGTAAGGGCTTCCGCTGTTTATCCGAACTATTTAGTAGATAATTTACAGTCCGGAGATCCTCAGGATGTACAATCGGCAGCAAGCTATGACTATTATGACTATGTAAAAAAACAACTCTATAGCTTTGCTCACGGTGCGATATTTGAAGATGGCCAGTATGATCCATACTGGGAATCGGCTTATAGCCACATATTCACTTACAATGTTGTTATTAACAATGTATTGGCAGCAACAGAGGGATCGGAAGCCGAAAAGAAAAGGGTTTGGGCTGAGGCTAAGGTCGGTCGTGCATTTGAATACCTTAGTCTAGTGAATATCTATGCCGCTCATTATAATCCTGCAAGTGCAACAAAAGATCTAGGGGTACCTTTGGTGCTGAAAGAGGATATCAATCAAAAATACGAACGTGTATCTGTTCAGGCGATCTATGATCAGGTAGTTAGCGATCTTAATGACGCGTTGCCAAATTTGAGTACAGTGCAGTCAAATAGATTTCAAGCAGTACGTTCCGTCGGTTTCTCTTTTCTAAGTCGGGTTTATCTCTATCAGGGAAAATACAAAGAGGCCCTTGAGAATGCAAAACAAGCACTTGCTGTGAATAAAACGCTCATTGATTATAGTTTATATACCAATAAAGACAAGACGACTTGGGGACGAGTTTGTCTTAAAACAGATAATTCGGTTCAATTTCCCGATTCCAGAACGAATATGGAGGCTGTATGGTCTCGATTGGGAACAAGTTCCCTAGGTAGCCCCAATGCCGAATTTTATGCCTCTAAAGAGCTGATAGAAACATACGCCAAAGATTTGCCAGCAGGTGCAACCGACAAACGTTATGAATTATTTTTCTGTCGCGATCAGGCTTCTTTAGGTGCTACTATTGTAAAATTTCCAGGACGGGTTCTTTTTGCTCCCTACGTCGAATTTAGCACAGGATTTAATACGCCTGAATTGTTTTTGATTGCTGCGGAAGCAGCTGTTCGGACGGGTAATACGGCGGAGGCACTAAGCTTCTTGAATACATTAAGAAATAGCCGAATAGAGAATAATAAAGCGTTAACCTCAACGGATCCAAAAATTGTTTTACAGACGGTACTTGACGAAAGACGTCGTGAAATGCCCTTTATGGCATCCGATAGGCTGATTGATTTGAAACGACTCGCTATAGCAGACAATTTTAAGAAGTCAATCCAACATCCATTGGCAGGGAAAGTTTTCGAAATGGAATCCACGGATGCCCGGATGATACTTCCGGTTCCCCCAAAGGTACTTTCGTTGAATCCGGGAATTCCCCAATACGAACGCTAAAAAATTAGATGTAGACCACTCATTCCTAATCAATTTCTATCAACATGGAAATTGATTAGGTTCTTAATAAAAAAATATGAAAAAGATACTATTGACAGCACTGGCTTTTACACAGTCGATGCTATTGCTCGCACAAGAACATATACAGTTTCAGAAGATCACTTTTGGCCAGGCAAAGGAATTGGCCAAGCAAGAAAATAAACTGATTTTCCTGGATGGATTTACCTCCTGGTGCGCTCCCTGTAAATGGATGGAAGGAAATGTGTTTTCACAACCTGAAGTCGCTCGTTATTTTAATAGCAGGTTTATCAATACTAAATTTGACTGCGAGATAGGAGAGGGTGTAGACATTGCTAAATTATACCAAATCAGAAGTTTTCCCACGTATTTATTTTTAGATGGGCAGGGGACATTGATCTATAGAACCCAGTCTCGCATGGAAGCTGATTTGTTCCTGAAACAGGCAGAGCAAGCTAATGATCCCAATTTTCAAATCCCCAACTTGCGTAAATCGTACGATTTGGGTATGCGGGAGTCTAATTTTCTAATCCGCTATATTAAAGTGATGGAGCAAACCGATAGTCAAGCAGCAAATGCAGCGAAAAAGGCATTGGACAGCGTGGCTACCGATAAATTTTTGAGGAGCCCAAACGGATGGGAAACCATAAAAATGATGGCACAAAGCCTGGATGATCGTTACGGAAAATTTTTTGAGTCGAACAAATCTTATTTTAAAAGCATAGCAGTGCCGGCGGATTTTGCGAAAAAAGAGGCACAGCTGCTACGTTATGCCATGTATGGCTATATTAGAGATCATAAAGTAGATGAGTTTAATGCTGGCCTAGCCTATTTTGAAGGCCTAAAAGATCAAGAACAAAAAATAGAAGCTGCACTGTATAAAGTAGAATGGACCGCTGCACATGGTACCCATAAGGAGTTTGTTACCCTCACGAATGTCTTAAGAAAAGGCCTGCTCAAAAATGAGGACGAGAGATTGAGCTTTATTGCCCGCCGCAATGCCAATGCAAAAGGAAATATTGCAAATCCAGTTATCCTAAAACAATGCTATGTGCTGGCCAAACAGGCAGTCGAATTGAATCCCTCAAGTTATTCCAATCAAGGAACATTGGCCGATATTTGTATCGCATTGAAAAAAAAGAAAGAAGCTGTTCAAGCTGCAGAAGCTGCGCGTGGATTGGCGGAACTGGAAACTTCAAAAATTATTAAACTGGCCGATGCTCTTGTGGCACGTGCTAAAGCACTGTAATAGTCAATATGAAAAAAATAGCTACATCCATATTCTTGGTTTTAAGTTGTCTTGGGACAGTATCGGCTCAAGGTCAGCGTTTTCAATTAACAATAAAGGGAAAACAATTTCCCGCAAAATCTAAAGCATTTGTTCGCTACATCGTGGACAGAAAATTGACAATTGACTCTATTAATTTTGGATCCAATGATGTGATCTATAAGGGGGAAATTATGGAACCAACGCAAGTCATGTTATTTTATTCCAAAGATGGAGCTTCCTTCTGGAACCGCAAAGGTGGCCCGATGGAGCGTCTTACATTTTACGTAGACCCTATGGAACCCAATACGCAAATCACTGTTCAATGTCCTTTCGAGTCTTCCTTGGTGAAAGGCGGTAAACTGCAGGTAGCCTATAAGCAGTATCAAGATTATTTAAACTCCTATGAGAAAAAGCTTATGGTTCAGCAGTCTAAAAGAGCTGATTTGTATCAGTAAAAAAATCGTGACGAGAATGCGCTCAACCAAATTGCGCAAGAAATAGACAAGATCGAAACAGAACGTAAGAAGGCGCAGCGAAATTTTATCGTCAATAATCCAGACAATTACTTCAGTTTGTTGGCCTTGCAGGAAGTTGCCAGCTACGATGATAATGTAGTTACCACCGAACCTTTGTTTTTCAATTTGTCATCGAGATTAAGGCAAACAGCTATCGGAAAAAAATTGAATGCAGATATTCAACTAGCAAAAAAACTAGGAATTGGACAGCCAGCTTTAGATTTTGCACAGGTAACTCCCGAAGGTAAGGAGCTAAAACTTTCAGATTTTAAAGGTAAATACCTACTTCTGGATTTTTGGGCATCATGGTGCGGTCCCTGTCGTGCAGAGAATCCTAATCTAGTGAAAGCTTATCAAAAATTTAAAGGATCAAAATTTGAAATACTGGGTGTTTCACTCTATAAACCAGGAAAGAAAGATAACTGGCTGAAAGCGATTGAACAAGATGGATTAACCTGGCCTCAGGTGTCGGATCTGAATGGTTGGCAAAATCAAGCCGCTCAATTGTACGGTATTCAGGCTATCCCGCAAAATTACCTCATCTCTCCAGAAGGTAAGATTGTTGGAATTAACTTAAAAGGAGTAAAGTTGATAGAGAAACTCGAAGAGTTACTTAAATAAATTTTAAGGAGGGGTGATTCACCCCTCCTTAATTATGAACCTTTAATAGCTGCTATCCCTACGGGGTCCGTTTTATATTATAGTGCCGCTCTTTGGGGAGCTAGGGTAACGGCTTGCAGCTTATTCGCAATTTCTTTGGTGTTTCTCTGCTATTCCGGTGCTGTTTCTTCGGTGTTTCTTTGCTGTTTTTTCGCTTCTTCTTTGCTATTTCTTTGTCGTTTTATTGGTGTTTCTTTGCCTGAAAAACAAAGAAAAGGTAAGCAAAAGGTCAATAATATGCAAAGCAGTATGTACTCAGTACATCGGCATAAGTTATGCAGAATGCACGAAAAGGCAAATAGATTTTTAGCGGGATATCACTAGGAAGAAATCTGTTCCTTAAAGTCCGCTATTTTTTCCCTCAGACTATTGAGGTGTTCCGGACTGATTACGCCATTATCCTGATCAAAATTTTCGTAAAATTTGGGAAGCGAGAATGTTTCTTTAATGATAGCGCCAAACTGCGGAAAGAATTTCTGCGCTTCGGCCATCACATTTCCACCACCATAACCACCTGGTGAAGTTGTCATAAGCAACATGGGTTTATCTTGGAAAACTTTGACATTTATTCTAGATGCCCAGTCGAATACATTTTTAAACGCTACGCTATAGGAGCGATTATTCTCTGCGAGGGAGCAAATGATCATGTCACTCGAGGCTATATGATCTAGGAAAAGCTGCGCTTCCTGTGGGAACCCATTTTTTTCTAAGTCTACAGAAAAAACAGGCATGTTATAGTCATTCAGGTCGATCAAATTAATTTCGTGCCCCTCGAAGCTTTTAAGTACAAATTTGACCAATTGTTTGTTAATCGATGTGGAAGAATTACTCCCAGCGAATGCAAATATTTTCATGTTTTATCCTTTATGAATATCAGTTGCTTAAATTTAATCAATTTTTCACGAAAATAAATTTTCATTTTTTGGAATAGATTTTGAACAAATCGCTATATCAATTTGGCTATTTATGATACTGAAGGTTTAATCATATTGTTTACGAAAAAAATTGTTTGTGCTGTCTATTTTTAGGGGATTCTTCAAAAACCAATTTGAAAAAAGTGTCCATTTCTCTTCATTGTTTTCTAGCCATTTTTCGAAAGCATCTTCGTCGCCTTTCATTAATATCCAATGATTGTAAGACTCGCCGTAACCTAGATCGATGATCTTTTTTTGATAACTGAAGAGGACATTTGGAAATATTTTGTTGTGTTTACTGCTGAAGTAGTTGTTTATGAAGTTAGTTCTTATAGTGTCTAATGTATTGATATCTATAGATTTTAAACCAAGTATTGACATCGCTAATGTTGTCTCATAAATTCCTACTCCAAAAGGCAGTTTTATTTGACTGGAATCTGCTGCTTTTGCATTGACAAATGCGTTTTTACTAAAGCTAACGGAAAGCGCTGTGTCACTTTTCAATTTTATCTGCGTTTTGTATTGATCATAAAGAAGCTCACTTATTTCAGCTGTTCTTTTGGTGTTTCGTTCTAAATTCATAAATATCTCACCGTAAATCATTCCCCAAACCTTTTCATCGGAAATACAAAATATCTTTGATGCCCAATAATAATTTGAAGAAAATTCCGGATCCACCTCTATGCCCTTTTCATAATAACCTAATGCATCTTCTAAATTTCCTTTGACACGTTGGATGGCTCTCATTTCCAAATAAAGATGACCTGATTTGGGAAATATTTTTAATCCACTCTCGTAAGTACCTACAGCTTTATCACTTTCGCCAAGCATATCGTATGCATTTCCCAATAATTGATATACTCTGTCATTGGTAATCTTTTCACTTTTAATACTTTCTAAGTACTTAATCGTCTTTTTATAGTCTTTTTTTTAAATAATAGGCGTAGCCGAGCTCATAGGGGTACGTGATACTATTCGGATCGAGATTTTGAGCTTCTTTCAATAATAGGATACTCTCATCTACCTTTCCATCGTCCATGAGTTGGATGGCTTCCTTTCCTTTTGAAGAAGCTTTTTCCCGATTTGTTTCTTGACCATAGGTGATTTGTCCAGTGAGAAATAAAAAAACGACGGCAATATATCCAATTTTGTTTTTCATTTTTTTAGCAGATTAAATGATTGATTTTTATTAAAAAGATAGATCCGTTCTAAAAATAGCATACAATGGAATATCATAATACCGGCCATCTTTCTTTAAATGTTGTTTTAGCAGGGCTTCTTTTTTCATGCCTATTTTTTCCATGACTTTTCCAGAGGCTGGATTATGTGGGAAGTAGGTCGCAAAGATTTTATTGAAGTTTAGTTCTTTAAAACCAAACTCAATGATTGCTTTTGCGGCTTCCGTGACATAACCATTATTCCAGTAAGGAATAGCGATCCAGTATCCCAACTCGGCCTTATCCGAGCCTTCATCCTGCAGACCAATAGCTCCGATCAGCTTTTTATCTTTATTTCGAATAGCAAAAGTGAAGCCTTTACGATTGGCAAACGCTTCCTCGGCTAATTTAAGCCAATATTCAGCATCTTCTTTTCGGTATGGGTAGGGAATATTTGAGGTAAAGTCCGAATAAACCTTGTCTTGCAGATAGTCTACAATCTGTGGAATATCAGTCGTGTCAATGGCGTTGAGAATAAGTCGTTCTGTAACTAATTGTGGGAAATCTTTCATTTGATTAAGTCTTCAATATGGCTAAAATGAAATTATGGGTTACTTAGTTTTATAAATGTAGGGAAGTTTTATGGGATTCTTTTCTTTATATTTTTTCGGGTGTAATAGGTCTAAATTCCGGTAACAGTGATTAAGATCAATGTTATCAATAAGGCTATATATAGATTGAAGAATATATGGACCAGTGTAAAGCCGATGAGTCCAATCAGGATTTCTAAAAAAGCTTCCTTTATGCGGGACGGAGGATTTGAATCTTCAAGGTATTTGGTATACTCGTCTACAATTGGTCGATCACTATCGGTCCAGTCAAAATGTAATAATTCTGCGGGGGAAACCCATAATGCTTGAACATATTTTTGAAAGGCAACTTCGCCAGAACAAAAGGTGCAGAGAATAGGATAGAGACAAGGTGCTGGACTTGTATAGTCTTGTTGCGTCATCTTTAACGGCCTTCCGACAAGAATATCTATATTAAGCTCTTCCCTGATTTTGAGCGACAAATTTGCTTTCATTGATTGGTGGGACTCGGTAATGCGACCAGGAAATTCCCACTTTAAGGCATGCGTCACCGATGCCGGACGCTGACAAATGAGTATCTTATCGTCCTCCCTTATAATCGCACAAGTCAAATAATGCATAACGGTTTAAAGAATAGGTGTTAGGAGCCAGGTTCTTTACTTTCAATTTGATGACTCTCTAACAGCTCGATACGGCCTTCGATAATCAGCAAATAAAAGTTTTCAAAGCAATCCTGATAGATCTTTTGCTCCAATGATTTTATTTCCTCAAAGAGACGTTCTTTCGAGACCGCAGGGTAACAAAGCTCATTTTTTGATGATACTCTCGTTTCTTGGCAAGGCGTATCGTGAAGCTGTTTGTACAGGTCGCCTAAATCTGAAATGTCTTCACTACGGTGGTAGGAGGGATGAAACCATACCCAAAAGTCTTCTTGATTTTTATAGGGATGCGGTAATAATTGAACGCACGTATTTCTGAATAGATCTCCCGGATGCTTTTTATAACGGAAATGAGTGGCTGTGGTCTTTAAACTATTCATAAAGTTAATTTGTTTGTAGGTTTACAAAAAATAATTCAAGAATAAAGATGTCATCTTAAATATAGGTATTTTTTTTAGTATTAAAAATTTACAGTTGACGTTAGCGCTAATTAGATCGCGATAGGATACAGAATACCACAGTCACAAAGCTGCACTCGAGCTGTTCCGCTAAAAAATGTAAATCGTATTCATTTTATGTTATCATCCCCAGAGCATTTTGATGAGAACGGATATTGTGAATACGAATAATCCGATATAGAATATATTTGTCCCATGTTTTCTGTCATGATCCGAATAGGAAAATATCCGTTCGCCATTCGGTAGGCTCTTTTTGGAACTAAACAGCATATACCCGATTGCAATTCCTAAAAGTCCACCTAGAAGGGCGGAAATATAGCCAAAAATAATCCAATACTTCTGCTGCGGTTCCGGTTCCCGTAGTTGCATGAGTCGCTCCTTCTTCAAAAGATCAAGCTTTTCCTGATCAATATCTTTCCCTCTTTTTAATAAAATTTCTCTAGCCAGTGCGTAGTCTAATTTGTTCCATTCATCGGATTTTTGAAGAATTTCTAAGAGCTCTTCGTCGGAAAACTGATACAGGTAATGGTCGTCTTCAACCAAAGGGAGAGACTGCATTTCCTGCTCTTCTAAAATAGATTCTGCATTTGCGAAATTGGCAGGGTCTATTTGAACCTCATATTGATATCCAACCGTGTTTCCAGAAAATGTAATATCCACGGGGGGGACATTATCTGCCAACCGCGTTGTTACACCTTTTTCCGAAAGTAGTTTATGACATTCTTGAGCTTCTTCTAAACTAGAGAACCTTTTTAACACGATATATGTATCCATGTGATCAATTATTTTTTAATACCTGTATTTATGATCATTTGACAGTCCAATGCTGTGTGCAATCTTGGCTATTTGCCGTAACACCGCAAAATAGGACGTGAATGTGTAAATAGCGGATTAATTATGTAGTGTCTTTTTTGAATAAAGTTAATAAAGCTGGTTTGATACTTTTCAGCTTAAAGATAGTAAAATCAAATTCTATTTTATAGAAACAACAATAGAATCCCAGCTATAAGATGAAGAAACATTTGATTCATCACATTTTTGGTGGTATTCGTCACATTTTTCTGTTTTATGTTTTCATTTCAATTAATATTGCCTCATCAAAACCAATAACATGAAACTGAAAGACGTAAGAAAAATAGAATTTTGGATGGCAACTGTCGTATTTGTCGCTGTTGTTTATGCTTTGCTTGTTGATACAAACAATCGGGATGATAGCGGTATGCATAACTATTTCCTTCACCAAAAAATAAGCTACTCCTATTTCTTTAACTTTTTTGTGCCAAATTTTATCATTGATTTGCTTCTATATGTGATGTTTCTCCTTTTAAATTTTGTCCTTATTCCTTCCCTCATCAACAGAAAACGGGAGCTGCTGAATTATTCATTACTAGCTGCTTTGATCTTGGTATCCGGACTGATTTTAGGTGTATGCCGGACCTATAGCCACGCCTACGAATTGAAGGATTATGACAGTATTCAAAGAAGCTATAATAGTATATTTTTTAAGGCTTTTGCGCAAGCTATTTTATTAACAATTATAATTTCTTTATACACGTGTGCGCAATATCTGATCAGCTATTTGCTTAAAAGCAAGGCAGAAAATCTGACCCTGCAAAAGCAGCTAAAAATGGATTTATCCTTTGGAATTGGTTGCTGGTTTATTGGATTGTTTTTTTTGATTACATCGCGATCCCATTCACAACTTTCGGTATTATGGACTTTGGTTGTGTTGTCTGCAGTCGGTATTGTAATCTATTCCTTATACTATTTGTTGCCAAAATTACAGGAAAAACAGAAGAAATTCCGTGATTTCTTCTGGACTATCTTTGCTATTAGCTTGATTTCAGTCCTGCCATTAAGTGTGCCGGCGCTATTTTTCTTTAATCAGACAAACGAAGTGATCTTTATCGTTGCTATGTTTCATTTACCCACGCAATTATTGGTTAGCATTCCGCTGTCCTGGTTTCTCTTTAAAAAACGTCTAATGCGTCAAAACGAAATAGCATCCCTACGTACGGAGCTCGGGCAGTCGGATGCGAATCTGACCTTTCTAAAATCTCAAATAAATCCACACTTTTTATTTAATGCCTTAAACACATTGTATGGCACGGCATTACAGGAAAAAGCCGAACGGACAGGGGAGGGAATTCAGCGATTGGGCGATATGATGCGGTTTATGCTCCATGAAAATACGCAAGATAAAATCTCGTTGACGCGTGAAATAGAATACCTGAATAATTACATCGCTTTACAGACCCTGCGGACTTCGATGTCAGACAAAATTACCATTATAACGGAAATAGAGGAGCAGTTTGAAAATTATCAAATTACCCCTATGTTGCTGATCCCTTTCGTCGAGAACGCATTTAAGCATGGTATAAGCCTTCAGAAATCGTCTTATATTAAAATATCTTTGCAAGTGCGAGACCAGGTTTTGTTTTTCGATGTGAGTAATAGCATTAATCCGAAAAGTGATCGTGATCCCGAAAAACTAAAAAGTGGTGTCGGTTTGGAGAATGTACGCCAACGTCTTTCATTGCTATATCGAGATCGACATGAACTGATGATACGTGAAAATGCCAATGAATTTTTTATCCATTTAACTTTACATATTTAAAGATCGCTAGTGTTATTTAAATCTAACTAGTTCCACTATCTTTTAATCAATTATTCACCTGATTTATTGGTTCCTTAATTAATAGCAATGAAAAAAATACTTGTTTTTTTGCTTATGACCTTGTATTGTCTAAGCAGTCATGCTCAATTTAAATTGAGCGGTAAGATTTGGAATTATGATCCAAACAAGGCCTTGGAAATTAATATTCCTCTTGTTTTTGGTTTTTATAAAGAAAATTCGCAACAGATAACCGTTGCCAGCGATGGCACATTTGAGGTCGCACTGCCAATAACAGCTCGAAAATCCGCGACTCTAAATTACAGCAGTGTATTTCAAACCTTGTTATTAAGCCCCGGTAAAGATCTTATCCTGAATTTAACCGACACTACGATCGTATTTACAGACGGTAGTGCTTTGACAGAAAACAAAATTATACAGCAAATAAAACACGATGAAGTGCCTTTTTTTATGAAGGCCCCGAACGTAAATAATCTTGCTCAATGCTCTTTGGCTCAGTTGAGACAGCAAGTTTTAATTCCCTGTTTAGCGGATTGCAATCAAATCAATAAAGTGATCCAAACTAGTCCATTGTCTTCCTCACTAAAAAACTATATACGTACTGAGTTTTACGCGCAACGGATGAACCATCTGAACGATTTTGCCCGTATCGCTGAATTGCCAAAGTCTACCGCAGATAGTTTGGTTCTAGAGCTGTTTGGAAAAGCACTTATTAATTTACAGGACGACTTTGGAGGCCCTTCTTTTTATTCTTTCCTTGACAATTACCTGCGTTATTTGGAAACGAAAGCATTTGTTAAGATTCGGGCCGAGAAAATTCCGTCTAGTGAACCAATCCCTTATTTCGGGATAAGCTTAGACAGTGCAAATAGATTAATGACTATCTATAGTAAAGATTATTGGCGGTTTATCGGTGCTTTAAATAATTTCTCCAAGCCTATCGTAGAAAACTACAATTTTCAACAATTGGTCAATCTATATCATGACAAGGACTTAACGCATTTAAAAGCATTGGCAGGGGCACATTGGAAGATATTTCCAAAAGATAAGCATAAGCCGCTTGTTGAAAGCTATATTGCCGATCTTGACGCTCTTTTGGTGGCGAATAAACACAACAAACAGATTCGGTTGATTGAAGATGATCAACCTATCTCATCGATCGACGACCTGATTGCTGAATTGAAAGGAAAAGTGGTCTATTTGGATGTTTGGGGAACCTGGTGTGGTCCCTGCAAGTTTGAATTGAAGTATACACCTGAACTGAAGAAAAGATACATGGATAAAGATATTGCCTTCGTTTATTTGGATATGGATGAAGACCATCGCGATCAGGACTGGAAAGACTTTATACGCGTCAACAATTTAACCGGAATCCATTTACGTAAAAATAGGAAACAGATTGAGCCCTTTTGGAAGGAATTACTGCTAAATGCAAAAGACAAAGCCGAATATTATCCGCAATATTTTATATTTGATAAAACAGGAAAATTAGTTGTGGAAAAGGCTCTTCGACCAAGTAATGGAAAACAACTGTATGACCAAATAGATCAGATTTTAAATCAATAATTGTTATGATAGCCATCGCGATAGATGATGAACCTGTGGCACTGCAGGTTATTGAACACCATATAGCTAAAGTCCCTTTTATTGAATTAAAAAGTACATTTACGGATGCGTTTATGGCGATTGATTATCTCCAGAAGGAGCAGGTGGACCTTATCTTTTTAGATATAAAAATGCCAGATATTTCAGGAATAGAGTTTCTGCGCAGTTTGAATACTTCGCCAATGGTGATTTTTACGACGGCTTATTCCGAGCATGCGCTATTGAGTTTCGAGCTCGACGCCATCGATTACTTGCTTAAACCATTTTCTATGAGCAGGTTTTTGAAAGCCTGCAACAAGGCGAGCGAATTGTATAGCCTTCGGGCAAAAAAGCTACAGCATAACAAAGACTATCTGTTCGTCAAAGATGGTTATGAACATGTTAAAGTTGAATTCGACCGTATCCTGTATATTGAAGCATCAGGCAATTACACCCAAATACATTTGAACGATAATAAATGCGTTAGTTCTAGAATTACCATTAGCGAGCTGCTGGAACTGCTCCCGAAGGGCGAATTTGTTCGTTGTCACAGAGCATTTATCGTCGCACGAAGTAAAATGATGAAGTTCGACAAAACCCAAATTTGGGTAGCAGACAGGGTTATTCCCATTGGAACGACATACACTGAATTGAAATTATATTAATTGACGCGTTTTTTGACTAATCGAGGCTGATTAGAAAGTAGGGAAGGCGGTGTGTTGTCCAAAATCAAAGGGAGCGTATTTATGTTTTTTAAATAAATTGTATACTTTTGTAGCAACAGATCATTTGTGTTGTCAATTTTTAAAATTTAAAGTCATGTAATGCATTGTCGATATTTAGGAAGAAAGTAAACAACGGGATTTACCCGATTTGTTTACCCAATGCCTATGTCTTCAATTTTTTAGTATGGATTTAAATTTTAAAAATGGAATCAACAAAATATGGTCGTACCTATCATTTCCCATTTTCGCCAGGGACAAGCAGCGACGATCGTTTTAATCAATATTATTGGAAGGATATGCAATCTTTCCATCAACTGTTATTTACAGAAAAATTAGATGGCGAGAATAATTGCCTTTCACGGCGTGGAGTATTTGCACGATCTCATGCAGCTCCAACCACGTCGCCATGGACGGCCCAGCTTCGGGAGCATTGGTCCAGATTAAAAAACGATCTGGGTGATTTGGAGTTTTTTGGTGAAAATCTTTATGCTGTGCATTCGATCGAGTATATGCAACTTGAGCACTATTATTATGTTTTTGCTGCTCGAATTAAAAATCAGTGGCTTTCATGGGAAGAAGTTACTTTTTATGCCAGTTTATTTGATTTGCCTACTGTACCTGTTTTAAAACTCGACATGGTAAAGGATTTGACTGAGTTAGAACTTCGGCGTTTAGTCGAAAATTTGGCCATGCAGTCTTCTATATTTGGATCGGTTGATCCTAAAACTGAAGAAGCATGTACGATGGAGGGGTTAGTCTGCAGGAATGCTGATGCATATACCGTCAGCGAATTTCAGCACAATGTTTTTAAATACGTTAGAAAAGGACATGTGCAGACCGACGAACATTGGACAAAATCATGGCGAAGAGCAAAAATGATTTGGGAAAGGAGGGATTATTCATGGAATGGACAATAGCAACAAATAAGGATTGGTCGGCTTTAGCGAAACAATTTTCTTGGGTCAGGGATATGGAACAGGTACAACAGGATCCTTTACATCATGCCGAAGGGAATGTCGCGATTCATACCCAAATGGTATTACAGCAGCTGGAAGTATTGCCTGAATATCGGAATCTGGATGAACAAAAGCAGGAGCTCCTCTGGGCTTCCGCTTTATTGCATGATGTCGAGAAGAGATCGACGACAGTTGTCGCTGCCGATGGTCGTATCAGTTCACCAAATCATGCCAAAAAAGGAGCACAGACCACACGGGAGATTTTATTTCGTGATGTGGAGACCCCTTTTGCATTACGGGAGGAAATTGTCGCATTGGTACGCTATCATAGGTTGCCATTATGGTTGATGGAAAAAGCCGATCCGATGAAGAGCGCCTTGGAAGCGTCACTATGTGTCAATATGAGTCAACTTAAGTTGTTGGCCGAAGCTGATGCTAAAGGAAGGTATTGTGGCGATTTGGATAATTTGCTCTATGCATTGGATATGTTCGAACTGTATAGTAAAGAGATTGGCTGCTGGGATGGTACGCGTTCTTTTTTGTCTGAAAATGCACGATTTACATATTTTAATGGAAACGATAGTTATGTTGGTTATGTGCCTTTTGATATATTCAAATCCACGGTGACTGTACTTTCAGGTTTGCCGGGAATGGGCAAAGATTATCAGATTTTAGCAATGAATACCGACCTTCCAGTTATTAGTCTGGACGACATCAGATGCAAGTATCGCATTGATCCGACCGATAAAAAGAGAAACGGATGGGTTGTACAGGAAGCAAAAGAGCAGGCAAAAAAATACTTACGCTGCGGACAGGATTTTATCTGGAATGCCACTAATATAACTTCCCAGATGCGAAAACAATTGATCGATCTTTTTGTCAGCTATCAAGCCTACGTGAAATTGTTGTACGTTGAAAAACCCTACAAGATTTGGCGCACGCAGAATAACGATCGGGAATATCCACTGCCAGATGTTGTATTGGATAAAATGCTTCATAATTTGGAAGTTCCGCAGTTGACAGAGGCGCATGAGGTTCACTACATTACGGAATAGATGGCGCTTTTTAGCAGGAGATTGCGGCTTTGTAGATTGGTTTTACGGATTAAGTAAATAAAGTACGAAAAGTTCGAATTTTACGTTAGTATAGTAAGGTTGTTTTCTGATAAACCGTATTGGATACCATAAATGCGAATCAGCCCGCCTATTTTAATGGCGGGCTGATTTTCTGTTAGAATCCTTTTTAGGAACACTAGTCACAATGTGCTGTCATTCCTTCAATTTTGGTGTTAACATGGACATGAGGTCCTTTTCTTTGATATCGATGACATCCATTACTTGAATTTATTTTCCCAGCCTTGCTCTTCGAGCTTATTTGAAATGGTGCCGCATGTATTTTTTATGATAAAATGAATGAGTAGCTTTGTCTGTACAAAAAATTGACAGACTGTTGGAAAAACTGAAAGAACATATAAAGAAATTTGTCGCTATCGATCCGGTCGAATTAGAAGAAATATTGCATTACTTTAAGACCAAAACGGTCGCGAAAAAAGAAAATATACTGGAGGAGGGCCAAGTGTGTAGATACCATTTTTTTGTATTGAAAGGTATTCTCCGTAAATTCTTTGTTAATGAAAAGGGAGTCGAACAAACGACTGAATTTGCCATAGAAAATTGGTGGATTACGGACAATATGGCTTTCGAACATAAGCTTGTTACGTCATTTTACATTCAGGCCGTAGAGACCTCAGATTTAGTTTATATCAGTCAAGAAAATCAAGAAAAATTGGTAGCTGCATTTCCGATCATGGAGCGTTATTTTCGATTTGTCTACCAAAGGGCTTATGCTGCTGCGCAAATGCGGGTTAAATATCTATTCTCTAAATCTAAAGAAGAATTCTACCATGATATGCTCCGTAAATATCCGCAGTTTGTACAACGTGTTCCGCAATACCTGATTGCTTCGTATCTGGGATTTACGCCAGAATATTTAAGTGAAATCCGTAAAAAAAATACTTCCCTGAATCTCTTGCTATAATTTCATTGCAATTGAAGGCTAATAGCATTGGTCCGAATCTGCAATGCGAAAAGGGCTAATTTGAAATTGAAGCTTGTGTTCTTTTGCATAGTCTTGTGCTAATTTTTCGAATTTTTCCATTGCCTTTTCCTCAGAAGCAGCAAAACAGTGCAGGTTTAATTCCAAGGGTTTCTCTGAGGTGGCCGGATCGATACGCAATTGTTCAACTTCGGAGAGGACAACAGCAAAAGAAGTTTTACAGATCTCAACTTCTAAATGCGGCCCTATTAATTGAGATGATATGCTATAATAAGAATCATTATTTTGGATTTCTTCCTGAAAGGGGTCTAAATAGGTCGTAACAATAGATCGATAACCATATTTAGCATTACCAAAGAAGTGATCAATATATTCCTGTGCTTTTTCATATGTTGAGAAGACACCTTCCAGATTGGTGAATAAATCTGGATCTTCTTTTACTTCTTTTGAAACTACTGTATATACCTTAATGGGGTTGGTTGTCATATTTTGTATGCTACTGTTTGTACATTAAGTAAAAGTAAGTTTTTCTGCAAAAAAACTAATTTAGACTTTTATCTATGAGCGATTCTAAGATAAAATCCTCGTTTTAAAATAAAAAATTTCCTTTGTTAACTTGTAGCCTGTTTAGAGCAGGTGTTTGTGCTTTAAAGTTGTATATAATTTTCGTATTCTCCAAATTTTTTACTGATTGTTTTTATTTACTTTTCTAAAATAATACGAATTGCGTACACGACCCTGTCGTTGAGCCCTTTTTATGACCATCGTATCATCAAGTTCCTCCTACAAATAACTTGAGTCTATGTTGAGGCTAACTTTTTTAGTTGTTTTCAATGTGGGGGCACCTGGTTTACACGGCCTGGGTAGGGCAATGTTAGAAATAAGCTAATGAGAAGAGGTTGTATGTAGAATTGGAGATTAGTCCAACTACTTCTGACGCCGAATGATGGAGACCTGTTTTGGCTAACTCATCAGCAATACGATTTTGTTCCAAACTCCGATTCTTTCATTTGACCCGATGTAAATAATACAGGTGACTTTTGTCCCCGGCCAAGAAAAAATTCTTGATCATGTCGTTCTTGAATTTAGTAAAGTGTGTGTGGTTTCTTTTATGAAAATTTATAAATTCAATATTTGTTTTAATTTAAAAGATAATGAAATTGTACGTGTAAAAAGATATCATTTTGTGTCAAAAATATGCTTTTTTGTATCAATTTATTTTAATTTTTATTCACTTTAAAGCATATTAAGGGCTTTTTTGTTTGCCGTGTGTTGTTTTTTTTGCCTGAGGTATAACCTATTCTCTCTATTTTGTTGGAATGCCGTGATTTGTTTTTTATGGTCATTCAAACGTTTTCGTAAATAAATGGATTAAAAAGATTTGATTGTGTATTCTTAATTAATACTATTGTTTTGTGTTGATTAAATAATAACCAATTGATATTAATGGACTAAAAGGTCTTGTTTTTGGGCTTTTTATAGTTTTATTTATTAATAACCAATAAATCTTAATCTATGAGAAAATTTAATCGTTTAATTTTCGTTAGCTTTTCTTTTTTGTGTATGCTATTGCTGTCTACAGGAATTGTTTATTCACAAGGAACTGGAAAAGAACTAATGGGTACCGTCAAAACAAATGATGGTCGTTTTTTGGAAAAAGTCACCGTTTTGATGAAGGGAACTTCCATGGGTACAGTAACAGATAGTTACGGTCGCTTTAGTTTAAAATTGCAGCGTAGTACTGCTAAAGTTACTTTAACTTTTACCCATACAGGGTACTTGTCCAAAGAACTTGAGGTAGAAGTGGGTAAGAAAATAGAGATTACCCTTTCTGAATCTACAGAGAATCTAGATGAAGTTGTCGTTATTGGGTACGGAACAGCCAAGCGGAAAGATGTGACAGGTGCAATCGTTTCTGTGCAGACCGAAAAGCTTGAGAAGGAGGCGCCCAGGTCAGTTCAGGATCTCCTGCGGGGAAATGCAGCTGGATTGGTGATTGGACAGGGTAATTCAGCTAAAGGTGATGCTGATTTGCTCGTAAGGGGAAAGGGAACATTGAAAGCTGGCAGCAGTCCGCTAAATGTCGTGGACGGCGTTATTTTTGACGGAACATTTGCTGATATTAATCCCAATGACATTCAGTCAATCGATATTTTAAAAGATGCTAGTGCGACTGCTGTGTACGGTGCAAAAGCAGCCAATGGCGTTATCTTAATTACGACAAAAAGAGGTAAAAAAGGAAAACCGTCTATTACTTTCAATGGTAATTTTGGAATGGTGGAAAATGCAGGTATGCCTGCAGTGATGAATGCTGATGAGTTTTTGAAATATCGTTATGACTTTGAAGTAGGTCGTCGGACAGAGGACTATCTTAAAGCACACCCCGAAATGTTTGTGGACCCAAGACTGCTCAATGGAACCAATCAATTGGACTGGTATAATTACGATCAAAAGACGCCCGTTACAAATGTAACAGAGGATCAGCTGATCAGGTCTTGGCTTTCTCGATTAGAGCTTAAGACGCCGGAAATTGAAAATTACATGAACAATAAGATTACGGATTGGCAGGATTTGGTTTTTCAAAAGGGGATCCAGCAGGATTATGCAGTTGCTGTATCGAATAGTAATGAGGTGTCAAATTATTATTTGTCCTTGAATCATGTTGATAGAGAGGGGATTATATCTGGTAATAGATTTAGAAATTTTCGTACTAGATTAAATTTGGAAACAAAGATTACACCCTATTTAAAAGTTGGTGCTAATACTAATTTTGCGGTTCGAAATGAAGGTTTTTTACAGGCGGATTGGAAACAGTCCGCTGTGATATCTCCCTATGGATCAAATAATATCGATGATCCTACAAGTATTTATCAAAGACTTCCTACTGGAGATGTTACACCAGTAAATCCTTTTTTTGATAATCAATTTAGAGACCGAAAAGATCATTACAATACATTGAATTCCAGTTTGTACGGTGTCATTACTTTGCCCTTTGGGATAGAATTACAATCCAATTTTACGCCTTCGTTTATCTGGCACGAATATTATAACCACGATTCTTCTAAAAATCCAGAGTGGAAGGCAAAAGGGGGCAGTAGCGAACGATCATTTGAAAAAACCTATAATTGGCAGTTAGATAATGTGTTGCGTTGGAAGCGGCGATTTGATGAACATAATTTTGAAGTAACATTGCTTCAAAATGCAGAGAAAGGGCAGTATTGGCAGACCAAGGCCACAGCTTCTCAGTTTGTACCTTCTGATGTCCTGGGTTGGCATCGTCTGCAGGCGGGCACTATTCCATTGAATGAAAGTAATGATACCTACCGGACAGGGGACGCCTTGATGGCCCGCTTATTTTATTCCTTTAAAGATCGTTATATGTTGACTGCTTCTGTTCGACGTGATGGGTATTCAGCATTTGGCGCTCAAAATCCGAGAGCAACTTTTCCCGCCCTGGCTTTTGCCTGGGATTTTACGGCGGAAGAATTTATGAAAAAGACCAAATCCTGGTTAGACTATGGTAAACTGCGGCTTTCCTGGGGAAGAAACGGAAACCGCGATATTGGAATGTATGAAGCTCTTTCCGACATGACCTCTGGATTACATCCCTATATTGATGCGAGTGGAAAAGTTTATCTTTCTTCTCAGCTATACGTGAATAGAATGGCCAATTTGGGCTTAAAATGGGAGAATAAAAGTTCGTATAATGCCGGTTTGGATTTTTCAATTTTCCAAGGCCGTCTGAGTGGCGCACTAGATTTTTATACGGCGACGACGCAGGATTTATTGGTGGATCGAGCATTGCCAGAAATTATAGGGTTTAACAGTGTTGCCGCCAATCTTGGTGAGCTCTCAAATAAAGGTTTTGATATTACCTTGAATAGTAACATCATGAATAGGGGCGATTTTAGTTGGAATGCGACGGCGATCTTTATGTTGAATCGGAGAAAAATCGTGAAGTTATATGGTGATATGGTGGATGTGAAAGATAGTGAGGGAAATATCGTTGGCCAGAAGGAAGCGGACGATGTTAAAAATAGATGGTTTATTGGCCAGGATCCCGACCGGATATGGGCCTACCAACGAAATGGAATCTGGCAATTAGGGGAAGAGGAAATGGCAGCAAAATATGGTAACCAACCTGGCGATTTTAAATATATAGATCAAAATGGAGATGGGGTCTTAACGGATGCCGATCGCGTATTTCAGGGGTATACAACACCGCGTTTTCGCTGGTCGTTTCGAAATGAATTGCGCTATAAAGATTTGAGCTTCTCTTTCTTTATGTACTCCAATTGGGGGCATTTCGCAGAATTCAATAGGGCCGCAAACAATAGTAATTTTGCAGATCGCAGTACGGATTATGCGCTACCTCGTTGGACCCCCGAAAATCCGATCAATGATTATGCCCGAATTGGTTCAAAAAATAACGGGACTAACTACATCAACAAGTCTTATATTAGATTGGAAAATATCGTATTATCATATTCCATTCCTAAAATACTCTTGAATTCGTTGAAAATAAAGCAGTTACGTGTTGCTGCATCTGTGAGAAATGTAGCCTATTGGACAAAAGATTGGAGATTCGGTGATCCTGAAGCTTCAGGTGACCCAACCCCCCGTACGTATAACCTTAGTTTAAACCTTACCCTTTAATTTTTAGATCATGAAATTGAAAAAAAATATACTATTTAGTTTATGTATTGGTTCAATGGCTGTTTTTACATTTTCGTGTAGTAAGGATTGGCTTAAACCGAAACCCTTGTCTTTCTATGAGCCTGATGTTGCACTTGCCGATGCGCAAGGTATGTACTCCGCTTTAACGGCCTGTGAAAGAAATATGCGGCATGAATTTTTTGGCGATGCTGCGCCCATTCTGACCGAGATTATCCAATCTGAAGTAGCCGTAGAGGGGACAACAGATAAAGCTGGTCCACAAATGGATATGGATATTGCACTGCTCCCCGATGCAGATCTCAATCACAACGATAGAACTAAAGTGGGGTGGTATTGGTACGAGGGATTTAAGGGGATAAAATATGCCAATCTGATTATTTCAAGAATAGATGTAGGAACTTTTAAAGACGAAAATGAAAAAAACGCGATTTTAGGAGCTGCTTATTTTCAACGTGCCTATCGTTATTTTAAATTGGTGCACCAGTTTGGCGATGTTCCTTTTATTGATAAAGAAATAAATGAACCGAAGTACGATTTCTATAGTTACGATCGTTGGAGCATTCTCGAAAAATTACGAAAAGACCTGGAATTTGCCTACCAATGGGTGCCCGAAAAAGTAGACCGTGGGCGTACCTCCAAATCGGCTTGTGGTATATTGTTAATGAAGGTATGCATGGCCTTGGCGGATTTTGATAGGGCGATTGCTGTTGGAAAAGAGATAGTTGCACTACACCCACTTATGAAAAGTCGATTTACAGTGAATAAGACAAGGCCAAATACCAATCTGATGTTTGATCTTCATAGTGTTGAAGCAAAATTAGATGGTGCCAATACCGAAGGTTTAATGTATGTAGTTTCTTATCCTGGAGTTGATGGTTCTGATCGTATCAGAACAATGCGTAATGGCGTTCCTTTTTGGAACAACGGCGGTATAAAAACACCAGACGGGAAAACGGGGGCAGGATTATCATTGGCAGCGGATGAAACTGATCTTTCATTGGACTTAAATAAGAACTATGGTCGTGGTATAGGACGATTGCGTCCAACCTGGTATTTTACAAATCAGATTTGGAGGCCTGGCAAAGAGGATAATGACTTGCGGGGGATCTTTAACCGGGATAGTTGGCGAAAGATGGAAGATTTGAAGTACAATGAGCCCAACTTAAAAAAGACGGGCAATCCCTGGTATGGAAAAAATCTGGTTAAACCGGTGGGAATGAGTGTGGAGGATTCCATTCGGCTATGGTTCTCTTGGCCGCATTACAAATTATTTGTGCCGGATCCATTGCAGACACAATGGGAAGGCGGGGAGACCCCGTGGTATATTTACCGTTCTGCAGAAGTCTATTTATTGTTGGCCGAAAGTTACTATTGGAAAAATGATCTTGGTCAGGCTGCCATTGCCATTAACGAAGTCCGTCAACGCGCCGGTGCATCACAGCTAACAGCAGATGAAATCAATATCGGTGAGCTATTAGATGAGCGCGCACGTGAGTTGTATTACGAAGAAAACAGACATATTGAGCTCGTAAGGATTGCCTATACCTATGCAAAGACCCGAAAACCATGCGAAATTTTTGGTGGTCGTGTCTATGATTTAAAACAGATTAGCGGCCCAGGCGGAACGAATGCGAACATTAAACAAACCGGAGTTAATTTCTGGTACGATAGAGTGGTTGCTAAAAGTAATTTCTATAATAAAGGGGTAAAACATAAGTGGGCCGAATATAAAATTAGTGTGCACCATATCTTATGGCCTGTGCCCGCTAATGCGATTAACACCAATATTAAAGGTGTTATCAATCAAAATATAGGTTACCCAGGTGCAGAGAAAAATAAAACGCCGCTATTGGTTGAAGGTAAGTAACAAGTGTTTTCAAACGTTTTCGTAAATAAATCAGATCATTTGATTCATTTCACTTATATTAATTGATATTATTGTTTCGCTGAGTCAAATGATTAATGACTGCTTAGTAAATGATATGTATCAGGCTTGAATGTGGAGAAGCTGTGGATTGATAATTTTCAATAAATTGGCCAGACACACGTTGTAATTTAAAAACCAATGATGAATAAATAAACCGGGTCAATAGACTCAAGATTAAATTTTACAATGAAAAGAAATACACTATTTAAATCTGTTTTGATGGCTGTTATGGTCGGCAATGCTGTTATGTCGTATGCCCAGACAGATAAGAGTAATGAGAAAGGTTGGACGAACCTTTTTGATGGAAAAACGCTAAATGGCTGGAAGTCTGTCGGCGGAAAAGCACCTTATTCTATAGAGGGCGATGCTATCGTAGGTCGAATGACAAAAGGTACACCCAATTCTTTTTTGATCACTGAAAAAGAATATGGTGATTTCATATTGGAGCTGGATGTTAAACTTGAAGGCAATGAAACAAACTCAGGTATTCAGACACGGAGCCATCTTGATCCAAAGGCTAATGATGGACGCGGACGTGTATATGGAAGGCAAGTAGAAATAGACCCCTCTGCCCGTGCTTGGACAGGTGGAATCTATGATGAGGCGCGTCGTGGATGGATTTATCCACTCGATTTAAATGAAAATGCTAAAAAAGCCTATAAAGTAGAGGAATTCAATCATATTCGAATTGAAGCCATTGGTGATGAGCTGCGCACTTGGATCAATGATATTCCTGTTGCTTATGTCGTTGATACGATCGATAGATCTGGCTTTATCGGGTTGCAGGTGCATGGTATTCCACCTAAACTGGATGGAAAGAAAGTGTACTTTAAGAATATTAAAATAAAAACAACCGACCTCAAATCAAAAGGTTTTCCAAAAGATCTTTATATCGTGAACTTGAAGCCAAACGACTTGGCTGACGCTGAAAAGAAGAAAGGTGTTAAGCTTTTGTTCGACGGTAAAACCAATAAGGGCTGGCGGAGTATACATGGCGATAAATTTCCGGAACGCGGTTGGGAAGTTAAGGATGGCCAAATGACTGTGCTAAAATCTGACGGTGGTGAATCGACCAATGGTGGCGATATCGTCACAAAAGATAAATACGCGGTGTTTGATCTTTCATTTGAATTTAAGCTTAGTCCGGGAGCCAATAGTGGTGTTAAGTATTTTGTGACTTTAAAAGAAAAATCAAAAGGATCGGCTATTGGTTTGGAATATCAAGTGCTGGATGATGCTTTACATCCTGACGCGAAGTTGGGACGTGACGGAAATCGTACCTTGGCATCGCTTTACGATCTCATTACATCCAATCGTGATGATCGCGCGCGTAGACCGATCGGCGAGTGGAATAGAGGTCGAGTTGTGGTCACAGCAGATAACAAAGTTGAACACTATTTAAATGGCATTAAGATGTTGTCTTATGAGCGGGGATCCAAAGCGTTTAAAGATTTAGTTCAGATCAGTAAATACAAAGATTGGGAAAACTTTGGCGAAGCGAAGGAAGGTTTTATTCTTCTCCAGGACCATGGTGATCGTGTTTCATTTCGCAGCATAAAAATTAATACACCGAATTAAGCCTATCTC
Organism: Sphingobacterium sp. UBA7038; assembly: GCF_002494055.1. Taxonomy (NCBI): domain Bacteria; kingdom Pseudomonadati; phylum Bacteroidota; class Sphingobacteriia; order Sphingobacteriales; family Sphingobacteriaceae; genus Sphingobacterium; species Sphingobacterium sp. UBA7038. The sequence goes on from NZ_DLAV01000039.1 coordinate 144,382, forward strand.
TTATGAATCATTATTTATCGCGCAGAAGCTTTGTTAAACAGTCCGTTATCGCTGCAGGAGCGGTTATGCTGTCCAATAGTGTATTGGGGAATGTCAATTTGGCCAAACCAAATGAACGTGTCAACTTAGCCTGTGTAGGCTTGGGAAACAGGGCTGCCGACATCATTAAAGAACTCTATAAAACAGGACTCTGTAATATTGTTGCGCTATGTGATGTCGATCTTGGTGCGAAACATACGCAGGAAATTTTGGGTTTGTTTCCCGATGCACCGAAGTTTAAGGATTTTAGGGTAATGTTTGACAAAATGGGAAATCAGATTGATGCTGTAAGTGTCGGAACTCCTGATTTTTCGCATTTTGCCATAACGATGCTTGCACTGGATTTAGGTAAACATGTCTACGTGGAAAAACCAATGGCGAGAACATTCCTTGAAGTCGAACTAATGGCAAATAAAGCTCGGAAAAACCCTAAGCTTGCTACCCAAATGGGAAATCAAGGGCACTCCGAAGCAAATTACTTTCAGTTTAAAGCCTGGAAGGATGCCGGCATTATTAAGGATGTGACACGCATCGATGCGCACATGAATATGCCGCGTAGATGGCATGGCTGGGATGTAAATATAAAGGGTTTTCCAGCCGCAGAAATGATCCCCGAAACATTAGATTGGGATCTTTGGCAAATGCAGACTATTGGCCATAATTATAATAAGGATTTTGTGAATGGTCAATGGCGCTGTTGGTATGATTTTGGAATGGGAGCGTTGGGCGATTGGGGGGCACATATATTGGATACAGCGCATGAATTTTTAGATTTGGGGCTGCCTACAGAAGTGTCCGCTGTGAAGCTCGACGGGTATAATTCCTATTTTTTCCCCATGTCTTCAACCTTGAAATTTCATTTCCCAAAAAGGAAAAAGATGCCAGCAGTCGATATCAATTGGTATGATGGACTGGATAATTTGCCACCTATACCCGAAGGCTATGGTGTATCTGGATTGGATCCCAATATTCCTGCACCTAGTACAGGGAAATTGGAACCCGCCAAACTAAATCCTGGGAAAATTATCTACAGCAAGGATTTGATATTTAAAGGTGGCTCCCATGCCAGTACCTTGCAGATTATTCCAGCAACGAAAGCCAAGGAAATGGAGTCTCGGTTACCGGAAGTGCCAAAATCACCGTCAAACCACTTTGCTAATTTCTTGAAAGGTTGTAAAGGCGAAGAAAAAACCCGCTCGGCTTTTGAAATTGCAGGTCCTCTGAGCCAAGTATTTTGCTTGGGTGTAATTGCACAACGCTTAAACAGTAAGTTGATATTGAATACGCAGACAAAAGAAGTGACCAATGATAAGTTTGCCAACGCACTCTTAGCCGGACCTCCACCAGCAAGAGGTTGGGAGCAATATTATAAGATGTAAAGGCCATTAAATGGGTATCTAAAAGAAAGGGCAATGTGAACATTGCCCTTTTTATGTTTGAAATGAAAAGCCTTTATAACCTATCCTGCTTTTAATGGGAAGATGGACGTACTTTTTCTCGATTCGGTGATATGATAAAGGATGATGGAAGATTATATTTTTGCAGTCATTTATAAAAAAAGGTTTTCAAACGGGGAGAATGAAAACCTTAAATAACCAATTATAAACCTAAATTATGATGATACAAATGTAAGTGTATTTACTACACTATGCAAATTTATTTTAAAAAATAATTGAATCGACTTTAAACAAGCTATAGGAAGTAGCTATTTTTATAGGAGTAAACTGTATTTTTGACGAAACGGACTGCTATCTGCATTCTTTTTAAACGCTGTAGCTTTATGGATTTTAAAAAGCATCCGCGTAGACTTTTAGCTATTTTAAAAGCATGGAAAATTTAGAAGTATGGATGCGTGGACCTATTGAAGGGGTTCCCGCTCTTCTCCAACCCGTTGCGCATGCACTTTTGCAAGTTGAAGAAGATGTTTTGAAGTATACCGCACAAATATCCTCAGCGCAGCTTTGGACAAAACCGGGTGGCAACGCCAGTATAGGTTTTCACCTGCAACATATTCGTGGAGTAATCGATCGCATGTTTACTTATGCCGAAAATAAATCCTTAACGGATAAACAATTTGACGACCTCCGTCAGGAAGGTCTAGAAAATAGTGCTTTAAGCGTGATATCGCTTGTAGAAAACTTACATCGGCAGATTCAGCAATCTTTGCAAAAACTGGCGTTAATTGATCCGGACACCCTGACTGAAGTGCGTTTTTTGGGTAGAAAACGGATCCCTACGACGTTGATTGGTTTGTTGTTCCACGCTGCAGAGCATGCACAGCGTCATGTCGGCCAATTACTGGTAACAGCACGATGTATGAACTAAAAACAACCTTTCGTTCTGTCAGCTAAAGTCTAAGATTTTTGAACCTGTTGTAACTTCTCTCCCCATTTCCCTAGTTCTCGAATAATTGGTTTGAGTTCATATCCCAGTGCAGTCAGCTCATAAAGTACACGTGCCGGGACTTCTGCATATACAGTACGTTTAATAATGTTATCATCTTCTAGCTTGCGCAATTGTAAGGTGAGCATACGTTCAGTGATACCCGGTAAACATTTTTTGATTTCAGAATAACGTAGCGCGCCATAGATGAGATAGCAGCATATGGCTAGAGCCCATTGACCACCAATCACATTAGCGGCAAAAACTTCGGGGCAATTATGCTCAAGTTGCTTTTTATTTGAAAAGTTCGTGGAGCTCGTCTTGATTTTAGTCATACGCACATTTTTTATAGTACCTAACATTGGGTTACAGATAAGCCAAAATAGGAATTATGTCGCTATTTTTAAATCATAGTCCTGTCGTTTATTAAAACTGCCGCTACGAATCGGCTAAATGTGGTGACTTGTGCATATATAGATACATAAATAAAATGAAAACATTAATAGTCGTTATTCACCCCAATTTTGCTGCTTCCGTCGTAAATAAAAGTTGGGTTAAGGCCTTGGAAAATCAACCTGAGTTGTATGACATCCATCAATTGCACCAAGTCTATGCTGATGGTAAAATTGATGTCTTGGCCGAGCAGAAGATGATAGAGAAATATGATAAAATTGTCTTTCAATTTCCCTTTTATTGGTTTAATTGTCCGCCGTTTTTCAAGCAATGGCTGGATGAAGTGCTTACCTATGGATGGGCTTATGGTAAGAACAGTGGCTACAAATTGGAAGGAAAGAAAATTGCATTAGCAATTTCTGCTGGGATAGACGAGCAGGAGTATAGGGAGACAGGAAAGTATAAATATAGCATGGATCAATTAACAAGTCCTTTTGAAATTACTTTTGATTATGTTAAAGCGGATTATCAAAAACCTTTCGTCTTTTATGGAATTGAAAAAGAGTCATCTACCGCATGGGTAGAAGAGGGCGTGACGCGCTATCTCCGTTTTTTGGAGCAACTCTAGTTAATAAATATCAGGGCTTGTTTATTGTTGCTTAGCTTTTGTGATATACGAATCAATCCAAAGAAATAGGCTTATCAAGAAAGCATCTTTCTCAAGATGCTTTCTCTTTGTTGTTTTACCGTGTTGTATAACCACCATTGGCAAAAATGGTCTGCCCCGTTATCCACCAACCATCGGTGACCAAGAATTCCACCAAAGGCGCAATGTCTTTTATATCGGTTAGCCCACCTAATGCTGAAGCAGATTTATGGTAAGCAACAGCGTCTTCGCTTTCCTGTCCATAGAAAAATGGCGTATCCATTGGCCCCGGGGCTACAGCAGTAACCGAAATTCCCCGTTCTCCAAATTCTTTTGAAGCAGCTCGCGTAAAATGCTCTACTGGAGCTTTCAGTCCTTCATAAGTAGAGTATAATCCCGTATAGGCCGCCAATAATGAGGTAACAATCGTACAGATTTTGCCATTCGCATTCAGTTTTTTACCCGCCTCCCGAATAAAGAAATAAGCAACTTTTGAATTGATGTCACTCATGCTGTCATATTCTTCGACCGTGGTATCCACAATTGGCTTTTTCAATACTTTACCGACCGTATTAATGGCGATATCTACGCCACCAAACTGCTCAATTGCGACATCAAAAAGTTTCGTGATATGCTCAATTTTTGTCAGGTCCGCCTGCACTAATATTGCTTCTGCCCCCGCGGATTTGACAGCTTCCAGAGTTTGTTCAGCGTCTGCTTTGGTATTTTCACTATTGTAATGGATCACCAGCTTTGCCCCTTGAGCCGCAAAATCCCGACTTAATAATCCGCCAAGGTTTTTTGCACCACCAGCGATAAGGACAACTTTTCCTTTTACATCATTTCTTGCCATAATAATTTAAATTTTGATTATAGCAAATCTCACAAATGTTAAGGAACCTCTTATGGTGAACTTTTCGCTTTTTTCAATTGACGAAATTGTGATGGCGACATGCCTTCATATTTTTTAAAAAATTTGGTGAAGTTGGACGGGTCGTATGTCAGCATCTGTGCAATTTTCGCAATGGTCAGATCGCTATTAATGAGTAGGTCTTTGATACAAGCTAATATTTTTTGTACATAAAAATAGCAGGGGTGATTTCCGGAAGTTTCCTGTATAATCTTGATAAGATGCTTTTGTGAAACACAGAGTATGTTGGCGATATCCTGAAGCTCCATCATATCTATGCTGTCTCCACGAACCAATTCCGCTAAATGACGATCTAAAAAGTTAAAATATTGAATCGTAATCTCTTCACTTCTTTTTCTATCGGAGAGCAATGCTGTGTTCATTTTAATTCCTTTCCGAATTGTTAGGTTAAATATAAACAAATAATACTGGACGTAATATTTTTTACCTGAATAATAGAGAATTCCGCATAATGGACTCGTCAACGTTATAGACAAAGATTTTTATCCTCGACACTGCTCTTGATCACCCGAACGATTAATTTGTAAATTCGTATACTTGTAGAATTCTAAGAGAAATTCGTAATTTTTATAATCCCGCATAAAAATAAACTGAGTATATGCAGATACTTTTAGTAGAAGACGATCGCCGTATTAGCAGCTTTGTTGTTAAAGGTCTAGAAGAGATGGGCCACAAGGTCATTTTGGTTGAATCTGCGGAAGCGGCACGTGAATGGATCAATGCGGATTCATTGGACATTGTCGTACTTGATATAATGTTGCCCGGAATAGATGGTATACAATTTACGAAGATGATCCGATATCGAAAAAATCATATTCCAATATTGATTTTAAGTGCCTTAGGAGAAGTTGAAGATAAAGTCGAGGCCTTGGAAAGTGGTGCTGATGATTTTCTTGTCAAACCCTTTTCCTTTAAGGAATTGGTTAGCCGTATCAAAGCCTTGGTACGCCGCGACAATTATAAAAACGTACCAAAGGATAGCTGCGTAGAAATTCATGATTTAAAAGTGGATCTTGAACGGTATGAAGTCCATAAGAATGGTAAAAATATCGATCTATCACCTAAAGAATTTAAACTGTTGAAGTATCTGATCGAAAATCGCAATAAAACCCTTTCAAGAACAGCGATCTTACAGGCCGTCTGGGGAATTGATTTTGATAATAATACCAATGTTGTCGATGTATACGTTTCTTATTTAAGAGGTAAGATTGATGCGGGGAGTGATACCTCCATTATCAAAACGGTGAAAGGGGTAGGTTATATGCTCACAACGGACTGACCATGAATTTAAAGATTCGACTCACACTCTTTTCTACCTTGGTATTCACCATCATTTTTGGGCTTGCAACGCTAGTCATCTACTGGATATTTTATAATTCTTCTGAACGACATCTGATAAGATCGATGGAAAAAAATGCGAAGATAGCCGGTATTTATTACCTTGAAGCGGACGAACAGAGTCCGCTAAAGCACATGGAATCCAAAAATCAATATGAAAGTCTGGTCAAGCGCGCGATGGTAGCCGTTTACAACGCAGCGGGGAAGGTGAGTTATGGTGGTATGCGGTTTGATAATCAAATTAATACAGATTTGCTGAACCAGCTGAAAACAGACAAAACGGTTTATTTTAAAACAGCCGATAGCTTTTATTTTGGTTTGTATTATCCCGATAATCAGGGCGATTTCTTTGTGTTTGTCAAAGAGTCCAGCGCAGATTTTGATCATCAGTTGAACCGTTTACTCATTACGCTTGTCTTTGTTTTTCTCATTGCATTGATTAGTATTGCCTTGTTGTCGGTCTGGCTGAGTAAGTATGCTTATCTGCCCATTCGTAAAGTGATCCAAGAAATTCAGCATAAAGATTTAAGTACCATTCAGGAGCCCTTGACCGCCATAAAAACCAAGGATGAACTCCAGGATCTGATTGAAAGTTATAATGCACTCCTACGTCGGATCAGTGAAAATATGATTATCAGAAAGAACTTTGTAAGTTATGTTTCCCACGAGTTCCGAACGCCTTTAGCGGGTATCCTGGGCTCAATGGAGGTCTTCGGCGCAAAAGTTAGAACGGAGGAAGAATACCGTGAACTGGCCGAAACCATTACCGAGCATGTGAATTTTCTGAATCAGCTTATTGGTAATTTTCTATTACTGACCGAAGATCAGGCCCTGAAACGTTCCCTGGAAACCTTTCGTATCGATGAGATCGTGTGGGACCTTGTACCTAAATTTTCGAGATCATTTGCCGTACCCTTGAAAGTCGATATAGAGGTCGACGAACCACAATACTTTAATTTTCGGGGCAACAAGATGCTCATCTCCCTTTCGATCTCTAATTTAATCGAAAACGCACTGAAATACGCAAATGGGCAAGAAGTGCTTATCCGAATGACCAGTGCAGATGGCAGACTGTCTTTACAAATTATAGATCACGGCATCGGTATCCCAAAGGCCGAACTGGAGTCTGTGAAACAGACTTTTTATCGTGGATCAAATGTCGGTCAGGTGAAGGGAAGCGGCATCGGTCTCTCATTTGCGCAAATCGTTTTTAAGGATCAAGGCGTAGACTTTGATATTCGCTCGAACCATCTGGGAACTACCGTATCACTGCTATTCCCTAAATTCTAATCCTTTTCTAATCTCTTCTAATTAAACTTTAATTTAACCTAAAGTTGCCTGTAATCTCTGTCCGTTAGTTTTGTGGAAATTCAAAATTAAGTGAGAAAGCTACGTATTACATTATTTTTACTTCTTGGCCTGAGTAGCAAACTATTTTCGCAGGAAGCGGTTGAAAGCCGTTTACGAAAATCGGAGATTGAACAGGTGTTCCTTGCGCATAACCTGAGCTTAATGGCACAACGTTTTCATATACAACAGGCTGATGCAGCAGTACTTCAGGCAAAGCTCTGGCCCAATCCAACGATCTCAATCTCAGAGGTCAATCTTTGGAAAAATTCCAGCAGCGAATCCTTTCCTGCGCTGATCGGTCATTATGGTAAATACCAGCAGCTGGCGGTTGAGCTGGAACAGACGATCGAAATGGCCGGGAAACGGAAAAAAAGGGTGCAATTGCAGCTTTTGGAAAAAGAGAATGCCCGGCTTCAATTTGAAGAATTATTGCGGAATTTGAAATATGATCTCCGGAGCCAATGCCTCGAACTACAGATCTTACAGGAAAAAGAACAATTATACAGTAGTCAGGTCGATATTTTTCAGACCCTAGCGAAGTCCTTTCAAAATCAATGGAAAGAAGGCAATGTGAGTGAAATGGACTATCTCAGGATTGAAAGTGAGTCGATTGCATTTGGGAATAAACTCAACGAAATCCAGCAGGAAAAAATTGCAAAAATGAATACAGTTGCGAGCTATCTAGGAGATAAGGGGACTGCACTTTACATTTCGGATACGATAGGTATGCCACTTTTTCTCCTGGGGACGAAACAGGAATGGAAAATGATGGCCCTGGAAAACCGTAGCGACTATAAAATCATCCACAATACCTGGAAGAAAAGTAATGCGCAGTTGGAAATCGAAAAAGCAGAACGTACACCAGATCTCAAGGTATCAATGAATTATGACCGGGGCGGAAATATCATGCGCGATTTTATAGGCCTGGGTGTTGCTATGGATCTTCCTTTATTTAATCGAAACCAGGGCAATATCAAAGTTGCTCAACTGGAACTTGAGAAAAACAAAGTTGAAATCGCACAATTTCGTATCGATATTGAACGAGAGATCGAGTTCCTTTCGGCGCGTTTGAGCAATCTCGAATCGAGCTTGAAAACGATGGATACAGGCTTTGATCGTAAACTGGATGTCGCGCTTGAACGCTATGTCCGCAATTTTCAAGAACGACGGTTGACCATCGTTGAATTTATAGACTTTATCAATAATTACATGGAAAACAAAGAATCAATATTGGAGCGCAGGGCAAAATACCTTCAGTATAAGGAAGAATTGACGTATTTAATCGGAAAGGACATTGTCTAATGAAAGGGAACTTTTTAATGCCACTGACACTCCTGTCCATATGTTTATTGTGGAGCTGTCAATCAACGAAAAATGAAGAGCAGGTTACGCCGCCAACTAAAGGTTTTTGCCTAAGCGCAGATTTCAAAAACCAAATTAAAATTGATTCGATTCAGAAGCGGGCGGTATTTGAACAGATCGCTTTAAATGGGGTCATTCAATACGATCAGGATGAGCTTGCTGCACTAAAGAGCCCGATACCCGGTATCGTGCAGTCTGTCTCCGTCAAGATGGGTGATTATGTGGAGAACGGACAGATTCTTGTATCGCTTAAAGGGACCTCGGTCAATGATTTAGGAAAGGAGCTGCGTGAGCTGGAGAATAGCAAGCGCTTGGTGGAGAGTAAATTGGCAAGTCTTCGCAGTCTACTGAAAGATGGTATGGCTTCCCAACGGGAACTAGAAGAGATGGAAAGCGAATTGAAAGCCACACAAATCGGAATACGTCATGTAAAGGCCAATATGAACCTGCTCAATGGATCATCAGAAAATGGTCTATTTTACATTCGTGCACCCAAAGCGGGTTATATAGTCGATAAAAAGGTGAGCCCCGGTATGACAGTTGGTGATGATGCCGAGTTACTCTCGGTAAGTAAACTAAATGAAGTATGGGTTTCGGTCAATATTTATGCAAATAATTTACCTTTTGTGAAAAATGGTGCGCCTGTCAAAATCACCACGTTAGCCTATAAAGGGGAATCTTTTGATGGCTATATTGATCAGGTAGCCAATTTCTTCGATCCTGAAGAACGTGTCGTCAAGGCGCGTGTAAAGTTGTTGAACAAAGACCTGAGGTTAAAGCCGGGCATGAGTGTGGATGTATTGGTGGAAAAAGCTGTTTCAGGACAAGAACAGCAGATGCTGGCTATTCCCAAAGATGCCATCATTCTGCATAATAACCAGAATTTCGTGGTGCTGTACAAAAATGACTGTGATCTGTCCGTAAAGCCTGTGGATATTGTTGCTGAGAATGAAACCTATGCTTTTGTCAAAACAGGAATAGCCGAGGGAGATCAGGTGCTGACAGAAAATGAGCTGATTGTATTTGATGAATTGATAAATAGATAGGATGAAGAAAGTTGTACAAAATATTGTTTCGTTTTCATTGAAACACTCCTTGGTCGTCCTATTTTTTACGTTGGCATTATTATTCGGCGGGATATACGCCTACCTGCATACACCGATTGAAGCTTTCCCCGACGTCACCAATACACGGGTCAGGATTATCACACAATGGCCGGGACGTAGTGCTGAAGAAATCGAGAAGTTCGTCACATTACCGGTAACCAAAGAGATGAATACCATCCCAAAGAATACGGATGTTCGTTCGATCTCCTTGTTTGGCTTATCCGTTGTAACGATCCAATTTGAGGATGGTGTAGAGGACTTTTATGCCCAGCAGTATGCGGGTAATAAGATGCGTTCCATCGATTTGCCGGACGGCGCGGAAAGCTCCATCGAACCACCCTCGGGTGCTACCGGAGAAATTTTTCGCTATGTGGTGAAGAGCAATCTTCCGATTAAAGAAGTCTCTGCCATTCAAGATTGGGTGATCGAAAGGGAACTTGTGGGGGTGCCAGGTGTGGCGGACGTCGTGAGTTTTGGGGGGGAGGAAAAGATCTATGAAATAAAGATCAACCCAACAGAGCTGGCGAATTATAACTTGTCGCCACTGGACGTATATGAAGCCGTATCGCGTTCGAATATCAACGTCGGTGGCGATGTGATCCAGAAAGGAAATCAAGCCTATGTCGTTCGTGGAGTAGGTTTATTGGATAAGATCGACGATATTGGTAATATTTTGATCAAGGTGGTCGGCAATACACCGATTCTAGTCAAACATGTAGCCGAAATAGAACTGGGCGCAAAGCCACGACTTGGCCAAGTGGGACTCAATCAGGAAGATGATCTTGTACAGGGAATAGTCATTATGCTGCGGGGAGAAAATCCTTCGGCTGTCGTCACAAGGCTAAAGGCAAAAATCGAAGAGCTAAACCAACGTATTTTACCCGAAAATGTCAAGATCGAACCCGTTATAGATCGTACTAAACTGGTGAATAATACCGTGCATACGGTTTCCAAAAACCTGATAGAAGGGGTTATTCTGGTTTCGATTATTGTCTTTATCTTTTTGAACAACTGGAAGACAACCTTTATTGTTGCCTCGGTCATTCCACTGGCTTTCCTCTTTGCGATTATATTATTGAAAATACAAGGTTTGCCGGCCAATCTGATTTCAATGGGGGCGTTGGACTTTGGACTCTTGCTCGAAGGAACATTGGTAATCGTCGAGACTGTTTTTGTCTCTTTAGAAAAAGAGGCCCATCGGCTTGGGACGGAACGCTTTAATAAAATCTCCAAGCTAGGGATCATAAAAAAAAGTGCAGGTTCTGTTGCAGGGTATATCTTTTTTGCACTATTGATTTTAATTGTCGCACTGACTCCTATTTTCTCTTTTCAAAAGGTGGAAGGAAAAATGTTCTCACCATTAGCCTTTACGCTCGGTTACGCCTTATTGGGGTCCTTGATCCTAAGTTTGACCTATGTGCCCGCGATGTGTAAATACTTATTAAAAAAGAACATCAAAGAAGATGAAAATAAGATCACTAAAGTCAGCCGTAATGCCATTTTTAAAGGTTTTAAAAAGGCTTTTGACCATCCAAAATGGACATTGTCGATTTTTATGGTTGTCTTGTTCGTCTGTATGTTCCGGTTTAGCCATTATGGTTCCGAGTTTCTTCCAAAATTGAATGAGGGTGCAATCTATGTTCGCGCAACCTTACCCAATAGTGTCAACCTGGAAGAATCGGTGAAGCTGACCAAAACAATGAAAACAAAACTGATGAAGCAGTTTGACGAGATCGACTTTATAATGACACAGACAGGCCGTCCCAATGATGGCACGGATCCAACAGGCTTTTTTAATATTGAATTTAATATTGAATTGAAGCCCGAGGGGGAGTGGAAACGTAAACTTTCCAAAGAGAAATTGATCAGTCAGATGCGGGATAGCCTGCAGACTTTTCCTGGAATCAACTTTGGCTTTAGCCAGCCGATTCAGGATAATGTGGAGGAGTATGTGGCCGGGGTAAAAAGTCCACTAGTTATCAAAATCTTTGGTGAAAACTTACAAGATTTAGAGAATAAGGCCAATAAGTTTGCAGAGTCACTAAAAAAGGTCAATGGCATTACGGATGTCAATGTTTTTAAAAATATAGGTTTGCCAGAACTCCGCATTCAACTGCATGATTCAAAAATGGCTAAATATGGCGTTTCAACCAAAGATGTGCAGTCCGTGATCGAAATGACTATCGGGGGGCAATCTGTGACACATTTCTACGAAAATGAGCGGATCTTTGATGTTCGCCTGCGCTTCCAAAAATCATACCGCGACAACCCCGAGAAGATCGGAAATATCATTATTCCGACGATGAATGATCAGAAAGTACCCCTACGGGAGATCGCAACAATAGATTATCATACCGGGCCGGCATTTATTTACAGAGAAGGGAATTCCCGCTATATTGGTGTTGGCTTCAATATTGAAGGTCGAGATTTGGGAAGCACAATTGCCGATGCGAAAAAACAGATAGAAAGAGATGTGAAACTGTCCAAATCCTATAAGGTCGTCTGGGCTGGTGAATTCGAAAGCAAGGAACGGGCAACAAAACAACTGATGAATGTTGTTCCAATTTCGTTGATTTTGATCTTACTCTTGCTGTATGCCAATTTTGGTAATGTCAAAGATACGCTGATTTCTTCACTGACCCTCGCCTTTGCTTTTATTGGTGGATTCATTTCCTTGTGGATTACTGGAACGACATTTGGAATTTCGGCCGGTATCGGATTTATTATTCTCTTTGGGGTAGCCACGATTGATGGTATTGTCTTAATCGGGATTATGAAAGAAAATCTGTTGAATAAAATGCGCTTGAAACCCGCTATTTATGAAGCTGTCAAAAGCCGGATCAGACCCATCTTAATGATTGCATTAATGGGGGCGATGGGCTTATTGCCAGCTGCACTTTCAAACGGTATGGGGTCTGAAATTCAAAAACCTCTGGCGATTATGATCGTTGGTGGATTGATTATTTGTATGATTCTCTCGTTTTCAGTACTACCTATTGTTTTTTACTTCGCTTATAAGAAGGAGAACCGCGATTAGTTACCCATTTTTAATTATTATATACGAAACAAAGGTTGCCTGTCTGACAGTGCAACCTTTGTTATTTTTAACATGCAGCTGTACGTTTCGTAATAGCAATCCAAAGTTGAAGCGAATAGCGATATATCGTTTACATGCTATTTTGTGTAAATCTTGTTATAAATGTTGAATTTACATTTAAGTTCCTTAAATTAAGCCTCAACATAAAAAGCACTTCGTTGAAGTTTTGCCGAGATAAGTTATAAAGCTGTATTTAAAATTAGAAAAAACATTCTTTTGAATCCTCGTGAGTTGTATTTACGAGAAAAGGTCAATATTAGGTCAGTGTTGATTAATTCATAAGAAGACTGAACGTACTATTCCAGATAGATTTGTGATAAAGAAATATTAAAATAATACGCTATGGCACAATTTAAATGGGAAGGAATATATCCTGCAATGTTATCACCATTTGATGAAAATGGAAATTTGGATTTTGATATGTTTGGTAAAAACATTGAAGCACAATTGGATGGAGGTGTTCACGGTTTGATTATCGCTGGATCATTGGGGGAAGCAAGTGTTTTGACTACAGAAGAAAAGTATGATTTATTGACCTATGCGTTGAAACTTGTTGGTGGTCGTGTACCCGTATTGCTAAATATTGCAGAAAATACAACTGCTGCTGCGATCAAAGTGGCGCAGACCAGTGAGGAATTGGGAGCCGATGGTTTGATGTTATTGCCACCAATGCGCTATAGAGCCGATGATAGAGAAGCTGTCGCTTATTTTCGTGCTGTTGCACAAAGTACCAAACTGCCAATTTTAATCTATAATAACCCAGTTGACTATAGTACTTATGTATCGTTGGATATGTTTGAAGAACTATTGTTGGAACCAAATATCCAGGCAGTGAAAGAATCTACACGAGATTTAACCAATATCACGCGTTTGAAAAATCGTTTTGGTGATCGATTAAAGATTATGGCCGGTGTAGATACCTTGGGGCTCGAGTCTTTAATGTTAGGGGCTGATGGGTTAGTCGCTGGATTGGTGGACGCATTCCCAAGAGAAACAGTGGTTATGTATGATCTTGTGAAAGCTGGTGAATATAAAAAAGCGGTAGAAATATACCGTTGGTTTATGCCTTTGTTGGAATTGGATATTCATCCTAAATTGGTCCAATACATTAAATTGGCCGCTACAGCTGAAGGAATTTCAACACCTTATACACGCGCTCCAAGATTACCATTGATCGGTGAGGAAGAACAACGTGTGAAAAAAATTATTGCAGATTCAATCGCAACGAGACCACAATTATAGGAATGCTTCTGAACTTTCTAGCTATGAGGGTTCAGGAAATTTTCTTTTAGGGACCAAGTAAAAATAGGCGAGAAGGACCTTCTTATTATATTGAATAACCGCAAGGAATGAAAATATAGGGAAGGTTTTTATTGATTTTTGAAGATACTACTTACAATAAAAACAAAAGGAATGGATAGAAACGAAAATGAGATTGATGACGTCGTAAAACAGGCGGAGGCTGGATTTCAGTTTCTTCAGCAAAAGGATGTCATCGAAAGAGCGGAATTGATGTATGCCATTGCCGCTGAAATTGAGGAATTGGGCGAAATATTGATTGAAACTGCTCATCTGGAAACGGCACTACCTTTGGGAAGACTGCAGGGTGAAAAGGCGAGAACAGTCAATCAATGGCGTCGATATGCCGATGCTGTTCGTACTGGTTTATACAGTGAAGCTCGGATAGATCGGGATCCAAATGGCCAATTTGATTTAAGGAAATATAACAAAGGACTTGGTCCAGTGGTCGTTTTTGGCGCGAGTAATTTTCCTTTCGCCTTTTCAACAGCTGGCGGAGATACAGCAAGTGCCATTGGTGCTGGCTGCTCAGTCATCGTAAAAGCTCATCCTGCGCATCTTAAAACTTCTCAATTAATGGCTGACGCTATTGATCGTGCGGTTTCAAAACAGGGTGCCCCAATCGGTGTTTTTAATCATATACTGTCAGATTCATTTGCTGTTGGACAACAGTTGGTAAGCCATAAACAGGTAAAGGCTGTGGCATTCACAGGTTCATTTCGTGGCGGAAAAGCCTTGTTTGATTTAGGGCAGTCGAGACCTGAACCTATTCCGGTATTTGCTGAAATGGGAAGCGTAAATCCGGTTTTTATTTTGCAAGACTACCTCGCTAATCATCTGGAAGCATTTGCAAAGCAGTATATTGGATCATTACTCCTCGGTGTAGGGCAGTTTTGTACTAATCCGGGTGTATTGGTAGGCTTGGCGGGCGAACCGTTCGATCGGCTCAAACTGGCCTTAAAGAGCGAACTAAAATCTGCTGCTACAGGGAAAATGTTACATGCGGGTATTCTGGATAGCTACAATCGCCTAAAAAGCGAAATGGTTCAATCGGAAGGGATCAGCGTATTGGGGGAAGGAGAAGATAATACACACCATGATTTTGCCCGAGCTTTACTTGTCGAAACTGAAGCAAGTCAGGTGTTGAACAACCCCAACTTGCTGGAAGAGGTTTTTGGACCTTTTGGGTTGATTGTATCCTGTAACGACCAAAATGAGATGAATCTTGTCATGCAACAGCTTGATGGGCAGATTACCCTGACTTTCGCTGCCACGGCGCAGGACATACATGAATGCCCGGCTCTTTTTGCAATGGCTCAGGACAAATGCGGAAGACTGCTGTTCCAAGGTATGCCAACAGGCGTAGAGGTTCAGTATGCCATGCAGCATGGCGGACCTTATCCCGCAACCACAGATGCTCGTTTTACTTCAGTAGGGCCAGATGCGGTAAAACGGTTCGTCCGACCTTTTAGCTTCCAGAATTGGCCGAATGAGTTTTTACCTAAAGAGCTACAAGACGGAAACCCATTACAAATTGATCGTCTGGTCAATCAACAATGGACGAAAGCATAATATAGATAAATGACCATATAAACAACAAGGACTCAGAAATGAAGAAGACTTTTTTTTGTATTGATTCGCATACCTGTGGTTGTCCCGTACGATTGGTTGCAGGGGGAACCCCATTGCTAGCGGGTAATTCCATGATGGAGCGCAGATTGCATTTTATACGTGAGTACGACTGGATTCGCAAAGGATTGATGTTTGAACCAAGGGGACATGACATGATGAGTGGAAGTATGCTTTATCCACCATTTGATCCGCAAAACGATATCGGCGTTCTTTATATTGAGACCAGTGGTTGTCTGCCTATGTGCGGACACGGAACGATCGGTACCGTAACGATTGCCATCGAGGAGGGACTCGTTCAACCTAAAATTCCCGGAAAATTAAGGTTGGAAACTCCGGCAGGGCTTGTACATATCGATTATATTCAAGAGGGTCCTAAGGTGAAAAGCGTAAAGCTTACTAACGTCAAGTCTTTTTTATATGCTGAAGGGCTAACGGTAGACTGTCCAGATTTAGGAATTATCAGCGTAGATGTTGCCTACGGTGGCAATTTCTATGGTATTATTGATCCCCAGGCTAATTTTGACGATATCAGTTCTTATTCTGCGAGCCAATTGATCCATTATGGGAAAATAATTCGTCAACTGCTCAACGAAAAATATGCTTTTGTTCATCCCGAAGATGCGAATATTCATGGGTTGACACATATCCAATGGACAGGTAATCCAACGCTTCCCAACTCGTCCGGACGCAACGCCGTACTGGTTGGCGATAATGCCTTGGATCGTTCTCCTTGTGGTACAGGTACTTCGGCGCGTATGGCGCAGTGGTACGCGAAAGGGAAGCTTAAAAAAGGAACGGAATTTATACATGAAAGTTATATTGGTTCACAATTTACCGGCAAAATTGAAGCGGAAACAACCGTGGATGGTAAGCCTGCTATTGTGCCGTCCATCGAAGGCTGGGCACGGATAACAGGATATAATACCATTTTTTTGGATGATGAAGATCCTTATTTTGGCGGTTTTCAGGTGATTTAATACATTAATAAGAAAAGAGCAACGTGAAAGAAAATAATAGAGGTACAGTTGTTGTAATAGGTGCTGGAATTGCTGGTCTTGCTTCGGCCTATTACCTGGTGAGAGATGGTTGGGATGTGAAAATCCTGGAAAAAAATACTTTGGACAATAATTGTTCTTATGGCAATGCAGGCATGATCGTCCCCAGTCATTTTACGCCCTTGGCAGCCCCCGGGATAGTCGCGCAAGGAATAAAGTGGATGTTCAATAGTAAAAGCCCCTTTTATGTACGGCCTTCGCTCAATCCGCGGTTGATCAATTGGGGTCTGAAATTCCTAAAACATGCCAACCGCACGCATGTGGAGCAACATGCTTCCGCCATACGTGACCTGAATCTCTATAGCAGCCGCTTGTATGACGAACTGGCCCAAGAAGATAATTTTGATTTTGAATTGAAGCAGAATGGTATCCTGATGATGTATAAATCGAAAGAAATGCAACATGAGGAGATTGAGCTGGCGCATCGTGCACAGGACCTCGGACTCGATGTCGATATCCTCGAAGGAAATACCGTTCAAGAACTGGAACCTAATCTGAAGCTAGATGTATTGGGTGCTATACTTTATCGCTGCGATGGAAAACTATATCCACCCAAGTTAATGCAGCAATTGATTCAATACCTGAAAGCCGCAGGTGTTGCTTTTTTCGAAGAAACTGAAGTCCATAAATTTATGACGGCCGGAAATAAGATTAAAGAGGCAATCAGCAATAAAGGAAGTTTTCAGGCAGATGCTTTTGTCTTGACTGGCGGTGCTTATTTGCCGCAGCTGACTTCAAAGTTGCATTTAAATACACCGCTTATGCCTGGAAAAGGATATTCTTTTATGTATCAGCCCCAGGGTGAGCAGAGCTTGAATCATGCGGCATTATTACTGGAAGCTCGTGTTGCTGTAACCCCCATGAATGGCCAGATCAGATTCAGTGGTACGATGGAATTGGGACCTGCAAATGATAAAATTTATGAAAATCGTGTTCGTGGCATAGTAGAGTCTATTCCCAAATATTACCCGGAGCTACAAGTCGATTATCCAAAGGAAAAAATATGGTATGGTTATAGGCCCTGCTCGCCCGATGGATTGCCTTATTTGGGACGATTGGAAAAATTTGACAATGTCCTGGTTGCCGGTGGAGGTGGGATGATGGGCTTGAGTTTAGGTCCAGCATACGGGAAAATCATTGCAGATTTATTGGCCGGACAAAAAATACAGGCTGATATTGATGGGTTTAGGCCCGATCGTTTTGATCGATAAAATTATGATATAAACCAATACCTGAATTATGAATCGTTCTTTTTCTTTTAAAGCTCCCAAAACACTGTTTTATGGACTACTCTTTCTATTCCCGGTATCCACACATGCACAAAAGATGAAATTATACGAGCATACCACCCCCATAGAACCTTATATCGTGCAATATGGGCATGATGTTGAGGCGATCAACTATTTCTATGGTCCAATGCCCAAAGGCTGGGGCAATCAACAGGCTGCAGCATCGCCCGAACAGCTGGCACGTCTTCAACGTTTGGATAACGAATATTTGAACAAATTGGACAAATTTCCCTATGAAGAACTTGAAACATCTGGGCAGGTGGATTTTATCTTACTGAAGCGCAAACTAAAAAGTGATCTCCTTGCACTGAAAGAACATGAGTCGAATTACAACAGGTTATCCCTGTATTTACCTTTTGCACAACGAATATTTAAACTCGAAAAGGAACGTCGTCGAGGAAAACGTTTGGCGGGAGAAGATGTCGCGAAAGAGCTGACGCGGGTTGTCGATGAAATCGATCGATCGATAACCGCTTTGCAAGAAAAGACCAATATTCCTGATGCAGATGTGAACTTTTTGGTTGGCCTATTAAATTCTTTGGATTTAAGGATAACAAGCACCTTCGATTTCTATAATGGATACGACCCTGAATTTACCTGGTGGGTACCCGCCATATTTCAACAGGTGAAAAGTAAATTGTCGGATTATAAGGAGAAATTAGCCGCAAAAAGCGACCGGAAAGTTTTTGATGATGGTAGCCAGATTGCGGGTGTGCCGATTGGCGAAAAAGAAATAAACCGAAGACTCAAAGCTGAAATGATCAGTTATACAGCTGCCGATCTGCTAAAATTGGCTGATCAAGAGTTTAAATGGTGTGAAGCAGAGTTATTGAAAGCGAGTCGTGAAATGGGGTTTGGAGACGACTGGCGGGCAGCACAGGAGCAGGTTAAAAACTCCTACGTTCCCATTGGTAAACAGCCGGAACTCATCCTGAAATTGTATAACGATGCACAGCAGTTTATTCAAAAAAATAAACTCATGGATATTCCTGAACTGGCAGATGAAACTTGGGGAATGATCATGATGACCCCAGAACGTCAGCGTGTCAACCCTTTTTTTACGGGTGGTCGGGAAATTAGTATATCATATCCAACCAACACGATGGATCAACAGGCAAAATTGATGAGTATGCGTGGTAATAATCCTTATTTCTCCCGCGGTACTGTGCAGCATGAATTGGTCCCCGGTCATCATTTGCAATATTTTATGAATAGGCGCTACAAGCCTTATCGCGAGGAAGCGTTTAATACACCCTTTTGGACAGAAGGATGGACACTTTATTGGGAATTATTATTGTATAGTAAAGGATTTGCCAAAACTCCCGAAGAGCGTATAGGAATGTTATTTTGGCGTATGCACCGCTGTGCGCGAATAACCTTTAGTATTAAATTTCATTTGGGTGAATGGACGCCGCAGCAATGCATAGATTACTTGGTAGACAGGGTGGGATTTGAGTCTGCTAATGCCCATGGTGAAGTAAAGAGGTCTTTTGAAGGTTCATATGATCCCTTATACCAGTTGGCTTATCTGGTCGGCGGATTACAACTGATGCGGATCAAAGAGGAGGTGGTTGATCAGGGTAAAATGTCATTTGCTGATTTTCATGATCGTGTGATTAAAGAAAATTACCTGCCCATGGAAATGCTAAGAGCGATTATCAAAGGCGAGCAATTAAAACCAGACCATGAGACAAATTGGAAATTCTATCATTTTAACAACTAGGTGTTTATGAGTGAGTCAAAACAAACTTTTCAAAAGTCGCTGGGATTGCTCGATGCAACGATGCTTGTTGTTGGAAGTATGATTGGTTCTGGAATTTTCATCGTTTCTGCAGATATCGCACGCAATACCGGTTCTGCGGGTTGGATGATGGTTGTCTGGCTAATCTGTGGATTTATGACTTTAACAGCAGCATTGAGTTATGGTGAACTCAGCGCGATGTTTCCCAAGGCCGGTGGCCAATATATTTATCTTCGGGAGGCTTATGGTCCCGTATTGAGTTTTGTATTTGGCTGGACATTTTTTGCTGTGATACAAACCGCGACAATCGCCGCCGTCGGCGTTGCGTTTGCTAAATTCACTGCCTACCTTTTCCCCTTTATGGACGAAGATGTCTATCTGCTTGAATGGTCAGATTACCGCGTCTCGGCAGCACAGGTGCTGGCCATTGCGGTCATTATGGTATTAACCTACATTAATTCAAGGGGTGTAAATAGCGGAAAGCGTGTGCAGACATCCATTACATTGATCAAAATTGGGAGCCTGTTGCTTTTGTTGCTCTTTGGCTTCCTGGCTTTGAAACATGAAGCTGGGCTTTGAACTGGGACAATATTTCGCTTTGGTCCATGCGCCGCTTAAATGTGGATGGAACCTACACATCTTATGATGGGTTTTCAGCAATGGGTGCTTTTTCTGCGGCTATGGTCGGAGCCCTCTTCAGTAGCGATTCTTGGCACTCATCCTCAGCTGTAGCGGGCGAAATTAAGAATCCGCAACGCAATATCGGATTGAGTCTGGCATTAGGGACTTTGCTGGTCACCGTCATCTATCTGTTGACCAATTTAATGTATACGGGCATATTGCCTTTGGAAGCTATGGTCAACGCACCAAAGGATCGGGTAGCGATGAGTGTGGCACAAGAAGTATTCGGCCCTTTTGGGATCACGATTATAGCCATTATGATCATGATTAGTACCTTCGGTTGCAATAATGGAATTATCCTGGCCGGCGCGAGGGTGTATTATTCCATGGCTAAAGATGGTTTGTTTTTTAAAAGGGCAGGCAAGCTGAATGCACATGCGGTACCCGCCTGGGCCCTCTGGATACAGTGTCTTGCAGCGTCAATATGGTGTTTGAGTGGAAAATATGGTGACTTATTGGATATGATTACCTGTGTGGTCGTGATCTTTTATGTCCTTGCAATTGCAGGTATTATTCGCCTCCGTATCACGCGTCCGGATTTGAACAGACCCTATAAAGCATTTGGATATCCTTTTCTTCCCATTCTTTATATTCTGATGGGGCTAGCCTTTATCGGCTTGATGGTAATTTTTAAACCAAATTATACCTGGCCAGGCATTATCATTGCACTATTGGGTATCCCGATCTATTATTTAATCAATCCTAAGCGAAGAAAATATGAAGTTTCTTAGTACAGTGGTTTTGTTGTTGTCTGCACAGTTTCTGTTTGGTCAAGGAACTTTGGTAGATTATACCCGTGCACAAAACCTAAAAAAACAATTGACCAATAAAATCGAAAATCTACCGGGGCAGTTTTATTGGAATGATGGGGGGGACCTGTTTTGGTATGATCGAAATACGGCGCAGGGAAAAGAGTACATTTTGGTCAATCCCCAGGCAAAAACAAAAGAACCGCTGTTTGATCTAACGAAGGTATTTTCCTTGGTGGATGAAAAGCTGGAACGAAAAGTCGAAAATCGCGTTATTTCCAATGATCAGATAAAATTGATGGATCAAGATCAAGTTTCGCTCGATATCGCGGGCTACTTTTGGATCTGGAACCGCCGTTCCTCGCAATTGAGCCAGGGCGCTGCAAGTGGAAGTAAAGAGCGCAATCCGCGATATTGGGGGCAGCGTGAACAAGGAAATACCTATCGGGAAGTTGAATCTCCAGATAAAATACATGTTGCTTTTATCCGCAACAATAATGTTTTCTTAGCAAAGAAGGGAAACTTAAATCAGGCGCGACAAATTACGTTTGATGGTAATACGTCAAACTACTATAGCAATGATATTCAATGGGCACCGGATAGCCGGAAATTGGCTACAGTAAAAACACAAAAAATAGAGATCAGACAACTGACGCTTATTGAATCTTCCCCTAAAGATCAATTACAGCCAAAGATTCAGACACGAGATTATGTCAAACCTGGTGACGAATTAGCGCAAAAACTACCCGTTTTATATGATCTCGAAAAAGATAAACTGTGGGTATTTGATGCGGAGCTTATACCGAATCAATTTTATCTTTCGGAATTATCCTGGCGCGATGACAGTAGAGCATTTACCTTCGAGTATAACAAACGCGGGCATCAGGTCTATGGTGTCATGCAAATGGATGCCAATAGCGGTATGTCCAGTTATTTGATCCGAGAACAAAATAAGACCTTTATCGATTATAGCGGTAAGAAATATCGGGAGGATCTAGCCGATGGAAAGGAAATTGTGTGGGCTTCTGAGCGTGACGGATGGAACCACCTGTATCTTTATGATGGATCTACTGGAAAAGTGAAAAATCAAATCACAAAGGGAAATTGGGTGGTTCGGAAAGTCGTACATGTCGACGCTGACAAACGAACGGTCATTTTTGAAGGCAGTGGTATGAATGCAGAGGAAGATCCCTATTTGATCCATTATTATTCAATCGGTTTAGATGGAAAGGGCTTAAAACTGCTGACGGAAGAAAATGCAAATCATCAAGCTTTTTTCAATAAAGACTATTCCTTGTTTGTGGATACCTATTCCCGAGTTGATCAGCCGCCAATTTCAGTATTGCGCGACAACCATGGTCGTCTTATCATGGAACTGGAGAAAACAAACAGCAGCTTGCTCGAAGCGGTAGGCTGGCGTGCTCCAGAAGCCTTTAAAGCCAAGGGACGGGATGGTGCAACGGATATCTGGGGTATTATTATTCGACCGACCAATTTTGATCCTGCAAAAAGTTATCCTGTCATCGAATATATTTATGCGGGACCGCATAGCTCTTTCGTGCCCAAATCATTCTACAGCAACCCGAGTGGGATGTATGAATTGGCGGAATTGGGCTTTATCGTGGTGCAGATCGATGGAATGGGGACGTCAAATCGTTCAAAGGCTTTTCATGATATCTGTTGGAAAAATCTGAAAGATGCGGGCTTTCCCGATCGGATCGCCTGGATGCGGGCCGCTTCGAAACAATACAAATACATGGATATCGGTAGAGTAGGGATCTATGGAACGTCGGCTGGCGGTCAAAGCTCGACGGGCGCGCTGTTATTCCATCCGGAGTTTTACAAAGTTGGTGTTTCCTCCTGTGGTTGCCACGATAACCGAATGGATAAAATATGGTGGAACGAGCAATGGATGGGCTGGCCTGTAGGGCCTGAATATGCGGCCAGCTCCAATATTGAAAATGCCGCTAAGCTGGAAGGAAATCTTTTGTTGATTGTTGGAGAACTGGATGAAAATGTGGATCCTTCATCCACTTTCCAATTGGTTGATGCCTTGATCAAAGCGCGTAAGAACCATGATTTTATTATGGTTCCTGGGATGGGACATTCTTCTGGGGGAGATTATGGTGAACGAAAAAGGAGGGACTATTTTGTTAAACATCTACTTGGCGTAGACCCGCCTGTATGGAGTCAGTATTGATCGTTAGTAGGCTAATGATCCTATAATGAATGATCCAGTAATGTAGGTTTATTGCCTATTTTTTCTGAAAGTACCTGATCTTATTGGACAGAAGGAACCTTCAGTTTGCTTTCATTGCTTTTGGTGTTTGCGAAGTCATGAAGGGTCCAATTGGGAATACTTATGAAGCGATAAGAGTGGTTCAATAAATACAATGCCCCAGAAAGTGACTTACTTTCCGGGGCGTTGCATTTATTTTATGTCTGTAACCTTGAATCCGTTTTATTCGACCAATACGCCAACATAATAGTTGAACGTATCGATATCAATATTATCTTTCGTTAAACCGGCTATTTTAATCGGTCTGAAACGTTGATCCAACTGGATAAGTTCTCTTTTTTGACCTTTTACGCCAATATGTATAGGCATATGGAAGCCTTTGACTTCACTGATCCATCGGCCCAAGACTCTCCCCGAAGGATCTTGTTTGATTTCCAGTGTAGGAATGGCGGTATGCTGTACATACTGTTCAAATACTTTTAACAGGTCTAAACCGGATTGCTGATTTACGTAGTTGACGATATCATTATAATCGACTTGCTGATGATAAAACCTGCTGTTTAGTCCCCGGAGAATATTTCGCCATTTTTCATCGTTGTCAATCATTGTACGGATCATGTTGAGCATGACACCGCCTTTAGGGTACATATCGCCAGATCCTTCTTTATTGACGTGGTAGGGGCCCTGAATGGGGCTGTCATTTTGGATTCCACTTCGGATACCATGAGCGTACGCTTGGCTAGCTTCTTTGCCATAGAAATAGTCGATAAATAAACCTTCAGAATAGTTCGTGAAGCTTTCATGGATCCACATATCGGCCAGATCAGCGGAGGTTATATTGTTGCCAAACCATTCGTGGCCAGATTCGTGGACCACAATAAAATCCCATTTATGTCCCCAGCCAGTTCCCGACGCATCCCCGCCACGATAGCCATTTTGATAATGGTTTCCATAGGCGATGGCACTTTGGTGTTCCATGCCTGTATGGTAGGTTTCAACAAGCTTATAGCCATCTTCATAGAACGGATATGGACCAAACCAATGTTCAAAAGCCTCTAAGGTCTGGTTGGCATTTTTTTGAAGATGGG
The DNA here is from genome assembly GCF_002494055.1 of Sphingobacterium sp. UBA7038. Taxonomy (NCBI): domain Bacteria; kingdom Pseudomonadati; phylum Bacteroidota; class Sphingobacteriia; order Sphingobacteriales; family Sphingobacteriaceae; genus Sphingobacterium; species Sphingobacterium sp. UBA7038. The sequence goes on from NZ_DLAV01000039.1 coordinate 168,799, forward strand.
CTTTCTTTTCTGCCGTATCATTTTCGCGCAAGATATAGTAATCTATATCCAATGGTCCTTTTTCACCTTTATATTTTTCCTTAAAATGAACATAATCGCCGATATTGATGGCGACATTGTAGTTGTTGATCGGATTGGCGACTTTCCAATGGTATTTGGTATAACCATCCTTCATTTTTTCTACTTTGACCAGGCGACCATTGGACACATTCATCACCTCTTTTGGGACGGCAATGGAAATCATCATACTATCCACTTCATCGGATTGATGGTCTTTGTTTGGCCACCAGACACTCGCGCCCATACCCTGGCATGCGGTTGCTACCCACGGTTTGCCCTTGCTGTCTTTTTTCCAGTCAAAGCCACCATCCCATGGAGCTTTAACCGCCTCTGTCGGATGACCTTCATAAAACACGGTAAATTCATCCTGTGTCCCTTTCTTGATCGCAGTAGGAAATTCGACAAAGACCGCATTGTGCTCTCTGGTAAAGGAAAGTTCTTTCCCTTTATAAATGACTTTATTTACTTTTAAATTTGCAAAAAGATCAAATTGCAGGCGGTTAAAATCAGTCGTGGCCTTGAAACGGAAAAGGTTTGAACCTGAAATATATTTATTATCTATATCCACCTTAACATCCAGATGATAGTATTGGATGTCGTAGCAGGTGCGTAATGGCGTCAGGTATCCGCGCAGTGAATCCGCTCTTGTGAATTCATTTTTTTCTTTCATCAGCTGCGCTGCCGATTGCTGTATACCTGCGGTCAATAGACCGCAGGTACCCAATGCATATAACAGTATTTTTTTCATTTTTAAATAATAACGATTCAGTCTATCTTCCTCCCGGAGGACAATGTAATTTTAGATAGTTTGTAAATAATGTCCTTAAATGCTCATGTGTGCCCTGTCCCTCGCTAATTGAATGGCTGCGGTTTGGATAAGACATCAGCTGGAACTGCACGTTATTTTTGATCAGTTCATTGATCAGGACTTCGGCATTTTGATAGTGCACATTGTCGTCTCCAGTTCCATGGATGTAGAGTAGGTTGCCTTTGATATTTTTTGCATATTTCAGTGGCGAGCCGTTTTCAAAGTCCGCCAGATTTTCTTGCGGAAGGCCCATATAGCGTTCTTGGTATACATTGTCGTATAGTAACTGATTGGCTACCGCTGCAATGGCAATACCGGTTTTATAGATCTGCGGATATTGCCCCAATAGGTTAAGCGTACTCGATCCGCCACCGCTCCAGCCCCAAACGGCCACGCGTGAATTGTCGACAAACGGCCATTTCAGTATTTCTTGCGTTGCTAAAGCCTGGTCGCGAATATTGAGCTGTCCGATATTGCGGTAGATGCTTTTTCGCCAAGAGCTGCCTTTAGGAGCAGGCGTACCGCGATTATCCAACGAAATATAAATATAACCGTCCTGTGCCATATTTCCTTTATATAGACTGTTATAACCTGCACCAAAATTGTCTATCACAGTTTGTGATGCGGGTTCGCCATAAACCATAAAGACAACAGGATACTTTTTATTGGGATCGAAATCCAGTGGCTTTACCATCCAGCCATCTAATTCAATACCTTCGGTGGTTTTAACTTTAAAAAACTCCGCAATGCCGTCGCTGACTTTCTTTTCACGTTTCAGTTCAAAGTCGACGCGTATTTTGTGGGTCGGTAATTCAATAACGGCATTGTGCTGTAATGTTGTCCGGTTGCTAAAGTTGAAGATGGCGATTTTACCGTCTTTTGAAATATCATAATCGCAGGTTCCTTCGTATGAGCCTGGTGTAAGTCGTTTTGGAACGCCACCTTTTGTAGATACGCTGTAGAGGTATTTTTGCGTCGCATTGCTTGGCGAGGCCGTAAAATAAATGGTTTCATTTTTCGGATCAAAAAAATCAAGATTGATCATATCATAATCGGCTTTCATAACCAGCTTCTCATTTCCTGCTAGATCGATCTGGTAAATTTTGCGCCAGCCGTCCTTTTCAGATACCCAGATGAAGGCCTTGCCGCCTTGAACCCAGTCCCATCCGGAAGGATCGTTGTTGTTCCACCGTGCTTTGATATCAATCCACGAATCGCTTTGCTCCTGATGTATGTTCTGCGCTTTATTATCGGAGAGTGCAACAGTGTAGATCTTGCTCTCATTCTGTTTTCTATTGAGTTGCTCCAGAATAAGTTGTTTGCTATCAAGGCACCACTCCATACGTGGGATGTAATGCTGGTTGGGATCTCCCGGGATATTGATCTGTGTGTTCTTGCTATTTGCAAGTTCATAAGTCCATATGGAGCAGGCACTCGGTGATTGTCCAACTTTAGGATACTCTACGGGAATGGTGTAGGAGTAGAGGCTATCGGTATTGTTGATCATTAGAAAATTGCGGATGTTGCGGGCGTCAAGTTTCCAATAAGCAAGGGAAGTGCCGTCCGGCGACCAACGGAAACCGTCTTTACAACCAAATTCTTCTTCGTATACCCAGTCGAAAGTACCATTGATTAAACGGTCTGTACCATCGTTAGTAACCGAAACAATGCTGCCATTGGCGAGATCCTCTAGGTAGATATTATGGTCAGCTTTGTTCACGTATGCTACTTTATCCGCTTGCGGGTTAAACTTCGCAAACATCAGTTGCGAGGCTGGGAATTTCTTGCCTAGTTGCTGCAATTGATTGGTCTTCTTGTTGTAAACCCAATAATCACCGCGCGTATTCTCTCGCCATACTCTTTTGCTATTGGTATAGATCAAAATAAGCTCCTTATTTTTGGAGATGGAAAAATTTTCGACCTTTAAGGCCGCCGTCGCGCCTTTTGGAATAAGTAATTGTTGCGAAAGGAAGACTGTCCGCATGCCATTTAGCGGATTTACCGTTTCTATTCCCTTGTCGGAAAATTCATAATACTGGTCACCCTGATCTGTCCACAATCGCTGTGCAACAAGTAAATTTGGCGCATAAAAAACCAGTATAAGGATAATAAAGATTAACTGTTTAATTCTGTTCATTTGTTTATCTGTTTTTTTTAAGAATCCCCAAAAAAGATTTCAGTTCACTTTCAAGGTTTTATCACGAGTTTATTTAGTCAATTGGATTGTCTTTAAGCTGATAGATTTCCTGGATTTCACGTTCAAGGTATTGTCCGAGACGTCGGTATCCATTCTGCTCGATCAAGTAATTGTCTTCAATACGAACCCCACCAAAATCAAGCTGTTTATTTAAGAAATCATAGTTGATAAATTCTTTGTGTAAATTTTGTTGCTCCCAAAGCTGCGTTAGTTCTGGAATAATATAGATGCCAGGTTCAACGGTTAGCACATTACCAGCTTCCAGTTTCTTACCGAGCCGCAGCGATTTAATGCCAAAAGTTTGGGTATCCTTTGGTTCTGCTTCGGTATATCCAACATATTGCTCGCCGAGATCTTCCATATCATGTACATCGAGGCCGAGCATATGGCCGAGTCCACATTGGAAGAAAAGTGCATGGGCATGGTTCGCGACAGCATCTTGCGTATTCCCTTTCATAAATCCTGTTTGTATAAGTCCGTCTACAAGCGCTTCACAAGCTTTTAAATGAATTTCTTTAAAGTGGATTCCGGCAGTCAGGAGCTGCTCTGCCGTTTTAAACGCATGTAAAACAATCTGGTATATTTCCTCTTGTAACGCAGTGAAACGTTTTCCTACAGGAAAGGTTCTGGTCAAGTCTGACGCATAGCCCATAGCGGTTTCGACGCCCGAATCATTGAGAAGCAGATCACCTGCATAAAGTTGGTGAAATTGCATATGATTGTGTAGGATTTCACCACGTTTTGTAACTATCGGTGGATAGGAGAAGGAGGTACCCTGATCTTGCGCAAAATGCTGCATGGCATTACTGATCTGATATTCGTAACAATCAGGTTTTGTCATACGCATAGCGATACGATGCATCTCAACGGCAATATCTACCGCTTTCTCCAGTTCGAGGATTTCTTCTGCCGATTTAATGCTTCTTTGTGCGACGACTGCTTTAATCAAAGCCACAGAGGGGGTGAGCTGATTTGCAGTACGGCCGGTTAGCTGCTCAAGTAATAATTTATTATGCGACTGATAAGGAGGAAGATAGTGAATATCCTCCTGTTTTCCTTTGCTAAGGTAGTCGAAAAGTTGATTGAAAGGCAGGATTTTGTCGATACCCGACAGGTCTGCCTTTTCAGCTAAAGTTTGCTGTTGACCCATCCACACAATATCATCGATTGTCATTTCGTCGCCAAATAATATGGTCTCGTTTTTTTCAGCATCCAATACGGCCGCCAAACATGGACTTTTGATACCTATATAATATAAAAAGCTGCTGTCTTGACGAAATGGATAGGTATTGTGCTCAAAATTGATCGGATTTTCAATGTTACCTAGCAAAAGAATTTTGCCAGTTGTGAACTTTGATAACAGATTATTTCGGCGATTAAGATATACTTCTTTTTTGAACATAAGTTTTGGGAATTATTTGAAGTTGGATTGTCTAATTAGGTGCCTATTGTGTAGTACGAATATCGTAAAATTTATGCGCTTCAAAATGATTTATTTAAAAGGTCTTTCTTTAATGTGTAGTGTTTGTTCTTGTTACAAATGATATGTTCTCCGTTTTTTATACTAAAAAGTGCTAAAAACGAAATTTAATAAAGTTCAATCTTTCTATTGAATAATAATTATCACAATTTATCAAAGTCTAATTGTATTTTAACCCATTTTTCCAATATAAATGGGTTTTTATTGTCAATTCGTTGTTTTGTGTGTGGTATTATTAGAGGATTATTAAATATTGTCGAATACTAAACATATTTTAGTATAGTATTTTTATGTTTTATTTCCAAGTCGTGTTGTTGCTTTGGAGTTGTTATATTTATGTTACTAAACAGTAAACATAAAACTAAACAAACCTATATGAAAACGCTCCAATTTAATGTGCCGACCATGCGAGGACAGAGTCTAACAATTCAAGAAGATATATTGGAAACTTTTTATCCTCATTTCCATCGACATCAAGAAGCTCAATTAATGTGGATAAAAAAAGGTAAGGGAGTTTTGATTGTGGAAGACACCTTACATCCTTTTAAGGAAAATGATATTTTCTTTTTGGGAGCGAATCAACCACATGTATTTAAGTCTGCCTCCCAGGACGGATTCTCGAATGAATCTCGCTCCGTTTCCATTTTTTTCGATCCAAATGGAAGGCTTAAATCGCTTTTTTCCCTGGAGGAATTTGAATCGTTGAATCAGTTTATTTATAACAACTCAAGAGGGTTTAAGGTTCCCGATTCATATTTTCCCCAAATAGCAGAACGGGTCTGTTTATTAAAATCTGCAGACCAAATGGATAAACTGATGCATTTCTTCTATCTATTGTGGTCTTTAGCAAATATATCCCGTGAAGCAGAAGCGCTTTGTAATGAAAGGGTAGAAGTGGTTTTTGATAATATACAAGGACCGAATCGCATAAATTTTATCTGTAATTATATTAAAGAACATTATAGGGACGAAATTACCTTAGAGGATGTTGCTGATCATGCTAATCTTACTCCACAGGCATTTTGCCGTTATTTTAAAAAGCATTGCGGTGTTACCTTTGTCACCTACCTCAATAGAATAAGAGTCAAGGAAGTATGTAACCAGTTAAATGAAGATCACTTAGACAGTGTTTCATTTATTGCCTATAACTGCGGATTTAATAGCATAACCAATTTTAATCGGGTTTTTAAACAAATCGTAGGCTGCAATCCGAAAGAATATGTGCAGCAATATAAACAAACGCTTTACTCTGTGATTTAGAATACAGTACCGAAATCAAGATTTAGGCTTGCCGCTAAAGTACAACAAGGCAACTATCGATTTAAAACTCGTAAAATGAAAGAACAGGTTTGCAGTGAGGCAACTTCCGTTGCCTCGCTGTTTTTTATAGCCTTTAAATAGCATCCTTTAATTGCTATTTTACCACATTTTAAATTCCAATGTACGTGTAAGACAGTTAGAATGTTCTCTCTTATCTTTTTTCGTCTTAATTTTTTTCGAATCAACTGTGGATCAAGTAGGAATTATATTATAGTTTTAGATAGTGCTTGTTCAGTGCTCGTTCAGTGTTTGTTCAGTGCTCGTTCAGTGATGACTCAGTGGAAACTGAATAACGAGTGACGAATCACTGTCTAAAAATTGATTGAAAATTGTGATTAGCTATAAGTTGATATGCAGATGTGATGCTAATTCTATACCCATTCGACTCCTGGAAATAAACCTAAAGACCTTCAAACAGGAATAACGATTCAAAAAAGCAGATCTATACGTGCAATTGATGAAAAAAATAGGCAAAAAAAAAGGTTTTCAAACGGGGAGAATGAAAACCTTAAATAACCAATTATAAACCTAAATTATGATACTACAAAGATAGTGTGTTTTTTACACTTTGTCAAGAATTATTTCAAAAAAATTAAATCTTTTTGAAGACGATACTCGAATTGTGTCCTCCAAAGCCAAATGCATTGCTCATTGCGGTCTGAACTGTTTTTTCATGCGGTTGATTGATGACAATCTGAACTCCTTCGGGAATATCGGGATCGATATTTTCGATATTAATAGTTGCAGGAATTACATTATTGTTGATGGATTTTATGGCAATGATTGCTTCGATAGCGCCAGCCGCCCCAAGTAAATGTCCTGTCATCGATTTGGTGGAACTGACCCATAGATTATTTGGGCTTCCAAAAGCCCGTTGCACGGCCTTAAGTTCGGCGATATCACCCACTGGTGTGGAAGTCGCATGGAGATTCAAATAGTCGAGCTGGCTGATATCGATTTTTGCTTCTTCCAGCGCCAATGACATGGCTTTGGCTGCCGCTATCCCTTCGGGATGGGGCGAGGTCATATGGTAAGCATCTGCGGTCATTGAAGCCCCAACAAGCTCTGCGTAAATTTTTGCGCCTCTTTGCTTGGCATGTTCATATTCTTCCAAGATGAGTGCTCCGGCTCCTTCACCCATGACAAAACCGTCACGATCGCGGTCAAAGGGTCTACTCGCAGTCTGTGGACTATCATGCCGGCTCGACATGGCTTTCATTGCAGAAAAGCCGCCAACTGATGCCGGTGTGATGGGGGCTTCTGAACCGCCACTGATGAAGACTTTGGCTTTGCCGAGCCTAATGTAATTAAAGGCGTCCATAAAGGCCGTATTGGATGTGGCACAAGCTGATACGGTGGTGTAATTGATTCCTTTTAAGCCATACTTCATTGAAATCATGCCTGAAGCCATATTCACAATAAGTCTAGGAACAAAGAAAGGACTGAATCTCGGTTTATAATCTCCCGTTACGTAAGCCTCAACTTCGTTTTCGAAAGTTTCCATTCCACCCTGACCAACACCCCAGATCACACCGATATCAAATGGATCCATGGTATCGAGATCTAGTCCCGAATCTTCCATCGCCTGCGCTGCACTGTACAAAGCATATTGCGTAAAGAGATCACTTCGTTTAATCTCATTTCTATCTAAGTATTTTTCGGGTTGAAAATGCTTAATTTCACTTGCAATCTGTGTTCGAAACAACGAGGCATCAAAACGGCTAATAAGCGTTGTATGGTTCTCGCCCCGTAAAATGTTGTCCCAAAATATGTCTATATTTTCTCCCAGCGGGTTAATCGTTCCCATGCCAGTTATTACTACTCTTTTCATCTCTTTTTTTTGATATAAATGTATTAATATACCAATTGGTATTTGTTTTTGTAAAAAAAATTACGCCTTGATCTCCCGATCCACCATATCCTTCATTTTATCCAATACAATGGCAAGATCTTTTGCTCGGCCGGAAATCTTGGAAAGCAGGATTCCGCCTTCAACCATAGCCATAAACGTAATAGCATAATTTTCGGTAGAAATATGCTGTTTAAATTCGCCGCTGGCAACTCCTTCTTCAAGGATTAGAATTAACTGTTGTCTCCATAGGTCAAAAGAGCGTTTGACTTTAGGTGTTAGAAAAGACAGCGAGTCATCGGCCTCTACAGCCGCGTTCATCATAGGACAGCCTCCTGAAGCTGCGATATTTTTGAAATTTTCCTTGTAGAAATCTAGAAAAGACAAGAGTTTTTTTAACGCTGTTTTTTGCTGTATAATCTGCTGATTAACGGCTTCGGCGATTTTTTTGCTCTGATAGGTATACACATGAGTAGCCAGGTCATCTTTGTCCTTGAAATTACCATAGATACTTCCTTTTGTTAATCCTGTCGCTGTCGTGATGTCCGAGAGCGAAGTCGCAAAATAGCCTTTCTTATTAAAAATGGGCGCAGTTTTTTCAATGATATATTGCCGTGTCTGTTCTGCTTTTGACATGTTATTCCTGTTCTTTTAATGCAAATATAAAAAATACTTTTTGGTATATTAGTAATTTGTGCAGGAATGTCTTAGAAATTGGTTTTACTTCGCCTTTGAAATGCGATAGGTACAGCGAGGCGCGTTTTCGATGATGTATTCTGTTCTACAGATGCGAAAGGCCGGACCGATGAGTTGCTGGAAATTATTCAGTTCTGACCGGCAAAATCCCTGACATTCGGTCGCTGCGGCACATATGGGGCAGTGATTTTCAATGAGAAGATAATCGTCGGCTTCTTTCCTCCATTCAGCCATATAGCCTTCCTCTGTTCTTTTTGCGGCTATAATTTCAAGTTTTTTTTCGATGGATTCAATACCTGATAGCGCTTCAGTATATTTCTGATATACCTTAGACTCCCGGTCACTAATCAGTAGATCCAACGCATTCTCGCCAAGCACCTGTTTAATCGACTGCAACAATTGTACTGTAATGTCGGCATGACTATCTGGGAATCTTGCCATACCCTGTGGCGACAGACTGTAATAAGTCGAGGGGCGGCCTATACCTTCGCTACGGGCATTGGATACGATCAGGTTTTGATTCGCGAGGTTCAATAAATGTTTACGGGCGCCTTCTTTTGTTATCGCCAACGCTGTTGCAATCACAGCTGCTGTGGCTTCTCGGCGCATTTTTAATAACATCAATATTCGATCAGCTGGACTTTTCTGCATTTGACAATAAAAAAGTTGTTTTATGTACTACCAACAAAGATAGCATTTTTATTTTTTGTTCTAAAAAGTGTTTCAGATACAGGTTTAGTCTTTTCGAATTTAGTTTTATGACTTTAATAAAACAACTGTTTAGTTGTTTTATTAAAATTGATTCTCTAGTTTTGACTTATCATAAAAAACAATAAAACTATGCACAAATTTCAATTACCCCAGTTATCATATGCCTATGCGGCGCTTGAACCTTATTTTGATCGCGAGACCATGACGATTCATCATCAAAAGCATCATCAAGCTTATGTCGACAACCTAAATAAGGCATTGGAAGGATCGGAAAGCGAAGCTGACACGCTATTGGATATACTCACAAACATAAGTACATATAGCCCAGCAGTCCGCAATAATGGCGGCGGTCACTTTAACCATACGTTATTTTGGGAAATCTTATCGCCCAATCCAAAAACGGTACCTACAGGGAAGTTAGCAGATGAGATAAATGCAGCCTTTGGTTCTTTAGAAGAGCTCAAAGCCAATATCAAAAATGCGGGGCTTGGGCAGTTCGGTTCGGGTTGGTCCTGGCTTTATGTTAAGCATTCCGGTGCCTTAGCTGTCGTCGCAACCGCCAATCAGGATAATCCCCTGATGGATACACAATCGATCGGCAGGGGTTTTCCTATTTTGGGTGTCGATGTTTGGGAGCATGCCTATTATTTGAAATATCAGAATAAAAGGGCCGATTATTTAGATGCATTTTGGTCGCTTTTGGATTGGTCTGTTGTTGAACAAAAATACGATGCCGTGATTGCAGGCTTGGTTTGATATGTTTATAAATAAAGTTGAAAACACTGGTATATTGGCTTTAGATCTGATTGATTTTAAGTCCAATCTCGCCATCCAAAGTTTTGACATCAAAACATTGTTGTATCGGGAAGCAATCGTGAAAGAAAAGGAATTCCGAGAAGCGTTGACCGCGGTGGACTGGTCTGCTTTCCGAAATCAGGCGGTTGCTATCAACTGTTCTGTCGACGCAATTATCCCGCCTTGGGTCTATATGACCCTGGCGGAAAAACTTCATCCTGTTGCAGCGTATTACGATTTTAAGACGGTAGAGGCTTTGGAAATAGATTTGTGGATACAGGCTTTGCAAGCAATGGATCTATCGCATTTTCAGCAGCAAAAGGTTGTCATACGGGCCCGTCCGAATATCCCGGCGTCACTTTATATGTTGGCGACGGAACGTTTGATTCCTATTGTGCAGACCTTGATGTATGGTGAGGTTGGTATGGCAAAAGTTATTTTTAAAAAAGGGAAAGTATAATGAAAGCATTAATATTCAATGGCGCCTTGGAAAGAAGGCAAGAATCTACTTCGGGAAAATTGTCACACTATTTTTCCGACCAACTAAACCAACGAGGTGTTGAAAATACGATTTTTAACCTGGCTGATAGCGGAATACCCTTATTTGATTTGAGCCTCAATCGGGTACCCAATGCCGTCAAGATTATGAATAACCAGTTTCTGGAAGCGGATGTACATTTTTGGTTGTCTCCACTTTATCATGGTAGTGTTCCCGGTGTCATGAAAAATTGTTTGGATTGGCTTGAGGTCAGTGCTAAAAATAAACCGGCTTACCTGACGGATAAACATATCGGACTGGTTTGTTGGGCCGATGGTGTACACGCACTACAGGGCATTAATGCAATGGATGCTATCGCGAAGTCGCTCCGCGCCTGGACATTGCCTTTTAGTGTGCCTATGATGAAATCTATGCTTTTTGAGCCGGATAATCCACATGTGGTATCTTCGGCTTACCAATGTAAGCTTGACTTGCTGATCGATATTGCTACCAAAAAGAGCAGCGAATATCATTGATAAAAAGCCTCTCGATCGCTCGAGAGGCTTTTTTATCAACGGAAGATGTTTTAGCCTATATTTAAATAGACTGGCCAAATCCTGTATGGAAAATTAATTTCAAAAAAGTAGAAGAATATCTTTAGCAATTCATCGCGGAGATATATCTTTGTTTTTTGGATCCGCTAATTGCCTTTGCGGTTTTCCGACCTACGTTTTCTACTGTCGACTTTGACGAAGCCGGATCGACCGCAAATTTAGACGTAGGGAGAAGTCTTGAACCACCATCAGACTTTCTTGTTGCATATTATGAAACCATTGGCTGAAAAGGCCCCATTTAGTTTAATTGTTTAAATGATTAAGAAATTGGATTAATAATGTTTCAGTTGAAAGAGTTAACGAAGATAATTGCCTTTTTTATAGTATACTTTACTGTGCATCTTGTAACTGCACAGAGTTTTCTGCCATTGGATGAGAATAAATATCGATCTGATGCGGAAAGGTTATTGCTGTCGAGTTCGGATGACAGTGTGAAGGCGATGCAGTATTTTTATTTGGCAGATTACTATCGATTTAGGGATACGACCAAATTTTGGGATCATATGCGGGCGGGGGAGCGTTTCGCCAAACCATTCCGGAGTTTACAGGCGATGGGGGCACTCTACAAAAGCTTTTATTATGGACAATTTCTGGATAGTAAAAATGCCGGAATTGAAGCCCAACGATGTGTAGACCTCCTTGGAAATGCGCAAAAACCTTTTCAGCAGGGCCTTTTGGCCAAAGCTTGGTATAATCTGGGCTTGATTCGATTTCCTAAAAAAGGATTTGCTGATTTTCTGGATATCCTAAACGGGAAGTGCCTGCCTTATGCCAAAGCACATGACCCCATCATGGAAGGTAGTATAAATACGATGATCGGCATGACCTTTATGTCGTCCAATCAGCTTGCAAAAGCTGATGAATATCATCAATTGGCCATCAAGCAACTCGAGCAGCAACCGCCGAGTACAGCACTTGTGGTGGCTTATCTCAATACAGTCAGCAATTATTGCTATCAGGTGAAATCTAAAGAAGCAAGAGTGCTACTGGATAAAGTCAAACAGCTCTTGAAAGATTATCCAAATTCTTCGCAATTACCCAATTACTATTACAATGAGGCGCTTTATTTTACCACAAAGCAACAGACTGATGAAGCCCTTCGTCTGCTGGATATCGGGTTGGATTGGTCGGTGAAAATGAACAATTGGAAATTATTCCAGATGATGCGGTTCAGAAAGTTTAATGTGTATCTCCTGCAGAAAAAGTATGCTGATGCTAAACTACAGTTGGAGGAAATCGTAAAAAATGGATTATTAACGCGAGATCTTTACAACAGTAAAATTGTGTACAGTCAACTGGCGGCTGTAAATGAGCTGATGGGTAATTATCAGGATGCGCTGAAAATGTCCAATAAGGCAAATCAGCTATCCGACAGTATTCAGAAGGTCCAATTGTTGGAGAAAATGAATGAGATGGAAGCAAAATATAAAACCGTAGAAAAAGAAAAAGAGATTCTGAATCTGCGCGCAGAAAAGGAACGCAACCAATTTCGGATTTTCCTCGTTTTGGGTATTGCCGTTTTGCTTTTCTTTATTGTGCTATTTGTTACTTTTTCCTATCGAAAACAAAGGAAGCTTAATACACAGATACAGCTCAATCACGAAATCGCATTGGACAAAATGGAAAAGGAAAAGCAGTTGCAAATTTCGGAATCGATGCTAAAAGGAGAGGAGCAGGAGCGTCAGCGTATTGCCCAAGATCTGCACGATAGCATAGGTGGCATGTTGACAGGTTTAAAATTTAAGATTGCCGGCGATGTGGCAAAGAGTACGCTCTTGACAGATGAAGTGCCGCAGAAGTTGAACGATATTTTAGGTGAAGTAAGACGGATATCCCATAACCTGATGCCCGAATCGCTGCGTCAGTTTGGATTGATAGCAGCATTGGAGCAATTGTGTATGGCGATGAAAAATAGTAACGTTTCGATCCAGTTTGAGAACTACGAGCCTGAATTGAATGTGGACTTTCAAAAGGGGTTGGCCCTGTATCGAATTGTTCAAGAAGCTATTTCAAATGCACTAAAGTATGCAAATGCAGATTCAATTATCGTTCAGGTAAGTAAATCTGAGGAAGTACTCCATATCCTCGTTGAGGATAATGGCAAAGGCTTTGATTCTGCTGTGTTAAATTATGGATTGGGTTTAAATAATATGGTCAACAGGGTGAAATGGATCAATGGATCAATTGATATTCAGAGTAAGCTTGGATCTGGAACGCAGATCGAAATTGGTGTAACGGTTTAAATAAGCGGAGTCATGAAGATAATTGCAGTGTTAGACGATCATCCCTTATTGTTGGAAGGTGTCGCTTCTTTTCTCAATAATCAGGATGGGTATCTCGTATACCCCTTTTTGGAAGAGATTGCGTTAATTGAATTTTTAAAGATCACGGGGGCCGATCTCATCCTGATGGATATGCAGCTGTTAAAGACAAATGGGGTGGATGTCTGTACACAGGTGAGGAAACTGTTTCCGATGATTCCCATTGTTGCATTGAGCAATTTAGCCGATGGAAACCTTATTTTTCAGTTTATGCAGGCTGGTGGAAATGGCTATATCTTAAAGGATGTTACCAACGAAGAATTCCTGCGCTGCGTAGAGCTCGGGCTCGATGGGAAAGAGGCCGTTTGTGATCGGGCAAAAGAACTTTATCGTGGTGCAATTTCGACGATCAGCGGTCTACCTCGGCTTACACAGCGTGAAAAAGAGATTTTGACGTTGATCTCCAAGGGACTTACGACCAACCAAATTGCTGAACAGTTGTTTTTAAGTCCAGTTACGGTTGAAACGCATCGACGCAATCTCCTGACTAAATTCAAAGTTAAAAATATGATTGAGCTCGTACAGCTGGCAATGAAACATAAGTTGTTGGGACTCGAATAGAGACCGCTCTTAATGTTCGCCGTAACCCACGTCATCCAGCTTACCTTTGAAGACCCTAAATTGGATGATAAAATAGGCAATCACCAGAATTGCGGCAAACATAAACCAGCCTAAACCTACGGAAAGACCATATTCATGCGCCGCCGCATTTTGAATCGTCAAGGAGGGGTTTACGTCATTCGTTGAAGGCAATACTATCGGGAACATGGAAGCAACGGTCGTCGCAAAGCTCCCTAGGATGAACAGCGATGAAAATAGGAAGCCAATACCATCTTTTTTAAAGGTTTTGATCCAAAATTGTCCAAGTAATCCAACGGCAGCTATCACAGGGAATATCCATAGCCAATAATGATTTTGAAGATTGTTAAGGGAGATGGGTTTCACATAATGCCATACATAGGCCGATAGTATGACGAGAATAAGCAAGACAAAGTTGAGCTTAAAAACAATGTTCTTTAGTCTCGTGTTCAATGTACTGGATGTTTTCAGAATGACCCAGCCTGCGCCGTGGATGGTTAATGTAACGACGGCAACTAAACCTAATATGATAGTGAACCAGTCTATGATGCCTTGATGTTGGGCTAATGGGTCAAATGTCGGGTTCCAAAGTGCCAAGAAGAAATAGTGCGGCTCTTGGGTAGATACACCATTCTCTACCATACCCAGGTTTACTCCGCGAACGACATTGCCCAGCGCGGCGCCAAAGAAAAGTGCCAGCAACAGGCTTGCGAGGCCGAAAGCCTTATCCCATAAAGCTTCCCAAAGACGATGATGAACCTGACCTCTGAGTTCAAGACTTATTGCTCTAAAAATAAGTAACCAAAGTACAAGCATTAGGGGAAGGTAGAAACCACTGAAGGAGGAGGCGTAGAGTGTGGGGAAAGCAAAAAATAGGACACCACCAGAGGCGATGAGCCAGACTTCATTGGCATCCCAAAACGGCCCAATTGAGTTGGTAACAGCTTTTTTCTCCTGTTCGGTCTTAGCAAAGAATAAATGGATAATTCCCGCTCCAAAATCGTACCCATCGAGTACGATATAAATTCCCAGCATAAAAGTTAATACGATAAACCAGAATATTTCCATAGCTAATTAGGTTAATGCAACTGTCGTTTCAGGACCTTTTCTAATGATCTTCAAGACTAACATCAGAAATAACAAGCCCAAAAGAATGTACAAACCGACGAAGCCGAGAAAGGTAAATAATGTATTTCCGGAAGATACGGTAGGGGATACACCGTCTACCATTCGCATGAGATTATAAACAAGCCAAGGTTGCCGTCCCAGTTCAGCTGTATACCAACCTGCAGTATTCGCGATGTATGGAAAAGGAATCATAAACATGATGATCCACAATAACCATTTCGTTTGATACAATTTGTTCCGCCAAAGCAGTAGCGCTCCCAGGACCATAATGCCGATGAATATGGTACCCAGCCCTACCATGATGTGATAACTGTAATACAGTCCGGGTACGTTGGTTGGATGTAAGGACTGGTCAAATTCATTTAATCCTTTGATTTCTGCATCCCAGCGCTGGTAGGTGAGGAAGCTCAAGACATTCGGCACCGCTATTTTATTGTCCAGCTTTTTGTTTTCCATGTCGGGTTGGCCGACCAGGATAATCTCGGATCCGCCTTGCTCCGTTTTGAAAATGCCCTCCATGCCGGCAAAGGCTGCGGGCTGATATTTGACTACGTTTTTGGCGGCAAGGTCTCCCGTAGGAAATGCCAAAATAACCGATGAAATGGCGCCGAAGATGACGCCACTTTTAACGAATATCTTTCCAAACTTACTATGCCGGTCACTTAGGAGATAGAAAGCTCCAATAGAGGCCACAAAAAAGGAACTGGTCACCAACGAAGCGGCTTGATTATGTAAATAAGATGGCCATAACCATGGATTATTGAATAATGCACTAAAATTGTTCAGCACAAATTTGCCATTTTCAAGAATCTCATACCCAACAGGGTGCTGCATCCAGGAATGTGTGGCGATAATCAGGAAACCACTAGCCCAAGATCCAATAAAGACCATGAGTCCGGATAAAAAATGGAGCTTATGCCCCAGCAACTTCTCTCCAAAAAGAAACATCCCCAGAAATGATGACTCCAGGAAAAAGGAAAACATACCTTCCATGGCTAAGGTCTGTCCGATAATACCACCCGTAAGTTCAGAAAATTTAGCCCAGTTGGTACCAAATTGAAACTCCATGGGGATACCTGTTACAACGCCCATGGTGAAGTTAAGCGCAAAGATTTTCATCCAAAATTTGGATGCATGGTTGTAATCTTCGTTTTGTGTCCGTAGAAATTTCCATTTGAAATAGACGATCATGAGGGATAAACCCATGGTCAATTGAGGGAATAAATAATGGAATGTAATCGTAAATGCGAACTGAAGTCGATTATAGAGAATCATATCTTCCATGTAGCCGAAGTTTTGGTTAAAAGACAGCTAAATATAACCTTTTATTCGCGTATATAGCCATGAAACCGTTTTATTTTTTGATAAAATAACGGGACTTTTATTGTTTTCTGTACGCATTGTAAAATCTGAACCTCAATAGCAGATATCAATCAGCGTAATCTCTTTTTTATCTTATCTTCGCCCGAATTTAAAACGGACTTGAACGGTAGAAAAGAGCATTAGTGAAATGAAGAAAGTGCTGATTTTGATGGGTATTCTATTGATACCTATATTTTTTATTGTATTGAATAATACGGGGCGGGGTACAATCGCTAAAGATAATATTGTGTTTCGAGATAAATTATCTGATTACAATTTATTCAAAGGCAAAATTGCTGATCTTGTTCCAAACGACCAGGGAATTTCCTATGAATTAGCCTCCACCTTATTTACAGACTATACCGATAAAAAGCGCGTCATCTTTCTTCCCAGGGGAAAAAAAATGATCGCCTCAGATGATGGTTTGCCCAGCTTCCCCGATGGTACCCTAATTGCCAAAACATTTTTTTATCCGCAAAAAGATGCGGCCGGAGATGTACGACAGCAATTGCTTGAAACACGGCTGTTGATTTATAAAGACGGACAGTGGAATGCAGCAACCTATCAATGGAATGCAGCCCAAGATGAAGCTTTGTTGTTGATGGACAGTGCTTCCGTGCATGTTTCGTTTTTGGACAGCAAAGGTGACGAGCGACAAACAAATTATATTATTCCTTCACGAAACGATTGTATGGCATGCCATCGACAAGGAAATCAGCTGTTTCCGATATGTCCAAAGATCAGAAATCTGAACCGGATAATCGGTCACGATGGTGACAGCATTCAGCAACTGGTGCAGTTGACCAAACAGGGGGCTCTCGATCTGAAGTCCTTCAAAAGCTTCACGAATTTACCGAGTTATGATGACCTTGCCCAATCAACTGCAAGTCGTGCGCGAGCTTATTTGGAAATCAACTGTGCCCATTGTCACAATCCGAAAGGGACAGCCTACATGACCATGCTGGATCTTCGTTATGAAAGCCCCATGCATGAAACTGGAATTTGGTTGAAACAAGCGAAGATTATTGGACGGATGTCTACGCTTGGAGAGATGCATATGCCTCAAAAGGGAACCACCGTACTGCATGATGAAGGAATACTGCTGATTAAAACCTATCTAAAAACTTTAAAATAAGCATTCATTGCTTAACCTTAATCGGTAACCTTTTACGGCTACCAGTCTGCTTATATAGTCCCTCTGCAGGTCTCGTATATTTATTTTAAGAAAATCTATAGAATTAGTAGATTATATTAAATTTACTCCTATATTTGTGAAAAGATAACAGATCGCTGTTGAAAATATGCATTACTTTTCAGCGTGGCGTATTAACACATTATTATGGAACATATCAATATTAGTAAAAGCACATTTTTCGTAAGTATTACTGCAAAGTCTCTGAAGGCTAAATCCCCTGATGTAAGAAAGATGCGAATGTGTCATATAGGATAATTTCCCTTATCTTTTCTCAAACTGACAGCAGGGGAGGCGCTCGCTTCCCCTCATGTCTTCAAAATAAAAACAAGTTTTCGATTGGCGTTGGCACTTGTTCGTATTCACCATTAATACTTTATCTATGAAAAATCTTAGGGTACTCCGGTATTCTACCTTGTCGCTATGTTTATTGTTATCTGGCGTTGGGCATCAGGTATATGCGCAAACAGATGTTAAACCGATTGTCAATGCTTCCTTATCAGGCTATGTATATGATAGTCAACGTAAGCAGCCTATTGAAGGCGTAACCATTCAACTCGAAGCTGTAACGCATGTTGTTACAACAGATCAAAAAGGTTTTTTTCAAATTGTAACGGGACAGAAATTACCATTTTCCATTACACTCTCGCGCATTGGCTATAAGAAAAAGACCTTGTTAGTTTCCGAATCTCCCACAAAAATTGAATTAGAGCCAGTTACACAGGACCTGGATGAGGTGGTGGTTGTTGGCTATGGAACTCAGAAAAAAATCTCGTTGACCAATTCAATCGCCAGTATTGATGGTGATAAATTGACGAAAAGACCAGTTTCTAATACGCAGCAGGCTTTGCAGGGCTTATTACCGGGGGTGACTGTTCAAGACCTTGGTGGAAAACCAGGGCAATCGGCTGCCAATATTCGAATTAGAGGATTGACGACATTTAATACCAATTCGAGCAGCACCAGTGGATATGATCTCAGCAAGAATAATGCTTTGGTCATTGTGGACGGAATTGAACAACCCTGGTCCAAGTTAAACCCCAATGATATCGCTTCAATTTCAGTCCTGAAGGATGCGGCTTCCACGGCGATATATGGATCACGTGCGACCAACGGTGTAATTATTGTAACTACCAAAAGTGCAAAATCTGGACATGTTGTGATTGATTATAATGGCTACTACGCCTTACAAAAATCAATCAACACCCCAAAGCAGATGGACGCCGTATCCTACCTCCAATTGCAACAGGACGCCTACCGTAACGCGGGGCTGGCTGTGCCGGCGCGATTTACTGACGAATCAATAACGGCTTATCGGACTGCGACCGATCGCGAAAAATATCCTTTACCGAATACATGGTTTGATACACTGTTGAAAACAGCTCCTCAACAAGACCATGCCTTGTCATTCGCAGGTGGAAATGACATTCTACGTTCTAGATTGGCGGTTCGTTATAATAAACAGGATGGTATTATTGATCATTATGGCGCTGAACTGGCGGATATTAGGCTAAACAACGATTATAAAGCAAGCTCTTGGCTTAATTTTACAGGAAGTATAAACTACCGATATAGCAAAGCCGCTGAGCCTGGACGTGATCCGATCAACAACTTTCTCCATGGCTCGATGTGGGTGGTGCCTAA
The DNA here is from genome assembly GCF_002494055.1 of Sphingobacterium sp. UBA7038. Lineage (NCBI taxonomy): Bacteria > Pseudomonadati > Bacteroidota > Sphingobacteriia > Sphingobacteriales > Sphingobacteriaceae > Sphingobacterium > Sphingobacterium sp. UBA7038. The sequence goes on from NZ_DLAV01000039.1 coordinate 188,033, forward strand.
ATATGATGATGGTACCTATGGATTGAGTACTCAAGGCAATAACCCCTTGATGCTGATTGAGAAAAGTGGTTTTAAAAAGGTTAATGAAAACTACTTAAGCTCCATCGTTAAAACCGACATTCAATTGTGGAGAAATTTGTTATTTACGTCCCAATTTGGTGTAAGAGTGAACCTAAATAATACCAAAACCTTTTTGAACGCTTTTGAAAATAAGGACCGAAATACAGGTATTGTAAAAAGTTTTCCGATCAATTCATTAAACGAAATTCGTGATAATAGCAGCGAGTATACATGGAACAATCTGTTGACCTATCAATTGGCGGTTGGGCCAAATCATATTAAGGCACTTGTTGGCTATTCACAGATTCACAATTACCAAAATTACTTGACGGCTTATCGTGAAAGATTCTACAATAATGATATCACCTCCATCGGACAGGGAGCCGATGATGCGACCAAAAACAATAATGGATATGATGTGCAGTATGGCTTGCGTTCGTTTTTTGGTCGGGTAAATTACGATTGGGATGGCAAGTATCTGCTCGAAGTGAATGGGCGTTACGATGGTTCATCCCGTTTTGCGGGCGACAGGCAATATGGTTTTTTCCCTTCGGCATCAGCAGGATGGCTCTTATCCAAGGAAAACTTTTGGGAACCTATTCGAAATTCGTTGAACGAATTCAAAGTGCGTGCTTCCTGGGGCAAGACAGGAAACCAATCGGTAGATTTGTATAGTTATTATTCTGCCCTCATTGCGGCAGGATATGATTTTGGGGGTAAATCTGTACAGGGGTATCGACTGGACAGTTATGCCAATCAGCAATTGGGCTGGGAGTCTACGATGCAGTATGATTTGGGCTTGGATGCCGCTTTCCTAAACAATCGCTTGACTTTTACCCTGGATTACTATAAAAAGGTAACTGACGATATTCTACTAAATCTGGATATTCCTGCCGTTTTGGGATTAAAGCCTTCACCCCAAAATGCGGGAACAGTACTGAATCGCGGTTGGGAATTCAGCGCAAATTATCAGAAAAGACCAAGTGCGCCTGGGGCTTTTGCTTACCAGCTGAATGGAAATTTAAGTATCAACCATAATGAAGTAACCGATCTAAAAGGTACTGGACCCTACATTGCCGGATCGGATATTGACCCAAGGTATATTATTGCTAAAGGACTTCCGATCAACACACTTTGGGGATATAAGACCGATGGTCTCTTTCAGTCTGCGGAGGAAATTCAAGCTTATGGCGCTACGTATGCTACAAATACGAAGCCCGGAGATGTGAAATATGTGGATTTGAACGGCGACGGGGTGATCAATGCAAATGACATGGCCGCTATTGGCAACTCTTTCCCCAAATATACCTTCGGAATAAATGGGAGTTTCACCTTTAAGAATTTTGATCTTGATCTGCTCTTTCAAGGTGCAGCAAAAGTCGATACCCGATTGTCAGGAGCATTGGCTGAGATGGGAAATCAGGAAGGCTTTACACACGAAATATTTACAAACAATTATTGGACACCAACACATACGGATGCACGCTTTCCGCGCGTGGTCAAATATGATTTGCGTAATGTCGCAACCTCGGACCGTTTAGTGGTTAACGGTTCTTACCTGCGGTTGAAAAACATACAGGTTGGATATACAGTGCCACTACATGCTATCGGAAAGACAGCAATCAACAAACTTCGGGTATACCTATCCGCGACGAATTTATGGACAATTTCAAAATTGAATGAATGGAACCTGGATCCTGAAGCGGAATCTGGACGAGCGGTATATTATCCGCAAACCGGCCTTTATACACTGGGCGTCAATTTGACGCTGTAGTGTGATTGTTAATAATATATAATTGAAAACGAATGAAATTTTACAACTATCTATATCAAAAAAGAAACCTGATTTTCAGTTTCGGACTGTTTTCGCTTATGCTGATTAGCTGTGATAAGAATCTGTTAGATGCTGTACCTACCGACCGCCTGTCGGAAAATATATTTTGGAAGAGCCAAGCCGATGCGGAGCTCGCTGTAAATGCGCTCTACAACGACCTGGATGGAGCAGAAATCTTCTATTCCGATGCATTGACGGATATAGCCCATGTCAATCAGCCTTTCGCTGTGGATGCCTATATTGAATTGGGTACCTATGATGCTTCAAGTTCTCGGTTGTACAACACCTGGAGCAGTGCCTATAAAGGAATCGGTGCAGCCAATTACTTTTTGGCGAATGTTGGTAAAATCGAGGGCAGCAAAGATGAAACATTGATTGCTCGATATATCGGCGAAGCGCGCGTGTTAAGAGCCTATCAATATATCAAATTGGCCTATTTATTCGGTGCAGTTCCTCTGGTAAAGGCACCATTGACACTACAGGAAGGAAGAGAAGTACAACAAGCGACGCTATCTGAAATCTATGATTTTATCGACAGCGAATTGGAACTGGCTGCGGCAAGTTTGCCTGAAAGCTACTCCAATAACGATATCGGACGCATAACCCGTTGGGCCGCATTGGGCCTGAAAGCCCGGTCGGATTTATATGCAGGACGTTTTGCAGCAGCAGCAAAGGCAGCAAAAACGATTATCGAGGGCAAACGATTCGAGCTTTACCCTTCGTACGCAAATCTGTTTACGTATGCAGCTGAAAATAACAAAGAGGTGTTGTTGGATAAACAATTTCTGGAGAATATATACACCCAAAGTGTCTTTAACCTCTTGGCCCCCTATAGCCAGCAAAATGGGCAGAGTACCTATGTGCCTACCAAAGCCTTGGTCGATAGCTATACCACATCTAAAGGGGATTTAATTACGGATGCTAATAGTGGTTATGATTCCAAAAATCCCTATAAAAATCGCGATCCGAGGCTTGCTTTCTCAATTTTTTTGGATGGCGATCCACTTCCAAATGGAGCAATTTTTCATCCAGCACCAAATAGTGGGACTGCCGATGCTGTGGGGAGCACCTATATTGCTTCTACAACAGGTTTCAATATAAAGAAGTATATCGATAAAAAGGATTTGGCAAACCCTTCTAAAAGTGGCTTGAATATTATACTATTACGTTATGCTGAGATATTATTGACCTATGCGGAAGCAAAAATTGAGCTCGGCGAAATTGATGGCAGTGTTTACGATGCCATCAACCAAATTAGAAATTCACGAACGGATGTAAAGCTTCCAATAACAAGTAATCAAGCAAATCAGGAACAACTTCGTCAGCTGGTTCGTCGGGAACGTACAGTGGAACTGGCATTTGAGGGGTTGCATCTCGCGGATATAAGACGATGGAAAACTGCTGAAAAGGTTGTTCCCGGTAAAGTGTATGGCATCACCTATCAAAATAATAACGGAGAGGCAGTTGTCGTTGAAGCAGCCTCCGAAAGCCGTGTTTTTGATGCGAAAAAGCATTATCTCTGGCCCATTCCACAACGGGAAATTAACCTCAATCCGAATTTAAAACAGAATCCAAATTGGTAAAAATTGTTATCTTGTGGCACGAATCCAATTAACTCATACAACTATGATGCGATACACTAAATTTATGACCGCTATGGCTTTATTTTTACTGGTGGCTTTTGCCAATGCCCAGCAAAAAAAGCCTAATATTATCTTAATTTTGACCGATGATCTCGGATATAGCGACATTGGCTGTTATGGAAGTCCGAATATTTCAACCCCCTTTTTGGATTCGATCGCCAGTAAGGGCGTGAGAGCAACAAACTTTATGGTTTCTACGCCCTCGTGTACACCTTCAAGAGCTTCTTTATTAACCGGGAGATATGCTTCACGTTATAATCTTCCAGCACCAATCGGTCCAGGCTCAGATTTAGGCTTGCCTGATGAAGAGGAAACGATTGCCGAATTATTAAAAAAGGTAGGCTATCGGACAGCATTGGTCGGAAAATGGCATTTAGGAGATAAACAAACTTACCATCATCCTAATCAGCAAGGCTTCGATTCTTTTTATGGCATGCTGTATAGCCACGATTACCGCGATCCTTATGTAAAGACCGACTCTGTCATTAAGATCTTCCGGAATCGGAAACCTGAAGTCGTGGCACCCGACGATTCGGATCTGAGCGCACTTTATCACAAAGAAACAGTGAAGTTTATCGAAGATCAAGATAAAGATCATCCATTCTTTTTATACTATGCGCATAATTTTCCGCATCTTCCTTTGGCATTTGCCAACAAAAAGAACCGATTTGCAGATCAGCAAAATGCAGGCCCTCTGGGTGCGGTGATGCAGGAGCTGGATCATAATTTTTCGGAGCTCTGGAAAACGGTTGAGCGAAAAGGCCTCGCCGATAACACCATTTTAATTTTTTCAAGTGATAATGGTCCCTGGATAGCTTATCCATCGCGAATGTCTGACGATCACGCTACAAAGAACTGGCATGTGGGTACTGCAGGTGTCTTCAAAGGGTCGAAAGCCGAAACAACAGAAGGTGGCGTCCGTGTACCGTTCATTATTTATGGAAAAGGTTATGCCCAAGAAGGGAAAGTTCTTCGACAGGCAATTAGCAACTTGGATGTGTTGCCGACCATCGCCAAATGGACCGGTGCATCATTGCCGAAGAAATCTATCGATGGTCAAGCGATCGATTCTTTATTGAACGGCAAATCGGAAGATTTAAAAACAGCACATAGACCAATATTTTTAGTGAATTATGGACATGTTGAGGCGGTTCGGTCAGGTGACTGGAAGTATCGTCGGATAGCGGGTGGAGTCAATCAGATTTCGGGTAAACCTTATGATGCTATTGAAGAACTACATAACATTGCCTGGGATCCGAGTGAAAGAACCAATATTTTAACGGAATATCCAGAAAAAGCGGCGGAATTGCGTTTATTGTTTGAAAGCTTTGATGGGAATATGAAGTAGCTAGAAATAGCAATGACTAAACATAGACATCGTTAAACATAGACAAGGCGGCACTTATTTTCGAAGTGTCGCCTTGTTTTTTTATAGAGATGCAATAGATTTAAAGCAATTCAAACTCTTTTTCTTTGACATCACGGCTGTTGGGACCAATGTAGACTTTGAAAGTTCCTGGTTCGGCAACGTAATTCAGATTGTTGTCAAAAAATTTGAGATCATTTACTTTGATGTTAAAGTTTACCGTTTTTTGCTCTCCTTTTTTGAGGAATATTTTTTGAAAGCATTTTAATTCTTTTACAGGACGCGTGACAGAACCAACAACATCCTGGATATAGAGCTGCACGGTTTCTTCCGCATCATAGTTTCCTGTATTGCGGATGTCGATACTTGCTTGTAGCGTACCTTTATCGTCAATTGTGTTGCGGTCAAGACGAATTTCACCATAGGTAAACGTCGTATAACTTAATCCATAACCAAAAGGGTAGAGTGGGGAATTGCTTACATCGAGATAATTTGATTTGAATTTTTCAAAATCGCCCGAGTTTCCGTAGGGTCTACCGGTGTTTTTATGCGCATAATAGATCGGAATCTGACCAACATTGCGTGGGAAGGTGGCGGTAATCTTACCTGAAGGAACGACGTCCCCAAATAAGACATCGGCTACTGCTTTTCCTGTTTCCGTTCCGCCAAACCACACATTTAATATGGCTGGTACGTGAGCATCTTCCCAAGTAAGCGTAAGTGGTCTACCCGTAAATAACACCAATACAACTGGTTTTCCTGTTGCCAGTAATGCTTTGAATAGGTTCTGTTGATTTTTCGGGATGTCCAATTCGGAGCGACTGGAGCTTTCACCCGACATTTCTGATGATTCACCAAGGGCAGCCACGACCACATCGGATTGTTGAGCAACTTTTACAGCGTCTGCGATGATCTCCTCTTCTTTTCGGGAATCGCGTGTTATGGTACGGCCAAACATGGTTGCATGCTTTTGGTAAATTGGATCTTCCAACAGATTGCTGCCCAGGTGTGTGAGGATATTGACTTGATTACCCAACACGGCTTTCATTCCCTCCACTAAAGAGGCTGTTTTGTCCAATTCAGCACTGACACTCCATGTTCCGGGCATATTTGGACCTGAATTGGCTAATGGACCAATGACAGCAATTGTACCTGTTTTTTTTAATGGAAGTGCTTGGTTTTCATTTTTCAGCAAGACAAAAGATTTTGCTGCAATTTCCCGGGCTTTGGCATGATTGGCAGCCGATCCGATTACAGTTTTTGCCCGTTTTTCGTCACAATAGCGGTAGGGATCGTCAAATAAGCCTAATTTATACTTGGCTTCCAAAACAAACCGGCAGGCCCTATCGATGTCTGCTATTTTGACCTTGCCCGCATCTAAAGATTTTTTTAGTGTCGTCAGAAACCCTTCACCAACCATATCCATATCAACGCCAGCATTCAGGCTTAAGGCCGAGACCTGTTGGAGGTCACCGAGGCCATGTGCTGTTAATTCGTTTACAGCAGTGTAATCAGTTACGACTAATCCTTTAAAACCCCATTGCTTACGTAACACATCCGTCATTAACCATTTATTTGCCGAGGCAGGGACACCATTGATATCGTTAAAAGAAGTCATGATACTTCCTGCTCCCGCATCTATCGCTGCTTTATAAGGAGGTAGATATTCGTTGTACATGCGGTGAAGGCTCATATCCGTGCTATTGTAATCACGACCACCTTCGGCTGCACCATATAAGGCGAAATGTTTGACACAGGCCATCATGGTGTTATGTGCTGCCAGGTTATCCCCTTGGAAGCCATAGACGATGGCTTCTGCAACTCGCGAGCTTAGATAGGTATCTTCACCCGCACCTTCGGAAATACGGCCCCAGCGTGGATCGCGCGAGATATCGACCATGGGCGAAAATGCCCAATTAATTCCATCAGCGGTAGCTTCTTCGGCGGCAATACGTGCCGATTGTTGAATCAAGTTCATATCCCAGGTAGCAGCAAGACCTAAGGGAATTGGGAATACCGTACGATAACCGTGAATGACATCCATTCCAAAAATGATGGGTATTTTTAAGCGGGATTGCTTGACGGCTATTTCTTGCGTTTTGCGAATTTTCGCTGGTGTGCTCATGCTGAAAATACCACCGATTTGGCCGTTTCTAATTTTGGTATCCACATCGGTGGATACAGTGGTTCCAGTTGTCGCTTCGCCACCGGTTACCAAATTAAGTTGTCCAATCTTTTCTTCGACAGTCATCTTAGCCATAAGCTGATCAATGAATGTGTCCATTTTCGGATTGGATTGCGCTGGACTTGTATGCCAGGCGAGCAATGCAAGAAGGAAAGTACCTACTACTTTTTTCATCGTATTATTTTTTTGTGCGCGTGGATTTTGCTTTCCGCGCAATAGGGTAAGTTTATGTCAAGTGCTCAAGATGATCCCTGAGTTTTCTTGATCAGATGTCCTGTTATTTTTCGTGGAAGGAACCATTTTCAACGTGTGACGGATTGAAAATGATTCCATAGGCCACTACTTTAAATAAGGACTGGTAAAACCGAGTTTCTTTAGTCCTTGTTGAATTTCTGGAGCCTGCATAAATAGGTCCCAGATTTTTCCGGTTCTGTAGTTTTCGATCATGACAATAATAGGCCCCTGATCGATGGCTAAATAACGTTGTGGATACCAATTTGCCGTTTCACTGTAGGCATCATAGTAGCCATATTTACCCCAGATTTTATTGCCGAGCTGATTGTTTAAGTATTGTGCAAACTGTATGCTTTCATGTGGGGCGTAGGGCATAGACGATAAAGCCGCTGTAGGGGAGATCACACCAGGATCGTTGTCTGGATGATGTGCATCGTATCCGTTGATGGAATAGCTGGCCGTCCAGCCCCAACCTTTCGTTGAACCATAACCTTTGTAACCTTTTGGGTTCAGATCTGCGTATGCCAAATTGATCTTAACATGATTGCTTGTCGCTTCCCAATAATCTGCGTATTGGTCTTTTAATCCTTTGGGGCTCAATCCTAGATAGGAGTAATGTTCCCAGAAGAGCGGGCCCACTTCACCTTCTTTGGCATTGTGCTTTAGCACGAGTGGAATGTCATATTTTTTAGCGGAGCTTTTAATTGCACCAGATCTTGCCCATCCCTCGTGATACACCTGGGGTGCAATCGGATAAGTAGGGGAAGAGGCTGCCAAAATATAGGTAATAAGACACTCGTCATATCCTCTGACGGGATGATTTTGCTGGAAGTTAAATTTAGGGCTCCAATGCCAATAAATAACATTTTGTCCGTTTGTATAGTGATTCCAATTGATTTCTTTCCATAGCTTATCTGCTTTTTGAGCGATTAGTTGGGCGGAATCACCTTTATCTTTTAGATACTCCCGAATTGCGATTAATCCCTGCGCTAAGAAAGCCGTTTCAACAATGTCGCCACCGTTATCTTTTTCACTGAACGGTTTCGCTGTACCCAGTTCTCCATCGTACCAGTGTGCCCAAGCTCCTTTAAACCGTTCGATTTTGCCTAGATAATCCATGATGTGATTCAACTTTTGAATGCCTTGTTCCTGGCTGATAAAACCACGTTCCATCGCGACGATCATACCCATGAGTCCGAAGCCACTACCACCTATGGTCACGACATTACGATCATTTTGGGTGTATACACCATCCATATGGATGCGTTCTCTAGCGAGACCAGAAGTTGGTTCGGCGCCCTCCCAAAAATATTGAAATGTATGTTGCTGAATAGTGGTCAATAGCGAATCTTCATTGATCTTGCTTCCGCTGGTTGAATCAATTTTTGAGGAACTTTCTGGACTGCTCGTCGTTGTATTTTGGCACGAACTGCTGAGAATAAGCGCCAAAGCTATACCGCTAAGCGCTGGATATGCTATTCGTTTTCTCATGGATATCTTGTTTAATTCTTGAAAAAATGTTCAAACGACCATAGGTCGTTTGAACGGAGTTATTTTGTATAAATGATTACCAACCGGTATTTTGAGGCATTTCTGGTGTCTGGATACGTTGATTCTCCGGAATTGGAAAAAGCAACATTTTATCTTGGAAAGTTTTTCCATTGGCAGCCATGGCTGTTTTTGCCTGTTTTGTACGCACCAAATCAAACCAACGGTCGTGTTCAAATGCCAATTCAAGACGTCTTTCTTTCCAGATCAATTGACGGAGCTGCGCTTGGTCGGTTGTCGTTACATTGGCTAATTTTACACGTGTGCGCACGGTATTCAATGCATTCAGCGCTTCACTGCTATTGCCAACCTCATTTGCGGCTTCGGCCAGGATAAGATAAATTTCACCCAGACGGAGGTAACGTACGTTTTTATCACCGTCAGCGGCACCTCCATTTGCTGAGGAATACGCTTTTTCATTATACATTGGGTTTTCTACACCATTGTCAATCAGACGGCCATCATAGAGGGTTTCACCTCTGAAAATAATTGTAGCATCCCGGCGGATATTATCTTTTTCGGCATTGAATGCATCCAATAGATTTTGACTTGGGATATTAAAACCCCAGCCTAAGTTGACCGCTCCTCCACGAGGCGCTTGCACTTGACTATATTGTTGGATGCCATGGGCAATTGAACTACCTCGGGCCTGCCATTCAAAGAGCGATTCGGGACCATTTTCCCCTTCTAATCGCCAGATTTTTGCATAATCAGTTTCTAAGCTATAGCCCCCAGAATTAATAACAGCTTTTGCCATATCAGCAGCTTGTTGCCATTTACTTTGGTACAGATATACCTTCGATAGCAGCCCTTGTGCAGCACCTTTGGTTGCTCGGCCCAAATCTTTTGCTGCATAGGCAGATTTGACGGGCAAGTTATCAATAGCAAATTGTAGGTCTGCTTCAATGTAGGCGTATACTTCAGCTGCGGGTTCTCTCTTTATCAAATCACGGTCTTGGATAGGCACATCACCCCATCCACGTACAAGGTAGAAATAATTTAACGCCCTAAGAAACCGAGCTTCACCAATTAATCTATTTTTATAAGCAGCATCTGTCAGTCCGGCTTTTTCAATAAATTCAATTGCTTGAGAAGCACGACCGATTGATTTGTACCATCTAACCCAAAGGGCTTGGAACGAACCAGCTGTTGAGGTATAAGTCAGGTTATCCAAAAGCAACTTATCACCTCCCGCATCAGTGGATGAACTGCCTTTGTCAGCGTTATCCGATATGATTTCAGTGATTCCTAAGAAAGAGAAGCTATAGTCCCACTCCGTAAACATACCGTAGATACCATTTACGAATTGCTCTGGGGTATAAGGAGTTTCGCTATCATCGGCCTCAACCCTTTCTCTAGAAGGAACATCCAAAAAATTATTGTCTTTGCAACCCTGTAGTGCGATCCCCGCACTAAGTAGAATTGCTATATAAAGTTTATTGATTTTCATTACGTTGATTTTTAAAAGGATTAAAACTGCATGTTAAGTCCGAATAGGAAATTACGCGTTGTAGGATAGGCTGATAGCTCTATGCCAGAAGTTAGATTTGGACTACCATCTCCCGCAATTTCAGGAGAGAAACCACTGTAATTGGTGAAGATAAACGGATTTTGTGCAGTCACATACAAACGTAGCTTTGATTTAGAACTATAAAGATTATTAAAAGTATAGCCCAATGTGATGTTATTTATACGAAAATAACTGCCTGATTCTAGATAATAGTTGGAAGGTAGAAAATCTCTTTCTGCTCCGGGATGTGAGTTCGTAGAACCTTCTTTTGTCCAGCGGTTTTCAAAAGTACTTAAAGCGATGTTTTCTCCGCCATTGATGCGCGTACTTTTCATCCCGTTGTAGATTTTATTGCCCGCTACCCCATATCCTGAAACGTTAAAATCGATCGCTTTGTAATTAATTCCTAAATTAATACCGTAAGTAGAACTAGGTAGAAACGATCCGAAAAATTTACGATCTCTGGAGTCAATAACGCCATCAGCGTTTTCATCTGTATAACGCAAATATCCTGGTTTTGGAGATCCTTGTCGCGCATTTGAATTTATTTCATCTTGATTTTGCCAAACACCGTTCATTTCATACATCCACCATCCGTATATTGGCTGTCCAACACGAAGCTGTTTTGTAAGCTCACCATTGTTAAGACTTCCACCTTGGTCCCCATCGTAAGCCGCTTTAACCTCCTTAACCGTGTTTTTGTTGTAAGAATAATTTACACCGACGGAATAGCTAAATTCTGGAGAAATGGATTTGTTCCAATTTAAGGCGACTTCCACACCTTGATTTAGGATTTTTGCGCCATGATCATAAAACTTATCTTCATAGGCAGAGGTGTATGTCGGTGTGACCAACAAGATCGCATTGGTATTCATCTTATGATAATAGTCTATGGAACCTGAAAGTTGGTTGTTTAGAAATGCGAAATCCAATCCGGCGCCAGTTTCTTCCGTCACCTCCCAGCTTAAGTTTTTTGCCGGTGTGCCGTACGCACTTCCAAATACCATATTTTGCTCAGGACCAAATACATAGTTGTAAGAAGAACTTGTAGGGCTCGTTAATATGGTTGAAATATTTAACGGGATATCTTGATTACCTAATTTACCCCAGTTTCCGCGAACTTTCAACAAATTAATCCATGTAGCATCCTTCATGAAGCCTTCATTTGTTACTGTCCATCCTAAACCAATGGATGGAAATGTACCCCAATATTTTCCGGTGTTACGGAATACGCTTGAACCGTCACGACGTAAAGTAGCTGTTAAATAGTATTTACTGTCGTAATTATATTGAACGCGACCGAAGTAAGATGCCAAGGCACGCGGGGTATAATAGATTTGTCTGCTTTCCACTTTATATGCGCCCGAACCATGATCTATACTCCAGTATTGTGGTTTTTGAGGGACATCATAACCTTTGTCGCTCATCATGCTGTTGATGTCATACTTTTCACGCGACATACCTAAGACAGCTTCGACACTATGTTTGTCAAATTTCTTGTTAAATGTTAAGAAATTCTCCCAAGACCAACGGAACTGTTCCAGAGTCTCATAACTCAAACTATTATTAGCATACTCTAAGGATTCGGTGTTTTTCGCTTTAAACTCTTCAAATTGTTGCGCTGTACGAAGTGGATCACCATTGAGCCATGCATCCTTTATATCCGAAAAAACTCTATTTCTCGAGTAGAATTTATTTCCACCAATACGGGAGTTTACTTTTAAATAATCTGTAATTTTAAACTCACCTTCGAAACTACCTTGTAGTCTTAATGTATTGATTTTCTCATTGTTTCTAAGTACTTCGTAGACCGGATTTCCAATAGAGTTTATATTACCAACGATCTCACCGGGATTTCTTTCATAGCCAACAACACCGGTAGTTTGATTTACAATACCCTTTCCATAACGCCCGTTATCATACATTACAGGAACCAATGGGGATTGTTTGTAGGCTGTTGTGAAAGCTCCATTGGGTTTTGGTGTAGCATTTGTAACGGTGAGATTCAAGTTTTGGGTAAACTTAAGTCTATTATCCAAAAACTTGTAGATGTTGTTGTTTCGGATCGTATTTCTAACATATTTTGAGCCATCTAGAATACCGTTTTCGGTAAAGTTGTTTGCTGAAACAAAGTAATCTACTTTTTCAGTTCCTCCCGATATATTGACGGCATTATTAAAGACAGTTCCCGTCTTTATTAATTCATCATACCAATCGGTATCATTATGCTGATTTTCTGACAGTAACCATCTTTTATCTTGATCCTGATATTTTTGACTTTCATTAAAGAAAGTCCGGAATTGTTCTCCATTAGCCATCTTAACCCGGTTAAGAATCTTCTTCATCCCAGCATAACTTTCATAATTAATACTAAGAGTCCCAGTTTTACCTTTCTTCGTGGTCACGAGGATCACACCGTTTGCGGCCCGAAGACCATAAATTGAAGCCGAAGATGCATCTTTCAAAACATCCATGGATTCGATATCGGACGGATTGATATTATTGATGTCCGTCTGTGCGATACCGTCAACGATATAGAGTGGATTTCTTCCGCCTAGAGCTGTTCCCAGACCTCTTACAATAACGTTGGGTGATGACCCCGGAGCTTCATTTGCAATAATATTGATACCTGCAGCTTTACCTTGGATGGATTGCATGGCCGACATGGCAGGTTGCTTCGTGATATCAGATGATTTCAAGGAGCTGATCGATCCGGTCATATCTGCTTTCTTTTGTGTACCATAACCGATAACAACAACCTCTTCCAATGCTTGATTTTGATTTTCTAAGAATACATTGAGTTGCGTTTGATTACCAATGTATACCGTTTGTGTGCGATAACCCAGAAAGTTAAAGACCAGTGAGTCGGTAGGAGAGGCATTGATTTGAAATTTCCCCGTTGCGTCGGTTTTTGTAGATACTGCTTTCCCTTTGATACTAATGGTGACGCCAGGCATGGATATCATGCTTGTGCCATCTTTGACCACTCCTTGTACCGAAGTTTGTCCATAGGCAACCGATACGACCATGGATGTCAAAAATAATGCGGATAGATTCCTCATATCGTTAATTTTTGGTGTTTGTTTAAAATACGTTGGTTATTTCCCTGAAGCAAATATGTTGATGTAGTACAACTTTGCCAAAATTTAACATATTCACATCACTACTACATGAAATTTCGGCTTGCTCAGGCTACCTTTTGTTGTATTTTATATTTTTGATAATCAGTATTTTGTGTTGTTGTTTTTGCTGAAATAATACGAGCTTTAGTGTGTTTTATACACTAAAGCTCGTGTGTGGTAATGATGTAGTGTCTGTGATGAAAATTTAACGTTCCATCAGGAATTCAGAAAGGTTTTTGTCTGTTGGAATGCCTAACTTTTTGCGTAGTCGATAGCGTCTAATCTCGACACCGCGTGTACTAATGTTGAGTAATGAGGCAATTTCCTTACTCGACATATTGAGCCTTAAATAGGCACATAGTTTCAGATCATTGGGGACGAGATCAGGAAACTCTTGTTTCAATTTCTTGAAAAAATTCTCATGTGATTCGTTAAAGCTTCTTTCAAAAATATGCCAGTCACGATCGTCGTTATGGGCATCATCGATAAGCTTGTTTATCTTTTTCAATTCATCCGAACTCAGCTTGTTGCCATCAGCATCTTTAAGCTGTTTGAGCTCGGCGTGTAAATTGTTCAACATCTCATTTTTGTAAACGATATTGAGTGCCGCATTGGCAAGTTCTTTATTTTTTAATTGAAGCTGATCTTCTAATTGCTGGTTTTTAAGTTTAATCCAGTCCTTTTCTTTTTGCTCTGTTTCGCGTTCCAAGGCAATCTTTTTCTCTTCTAGCCATTTTCGCCGTATTTGAAACTGACGCTTGCGCTCCCGTTGAAGATTAAACCTGTAAGCTAAATAGATGAGCGTTATCAGGACGAGTGTATAAAATAACTTCGCCCACCAAGAAAGAAACCATGGATGCCGAATGGTAAATGAAAATGTCTGGACTTCCGAAACTGACCCCATATTGTCCTTCGCCCTGATTTTAATTTGAAACTCTCCATAAGGTAGATTTGTGAAATCTTGATAGGCAGTTTCACTCCATTCGGACCAATTGTCTGAGTAACCTTCGAGATAATATTGGTATTGAAGTGGCGAAGTCGAATAATATGGACTTGAAAAGCTAATTCTAAGATTATTGTCCGATGATGATAGTTTAAACGCTGAATCTGGGATAATAGCCTGGCCTGTTGTCAAGTTGACAAGTTGCGCTATTTGCGGAAGTGGCAACCTGTATTTTTGTGATTTATCGGCATGACGGTAGATCGCAAATCCATCATCTAAACCAATGAGATAGTATTGGTTTTCAATCGGAAGAATGTTTTCATAGTTATTCATCATTCGATCCTGTAAGGGACTGAGCAGATTGGAGTCAATATGTAGTTCGCCCTTACTGTCAAAATCTACTTTAGCAATTTTAGTCTTCTGAATAAACCAGTAGCTGTTTGTATTGATCGGTATGACCTTATTTGAATTTTTATAGCTGCCTAACGCTGTGTTTAATTCATTGGCATAGCTGAATTTTTTCACAATATTGTCGAATTGGAGAAATCCGCTGTCTGTAGCAAATACAAGATTATTTTCTAAGGGATAAATCCCCGTAAATTGCCTCTTTGAAGCAATACTATCCTGTTTGGAGGAAAATAAAATCTTTGCCTGCTGGAAATTCGCATCAAGTCCGAGTAGTTGTATCTGTCCCCAATCGCCAATCCAAAAGGCATGGTTATCTTTTTGCGCCAAGAATCGAACCGGTTCTTTAACGCCTGTGAACTGCTGAACGAACGCTAGGTGTATACCATCGAACGTGAATTTCGATAAGCCTGTATAGTTCCCCTGAAGAATATTTTTTGTTCCAAAAATAGGTTTGAAAACCCATCCTCCGGTAATCTGCGAGATCTTTTCAAGCTTCCCGTTATCTAATTTGAAGGTTCCGTCATTATGTCCACAGATCAACTCATCACCAAATTGTGCTAATGTCCAAACCTGACCATTTGAATTTGGAATCTGAGAGAAATTTAATGAATTGTAATTGGTCAATCCCTTCCATTCACTTGAAAATAAGCCCTTATTAGTTCCAAGATAGATTTTTCCCTGATAGATGATCGATGTATAAACGGTACCTATTTTTCCGACAAAATCAGTGTAAAATGATAATGGGGAATTGATTTCAATGCGGTCAATGCCATTATCAAGTCCCACCCAGATATTCTTCTGATTGTCCTTGACAATGCTGAGTACAGTATTGTTTTGGAGACCATTGTTTTTATTGATATGTTGAATGACCTGCCCATTTTTATTGATGATAATAACACCGTTTTGGATGGTGCCAAAAGCATATTGTCCATCGTAGAGGTATAAGCCATTGTTTATTTGTGACTGGCTTAAGAGCTGATTTGCCGGAGCAGCCCAGGGTAGGATTGTTCCATCGGCTTTCATCAGGTAGAGGCCGTTTCGCGAGGTCGCAATAAGCGAAGTCGTTGCGTCGTAAGGTAAGATGGCAAGTACATTTTTGTCTTTCAAGACATCTTTTCCTTTTACAGGAATTAATTTATCCTGTTTAAATTCATGCAGACCACTTGGTAGTTGTTCAAAAAATAATTTATTGTTGAGCTGATGTGGAAATAAAAAAGGCTCACCTTTAGCCGTTAATTGCCGTATACGATTGTTTTCCCAGATATAGGATTTCGAAAATGTATGAAAAAATACCCGTTGGTCTTCAACAATGATTTTCCAGATTTCTTCGTTTGGAAAGTAGGTTTTGTCCTGTACCAGCTTAGAGAGACTCTGATAAGTCAAGTTTCCAAAGGGTTTGGAAGTCCAATAGCCAAATTCACCTCTTCCACCGGTGTAAATCTTGCCATCTTTACCGATTGCGACACTTCGTACCGTGGAATGATTAGGAAGCGGAAAGATGCGCCAATATTGTCCGTCGAACTGCAATAGACCTTCGGTATTGGCACTATAAATACGACCATCTTTGTCGACTGCCAAAGACCAGTTTTGATTTCCAGCCTTGTATTGGTCTTTTTTGTATTGTTTGACAAAAGGCGTACCTGTGGGTATGATTGTTTGACAGTAACCCTCGGGCAGTAAAAAAAATAACATGCTGCAAAACCAAAAGATATAGACGTTCCTATATTTTTTTGTTGTCATCGACTCCCTCACTTTAAATTGATTTGTGGGCAATATATCGATTTTATTGCAAAATTGATAATCTCTAGCGTTGTAGGATGCTCTGGCAGATCGCTAGCTTATTTTGAAGATCAACCGATCGATTGTTGGAAGAAAAATTAGCAGCTGCCAAGGGGTTTATTTTTCTTTTTTTTAAAAAACCATTTAATTGTGTTGAAAATCAGGAATGAAGCCATTTATTCCACTAATTTGAACAAAAAATACTCCTTTTGCTGTAAACGATTTTTGATATTTGAGTTCATTTACTTCGTTAAATAACCAAATAAACCAAAACAACTATGATAACACCGATGACCAAAACGGTAGGTAAGGGGTTGCTTTTATTTTCGTTGATGAGCATGTCTGCACCGGCGGTGCTTGCCCAGTCGCAAATAAAGATATCCGGAAAAGTAAGCTCCTCAACAGGCGAGCCTCTTGCGGGGGTTACCGTACAAATAAAGGGGGTGAAAAACGGCACTGTAACCGATGGGGCCGGCAATTATCAGATTCTTGCGCGAGATATTGATGTCCTGATATTTTCGCTGGTAGGCAAAGAGAAAACCGAAGTCCAGGTCGATAAGAAAGATCACATTAATCTTGTACTGCAGGAGTCCAGTAGCCTGATTGACGAAGTGGTTGTAGTAGGCTATGGTACCCAGAAAAAAAGTAATCTAACGGGTGCTGTTGCTGCTGTCGATGGAAAGGTGCTTAACAAACGTATCGCTACAAATCCAACGCAGTTACTGCAAGGTCGCATGCCCGGACTTCGTGTTACCCAAGGATCGGGAGAAGCGGGGAATGAAAATGTGAATCTCCAGGTACGGGGATTGGGTTCCTACGGCGCCTCTTCTGCTCCACTGGTTATCGTAGATGGTATCCCCGGTAGTTTGGAAAATTTGAATCCCCAAGCAATCGAGAATATCACCGTATTGAAAGATGCCGCTTCAGCTGCTATCTATGGGGCAAGAGCAGCAAATGGAGTCATTCTTGTGACGACAAAACAGGGTAAAGCTGGAAAAACACAACTGAGCTACGATTATAATGTCGGAATTACCAAGGCCTCAGCTCTTCCAGACCTCGTATATAATTCCGTTGATTACATGACCTTGTATAATCAGGCAAATAAAAACTCGGGTGTCACAAATCCAAATGCTTCCTTTAGCCAGGAGATGATTGATGCCTACAAAAATGCAACAGATAAAAGATTATATCCCGATTTTAACTGGTTAGATGCTGTCTTTAGAACTGTCCCGGTGCAAACGCACAATTTAAGCTTAAGCGGTGGTGCCGGAGGAACAAATTACAACGTTATATTGGGCTACGTCAATCAGCCTGATATTATGATCGGGACTTCTTTTAAAAAGTATAATCTACAGCTTAACCTAGGCTCTAAAATAAATGATCGGATAAGTTTTGGTTCAAGTATCACCTTGAATTATGGGGATCGGAAATATCCTAGAAACGGTAGTGAAGATCAGTTTTTGTCTACCATTAGTCAATCACCACTTTATGGACCTGTATTACCCGATGGTAGTGGTCGTTATTCGTCTAGGGCATATCCTTTTCAATCCCCAAATAAAAACCCTGTTGCAGTTGCCGAAAATGCATTTACAAGGCTGAACAATTATTTTATGCAAGGCAATATTTTTTTAAATGTGAAAATATTGGATGGACTGGATTGGAAGACGAGCGGCGGGTTGACGTATGGTTTTACAAAAAATTATACCAACAAACCTGTGATTAATCAATACATGTGGTTCGCCAAACCGGATGACCTACCCGCCAGACAACTTGATGTAGGTGGTCAGGGGCTAGAAGTAACAGACGACAACAATGTATATCCAGTAGGGTATACGCAATTGACTTACGATAAGTCTTTTGGAAATCATAACTTGAAAGTACTGGCAGGAACCCAGGCAGAATATAATAAAACACAAAAATTGTTCGGAAGTAGGTTGCAATTTCCCAACAATGACCTGCTTGAGCTCGATGGTGGCGGAGCTGGACAACAATCAAATAATGGTGTCACCAATGAGTGGTCATTGAGGTCTTATTATGGTCGGTTAAACTATGACTATAAAGGCAAGTATCTACTCGAAGGGAATGCACGTTATGACGCCTCTTCACGTTTCCCTGAAAATAGAAAATGGGCGTTTTTCCCTTCATTATCTGGTGGTTGGAAAGTCTCGGATGAGAACTTTTTTGGTCCGAAATTGAAAGAAGTTGTTAATGAACTAAAGTTAAGAGCCTCCATTGGAACATTGGGTAATCAAAATATTGGTAACTACCCATATCAGATTGTTTACAATTCCTCTTTTGCTTATCCTTTTGATGAAACGCTCCAACAGGGAGCTCGTCAGGTAGCCATGGCCAATGACCGGATCAAATGGGAAAGTACCAAAGTCTTGGATTTCGGTGTAGATATCGGTTTATGGAACAACAAATTGACCGCTTCTTTCGATTGGTATAACAAAGTAACATCCGATATTTTATCTGCATCTACAGCTTTCCCTTCTTATATTGGATTGACTGCACCGACCGTAAATTATGGTGAATTGCGTAACAGAGGTATAGAGCTCGGCCTTCAATACCGTGATAAAATTGGAGCGGTATCCTTGACCCTCAATGGAAATATTCAGGCCAATCGCAACAAGGTGATGAAATATGGGGCCGAACGTATCTCGGGCAATACCATTATCCGGGAAGGTTTACCTTATGGTAGTTTTTACCTTTTGGAGAACACGGGCATATTCCGTTCAAAGGAAGAGGTGGCAGCTTCTCCAGTGCAACAGATTCCGGCACAACCGGGCTATCTGAAATTTGCTGACGTTAATGGCGATAAAGTTGTGGACAATAATGATCGAATTGTCGTGCCTGGAGCGTATCCAGATTTCGATTACTCCTTTAATGCGACGGCTGTTTGGAAGAATTTTGATTTTACAGCCTTTTTCTTTGGTTCCCAGGGACAAAAAATATTTGTGAGTGAGTGGGGAATCGTGCCCTTTAGGCAAGGCGGAACGTTCACTCGCGACTGGATGAACGCTTGGACTCCAGAGAATCCGAATGCATCGCTTCCAATAGTGGGTGCTGAAAATACCCCTGCGGCAAATAATGTACGGACTGCATCGACTTTCTTTTTAAAAGATGGATCCTTCTTGCGCCTTAAAAATATTCAGGTAGGCTATGCTATTCCACAGAGCACCTTGTCCAAAGCTGGTATTTCTGGCCTTCGCATTTATTTTGCGGCGGATAACCTGCTCACATTCTCCAAGTTCCCTGGTTTAGATCCCGAACGTGGTGTTTCATCAAGCGGTGGTGCAACATCAGGACGTTATGTGACTCATCCGCAGAATAAAGTATTCGCATTTGGGGCGAGCATCACATTCTAATCGAGTGGTAACTAAAAAAAAATTACAGATGAAAAAGAGCGTAAAAAAAACATATCTATATTTAAGCTTAGCAGCCTTAGCTGCATTGGGTAGCTGTACAAAAGATTTTTTAAATAAAAATCCAACGGATAAAATTTCGGAGTCAACCTTCTGGAAAACGCAGACTGATGCTGATTTGGCACTCTCGGGCTGTTATGAATTTCTTTGCCGAGGATACAATTCGACGTCTTCATCCAATGCACGTGGTGGTTGGGGTGGAGCAAGTATGTTTTGGGATGGGCTTTCAGACGATGCTTTTGTGTCCAGTACCTCCAATAACTTCAATATTATTTCGCGATCCGGAATCACCTCGACAACGGGTGGCATGCAATCTGAGGGCTATGAGATTTCGTATCAGGCCATTGCAGCATGCAATAAATTGATTGCCAATATTGACCGTATTACAAGCATGAGCCAGCAGGACCGTGACCGATATAAAGCAGAGGCTCGTTTTATCCGCGCCCATTACTACTTTTTGTTGACCAATCTGTACGGTGATGTGCCATTGACTTTAGAACCTCTGGGCATGGACGATGCGAGTATTCGGCTCGGTAGAACACCTAAAACCAACATTATCGAAGCGATTTTGGCAGATTTAGATTATGCGAGTGAAAAACTGCCAAATACAGGGTATAAAGGACATGCTGTGCGGGGATCTGCACTGGGGTACAAAACAAAGGTGTTGTTGACGGTGAAAAAATGGGCTGAGGCAGCTGCAACAGCGAAGATTGTTATGGATGAAAACAAGTTTTCGATCTATCAGGGTGGATACCGCGATCTGTTCCGAAAGCCGGGACAAAATAATAATCCCGAAATCATGTTTTCCGCTCGATTTTTACCACCCAATATGTATAGTCCGGCAGATATGATGTATTCTTATCTGAAGACCATACAACCGCTGGGTTATCTGGTTGATTCTTATTATGCCATCGATGGAAAGGATATTAAAGAATCGACAGTTTACGATGCTAAAAATCCTTACGAAAATAGAGATCCACGGTTGAAGTCAACAATTATGTACCGCGGTGTATGGCGCGGAACTACAGCATCTTCCGCTTTTGATCCCGTTGCCGAGGGCGTGTTGGGTGGTTTTTTACCGAGAAAGTATATCAACGAATCGAAATGGCCAACAAGTTACGCGACACAAAGCGATCAGGATTGGGTATTCTTGCGCTATGCCGATATTTTATTGATGTATGCAGAAGCGAAGAATGAAAGTGCAGGGCCTGATCAAACAGCTGTGGATGCATTAAATAAGGTAAGATCTAGGGCTGATGTGAAAATGCCGCTCGTACAGTTTAGTGGTTCCTTGACAAAAAATGAATTCCGCGATATTATCCGTCATGAACGGCGGATTGAACTGGCTTTGGAAGGTCAACGTTATTTTGACTTGAAACGCTGGGGGATAATCAAAGAGGTGATGGATAAAACCAAGGATCCAGATGGCGCTTCACGGTTATTTATGGCAAGAGATACCTTATGGCCAGTCCCTCAATCTGAGGTAGATATGGCCAAAAGTTTAGGTAATGACAATTTTAAACAAACACCAGGTTTCTAAATGAAGAACTGTGAAAATTTAGGTATGAAAGCTATATATAAAATGTTGCTGGCACTTATCCTCATCGTGGGAATGAGCACGGGATTATTGTATGCGCAAGTAAATCGCTTACCAGATAGTGTACGCATGAAATGGTGGGAGGAAGCCCGGTTTGGTATGTTTATCCATTGGGGAGTATATGCACAGTTCGGCGGTGTTTATAAGGGACACGAACAGGCACGTGGTGGAGCAGAATGGATTATGAACCGATCAAAAATTCCAGTTGATGAATATCAGGCCATGGCGAAACAATTTAATCCCATCGCCTATAATCCAGACGAATGGGTACGCATGGCGAAAGATGCGGGCATGAAATATTTGATTATCACTGCCAAACACCACGATGGTTTTGCACTCTTTGAAACAAAAGCGAGTAAGTGGAATATGGTGGACGCTACGCCCTATGGCAAAGACGTCTTGAAACCTTTGGCCGATGCCTGCCGAAAATATGGACTGAAGCTTGGCTTTTATTACTCACAGGCGCAGGATTGGAATAACCCTGGTGGGTCGGCTGCTCGTAAGTTAATGCGAGAAGGCTGGCCTAATCCAGATTCAACCCGTATCGATGACTACACGCTAGCACATCATGGCCATTGGGATCCCAAACAAGAAACAGCGAGTTTTAGTGACTATATTAAAAATGTATCTGTACCTCAGGTCAAAGAATTGTTGAGTAACTATGGCGATATTGCTGTGCTATGGTGGGATACGCCAACCAATATGACCGACGAAGCCGCAAATATGCTTCAGGACCAATTGGCATTACAACCCAATATTATCACGAATGATCGATTGAAACGGCCTAATTTCCCCGGCGATACCAAAACGCCGGAGCAAAAAATTCCAGATTGGAGTGAACTCGAAGGCAAACATTGGGAAACCTGTATGACCATGAACGGTACTTGGGGCTACCGCACATCGGATCATAAATGGAAGTCTGCCGAAACCTTGATCCGCAATCTCGTTGATATTGCTTCCAAAGGTGGAAACTACCTGTTGAACGTTGGTCCAAAACCCGATGGATCCTTTCCACAGGAGAGTATAGAACGTTTGGCTGTAATTGGCAAATGGATGAAAGCCAATAGTGAAGCAGTCTACGCGACCAAGAGTAGTCCTTTACAGCCATTTGAATGGGGGCGGTGTACCCTAAAGGAAGATGGAAAGCGGACTTATTTGTATGTCTCTGTATTTGACTGGCCAAAAAATGGAATAGTTGAACTTCCGATTGAAAATAAAGTTTTAAAAGCTAGTCTTTTAGCCAATAATCAAGTGTTAAAGGTAAAATCGAATGCCAATGGTATTCAGATTGCCGTGCCTGAGCAGGCCATTGATTCTGTTGCTACGGTGATTAAGATCGAAGTGGCTGGCAAATTTAAGCGCGAAAAAGGGCCCGGAGCAAAGAACATGAAAACTGGAGCTTTGGACGAGTAAGGCCGATAAGATGGAAAGCAGATACTAAAATAGCATAATGAAGAAAAGTAGATTGAATAAAATAGTTGCGTTGTTGTTGACTTTTGGAGTTGCTCAGCTCCACGCTCAGGAAGTTAAGCGGATTGATCATGGCTGGGATTTCTTAAAGAGCGATCTGGGTGGAATCTGGGAAGCTGTAAGGCCGGTGGGAGTCGGTAATCCCGAATCTGTTCCATTGTGGCAGCAGGTTGATCTACCGCATTGTTATAATGCGCTGGACGCTGTTGATCCAGCTATCAATTATTATCAGGGACCCAGTTGGTATAGAAAATCGCTGGAGATCGACAACCCCTATTTAAATGGTCACACTCTCCTTCATTTTGAAGGAGCCGGACAAAAGACAGCTGTTTATATCCATACCGTTAAAGTTGGGGAGCACGTTGGTGGATACGACGAATGGACTGTGGACATTACGGATGCGGTTGAAAAGTTTAAAAAAACAGCTGCTTTTAAAAAACAGTTTAAGGGTAAAATACCGCTTTCAATTCGTGTGGATAATTCGCGTGATTTAGAAATGATCCCCTCCAATCTGTCTGATTTTAACGTCTATGGCGGTATTTACAGACATCTAAACCTGAAATATGTTCCGCAGACAGCCTTGGAACGTGTATTTGTTGAGGCGTCAGTAGGGGCTGATGGCAGGCAGGGGGTAGCCAACGTCCGTGGACGACTGATGCCATTTTCGGCTCAGACTAATTTTGAAGTCGAAATGCAGCTCTACGACCCCGCTGGAAAAATCGTGCAAACCCAGCAACCACAGGTTAATAAGGGCGTATTAAATCTTGAATTTGGACAATTCATGGTCAAGAAGCCACAACTTTGGAGCCCTGATCAACCGGCTTTATACCGTTTAGTTACGACAATCAAAAGCAATGGACAAGTATTTAAGGAAGAGAGTGTCTTTGGCTTTAGACATGTAGCGTTTAAAGAAAAAGGTCCTTTTCTGCTGAACGGGAAAAGACTTTTACTTCGCGGTACCCATCGTCATGAAGACCATGCCGGAGTTGCTGCAGCAATGACTGACGATCAGATCTTACAGGAGATGACCCTGATGAAAGAGATGGGTGTAAACTTTATACGCTTGGGACATTATCAGCAGAGTCGTAAAGTGCTTGAGGCCTGCGATAGTCTGGGTATTTTGGTTTGGGAAGAGATTCCATGGTGCAGAGGTGGATTGGGTGGAGAGGTCTATCAGCTTCAGGGAAAACGGATGTTAACCAATATGATTGAACAGCATTATAATCATCCATCGGTCATTATTTGGGGCCTCGGCAACGAAAATGATTGGCCCGGTGATTTTACGGAGTTTGATCAGGCGAAGATAAGAGCTTATATGAGTGAACTCAATGGCTTAGCTCATCAATTGGACCCAAGCCGGAAAACAGCGATACGACGTTGTGATTTCTGTAAAGATATTGTTGATGTTTATTCTCCGTCCATTTGGGCGGGTTGGTATAGAGGCGTTTATACCGACTATAAAGCAGCCTCCGAGGAAGAAATGAAAAAGGTAAAGCATTTCCTTCATGTGGAGTGGGGCGGGGATAGTCATGCAAGACGACATGCAGAGGACCCTGACCGTGCTCTAGCTAAAATCAAAGGTGATGGTACAACAGATGAACGGGCAGGCGATGCGTCGCTCATTGGTGGAGCAGCACGCGTTTCTAAAGATGGCGATTGGAGTGAAAGCTACATCTGTAATCTCATCGATTGGCACTTAAAGGAACAGGAAACCATGCCTTGGCTCACGGGAACAGCCTACTGGCCATTTAAAGATTTTTCAACTCCGGTCCGGCCAGACAATCCTGTGCCTTATGTCAATCAGAAGGGTGTTGTTGAACGGGATTTTACCAAAAAAGAATCGTACTACGTATTCCAGTCGTATTGGACCGAGAAGCCAATGTTGCATATTTATGGCCATAGCTGGCCGGTCCGTTGGGGTGAAAAAGACGAGTCGAAAATGATCAAGGTGTATTCCAATGCCAAGGAGGTTGAGCTTTTTGTCAATGGCAAAAGTCAAGGACTAAAGAAAAGAAATAGCCAAGATTTTCCAGCGGCAGGTTTGCGCTGGATGGTGAAACTGAACGAAGGAAGCAATCAGATTAAAGCTGTCGCGAAAAACGGCCGGGAAATTCTCGTGGATGAAATTGAACAGCAGTATCAGACAAAAAAGTGGGGTAAACCGGCAAAACTTCTTGTGGAAAAAATTGCCACGGAAGGCGATATGATCACTGTGCAAGCTCAAATTGTGGATAATACCAATACCCCCTGTCTCGATGCAAAGGATTGGATCTATTTTGGTTCGACCGGCGATGGTCAGTTGATCGTCGACCAAGGCACTTCTACGGGGTCGAAAAAAGTGCAGGCCTACAATGGTCGTGCATTGATTAAGCTTCGACTGCCTTCGGGAAGCGCTGTGGTATCAGGCCGGATGGAAGGATCAAAAAGTACCTTGTTAACGATAGAAAAATAACACAAGATGTTAAAAGCAACGAATCATTTGAACTTCTTTTTACTGCTCGGCCTTATGGGATCGCTTGCGCCATGCCGTGCACAAGGCAATTCGCCGCAGCTCAAGCTTTGGTATGATCAACCGGCCGCGCTC
Source organism: Sphingobacterium sp. UBA7038 (assembly GCF_002494055.1). Classification (NCBI taxonomy): domain Bacteria; kingdom Pseudomonadati; phylum Bacteroidota; class Sphingobacteriia; order Sphingobacteriales; family Sphingobacteriaceae; genus Sphingobacterium; species Sphingobacterium sp. UBA7038. The sequence continues at coordinate 213,741 of NZ_DLAV01000039.1, forward strand.
TGGGAGGAGGCACTACCGCTAGGCAATGGCACTACAGGAGCGATGGTCTTTGGTGGGCTAAGTAAAGATAGGTTTCAAATTAATGATAATACCCTATGGTCGGGTGAACCCGATGTGGGCAATAATGCAAACGGCCCGCAGGTTTTACCCCAGGTGCGCCAAGCCATCTTTGCTGGAAAATATGAAGAGGCAGCAGTTCTTTGGAAGAAAATGCAAGGACCTTATTCTGCCCGGTATTTACCTATGGGCGATTTATGGTTGGATTTTCACCAGGACGAAAAAAAGATAAAAGATTACAAACGGGAGCTGGATCTGGAGCGAGCGATCAATCGGGTCAGCTATTCCTATCAAGGCGTTCAATACCAAAGGGAAAGTTTTATCAGTTTTCCGGATAAAGCATTGGTCGTTCGGTTGAAGGCAAATAAGAAAAAATCAATTACATTCGACCTTTCCTTAACCAGTAAGCTAAAATACAGTGTTTCAGCGCAAGGGAATAATCAGCTGACCTTGCAGGGTAAAGCACCAAGTTTTGTTGCCAATAGGGATTATGAACCCCAACAAGTCGTGTACGACAGTATTGGCGGAAAAGGGATGGCTTTTGCGATGCAGGTAAGCGTAAAGAATATCGGTGGTGTGGTAAAAAAAGAGGGGGATAAGCTTAAGATCATAGGCGCCGATGAGGTGATTTTATTTTTGACGGAAGCGACAAGCTTTAACGGTTTTGATAAGTCGCCGAGTCAGGAAGGTAAAGATGCCACGCTGCTCGCAAAAAACCGCATGCATACTGTCTCCAAAAAGAATTTTCAGACCATACTCTCCGATCATCAAAAAGATTATCAAGCACTATTCAATCGAGTAGCCTTTGAGCTGGCTGGTACCTCTGCGCATGATAAATTGCCTACAGATCAACGTATCATACAGTTTTCCAAAGGACCGGCCGATTTGGGACTGCTGACACTGTATTATCATTTTGGACGGTACTTGTTGATTGCCAGTTCCAGACAAGGAGGGAGACCAGCTAATTTACAGGGGATTTGGAATGATCATGTGCAGCCGCCCTGGGGGAGTAATTATACGACCAATATCAATACTGAAATGAATTATTGGCTCGCGGAAAATACCAATCTTGCAGAATGTCATCAACCCTTGTTTGATTTTATGGATGAGCTGGCTATCAATGGGGCCAAAACAGCATCGATAAATTACAATATCGATAAGGGCTGGGTTGTTCATCATAATTCCGATCTATGGGCCAAAACTTCCCCTCCGGGCGGATACGATTGGGATCCCAAAGGAATGCCGCGCTGGTCGGCATGGCCTATGGCAGGAGCCTGGTTGAGCACACATCTATGGGAACACTACCGTTTTACGGGTGACAAAACGTTCTTGAAGGAGAAGGCCTACCCCTTGATGAAAGGGGCTGCCCAATTTATGTTGCAATGGCTGATTGCGGATCCCGGAAATAAATATCTCGTCACCAATCCGTCCACTTCACCTGAAAATACAATTAAAATAGCAGGTAAGGAATATCAATTGACCATGGCCTCTACCATGGACATGGCGATCATTCGGGAGTTTTTCACAGCTGTTATTCACTCCTGTGCTATACTGAACGTTGATCCTGAATTTAAATCAGCACTAGAACAAGCGAAGGAAAAGCTTTATCCCTATCAGGTGGGGCAATATGGACAATTGCAGGAATGGTTTAAAGATTGGGATGATCCAAAGGACCAGCATCGGCATATTTCCCACCTATTTGGATTATACCCGGGCAATCAGATCAGCATTGCAGAAAACAAGGCTTTGGCTGCGGCCTCCAAGCGTTCATTGCTTTTAAGGGGCGATGTGAGTACGGGCTGGTCGATGGCCTGGAAGACAAATTGGTGGGCGAGGCTTCAGGATGGAAATCATGCCTATAAAATCCTCAAGGATGCCTTAAATTTTATTGATCCCAAATTGGACCGTGCGCAGATGAGCGGTGGCGGAGCCTATCCGAATCTATTTGATGCACATCCACCTTTTCAAATAGATGGGAATTTTGGTGCTACGGCGGGAATGACTGAAATGTTGCTGCAGAGTCATGATGGAGCCGTCCACTTGTTACCGGCCCTACCTGATGAATGGTCTGCTGGGACGATAAAAGGAATTAAGGCCAGAGGAAACTTTACCGTAGATATTGCCTGGAAAAATAACGTATTGACCGAAGCAATGATCGTGTCCAATATTGGTGGTGTTTGTCGTTTGCGTACACCTTTACCCGTTAAAGTTGTCGGTGTCGAATCAAATCAGGCAGCTGTCACAGACAATGCGCTATTATATAAACCGGAACAACTTCCATATACGGTAGCTGATTCTTCCAAATTGCCCCTTTTAGCTGGTCCAAAAACGTTTGAAGTTCAATTTAAGACCATAAAAGGTAAACGGTACCGTATTGTTCCGCTATAAATCAAAATCCAGGAAAAATGAAATTTACATCAATTGTTCGCGTCATGGGCTGTCTCCTTGGGATCGCAATTTTCCCTTTATTCTTGAGGGCAAAAATGAAGGAAGGTGTTTTTGAGCAGGAGATCATCCAGACGCTGCGCCCTGTTATCCTAAAGCAGTCCAAGTGGGCGATGAAGCAGAAGCCAGTGACTGTGACAGCTTATAAGGCAGTTCGGAGTGCCGGGGGTATTCATGATTTTTATTCTGAAGGTGATTATTGGTGGCCCGATCCCAAAGATCCCGCTGCGCCCTATATTCAACGGGATGGGATGACTAATCCAGCCAATTTCGTTGAACATCGTAAAGCGATGATCCGCTTCAGCCGAATCGTGGGGGCACTGGCCTCAGCCTATCGTTTGAATCCGGATAAAAAATACGTACAGCAGGCCCTTCGCCATTTAAAGGCTTGGTTCGTGGATGCAGAGACGATGATGAATCCGAATCTTCTTTATGCTCAGGCTATACAAGGGCGTTTTACAGGGCGAGGAATAGGCATTATTGATACCATTCATCTGATGGAAGTTGCACAGGGCGTAAAGATATTTGAAGACGACCCCAATTTTCCACAGGCTGCTAAGGATGCCATACATCGCTGGTTTGCAACCTATCTACGCTGGCTTACAACGCATCAATATGGAATCGATGAAATGAATGCTGCCAATAACCATGGTACCTGTTGGGTGATGCAGGTCGCTGCATTTTCGAGTTTGGTGCAAGACACGGTATTACTCAACAGATGTGCAGATCGCTATGCGCACGTGTTATTGCCGAATCAAATGGAGTCTAATGGCAGTTTTCCGAGAGAATTGCAGCGGACAAAACCTTATGGATACGCGTTGTTTAATCTGGATGCGATGACCATGATCTGCCAGATTTTGTCCAAGACCAACACCTCCCTTTGGCAGTATACATTGTCAGATGGGCGGACAATAAAAACGGGTGTTGATTTTATGGTCCCTTATATTGCAGATAAAGAAAAATGGCCGTATCCGAAAGATGTCATGTATTGGGATCAGTGGCCAATTGCGCATCCGGCACTCGTATTTTCGGCAGAAGCTTACCAGAATAAAGACTATCTGCAGCTTTGGAAAAAGCTTGATCATGCACCTGAACAAGAAGAGGTTGTTCGAAATTTACCCATTCGCAACCCGATTATATGGCTTTGATTTTCCTGGCTCTTTATAAAATAACTTAACCATTTCACCTTAAAAACCTACAGATAACATGAATGTTAATGCGACGTCTTTGCGAAGATATACCCTCTTTTTGCGCTTTCGAAATTTAAAAAGGCCATCTATTGCCAAAGCACTATTTTTGACGGGAATTCTGTGCGCTTTTCAACACGTTGAGGCACAGAGTACCAGGCAGCTGCAAAAAGCGTGGGGCCTTGCAGATCAACAAGCTCAACTACTTTATAAAGAATTGCAGCTCTTGAAAAAAAGGGATTCATCCTTGGTTTCGCCACGTACGCTTTCCACAGATAACGAACTGGTTGCTGTGAAAAGGGCGGACTGGACCAGTGGTTTTTTTCCTGGCGTCCTATGGTTTCTCTACGAAAAGTCGGGAAAACAACAATGGAAGGATCTCGCTTCGGAAACAACAAGGTCGATCGAGGCGGAGCAATTTAATGGTAAGACCCATGATATGGGCTTTAAGATCTACTGTAGCGTTGGAAATGGTTATCGCTTAACTGCAGATCCACAGTACCGGGAGGTGCTTGTACAGGCAGCCAAAACGCTGGCAACCCGCTTCAATCCAACAGTCGGTTGTATACGTTCGTGGGACCACAATAGCCACCGCTGGGACTTTCCGGTTATCATTGATAACATGCTCAATCTAGAATTGCTGTTTGAAGCAACCAAACTCACTGGAGACTCTACTTATTATCAGATCGCGGTGAGCCACGCCAACACAACGCTAAAAAATCATTTTAGACCGGATTACAGCACTTATCATGTGATAGACTACAACCCGAAAACAGGAGCTGTGCAGCATAAAAACACCCATCAGGGCTTAAGTGACGAATCGACCTGGTCGCGGGGTGAGGCCTGGGCACTCTATGGCTATACGATGTGTTACAGAGAAACCGGCGATCCGAAATATCTGCAGCAAGCCGAAAAAGTTGCGCATTGGCTGTTTACACATCCTAATATGCCGAAAGACTTGATCCCTTATTGGGATTTCGATGCACCTCATATACCAAATGAACCACGGGACGTGTCGGCAGCGACAGTCATTGCATCGGGGCTGTTGGAATTAAGCACGTATAGCAACCAAGGGAAAGATTATCGTGCAAAAGCACAGACCATATTGGCTAACTTGATAGACCATTACATGTCGCCACCAAATAAAAATCGCGGTTTTATATTATTACACAGTACGGGATCGAAACCTTCCAATACCGAAGTGGATAAACCTTTGAGTTACGCCGATTATTATTTCTTGGAAGCACTGCATCGACAAGAAGAGCTGCAGTCCGGAAAAGTGCAATCGGATCTGGTCCGGAAAAATCCTACGGGACAATTGATCTATTTTCCGGATGCACAAGGAAACGTCATCCCCGACTTTAGCCATGTGGGCTATCATCAAGGTGATCAAAAGCTGCCCAATGTTCCTGTCGTGGTTACGGTAAAACCCAGCGTAAATGGCGATGATCAGCAAATTATACAGCAGGCTATCGATGCCGTAGCAGCAAAACCACCTGATAAAAACGGTTATAGAGGTGCTGTTTTGTTAAAAAAAGGCCTATACACTATACCTGGGAGTTTGGAAATTCATGCCAGCGGTGTGGTGTTGAGAGGTGAGGGGGATGCCGAAGGACAAACCCTGCTTAAAGCAGCAGGCCAGCACCAACGGAGCTTATTGAAAGTTTCCGGTACGGGTAATTATACAGTGGATCAGGCTAGACAACAGTTTGTTAAGCCTGGCTATGGACCTGTAGGGGCTAACTATGTTCTGGTCGATCGTCCGAAGGAATGGAGAGTGGGCGAGCAGGTCCTCCTCTCGTATGAAATGAACGATGCCTGGATTGAAGCGCTTCGAATGAACCAGATTGAAAAAAGAGAAGGGACGAAACAGTGGACAGCGCGGGAATACAAGCTAAATTTTGAACGTACTATTTTAGCCATTCGAGGTGACTCTGTATTTTTTGATAATCCCCTGGTGATGGCGATTGATCCGAGGTACGCAAAAGTGGCCGTCATTCCCTACACCTTCGACGGGCGTATAAGTGAAGTTGGGATCGAAAATATACGGTTCGAGTCTGATTTTGTAAGTGATACGGACGAAAATCACGGCTGGATTGCAATTGATATGGATAAAATAACGAATGGTTGGGTGCGCAATATCACCGCGCGTTATTTTGGCTATGCGGCGGTGAGTCTTGGTGCTTTTGCCAAACAGATTACAGTAATGAAGTCGCGGTGTCTGGATGGAAAATCTCAAATTACAGGCGGGCGGAGGTATTCGTTCAATAATGACGGTCAGCTTAATTTATTTAAAGAACTTTATACGACGCAAGGTCGTCATGATTACGTAACAGGGGCCAGGACCCTCGGTCCGAACGTTTTTAGCCTTTCTAGCGCGGAACGAACACATGCGGATATTGGTCCACATCATCGATGGGCTGTTGGAACCTTATACGATCAAATCGTAACGGATGGTGAAATTAATGTGCAGGATCGGGGTAATTGGGGGAGTGGACACGGTTGGGCTGGGGTGACACAAGTCTTATGGAATTGTACGGTCAAAAGTGCTGCAGTACAACAGCCCTGGACTTCTGGGCAAAATTTTGCCATAGGCGTAAAGGGAGAGAAAGTAGCTGGAAGATTGAAAAATAGAAACGCTGGTTATTGGGAAAATCAAAACCGGATAATGTCGATCGGCTCGCTTTATGAGCAACAATTAAAAGATCGATTAAAGTGATTCTTGTTCGTGTTTATTCAATGGAATGATTATTTTTATCATCCATTTCAATTATATACCTTATGATGCCACTACGTGTTTTTGTGCGCTGTTTTTGCTGTGCTTTAGCGTTAATTTCTGTTTTGCATGCGCAGGAAAAAAACTATCGTTTTTTACACTTGGATGTCAATGAAGGTTTGTCTCAGGGCAGCGTTTTCGCTATTGCTCAAGATTATTTGGGTTTTATGTGGATCGGTACCCGTGATGGCTTAAATAAGTACGACGCCAGAAAGTTTACGATTTACCGCAGCAATCCACAAGATAGCCTTTCCTTAGAGCACAACTTTATTCAAACGATTACGGAAGATAACAAAAGGCGGCTTTGGATAGGGACAATGACAGGACTGAATTTATACAATCGTGCGTCAGACAATTTCATCCGTATACCCTTACCTACTGTGGAGAGTAGCAGTGGAAAAATGGATGTCAACGTTCATCAGATTTTTCAGGATTCCAAGGGCAAGATTTGGATTGCGACAAATATAGGCTTGTATAAGATTAAAGAGGGCCGGCATCTCGAAGCGGAATTGGTCTTCAATGAGATTACCGTTGAAAGAAGCCAGGGAAAAGAATACTATCGTAATTTTCGAACCGTGTATGAGGATCGCAGAAAGCGATTGTGGTTTTGTACTGATGATGCCATTGTACTCATGCAGGCCGCATCGAAAGATGGAAATAGTTTAAAGGTTCTACGGACTTACTTCAAAGAGAAATCAGTAGATAATAAAGTTAATCAACGGTTTCAGGCCGTATTGGAGGTTAGTCCAGGTATATTCTGGGTAGGCACGAAATATAATGGGATTCGGATTATCAATGAGCATACAGGCGAAATATCCTCGTTAACTGAAGCGGGCAATCATACAGGTTTGGCCAGTCAAGATGTACGGTCCTTAAAAAAAACAGTTGATGGAAAGATTTGGATCGGAACATTCAATGGCCTATATGTTTATCAAAATGGAAAACTGCTTTTTATTCAGGCAGACGATGGAAATCCCAATAGCTTAAGCAATAATTCCATTCGTCCTATATTTCAAGATAAGAGGGGATCTATTTGGATCGGAACCTATTTTGGAGGGGTCAATATCTATGACAAGGATATTCCCAATTTTCAGAATTTTACCCATCAAGCTAAACGCAATAGCTTAAGTTACAATGTGGTGAGCGCTTTTGTTGAAAATGGAATGGGAGAACTTGTAATCGGAACTGAGGGTGGAGGATTGAATTATTTTAATCGGCGTACGAATTCGTTTTTTAGTGAACGTCACGATAAAAATAACCTGAATGGCCTAAGTCATAACAATGTGAAGTCCATCTGTCTAGATAAGGGAGGGAACTTATGGGTAGGTACCTATGACGGTGGATTGAATTTAAGACGAAAGGGGCAACAAGGCTATGAACATTTTCGTTTCGATCCCAATGTAAGTAATGGCCTGGCAAACAATAATGTCTATGCAATCTTAGAGGATCGCAATGGCGATATTTGGATTGGCACGTTCGGTGGCGGACTACAGGTGCTTCGTAAAAACCAGAAAGTGGGATCTTTCCAGACATTTGATGTTGCAGGAAAGCAATTGAGCTCCAATATGGTGCGCGCTTTGCTAGAGGATTCAAAAGGTAATCTATGGATCGGTACTTCCAATGGGTTAAATCTAAAACTAGCCGGTACCGATAAATTTGTTTCCTTTCTAAATGACAAGAAAGATTCTCTTTCAATTAGCGGAAATGATATTGTGAGTATCCATGAAGATCGAAAAGGACAGATTTGGATCGGTACCTATATGGGCGGGCTCAATCGCTATCTTCCGGAGAAGAAAGCGTTCAAAAGGTTCAATGAACGAAATGGATTGCCGATCAACAATGTTTTTGCGATGTTGAGCGATCTGAAAAACAAATTGTGGTTGAGTACAAATACAGGGATTTCTTGTTTCGACCCCCTATCGGGTCATGTACGCACCTATACGAAGACCGATGGTCTTCCTGGCAACGAATATATTCAAAATGCAGCAGCAATGTTGCGGGACGGAAAACTTGCCTTTGGAAGTTTCTCCGGCTTCACCCTATTTAATCCGGATAGTTTAAGTGTCAATAATTATATTCCCCCCATTCAGTTTACAGAGCTGAAATTATTCAATAAAACAGTTCTCCCAGGTATTGATGCTGTTATTCCCAAAGATATATCCATGATGGATGAATTGATACTTGATCATAATCAAAATGTTTTTAGTCTCGAATTCAGTGTGTTTAATTATGTCCATCCGGAGAAAAATCAATACGCGTATTATCTGAAAGGTTTTGATCAAGACTGGAATTATGTGAGCAATCCCGTGGCTACGTATACCAATTTAGACCCTGGTACCTACGAGCTTTGGGTAAAGGGGGCTAACAACGATGGGGTATGGAACGAAAAGGCAACGGTTTTGAAGATTAAAGTGCTGCCAGCACCCTGGAAGACATGGTGGGCCTATAGCGGCTATTTTCTTCTTTTTGCTGCGGCCGGTTTTTTGGTTATCCGATTTTTCCACGGCCGGAATAAATTGAAACAGGACCTTTTGATTCGGCAAATAGATTCGGAAAAACAGGAGGAGCTCCATGAAGCAAAACTGAATTTCTTTACCAATATCTCCCATGAATTCCGTACGCCATTGTCATTAATTATCGGGCCGTTAAATCAATTAAAAGGCGACCGATCGCTTTCAGCGTATGCACAGGAGCACCTTGGTTATGCGACGAGAAATGCCGATCGGTTGATGAATCTGGTCAATCAGCTGCTTGATTTCAGAAAACATGAAGGCGGAAAGATGAAATTGTTTTGCCAAAAGGTTCATCTTGCTACGTATTTGGAAAACATTCGCCAGAATTTTCACTTTATTGCCGAAAAAAATAATATTCAGTTTTTTCTGGATAATAAGGTAAGTCCTAATTACGTTGCAGGTTTCGATCCGGAACAATTTGAAAAAGTCCTTGTCAATTTGATTTATAATGCGTTTAAATTTACGGATAAGGGAGGTAAAATAAAGATACAGGTTGAGCTAGAAGTGGAAGGTGAGTTGGAGAAATTGCTTGTTTCCGTTTGGGATTCCGGGCGTGGAATCCCACCCAAAGATATTCCTTTTGTATTTGAACAATTTTATCAGGCCAATACAAAAGGCTTGTCGGCTACCAACGGTGGAATAGGTTTGGCACTTTGCCGTTCCATTGTCCAGTTGCACGGCGGGAAACTCACTGTTGAAAGCAATATGGCACAGGAAACGACAGACTACAATACGGTATTTCGGATCAGCCTGCCCCAGAGCGCTGTCGTCATCGAAGAGCTACCGGTCTTAACGGATACTCCAGGGATGATATGCGCTGACCCAGCAGATGCCGGTATGCCCTATGTGGATACTACAAAAACAGCAATTGAGCGTCCTGCGGCGGAGGAAGATAAACCCATCATACTTGTTGCCGAGGACAATGTGGAGCTACGTTGTTTTATATGTGAAAATTTACGAAAAAAATATATTGTTTTGGAAGCCAACGATGGTATTGAGGCCCTGGAATTGGTGCAAACAAAACAGCCCGATATTATCATTTCGGATGTAACGATGCCCAACTGTGACGGAATCACACTTTTGCAGCAGATTAAAAATGATAGCAGTTCAAATCATATTCCGGTGATTCTTTTGACAGCCCGCACAGCTGATCCTTATATCACAGAGGCATTTGAAATCGGTACAGATGATTACATTACCAAGCCCTTCAGTATGCCGCACCTCATTCAGAAAATTTCTAACATCTTACAGACGCGGAAAAGGTTGGAGGAAAAATTTGTACAGCATTATCTTCTTGGAGCGCAGGGAACAGATCTGCCCGAAAGAACTCGTTTCTTGGATCAGGTGTTGAAGATTGTTGAAGAAAATCTGGGCTGCGAAGATTTTGGCGTGCTTGATCTTACAAAAGCCATCGGTGTGAGCCGCTCTGTTTTGTACCGCAAGATTAAGCAGCAAACGGGACTGAATCTGGTTGAATTTATTAATATGGTCCGTCTCAAGAAAGCAGCCTATATTTTGGTGAACGATACAGGTTTGAGTATCAGCGAGGTGGCTTATCAGGTCGGGTTCAATGATCCAAAGTATTTTAGCAAATCATTTAAGAAATTCTATAAGGAGAGTCCACGTACCTATGTTGAAAAATTCGGTGTAAAGGAAAGTAGCAATTTAGAAAAATAAGCAAGGGTTTTCGTGATTTGGTCAGCAGCAGCGAGGACAGCAGACTGAATTTTTTTTCGGTCAAAAAAAAAGGTTTTCAAACGGGGAGAATGAAAACCTTAAATAACCAATTATAAACCTAAATTATGATGCAACAAATATAGTTGTTTTTAATACTATTTTAAAAATAATTCAACTTTTAAGTATAGTTTTGTAGCTGTCCAGCTACAGGTTAATATTGCCCTGTCGCTGAAAGAACCTGCCCATAGCTTATACGCTTTTGACCAACTTATGAATAACGTATAAAGTGGTCAATCCCAACAGCGCAAATATGCCATAACCTAATCCAATCTGAAACTGCGAAGAAGGGTTTACCAAGCTTACCGTGATGTAACTGAGTGAAGAGGTCAGCAGGTAGGTAATTCCGCCAACCAATCCGCCGGCGATACCTGCCGACAATGGAAACCTCCCTAAACAGTAGCTGAAATAATTGTTAAAAATAAATCCTGCTGTACAATGTACAGCAAATGCGAAAAATGTCAATGTATAGAGATTTGACAGGTAAGGTGAAACCAAGAGCATACATACAATCAGGCTGATCTGAATGAAGTTGGCGATTCTCAACTTCGGAACCAAGGCTCTTTTAATAAGGGCTTTACCAATAAAACCACCACACATCCAAGCTAAGCCCATAATTAGCGAGGTATAACCGGTTGTGATTGCGCCATAGCCCAGCTGGTGTTCAATAAAAAAGGGACCGCTGAGGTTGTAGAACATGACAAGACCGTAGGATATACCGCACATGACTATACCGAAGGTAAAATCATTGCTTTTAAGCATCATTTTAAATTCGCCAATCAGGTAGTTGATATGGAGAGGTTTCTTCTGTTTGATTGTTTCGCCAGAAAAGATCAGTTCAAGGATGAAAAGTACAGCACTGTAAACGGCCAGAACCATAAAGTTAGAACGCCAACCAAATTGTGTCTGAAGGTAGCCGCCAATAAAAGGAGCGACAATCGGACCGATCGACCAGACGATGGTCATAATGCTGAGGTAGTGCTTGCGCTGTTCACCTTCGTAGACATCCACAAAATAGGCTCTTTTTGAGATGACCACAAATGCCGATAAGATGCCCTGTAGAATACGCATCAGGTAAATAACCCAAATATCTTGCGTGCTTGCTGTAATCCAGAAACTGACAATGAAAAGGAAAAGTGATATCAGGTTGATGCGATATCTTCCCCAAGCGTCAACCAACGCTCCTGTAAAGAACTGAGCAACACCATAGCTGATTAGAAAAAGCGAAAGGGTTAGCTGGATTTTGCTTTCATTCAAGCCAAGCTCCTGAGCCATTTGTGGCATCGACGGAAGATAAATATCGGTCGCAAGTCCCGTAATTGGAACAAGTGCAAATGCTAGTATCGTCGGGATAAAAGATTGCTGTGGTTTAGTGTTTTTTTCCATCCTTTAATTTTTTAAATTTCGCGTCTCTATGGACGTTCATGCAGCCAGCCACTTTTTTCTCTTTGACCTGCTAAATATGATGTGGACAAAAGTAGCTTCATTGCCTGTTTCGAAAGATATAGAATTCAAACAAATTATTGTGAAAATCAAACAGGCTTATTGCGGTAGGCTAAAGGTGGTATACCCGCATGTTTTTTGAAATAATTACTGAAGTTTGCGGGTTCCATGAGTGCGGTTGTACTGATCAGTTATTCGGATAAGCCGGTTTTCCTTTATTTGATGAATCTGTATGGTCTTTTCACGCCAGGCATCGCAACAATGTTTTTAATGGGGGTATTTTGGAAAAGAACCACATCTCAGGGTGCTTTAACAGCAGGTTTACTGACAATTCCCCTTTCTTTACTTTTGGAATACACCTTACCTGAAATGCCGTTTTTTAATAGAACAGGCATTGTATTCTGGACTTGTATGCTTGCTTGTGCTGTGGTCAGTTTGTTGACACCAGCGGTCGCCGAAGCAAGATTAAAAAATCTGGTGTTGACGGGCGATTCTTTTCAGGTACCGGATCAGGATAAAGCCGCTTACCGTGGTTTTCGAAATCCGACCTTATGGTGGATTATTATAACGGTGTTGGTGCTTTATTTTTATGTACGTTATTTTTAGCTTAACTTGTTGACCTGTTATACTCTTAAAACTTATCCAGATGATCGACCCAATATTGAAAGAATTAAATGCCAAGATAGCGACTGTTTTTCCAAAAATCGTTGCAATGCGCCGACATATCCATCAGCATCCTGAATTGTCTTTTCAAGAATACGAGACAAGTGCCTATATTCAGCAACAACTTCGCGAACTGGGTATACCATTCGAGCTTGTCGCTCAGACAGGTGTTGTGGCTGTACTGACCGGACAAAAATCGGCGAGCGATGATATTGTGGTATTACGGGCTGATATTGATGCTTTGCCGATACATGAGCAAAATGATGTGGACTATAAATCGAGGAATAGCGGTGTCATGCATGCTTGTGGCCATGATTTTCATACGGCTAATCTCTTGGGGGCGGCGTCCATATTAAATGATTATAAAACGGAGTTTTCTGGTAAAATTATACTACTATTTCAGCCTGCTGAGGAAAAGATTCCGGGCGGAGCGATTCAGGTTTTGGAATCCGGGATTCTGGAATCTTTTGGTGGAACGATTAAAGCTGTGCTGGGGTTACATGTAAGTCCCCGTGTTTCTGTAGGAAAAGTCGGTTTACGTTCGGGACGATTTATGGCCTCGAGCGACGAGTTCTATTTCACCATTAAGGGACGTGGTGGCCACGCTGCGGAGCCACATCGGGCTGTTGATCCCATTATGATCGGCGCGCAGTTACTCACCACCTTACAGCAAGTTGTCAGCCGGAAAGCCAACCCCGATGTGCCGTCTGTATTGACCTTTGGTCGTTTCATTGGGGATGGTGCTGCCAATGTTATTCCCGAGGAAGTCAAATTAGCCGGAACATTTCGTACCATGGATGAGGTATGGCGCAAGGAGGCGCTGGAAATGGTTGCTGAAATAGCGGCAACGCTTCCCGTATCGCTGGGTGCAAAGGTGGAAGTTGAAGTACGGCATGGTTACCCCGCACTTTATAACGATCCCGCATTAACGCAAAAAGTCAAAACAATTATTGCGGAAACGATGGGGAATAGTGTGCCACAAGATCTCGAAATCTGGATGGCGGCCGAGGATTTTGCTTATTATTCTTATCGTTATCCGGCGTTGTTCATGTTGATTGGGACAAATAACGACGATTCCACCACGCAATATGGTCTTCACAATCCACAGTTCAATCTGGATGAAAAGGCTTTCGAAACATCCATGGCTGTTTTGGTCAATGCAGCTATTTCTCTTTTGAATGAATCAAATGAATAGAAAGAAATTCTTGATGTCCTCTTTTGCATTTGGACTATCCTATGCCGTTAATGCGAATAACAAGCTGTCCTCGAGGCAAGAGAAGGTAAAAAAAATAGGGATCATTGGACTGGATATTACGCACGCTGTTGCTTTTACAAGAGCGATTAATACGGCTGCCAGCAATCATCCCTATGGAAAATTCAGGGTTACTGCGGCTTACCCCTATGGAAGCAAAACGATCCCTTTAAGTATCGAGCGTATTCCGAAAATTACAGCGGAAGTGCAACAGCTCGGGGTTTCGATCGTATCAAGTATTGCCGAACTATTGAAGAAAGTAGATTATGTACTTTTGGAGACAAATGATGGAAATCTCCATTTGGAACAGGCACTTCAAGTGATTAAAGCAAAGAAACCTTTATTTATTGACAAACCAATAGCGAATTCCTATGCGGACGCTTTCAAAATTTTTGAAGCTGCAAGAAAGTATGGTTGCCCTATTTTTTCGTCAAGCTCCTTGCGTTATATTACCGGTCTTCAGGAAGTGGATAGGACTAAGGTTATCGGAGCAGATGTCTATTGTCCGGCAGTAACGGAACCTTCACATAAGGATTTATATTGGTACGGCATTCATGGCGTTGAAATGTTATTTGCGTTGATGGGATCGGGGTGTCTTTCGGTAAAGACTGTTCAGGAACAGGGTACCTCGTTTTATGTTGGGAACTGGGCGGATGGAAGAATTGCCTCACTTCGGGGCATTCGTGAGGGGAAGGATGATTTTGGTGGAACGGTTTTTTTGAAAGATCAGATTGTCCATTTGGGGCAATTTATGGGATACGGTCCCTTGTTGGATAAGATCCTTCCATTTTTCGAAACGGGTGTAAGTCCGGTTGACGAAAAGGAAACCCTGGCAATATGCGCATTTATAGACGCCGCCGAAGAAAGTAAATTAAACGGCGGCAAGACGGTTCTGCTTCAAAAATAAAAAACTATGTAGGTATGCTTAATACGTATTCGCAATCGTGATCAATAACGCACTATTAAAAATCGAAGCTGGTGATATGACCGTTTCATTTAGCGGGACGCTGTTGCCGTAACGCTCTTTCAATTTGGTTTTTACTTCGGGGCTGCTTAGGTCAAAATCTTTCAGCTTTTCCAGCTTCCCAACTTCGATGCCTGCTCCACGTTGGTATATTTTCCAGATCAATTCCGAACAATATATTTTATCGTCCGACCATTCGAATGTAGCATCGTAATTTTTTCCGAGAAAATTTTTGCCGATTGATTTCATTTTGGCCAGCGTCGAATTGGTCAGTACCTGATCTGCATTTTTGAGGCGCTTGACCGCGTAATGCTGCTTTTCCCCTCGCGCAATCCAGTGTTCTAACTTAGTTACAGTTACGGGCTGTACGGCTTCCAGTACATAAGGATTACCGTTCTCATAAAAAATAATCCCACAATGGGAATACGGAGAACGCGTCGCTAATTGGATCGCTTTACATTGCGGTGAAATGGAAGACTGAAAGATCATATCACCATCTTTGAGTGGGGGCAATTTCGCATTATCTTTTGCGTGTTTGGGGGCCACTTTTTTTGGTTGAGCATGTATTGGCTCAGCAAAGATCAGTGTGACTAACATCAAGCTAATCAGCGATAGCAGGTATATAAATGTCTTTTTCATTGTTTTATTGATGACTTATTGAAATAGTTTCATGATTTTCTTTGACTTGGTCCTTTCGGCAAGTTGAAAAGCAGATAATACGTCGGATTCATATTGGTATACTTTCTCCGTGTTTGCACCGTTCTGCAAAAGATAATCTACGATTATTTTGTTTTTTATTAAGATAGCTTTTCCAAGTAATGTGCATTGTGTAAAGCTATAATCAGCTTTAATTTCATCAATACCCAGTCGGTTCAGGCTATTTAAACAAGTTTTACGGATAAAATCCATGTCGTTTTTTTCTATTGCTATCTTCAGGATTTCGAAATCATTGAATTGTCTGTTTTTAGCTAGAAATAAATGGTGAAACTGTTTGGCGATAGCGTACTGTCCCTTTTCTAAAATCCGATGAATGGCATTGCTGCTAAATTCCTCTACTGTGGAAAATCCATGCAGCTGACTAAAAAATAAAAGTATATTTTCAAAAGGGAGCTTGGCTACCTCCAGTTGCATGAGGCCGCTCAGATCGTTCGTGTCGAATAAATTCTCCATGTATCTGAGGCTGTCCAAAGCGATAAATTGAAATTCGGGTTGATAGTCCGCGAGCCAATTGGAGGATTTGGCTATTACAAAGGTGTTGTTAGCAATCCTATAGTTGATAGAGATAGCTGGTTCAGCATAGTTGATTATTGTTATTGTACTGTCTGATAATTCATAATGTTTTGAACGAAGATGCGCTGTCGTTGCGGTGGGAAAGAGCCTGTTGAGATTGATCTGTATGGCGTATACGCCCAACTTGTCTGCATGCAAATTATAACAAAGTGTTCCTTGCTCTGTGATGTAAAAGGGTATTCTGCTCCCCGGCTGCTGCTGTGACTGAAAAACGATCTTGTTTTGGTAGGCAAATAACGATGTTGCCAGACCGGCTAGTAAGCAAAGCATGCAAAGACCTATTTTTAACCCTAAGCGATTCATGGTATAAAATGATCGCATGACTAATCGTGGTATAGCTCTAAAAACTGATTGATCTGATTGGTTAACCCAAACGATTCGGATTCCAATAAATTGATTTCAGCTTGTATCTCCATTGTAGTCGGCGACAAGGTAAGCTTTCGATAGACCTGAATATCTAGTTCCAAAACGGCTAATTGTAGTGCGAGCAGCTGTTTGCCTTCTGTAGTATGGAGTTGTAGTTCATTAAAGGCATGTTTTAATCGTTTCAATTCAGCGATTGATTTTTGGACGTCATTTTCATCGGCCTTGCCAAAGTTCGGATAGGCCTCTCCCAACGTGCGAAAAGCATCGAGGTATTCTTCCTCGGACATTTCATAAATATTCGAATAGAGCATATTGTACGCATCAATGGCGTCATAGGTTTCCGAATCCATTAAGTCTTCGCGATAGTCCTCGACCAACTGTTTGATGTCTTGAGATTCAATCTGTAAGATTGACTCAATATCCTGTTTGATAAGATTGGCTATTTCCATGCTTTATGCTTAAAGTAATCTAAAGTCCCCCGCCGGCTCACAAATTTGCTGACAAAGAATTTTTTGACTTTGGTATAGACAAAGATCTTGTTTTATCGCAAAATTTCAATCCCTATAATCAGCTAATTTTTATGGAGACTGTCGCTCAGCAGTTTTTTATCACCTGAGCATCTCCTATAGGACCTGTGCAGTCCATATTTCCATCGCATTTTTCTGTCTTGTCGCACGTATTTTTCTTTCTGCCCGTCAATCAAACGGAGAGCGGGATGCCGTGTAGCCAAACGGGGATGAGCGAGCTATCAAATTCTACCTTTTAACATTGTTTGTTCAGTGCTTGTTCAGTGATTGTTCAGTGCTCGTTCAGTGATGACTCAGTGTGGACTGTATAATTAATGAATGATCACTGTCTAAATAGTGACTAAAAATTGTTATGAGATACGACTTGGTATAGGTATGCTTGGTTTAATATAGGTGAATCAGGAGATCAGCTTTAGGACCAATAGTTAGAAATGGGGGATGAATTTTAAGTAAACTAACTTTCTCTAAATTATTTGATTGATTGATAGTGTTTTATGGTGTTTTTGTGATTTTATGAGTAAAAAGTACTCAATATATTTTGCGCGCTTAAATTTAATCCTCATATTTGTTGAGTAAAAAATACTCAATAGTACAAAGTAAAATTAAAAGCTATGATCGTATTAAATAAGCAACAGGTAGTCACAGAACAATTTCCAAACGGGGAAACAAAAGTGAAAGATTTTGATCAGTTGATCTTAAAAGACAACCTTGTCGAATTTACATATCAAGAAGATGGAGACTTAATCCGCTTGCTTTTTGTCAAGAAGCGGTTGGATGAAACCGAAGCTGAAACTTGTCGGTTATTGATCCATTATATGCCCTATAGCCGTATGGATCGCAAAATAGAAGGTGATTTATTCACATTGAACTATGTGGCGGAGTTTATCAACAGTTTGCAATTTGATCAGGTGTTTGTGGTCGAACCGCATTCCCACGTTACCCTAGAACTTTTAGTGAACAGTGTTGGGGTTTATCCGGCAGTGGACTGGTTGCCACAGTTGATGGAAAAGCTTGATTTTTCGGACAATGATCGGATTGTTTTCCCGGATAAAGGAGCGGCGGCACGTTACATCAACAGCGGCTATGAAAATAGCTGTGTTTTTGAGAAAAAGCGAAATCCACAAACAGGCCGGATCGAAGGGATGGAACTTAAGGCTGGAGATATTCCGCTCGGCGCAAAATGTATTATTGTCGATGACCTCTGTTCTGCAGGTGGCACATTTCTTTGGGCCGGGAAAATATTGAAAGAAATGGGAGCCAGTGCAGTTTATCTTTTGGTCACACATTGTGAAGCCCGAATTTTTAAAGGGACCCTGTTGGATGATGATTCACCAATAACCAGTGTCTTTACCACCAATTCCATGATGGATACCGAGCACCCAAAAATAAATTATATCAACTTAACGACTGAAAGTTATGTTTAAATCAATGAGCAAGAATCCAATACTTTGGACAGATGGTTATAAATTGTGTCATAAGGATCAATATCCAACACATACGGAATGGGTTTATGAGACTTGGACGCCACGCATGTCTCGCATAGAAGGTATTAGTCATGTTGTATTTTTTGGATTACAGGGAGCCTTGGCCGAAATCACCAATTCATTTGATGCAAACTTTTTTGCTCAACCGGAAGAAGAGGTCGTGGCGGCTTACGAAGAGGCAATTGCAACTGTTTTTGAAAATACAAACGCGAAGTTTGCGGCGACGCATGATTCGAAACATATTCGCGACTTACATCGGCTGGGGTATCTTCCAATCAAGGTAAATGCGTTGCAGGAAGGAAGCTTGGTTCCTGTCGGCGTACCAATGTTTACGATTGAAAATACACATCCCGATTTTTTCTGGCTTCCGGGTTACCTGGAAACACAATTATCGGCTTTTATCTGGTCACCGATGACTGCAGCGACAATCGCAGATCGCTATAAAAGGTTATTGACGGGGTTTGCCGAGAGAACGGGCGACGTCAATAAAGTCTTTACGCAGGCCGGAGATTTTTCCATGCGTGGTATGGGTTCTCCTGAAACGGCTTATCGTACGGCTGGGGGACATCTGTTGAGCTTCGGTGTCTCTGCTACATTGTCTGTTCGGGAGTATCTGAAATCCTACTATCATGCAAAAAGTGATGTAATGATGTACACCCCATCGACGGAGCACAGTGTAATGTGTTCGTACGGAGAGGACGAGGTAGAAGCATTTCGACATTTAATCACAACGGTGTATCCAAGTGGAAATATCTCCATCGTATCGGATACCTACGACCTCTGGAATGTAGTTGACAATGTATTGCCGCAATTGAAAGATCTTATTATGGCTAGGGAGGGGAAGGTTGTTATTCGTCCCGATAGTGGCGATCCTGTGAAGATTATCTGTGGCGATGCTGCATCTGATCGCAGTACTGTGCAGAAAGGTATCGTCGAACGTTTGTTTGAACTTTTTGGTGGTACGACCAACAGCAAAGGCTTTAAGGAGCTGGATCCCCATATTGGCGTAGTGTACGGTGATTCCATTACAGTCGATCGAGCGGATAAGATCTGTCAAGGTTTGCTGGATAAGGGTTTTGCCTCGACGAATACCATATTGGGCATAGGTTCGTATACCTATCAGTATGTGACACGGGATACCTTTGGCTTTGCGTTAAAAGGGACGGCTGAGATTGTCAATGGTGAGTTTAAAGCGATACAGAAACGTCCCGCTACAGATACTGGCAACTTTAAAAAGTCGCAAAAGGGGATGGTCGCTGTGGTCTTTGAAAATGACGATTTTCGTTTGATAGACGATCTTACACCGCAAACGGTCGCCGATCTGGGTGAACGAAATCTGCTGGAAACATGTTATCTGAATGGCGAATTTATACGCACAACGCGTTTTGAAGAAATAAGGAATAGATTAAGAACTGAAACAATTCGAGTATATGGAAAATAGCGTAAACAAACCGTTTTTCATCCAGGATGAAAACGTTGCACAGTATGCACAATTGATGGCATCCTGGATTGCCCAACAGGTGAAATCGGCCGACCGCAAAGGACTTGTATTGGGTATGAGTGGTGGAATAGACTGCAGTGTTGTCGCTTGCCTATGCCGGCTGGCACAGGTGGATGTCCACTTGGTGTTGATGCCGTATGGCAGTGATATGAACAAAAGTAAAAGCCATCAACATGCCATGGAGCTTATTCAGAAATTTGATTTTCCATTTCATGTATTTGACATTCAACCCGCGGTGGATGCGTTGGCCATTCATCAAGAAAAGTTTATCGCAGAAGCTACCGCCACTAACCGCGCTTTGAGCCTTGCTAATATTCGTCCACGTGTTCGTATGACGTATTTGTATCAATTAGCACAATTGGGTAGTAGATTTGTTATTGGTACGGGGAATATGGCCGAAGCTACTGTAGGTTATTTTACGAAGTGGGGCGATGGTGCCTATGATCTGAACCCGCTGGCAATGGTTACCAAACAGGAAGTATATACCTTAGCCAAATATTTGGGGGTGCCCGAATCTATTCAGTATAAAAGTCCATCTGCTGGTCTTTGGGAGGGGCAGACCGATGAAGAGGAATTGGGTATGACCTATGCGCAAATCGATGGGTTTATTTTAAAAGGTACATCGGGCGATCCGGTTATAGACGAAATTATTCGTAAACGTATACAACAATCTGCCCACAAGTTTGCAGCGGTGCCTACATTCAAAGGTTAATTTTAAATGGTTCGAGAAGTCGACGCAAGCACTTCATAACAGGCAACAAGGGACAAAAAAGTACTATAGTGAAGATGATTTTTCACTGGAAGAAGGCTTTAATGGCTTCATCGTTCTGCGAAATGAAGGCTGCGTTGAAATAAATATAGATGTTATGAAACTGAATAACATAAAAACACAATTTGATCAGATTGTAGATGTCCAACAGATTGCCAGCGGCAAAAAGGATAATATTCCAAACATGTTGATGTTGGCACAGGAAGAAAATATACAGCCAGCAGCCTTGGATAAAAAACGAACCTTGCTATTGGCGATCGATGTCCAAAATGATTTTATGGAATCCATCGGTAGTCTTGCCGTCAACGGTTCAAAGGCCGATGTACAACGTCTGACGCAGTGGATGTACCGTAATATTGAGGCCTTAACGCAAGTCATGTGTAGTCTCGATTGTCACTCGATAAGGCAGATTTTCCATCCCGCTTGGTGGCTTGACAGTGCGGGAAATCATCCGGAGCGATTCACCGTTATTCGCCATGCCGATGTCCGCGATGGTATCTGGCGTGCTGCGAATGACCATACAGCCTTAGCGCTGGATTATCTCCAGCATTTGGAAGCTGAGGGAAAAAAACAATTGTGTATCTGGCCATACCATTGTCTGGAAGGGACTTCGGGGGCGCAGCTGGAGAGTCAATTTACCAATATGCTTTATTTTCACAGTGCAGCACGTCAGGTCAAACCGATATTGGTTTATAAGGGGCAAGATCCAAATACGGAAATGTACGGTATTATCAAAGCGGAATATGACGATAATAAATTCGTAAATCATGCTGTGCTCGATGCAATTCGCGATTACGATGCGATATACATCGCCGGTGAAGCTTCCAGTCATTGTGTTTTAGCATCAACCGTGCAGATTTTGGAATATTTTGAACAAGATCGAGCGATTACGTCACGAATCACCTTATTGATCGACTGTATGTCGCCCATCGCTGGATTTGAAGCGCAGACTTTACAGCAGTTTGAGGCTTTAAAGGAGAAGTATGGAATCCAGATCAAATTGTCAACCGAAGTAACTTTGTAGCAGATGACAGCCTCAGAAAAAAAATACACATATGATTACCCAAGACCTGCTGTTACGGTTGACTGTGTAATCTTCGGCTTTGATAAAAACCAGCTTAAGGTATTATTGACCAAACGGGCAATAGAGCCTTTCTTGGGAAAATGGGCATTTCCTGGCGGTTTTATTCAGGAAGATGAGAACGCCGACGACTGTGCGATTCGTAAACTGCAGGAGGAGGCCGGTCTCAAAGATATTTTCCTCGAACAGCTTTATACATTTTCAAACTTAGCTCGTGATCCGCGCGGAAGAGTCATTAGTATTGCCTATTATGCACTTGTCAGGCCCGATGCTTATACGTTGGAAGCAGGGGTTGATATCGATGCGGTGCAATGGTTTGGTATTGACGAAAAGTTGGATCTCGCTTTTGACCATAAACAGATCTTGAACACCGCCATACAACGGCTCAGGGGTAAAATTCGTTATCAACCAATCGGTTTTGAGCTCTTGCCCAAACAGTTTACGTTGCCCGATTTACACAATTTGTATGAAACCGTTCTGCAGCGGTCAATTGACCGTGGGAATTTTCGAAAAAAAATTCTCAGCATGGGTTTATTGATCGACCACAGCGATAAGCAAAAAGACCGGCGTGCCAGGGCTGCAAAGATCTATAGTTTTGACAGGGTAAAATATAAAGAACTTACTGAATCGGGGTTTTATTTTGAAGTATAGGTCTAACGAACGGAGCAGGCAACCATGAAATTGGCTTCTGCCTGCTTTCATTGCTGTCTGGTCTTTTTAAGATCTTACGTTAATGTCCGGTGCAGCGCTGTCTTAATACACTAATTCAAGCTGAGTCGCGTTTGGGCTAACCCTGAAAATCACCACAATCATGGACTTCGAACTGATCGACTAAAGCTTTCTGTGTATAGTATTTTGCGACACGTTTATTTTTTAACAAAAGAGAATCCCCCTTAATTTTTAATTCGAAAATGGGCTCTTTCTCTATTTTCTTGAAGTAAAACTCATTATTTTTAGTCTTCATCGTGAGGCCGCTGTCACGAAAATTATAGGTGAAATCTTTGATTTGATAGATTTCATTGGAATCACAGACATTGACCAAAAGCAGTTGTTTTTTATTCATTTTGATTTCTGCAAGATCGCATGCATAACATATTCCTGAGAATTCGATGCCATACTTCTTAAAACTATCGTTGCTTTCCGGTCGAAGAATAGCAATAGGATACAGCTGTTTAAAGAGCGAAAGGTTATCATCGGATATGGATGTTAGCTCTTTTTGTTTCTTTATGGAGTCTATGCTGGCGGTGCTGCTGAATGCGGCAGCTGATTTTTTGGCTCCATTCTTTTGCTGGCAGCTGAAAAACAATACCATGCAGGACAGAAACATAGTCTTTAAGATTACCTTCATCGTTATTTTTCGCAATTATTGTTGTTACTCATAAACATATAGATTGAGAAACGGTTTTTGTTATTCAATCTCAACCCATTTTCTTTCGAAGTAGACGGTGCCTACCGGTGTATCGGTGGCGTCTATGATTTTCGCTGCTACAAAGTCGCCCTTTAGGCCAGCATATTTTAGTTTTAAACCTTTACTTTCTAAGTCGGAGGTATCATAGTATGCACCCAATTTGAGTTGAAATGGATTGTGTTCCACATCATTTGTAAAGATGGAAAACAAAAGCAACTTCGTAGCCTGTTTATCTGCCTCTTCGTATCCAAAGAAGCGATGATCGATACGTATATTGGCATGTAAGCGGATCATACTGTCTCGAGCACTTAAGTTTACATAAGCTTTGGTGATTTCGTCAGATTCCAGTACGCTTTGTGCATTTGCTTGGTCAATGCTATCCAGTTTGGAAGTTTTTAACGAGATACTTTTTTTGGGGGCAGTATCCTCGGCAGCTTTTTCCATGGCCTTGCTTGAACTTACAGGTGCTTCAGCTTGTTTTGGTTTTTCCTGACAAGCGATTTGTAACGCGAGGAGTGCTAATGCACTGCTATAATAACTGTATTTGAAATGATTCATTGTTCTTTCTGTTACAAAATCCAATCCAAAGTTGCCGAAAATAGGGGGAGAAAAAAATCCCTGTTTTCCGCTAATCGAAAAAATCGATAAATACGGTATTTTTACGGCATTCGCATGATTCTTGTCGTATGGAACGGATCAATGTGATACAACAAAAAACAGAAGAAATAAAGTATGGCACATCGTATTTATATTTATAATGTAAATCTCAGGACCAAAGAAACATATCCCACTTACCTGGCTGAATGGAATTATGAAATTCCCATCCTCATGCGGCCATTATTTTCCGCCAATATCCGTTCCAAAGGTTCTCAGCTTTATGCCAACAAGGAAGATGGGATCGCAAGACTTCGCTATTTTTATGCGTTGTTGGCTGATAGGTATCAATTGCATTATAAAAAAAGCTATTATGAGCCTGTCAACAACATGTTTGAATTTTTGGAAGCGCTACCTTTTGATACCTTGCAGATCGATGGACGCGATGTTTTTACAATGAATGCGGAAAAAGATGTGGAGCAAGCCAAAGATTGGGTGGAAGAAATTAAAATGCAAGCCTTATTGTTTGAACAAGCTGTCGAAGAACAGTCCTTAGATCCGCTTGACCCGCTTGTGAAAGCGTCTGGTTATACTTCTTTTTTAGATGCCCTTCAAACCGATTGGATTGATTATGGATTGGGTTTATGGGAAGAAGACGTTCTGAAAGAGCCAGACCCTGAAGTTTTTGAGGCAGTAGGAAAGCAGGGATTAAAGAATGCCAAGGGGGATATTTTGGTTGAGGCGATTTACGATGAAATATTCGAATTCAATGAACAGGGGATCGCTGTTGTTGAACGCGATGGCCTTTTTGGTTATGTTGATACGAGTGGCACTATACTAATTCCATGTCAATATGTGGAGGCCTTTGATGCCCGACATATCAATGGGAACAATTACGCTGAAGTGGAAGTGGCAGGGAAACGTGGGGTATTGCATATTGATACCAAACAGCTGAGCATACCTGCATTATATGATGAACTCGACTGGATCGCCTATGGCTTTTTAAATGCAAGACAGGGGGATAGCCACATGCTCCTTTCGGCTGAAGGACGATTGATTATTTCAGATCCCGCAGCCGAGTCGTTTATGTTTGACTATAACAAGTTGTTCTATAGCCGGCAAAAAGGAACGATAAAAAGGAAGTATTACCTAATGGATGGTCAGTTTTTAGGGACCTTTTTGGAAGGTAGCCTGGAGCCGCTAGCCAATCGCTATTTTTGGATTAAACCCAATAAGCTACAGTCAAAAATTGCCGTCATTCAACCCGATGGTAATATTTTGGATGAAGGAATTGACCGGATTATAGTGTTGGACGACTATCGAAGTATTGCGTATCTCAAAAATAAAAGATGGCAGATCTATTCGCTTGAACTAGGCTTATTCCGATTGGCTGATTTAACGATTGATCAGGTTCTAGTCGATCATATACAGCAGTACCGTAAAGATATCTTTGTCGTTGGTTGTGCCCAAGGACAGGGGATTTATGACGCTCATCGAGGGGAATGGTTACTTGAACCTGCTATTGCCTATCAAAAAATCGAACATTGCTTTTTGGATTTTATGCGCATACACTGTGCACAGGGTATGTACTGCTTCGATACGAAGCTTAACGTCCGTAGTGCGCTGTATGATTATATTTGTTCGCCTTTTCATTACCCAAGACCAGAAGCGGCCGAAGGTGAACTGTTGCTTTTATTCAAAGGGGATAAGTTGTTTAATTTGGATATAAATCGAAATGTTGTCGAGATTCCCGAAACAGCATATGGCTATTTGTATTCCGAGCGATACCAGCTCCGGGGGCGTGATCAAAGTTATTTTATACAGTTCTATCAGGCATGGATCAGGCGTAAGGGCGACGGCTACGAACAGTATTTTGACAATGAAACGCTGTTGGAAAATGGTAAGAAGCTGGAAGCGGAGGGAAAGATTTCAGATGCCATTCGACTGTTCAGCTTCGGAGCAGATCGGGGTAGTGCGGACTGTCAATATCTGCTTGGAAACATCTTTACGGATGATGACTACGAGGGGATGGACATCGAAAAAGGAAAGTCTTTTTATGAAAAGGCCATGGCTCATGATCATGCGCAGGCATGGAACAATTGGGGATTTTTATATGCCACAGGCCATGGTGTAGCTTTTGATGTATCTAAAGCCTTAAAGGCCTATCAAAAGTCTGCTGCGCTGGGGGAAGCGCAGGCCATGAGCAACCTGGGTAACTGGTATTACGAGGGTGAATATGTGGAACAAGATTATGCCTTAGCCCTAGATTATTTTAAACAAGCAGAGAAAGCGGGGATTTATAATGATGCTCAAATCGCAGAAATCTACTATCAAGGGCAAGATTATGCGAACTTATTGCGTTATTTGAAAAAGGATACAACCAATCAATTTTCTGCTATTTATTATGGGATTCTTTATGAGGAAGGCTTTGGTGTAAAGCAAAACTTACAAAAAGCGATCCGCTACTATGAAAAAGCCAATGAAAATAGCGTGTACGCCTATGCCGTTAATCGTTTGCTACAACTCTATGGAGCGCATGGAGCGGCTTCAGACGCGGATAAATACGGATTTTGGTTCAATTTTGCTAAAGAAAATGCTGTTGAAATTGATCAATAGTAAGGAAATTGCATAGAAAATGGCTCATCGCATATATATTTACAATACAGATAAGAAGGATCAAGATTACTTCCCTCATTATTTAGGAGAATGGAACTATGTGATTCCACCCCTTTTTTTACCCCTATTTGCTGCTAATCCGAAAGCAAAAGGTACCTTAGTTTACTCCGAAAAGGAACCGGGAGTCAGAAAGCTTCGTGCGTTGTATGATTTGCTCATTCATGAATATGGGTTAAATTCCGATGCGCTGGCCATGGCAGCTATCGGGAAACTGTTCGATTTTTTGGACGGTTTACCCTTCGATTATTTCCAGCTGAACGCAAGTGATGTATTTAACATGAGCGATGTTAAACATAGCCAACAGGCCAAAGATTTTGCAATTGAAATCCTTGAGAAGAATTTGCTCTATGAAAAAGCAATCGAAAAACAATCCTTAGCTGAGCTTGAGTTTATTTTGGTGTCCGCTGGTTATACTTCTTTTTTAGCGATGCTCGAACTGGAATGGAGCAACTATGGCTTAGGCTGGTGGAATAGAGACGCGATTGATCGTCTGGATAATCAATTTTTTGAAGATCAGGGGCTTTGGGGGATACGCAATGCAAAAGGGGAGGTGAAGGTCGAAGCTAGCTATCAGGAAATTGGTACTTTTGAGTGTGAAGGGATCGCAGTCATACAGAAAAATGAGCTGTTCGGTTATTTGAATAGGGGTGGAGAAGAAGCTATTTCCTGTGTTTATTCATCGGCGGCGCCAGCCCAATATGGAACCGGATCAACGGTTGGTAAGGTGAGCTTAGCTAAAAAATATGGATTAGTCAACGTCGGGAACGGAGAAATAATCATACCACTTGAATATGATGAACTCGAAGATTTTGCTTACGGTTATTATCAGGGGAAGAAAGATCAGCAATATTATATCATCGATGCTCAAGGCCAGCTGTTCAATGCTGCCGGTGCGGACAAACCGTTTGAAATTGATTATGATGGATTTATCTATCAAGAGATTGGGGGAAATAAACTGCGTCATTATTATTCCAATAGCGGTATTTTGCTTGGCGCTTTTGCCAGTAGTGCACTGAGCGAATTACTGTTTGATTTTTATGCAGTCAATTTGAATAATAAAAAGAAAAAATCAGTTTTGTCTCCCGATGGAACTATCTTGGTCAAAGATGTTGCTGTACTTAATGCCGGAAATGGCTGAAGCGCATTATTTTTTGCTGATTCCGGCGGCATCCGTTTGTATGACCTGGAAGCCCGCGCCTTTGTACTGCAAGATTTGGCAATTCGGTCCATTCAAGGGGGGACTGATTTTGGTAATGGCGCCTGGGATTGCTATATTATCGAAACAGCAACCGGGAGGGGAATTTATCAGGCTGCTGAAAAGGTGTGGCTGGTCCCGCTCTCAACGCACTATGTGAAAATTGTATATGCTGCTGTGATGGATTATTTTATTCTGAAAGACCATGCGGGAAGATATTACTATTTTGACGCAGTGGAAAGGACGCTCAGTTCCGCCTACGATTATGTTTGTGCAAGCGTTAATCACTATCAGGATCTGATGTTATTGCAAGGTGACCTGTTGTATAAAAAGGGCTACGATGGTGTGGAAGTAATTCAGGAAGATCAATATGGTCAGTTTCTGAAGAAGCTGGATCAATTGTCTGGAGAAGATTTTGAAATATGTAATCGTTTTTTTGAAGGGTGGAAGGCTGCGAAGGGCGATAATTTTGAATCCAGTTATGATAGTTATACGCTATATCATATGGCCCTGGACTGTTGCCGACAAGGCGATGTCGAAATGGCGATACGCTATTTTACCTTTTCTGCTGACCAGAATAATGAAAGCAGCATGCATGAATTGGGGAATATCTATACGGATACTGATAGCGAAGACAATCCTTTTTTAGATTTGGACAAAGGAATTCAATATTATGAACAAGCGGCCCAAAAAGATTATTCCGCTGCATGGAATGCAATCGGCTACCTCTTTCAGTATGGCATCGGCTATAAAAAAGACCTGGAAAAGTCATTTAATGCCTACATGAAAGGAGCAGAGTTGGGTAATGGCTATGCTTTGTCCAATTTAGGCTACTTTTATTCAAGTGGAACCTATGTCGAAGAAGATCTGGAAAAAGCCCTCAGCTATTATCAGAAAGCTGAATTAAAATTAGTTGAGAACACCAGCAATATAGCTTCTATCTATTACAGTTTGGAGGATTACGATCGTCTATTGGTTTATTTGAAAAGGGATAAAGAAAATAGTTATTCCAATATTTATTATGGATTGCTCTATGATCAGGGACTTAAATTTAAAAAGGACAGTAAAAAGGCGATCCACTATTTTGAACGAGCCAACGACTATGGTGTTTACGAAAGTGCCACTGCTCGCTTATTGGATTATTACAAGAATGATCCTACATTTAGAAATCAGGAAAAATATGTCCATTGGCTTGATTTTGCAAAAAACAATGAACTGGATATCGAACTGGATTTATTGCAATGGGATAATCAGTCTGAAGACTCAGGTGCTAGCTCGTCCTTTTTTGGCAAACTGTTTAAAAAGAAAAAGTAAATTATGTTATCATCAGCAAATATAGATTTTGGTGGCATTCTGATCGACTTGATCCTGATTGTTTTTTTTGGATTTGGAACACTTTATACGTTATCTGCAGGCATTGTTCATCGTGTAAAGAAGCAAACACGGACGGTAGGATATTATTTCCTATCCTTTGTGGTATCGGGTGTTATTGGACTGGTTGCCGCCGGATTGCTGGCCTTTATATGGGCGATGTCATTATCGTAAAGTGACGGCAATAGAGTAAATTTATCGCAATGATCTGTTGACTTTAAGTGAAATGATCATTGCGATATTTGATGCCCATCAATGGTTTTTAGCATTGACAATGTGCATCAGGTGGTGATTGCAATGCCAGGCATAGAGGCCAATATTGATCTTTAAAGAAATCAACCTTTTGGTCGCAGGATGAATAAAACCTCTTTCAAGCTGTTCGCCAGTCAGGCTTTTCAACAAAATAACCCAGCGTTCATGTAGACCTTCGAGCAATTTGATCGAGCTTTCTATTGGAATATTTTTTGCGTCGGGAAGCTCGGCCCACAATTTCTCCTCATATAATTTGATGGTTGGGTCTTCTTCTGTGAGGGCTAATTTAAAACGGACAAAGCTGTTCATGTGGCTGTCGGCGCAGTGATGAACGACCTGACGAATCGTCCAGCCTTCGGGACGGTAGCGTTTTTCCAGTACGTCGTCTGTTAGATCGCCGACTTCGGATTTTAACCGGGCCGGAAAGTCGGCAATTGTTTTGATCCAGTCATTCAACAGGGATTTGTTGATGACATCGGGTATCGCAAAGCGACCTATAGGGTATCTGAGTTTTTCTAATTCATGTTGCATGACTTAAAATTAGTTAAAATAGACACAAGGTTCCTAATCTTTAGGTGTATGTTTTCGAAGAATATTTTCTTCGATTTGCTCTTGGGTCTGCTGTAATTTGGATGCGATAAAGAATTATGGTAATTTCGGCACAATGAATAGCTGGATAGCGTTCGAATTCGACCGGTAGACTAGCTGGTCGCTGCATAAAACACATAGGAAATGAAAAGTCTAAAAGAACTGATTGATACAAGTAATTCAGGATGGAAGTTGGTAGAAAGTTGGATGAAAGAAGCGACGAATGCTTATGAAGTGCTTCCTCGAAACCCTAAGCGGGCTGATGAGGAACTTTTAAGGGCCCAAATTACCACAAAATCGCCTATGGGAGCCATTATTCATCAAACTGGTGGTATTTTAATCGATGGGGGCTGGTTACGTATTTTAGGCTCTGGCTCGTCGCAGTTGGACCGAGGGATTATGGAATGGAATAAAGGGAAAAGTTTTGACAAGGAAGGCGAAAAAGGTGGTTTTTTGCTGATTGCAGACGATGTTCTAGGTGGTTATTTCGCTATTAATGCTGGTGCGCTGGGAGATGCTATTGGACAGGTCTATTATTTCGCACAAGATACCTTACAATGGGAAAGTTTGGAATGTGGTTATTCAGATTTTGTTTTTTGGGCATTGAAAGGGGATATTAGACAGTTTTACGAAACATTTAAATGGAAAGACTGGAGCGAAGAGGTCAAACTCCTGAGCGGCAATCAAGTTTTTTCATTTTACCCTTTCCTGTGGACTGAAGAAGCACGCGATTTTCGTAAAGTGGATCGTAAGCCAATGGCCATCGATGAGAACTACCATTTTACGATGGAATTTGCTGGTGGACGCTAATTGTTATTTCAATACGACAAACCTCCTGCATAAGGCTTTAATACGATAATAGGACAATGTATTGTTGTCCTATTATCGTATGATACAGAAGATAATTCCGCTGAATGATATTAAACTGATTTATTTTGAAGGCTAAAGCTAACTTCGTTCAGTCTGACTATTTGTATTTGTATCCCCTCGGAAAGGCCAAGTTTGGTCGCCGCATCTTTTCCTAATTTAAGCACATGAAACCCTCTGCCGCGATAGGTAAAATTACATTCATATTCTCCAGCGTTGATCATAATCCTTAATTTTTGGGATTTGGTTGGGAATAGGGGTTTAAATTCTTTCGTGATCCGTATTTGCGATTTTTTTACGTCATCTGTAGTGATCTTGTTACCTTCAGAAGGAAACAACATGTTCGTGGGCGGAGTGTCAGCTGTAGGGGGGGGCGTTTCTGTTTTTTGTTCCTGAATTTCCTGAACTTTTGGAGCCTCGTTTTGTATCGGCTCAGAGTTTGTTTTATCCTGACGTTTCTTATCTTGCCGCCCTTTCTTTCTGGTGTTTTGATTTGCAGTTTTTTCCGTAGTTTCTGTAGAGGGTACGGAAGGAGTAGGAGTAGCAGGAGTTTTGTGCTCGGTGTCCACTGCTGTAGCTGGGCTGGCCATTGCTAAAGGCCGTTTAATAATATTACGGATGTAATAGTGTTTTATGCGCGATTTGTCGGTGTTTCGTTCCTCAATTTCAAAATCTTCTTTGTAAGCTTTGAAAAGATGAGACATCTTGTCGTATCCATAGTTGCGCGCATCAAAATCAGGCTTTCTTTTGTTGAAAAGACTTCCGATCTCACCCAGGAATGCCCAGCCATTTTCATCTGCAGTATCATCCACCGTGTCCTTTAAAAGTTCCAAAGTCTCCTCGTCCAATACGGCAATACTTGTTGGATTGTCAACGGGAGCAGGTTTGGGCTGATTTTGTTGCTTTTTCTTTGCGACCGTTTCTTTCTTTTGATTTTTCTCAAAAATTTCGACGTAGATGAACTTGTCGCAGGAGGCAATAAAGGGTTTGGGGGTCTTTTTCTCGCCGATACCGATGACCAGTTTACCGGATTCTCGAAGACGTGTAGCCAGTCGGGTGAAATCGCTGTCGCTGGATACAATACAAAACCCATCAACTCGGTCTGAATGCAGAATATCCATGGCATCAATAATTAATGCCGAGTCAGTAGAATTTTTGCCTTGTGTATAACTGTATTGTTGTATGGGGGTAATTGCATGGGTAAGGAGTTTATCCTTCCATTTTTCAACATATGGGTTGGTCCAGTCTCCGTAGATGCGTTTGATGGTCGGAATTCCATATCTTTTGACTTCATTCAAAATCTCTTCGATCTTTCGATAAGATACATTGTCCGCATCGATTAGTATTGCGATTTGCAAATCCCCATGTTCTGCCATATATGTTTAGATTATTTTTTCAATATAATATTTGAACTCTTTTCTATTCGCGTGACCTTTCTCATCCGAATATATTCGTTAAAAATACAGTATTGTTAAAGAATATCTTGAATTTTTTGAGAATTAATTTGAACGCTATTTTTTGAGAACATGCGATCAGCTGCTTTTGTTTGGGCCTAAAAGGGAAATTATTACGTTTGCGGAGTAGCGAAATGATTTGAGGGACGGTGAAAATAAATAAAAAAAGGTTTTCAAACGGGGAGAATGAAAACCTTAAATAACCAATTATAAACCTAAATTATGATGATACAAAGATAGTGTAAATATTACACCTGTGCAAATATTCGTTACTATTTTTTTTAAACGTCCTAAATTTTGTAGCTGCTTAGCTACAAACCGCCTGTAGCTACGCCAAAACTAGTCCATCATGAAGTGCGAAGGTCTATATTTCATCACCGCATAAAAGCTATTGGTAAATGCTTGGACGCTTTTATAACCGACTTTATACGCAATTTGAGAGATGGTGAATTGTTTTGTGCTCAAAAGCTCCAAACTCTTGATAATGAGAAGGAGCTGCTGATATTTTGCAAGCGTCATTCCGGTTTCTTTTTTAAAAAGGCGTTCAATAGTTCGGAGCGAAAGATTGGACAGCATGGCAATCTCGTCTAACGTGATGGCTTCTGTGTAATGGTCATGTAGGTGATTTAAGACCGTTTGAAGCCTGCTTTCATGCGGAAGGGTAATTTCTAAGTGGAGTAATTGTGAGCAGAAATAGGGGAGTTCATGGAGTAAAGCACCGAGGAAAACTCTTTCCTGTTCATTTTCTTCTCTCAATTTTGACCATTTTTCGGTATATAAAATCATTTCCCGTAATACTTTAGGCGCCGAAAATAGCTGTACCTGATTGAAAAACAAATGCTCTTGTGAGCTGTCAAATTGTGGGGGATCAAAAAAAAGGACTATAAGCTTAATGCGTTCCGAGTGGGAGTTGGTCTTATGTAATGCACCTGAAGGAATCCAAGCAACGTGATTTTGGGGGAGTAGGTACATTTTTCCTGCAACGGTAAGGTATTGAAAACCCTGCTCAACATAAATCAATTGACCTTTCCGATGACTGTGTAACTCGTCGTCGTGTATCCAGTTTTCTTCAAACCAGACATAGGTTGATTTCTGGATGCCTTCAATTATCAACGTATGATTTGTCTGATCCATGTCGTTTTAAATTAAATTAATGGCAAATTTAATTAAAATTCCATACATACCTTTGCAAGCATTCATTACGTGTATAGCTTAATTTACATGTATAGTGTGGTTTTATGATGAAAGAAAATATAAAAATATCCGCAGCTGTCTCTTGGACCTGGTTACCCATATTGGTTGTTGTTTTAGTCTCAACCAATCTGCGGTCGCCAATCACAGCCGTTGGCCCTGTACTGGGGCAAATCAGTGAAGATTTGCAATTAAATAGTTTTCAAAGCAGTCTATTGACGGCAATACCTCTTTTTATGTTTGCGAGCTGTTCTGTAGCAGTGAGCCGATATTCACATAAACTGGGCATGCACCGTTTTTTATTACTCGGTTTAATGGCGTTGAGTGTAGGAATTGTGCTTCGGATTTGGGGCAATATGCCAACGCTGTTTGTGGGGTCTTTTTTAATCGGACTTGGGATCTGTGTGGGCAATGTCGTTACGCCCGGTTATATAAAAACAAATTTTCCAAAGCAGATTGGACTGATGACAGGCATTTTTGCCGTAGCAATGAATCTGACCGCAGCTTTTGCTTCGGGGTTTAGTTTACGATTGGGCGAATGGACTGGTCTCGGGTGGCAGGGTTCCTTGGGGGTTTGGGTGATTTTAGCCTTGTTATCCCTTATCATTGTTTCCTTTGATGCTTTAAGCCGAAAGAAAGCACAGGGTATCACTGAAAATAGACCGGCGACAAGTGGAATCGGACATATCTTTAGGTCAAGATTAGCTTGGTATATCAGCTTATTTATGGGTATTCAGTCCTTAATTTACTACAGTTTGATTTCTTGGTTACCTAAAGTATTGGTCGATTATGGTATGCCAGCGGAGGATACGGGCTGGTTGCTTTTTTTGATCCAAATTGCCATGATTCCCATAATGTTTATTGGGCCTATTTTGGCACATCGGATGAAGGATCAGCGTCTAATGGCAGCGGCTGTTGCGATAGGCATGTTTGGAAGTATCTTTATATTTTGGCATTACAAACTTCAGGGAATTTATGTTGCCGCCATATTGTTGGGACTTTCCAATGGACTTTCTTTCAGTTTGTCTATTCTTTTCTTTACCCTGCGGGCGAGGTCAACGGCGAATGCGATTAAAATATCGGGCATGGCCCAGTCTGTTGGTTATCTGATTGCAGCTTTTGGCCCGCCGGTATTCGGTAAGCTGCACGAAATAGATGCTACCTGGAATTACTCCTTCTATTTTTTAGCGGGCAGTATCGTACTTTTATTGTTTGCAGGATGGAAGGCCGGGGAAGATAAGTATGTAGCGGAAGATTAAAGATAAGGCTACATCAGGCTCAGCTGTTTAGCTGATGTAGCCTTATTCAATTCGCTCTTAAACGCTATTATTCAAATTTAACTGTTAATCTTTGAGGACAGAAAATTCGATGTACGTGGCATTGTTCACATCGTGAAAAATACGTTGTGTGGCTTTACGGAAGTCAGCTTTGGTAGCTGTATAAGGCGCTAAAAACACCTGTGGATTTCGTTCTGCCAGCGGAAACCAGGAGTTTTGTACCTGAACCATAATGCGATGTCCTTTTTTGAACGTATGCGCAACATCTGGCATTTCAAAATTCACCTTTTCGACCATTCCTGGAGTCAGGGCCTGCGCTTTTTCAAAACCATTTCGGTATTTCCCGGCCATGATCTCACCACGTACCATCATCTGGTATCCAGCCATTGTTTTTCCTTGATAACTTGCTGCATCGTTCGGGTAAACATCAATCAGTTTGACAACATAATCTGCATCTGTACCTGTTGAAGAAACCTTAAGGAAATTTTTGATGGGGCCAACTATAGTCAGGTCTTCTGTCAACGGTTCCGTTTGATAAACCATGACATCAGGGCGACTAGCGGCGAAACGCTGATCATCTACCATATACTCTCGCGTTCGGTTTTGGATTAGCCCACCCTGGTGCGGAACCGGTTTATTGGGGTCAGTGACATATTCATCCCAAGAATCTGTACGTTGAACTTTGTCAAATCCAAGTTTCCCCTGAGGTTGGAAGTATAGTTTTTTTGTTTCTACATTTTTGGGTGGCCATTGTTCGAAATGTTTCCATTCATTGCTTCCAGAGACAAAAATGTTCGCTTCCGATGGTGCGAAGTTCCCTTCATCTTTTAGATAATATTTGAAAAAAGGCTGTTCAAATTGTTCCTGATAGGTAACGCTGGTTTTTTTCTCAAATTGGATATCACCTAAATAGTTTCCCTCTGCACGAACCCAGCCGCCATGATACCAAGGTCCCGCGACTAAAATCGAGTTGTTTTTTTTGCTTTTATCCTCAATCGATTGATAGGTCTTAAATGTTCCATAAGCATCTTCCGCGTCAAAGAAACCACCGACGACCATCACCGCTGGTTTTACCTCCTGTAAAGAATTGGTGATCACACGCGACTTCCAAAAATCATCATAGTCGGGATGTTTAAACAGGTCATTCCAAAACTGTACGGAGTCACCAAAATACTTTTCCTTCAGTTCCCGTGCTGTTCCGGCTTCTAAAAAGAAGTTGTATTTATCGGCTTCTTTAATCTGAATTTTGCTCTTGAATTGATCTGGGGTGATGGGTTTTGGACGCGGGACACCAAAGGTTGACATGAAGGTGAATGCATCCTGAAGAAACAGTACGCCATTATGGTGGAAGTCATCGCCGATATACCAGTCTGTTACCGGAGCTTGTGGGGAGACCGCTTTCAAGCTCGGGTGCGTTTTGACCAATCCAACGGTAGAATAGAAGCCTGGATAGGAGATCCCATAGAGTCCGGCTTTGCCATTATAGTTTTTGAGATTTTTCTGTAGCCATTCAAGCGCATCATAGGTATCTGTACTTTCATCGATGGCTTTTTTGTCTTTGCTGTAGGTGGTCGGACGTACATCTTCAAATTCACCTTCGCTCATCCACTTGCCCCGCACATCTTGGTAGACGAAAATATAGCCTTCACGCATCATCGTCGGAAAGTTGCCCAGGCTTTTTTTGTATTCGTTTTGTCCATAAGGAGAAACCGTGTAGGGCGTTCTATTGAGCAAAACTGGATATTTCTTCGATTTGTCTTTTGGACTGTAGATCGCAGTAAATAATTTTTTCCCATCTCGCATGGGGATTGCTACTTCGGTCTTTTCATAATGATCTCTAACATAAGCCGAGTCGGCAGCGGTTTGAGCATGTAACTGGCTTGCGCTTAAAAGCGCCAAAGTTAGGCACGAAATTGTATTTTTCATTCAGATAATTATTTGTTCAGTACATTCTTTGGTGTAAAACTCTACTTTACACTTGGTTTCGTTCGTTGCAATGTTATGGATACTCTTATGCACCTTAGGCTATAGGGGATACCGTTAAATTTGTCATCGCGCTACCGATTGGCAGAGCATTTATCCAATAACAATGCGCAGGTCAAATGCTGTTGGTTTATAAATTGAACGATAGACTCATTGCCTGTATTTAGATTTTAGGCTAAAGTTAGTGCTACTAAAACCATTTTCCAATTTTATTGTCATATTTATGGGAAATAGAAAAAGAAAAATTGACCAATTTTTAAGAAAGAAAAACTTTTTTTGGATTGAATTTGGATTAGTTTTCGAATCTTGATATATTGAGTAAAATTAAGGACAATTGTTTTTTGGGTTAACAACTTTAGCTAAAAACGTTAAATTCCAGTTAGATGGACTAGTAGAATACTAAATAATAATTCATTTTCGGATTATTTCTTAAGGTTTCGAATAGGCTTCGTATCGCTATTTGTCACGATTTTATAAATTAAGTGCGGGGTGGTATGAAATATGTTTTTTTAAGCTAATTTTAAGAATTATTTTATCATAATACATCAATTAAATAACAATTTAAGTATATAGAATTAATATGGGACAACAAGTGAAAGATGCCAATGGAAAATTGGGTATTCTTATTCCGGGATTAGGTGCTGTGGCTACAACATTAATCGCTGGTGTGGCATCTATAAACAAAGGTTTTTCAAAACCAATCGGATCTGTTTCTCAATTGAGCAGAATCCGTCTGGGTAAACGCACTGAGAACAGAAATCCATTAATTAAAGATTTCGTCCCTTTAGCAAAACTGGAAGATGTTGTTTTTGGTGGCTGGGACGTATACGAAGATAACGTATATGAGGCTGCATCAAAAGCACAGGTATTGGAGCAAGGTCAATTGGATGCTGTTAAGGCTGAATTGGAGGCTATCCAACCGATGAAAGCTGTGTTTGACCGTAATTTTGTGAAAAATTTGGACGGAACGCACATCAAATCTGAAAAAACTCGCCGTGAATTGGCAGATGCTGTACAACGTGATATTCGTGAATTCAAAGAGAAAAACGGATTAGACCGTATTGTCTTGGTATGGTGTGGATCTACTGAGCGTTATATTGAGACAAACGAAGCTTTTTCAACCTTAGCTAAATTAGAGGAAGCGTTAGATAATGATGATCAACGTATTCCACCGAGTATGATCTATTGTTATGCGGCATTGAAAGAGGGCGCTCCGTATGTCAATGGTGCACCAAATTTAACATGTGACGTTCCAGCGATTGTTGAGTTGGCGCATGAAAATGGTGTAGCAATTGCAGGTAAAGATTTTAAAACAGGTCAAACATTGATGAAAACAATTGTGGCACCTGGTCTTCAAGCGAGAGCTTTGGGTGTTGAAGGTTGGTTTTCGACGAATATCTTAGGTAACCGTGACGGATTAGTATTGGATGATCCTGAAAATTTCAAAACAAAAGAAGTGTCTAAATTATCGGTATTGGAAGAAATTCTAGATGCGAAAAAGAACCCTGAGTTATACGGTGACCTTTACCATAAAGTACGTATCAACTATTATCCTCCACACGGTGATAATAAAGAATCTTGGGACAACATCGATATTTTCGGTTGGTTGGGCTACAAAATGCAGATTAAAATCAATTTCTTATGCCGCGATTCAATTTTAGCAGCACCGGTTGCCTTGGATTTGGCTTTGTTTATTGACTTGGCGCAACGTGCAGGCATGTCGGGTATTCAAGAGTGGTTGTCATTCTACTTGAAGTCGCCTCAAACAGCTCCAGGATTGCCTCCTGAACACGATATCTTCAAACAATTGATGAAATTGCAAAATACATTGCGTCACATTATGGGTGAAGATTTAATCACACATTTAGGACTGGATTATTACCAGGAGCTAGTCGATAGTATTCAATAAGCTAACTTAATAAGAGCGGGGAAACAATTGTCTAAAAACAGTTTTTCCCCTTTTTCTTCAACATCTTTACGGTATTGAAGATTTGTGATATAACCCTCTGTAGACTTTTGCGCTTACGAACGCTGAGATAGTGACGGGGGTTTTGCTTTTTTATAAATGATTTTATTTTGCAATTAGAAGAAATGGAATTTGCAATTATAGCAGCGGGAGAAGGTTCTCGATTGCGAAAAGAGGGGTTCAATTTACCGAAACCCTTGCTACCATTACATGGAGTTCCATTAATTGAACGATTGATTCGCATGTTTGTTAAAGAAGGAGCGCAACGAGTTCATGTTATTATCAATAAACAATCTCCGGAGCTGAAATTGTTTTTGGAAAAAACGACGTTTGAATTACCTATTGTGCTTATAGAGGAAGATACTGCAAGTTCATTGCATAGTTTTGCCTTGCTTGTCAAAAACAACCCCGATTGGTCGTCCTGTTGTCTGACCACAACAGATACGGTTTTTAGGCCACATGAATTTCATGCCTATTTAGAAGCATTTCAGCAACATCAACAGGCCGATGCTTTTATGGCTGTAACTCCTTTTGTTGACGATGAGAGTCCGCTCTATGTGAACACCAATTCGCAGCTTCGGGTGGAAGCTTTTTTGGATACGGCAACCGCCAAAACGAAGTACGTTTCTGGGGGAATTTACTGCTTTCGTCAGGCGGCGATGGACTGTGCGTTGAGCTCCGTCGAAGCAGGTAATTCCAGAATGCGTAATTTTCAGCGTGCTCTATTGGAAAACGATTTACAAGTAGAAGCATTTGTATTTGAAAAGGTGGTCGATATTGATCATTTAAAAGATCGTGTTGTCGCAGAACAATTTTTGAGTGAGGAGGTTAGTTAGTAAAATGAGCGATATGATTTCTATTTTAGGCGTAACTCGAAAAAATCGCTTTTCACCCAACCATGTGGGGAATGATGCCGCCATATTCAATGAAGTAGTTTTAAAACTGACTGAAAAAGGTGCCTCGGTAGAGCTTTGTAACGAGGATGAATTTTTGTCTTCAGCATCCGTGAAGCAGGATAATATTCTGACTATGGGGAGAACAAAGACTTTAGTGAAAAAGTTGCAATCTCTTCAAAATAATGGGGTCAATGTTTTGAATTCTGGATTTGGAATTGAAAATTGCTTTCGGAAAAATATGACCCTTAAGCTTTTGGAAGGTGGAGTTCCTTATCCGAAAAGTATCGTGATCTCTACGGTTGCCGATATTCAATCTATTTTTGAGAAACTGAAAGGAAAGGGTGTGTGGATCAAACGTGGCGACTTTCACGCCATTCATAAAGAAGATGTTACTTTTGCCGCTAGTCTGAAAGAAGCGCAACATATCTTGAATGAATATGCGCTCCGCGGGATTAAAGAGGCGGTGATTTCTGAACATCTTGCCGGAGACCTACTAAAATTTTATGCGGTGCGGGGAACGGATTTCTTTTTTTATTTTTACCCCTATGAACACAATCATCACAAATATGATTTGTATGAACAAATTAATGATGAGGTCGTACACTTTCCTTTTGATCTCGACAAACTAAAAGAAGTCGCCAATCGTGCGGCAGAAGTCCTGGATGTACATATCTACGGCGGCGACGTGATTATTGATGCAAATGGAGACTTCCATATTATTGACTTAAATGACTGGCCAAGTTTTGCGCCTTGTCGGGCAGAGGCTGCAGAGGCCATTGCTCAAATGGTTTACCATAAATTTACTGAAAAGAACCACAATGCAGAAAGAACAAGTTAATGTAATCGAAGAAGATAATTTGAGTGCATTCGAACAATCTTTAAAATCTAATGATACCGAGGAACGAATTGATATTTGGTTTTATCGACCTATAGGTTATCGCATTGCGCAAGTCTGTGCAAAAATTGGTATTACACCCAACGCTGTAACCATTATTAGTATTTTCTTTGGCGTTGCGGCGGGTATTTTATTCTATTACCCGGCGTTATGGATTAATGTGATCGGCATGCTTTTATTGGTTTTTGCCAATTCTCTAGATAGTGCCGATGGACAGCTGGCCAGAATGACGGACAATAAAAGTCGCTTTGGTCGTATCTTGGATGGTTTTGCTGGCGATTTTTGGTTTGCTTCTATTCATATTGCGATCTGTTTACGCAGTATTAACGAGGGGTGGCCACAATGGCTATGGGTATTTTGTGTGCTTGCAGGTGTATCGCATATGCTTCAGTCAGCAATGGCTGATTATTATCGTAACGTGCATTTGTATTTTATTAAAGGTAAAGCTGGAAGTGAGCTGGACAATACACGTGATTTGAAAGTTGACTACGATGCCTTGTCCTGGCGCAAGAATTTTTTCAGCAAATTTGTGTTAAATGGCTATATGGGCTATACACGAAACCAGGAAAAGCTTTCGCCAAAACTGCAAAAGCTACTGCGCCTAGTGAAAAGTCGCTATAAAGACGAATTGCCAAAACAATTAATGGTCGACTTTAGAACTCAAAATAAACCATTGATGAAGTATACAAATATTGTACAGTTCAATACAAGGGTGATTTTCCTATTTGTTTGGTTGTTTATCGGCCAACCTTGGATTTACTTTTTCTTTGACATGTTTGTCCTAAATCCGATATTGATCTATATGTGTAACCGACAAGAAAAGGTAAGTGGCTATTTTGTTGATAAATTAACAAATGATCCAACCTATGGGTAGCAAAATCTATAAAGTGCTCTTTATGCTGATCGGTATAG
Organism: Sphingobacterium sp. UBA7038; assembly: GCF_002494055.1. Classification (NCBI taxonomy): domain Bacteria; kingdom Pseudomonadati; phylum Bacteroidota; class Sphingobacteriia; order Sphingobacteriales; family Sphingobacteriaceae; genus Sphingobacterium; species Sphingobacterium sp. UBA7038. The sequence goes on from NZ_DLAV01000039.1 coordinate 255,318, forward strand.
GTACACTGGCCTATATGATTCATGCAATGGGAATTGATGAGATTTGGAACAACCTTGAAAATATTGGCTGGTGGTTTCTGCCTGTACTTGGTAGCTGGGCAGTACTCTACTGGATGAATGCTATGGCATTTAAGGCAATTATTCAGGAACCGGAATTGCCACAGACAAACGTCCCTTTTTGGAAGGTCTTACAATTGACAATATCGGGGTATGCCATCAATTATATAACACCATTTGTTGCGTTAGGAGGGGAGCCTTATCGTATTATGGAGCTTAAAAACTATGTCGGTGGTTCGAAGGCAGGTTCATCTGTGCTGTTATACGGTGTCATGCACATCCTATCGCATATTTTATTTTGGGTCGCTTCTGTTTTTCTAATTCTTTGGTTTGTGCCTGCTAGCACGATGGTCAATGTGGCCTGTGCTGCGATTTTTGTAATGGCTATCATCTGTACTTGGCTATTTACAAAATTTTATAAGAAGGGAATTACCGTTTCACTATTGAAAGCCTTGTCTAAACTGCCTTTGGTAGGCAAGAAAGTGGGTGATGTACTGGATACGAAATATGAAACTTTGAATGACGTCGATCAACAGGTGAAAAACCTCTTTCAAAATCGTCGTGATCGTTTCTATACGGCGCTTTTTTGGGAATTTGTAGCACGCGTTGTAGGCTGTTTTGAGATTTATTTTATTGGTTTGGCTTTAGATATCAATATTGATTTTATTGATGCTATGATCATTAGCTCAGGATCTTCCCTATTTGCCAATCTTGTTTTTTTCTTTCCAATGCAGTTGGGAACCCGGGAAGGTGGATTGGCAATGGCCGTAATGAGTATAGGATTGCCTGCGAAAGTCGGTATTTTTATGGGTGTTGTGACACGAATTAGGGAAATTGTGTGGATTATGATCGGTTTGGGGTGGATGAGTTTAGTAAAAAGGAAATAACATGGATAAGTTTAATATTAAAGGAATTATTTTTGATTATGGTGGAACCTTAGACACCAATGGCGGCCACTGGGGAGCTGTTATCTGGTCGGGTTATGAAAAATATCAGGTTCCCGTAAATTTGAACGCTTTTCAGGAGGCCTATACCTACGCGGAACGTCAGATGGCTTTACAACCTATTATTAAACCGCAGTTTAATTTTTTGGAAGTGCTTGAAGCAAAGCTCAATGTGCAATTTGATTATCTTATTGCTGCAGGGTACGACTTAGACCGATCATTAGCGCATAGAATAGCCTTTGACGGTTATTCATTGGCGAAGAATACGGTTGAAGAGGTAAAACCACTGTTAAATTCACTCCATGAAAAATATCCGATTGTCATGGTTTCCAATTTTTATGGTAATTTAAAATCGGTCCTTGATGATTTTGGGATTCTATCTTATTTTCAGGAAGTTGTGGAGTCGGCTGTCGTCGGTGTGCGCAAACCTGATCCTGCCATTTATGCCTTAGGTGTAACTAAAATAGGACTTCCTGCACAAGAGGTATTGGTGGTGGGTGATTCCTATAGTAAAGATATGGTACCTGCCAAAGCGGTTGGCTGCCAAACCTTATGGTTGAAAGGGCAGACTTGGGGCGAGGATAAATTGCAGGATACTGGAGCTGCAGACCAGCAATTTACAAGCATCTTCGATTTAATCGACTTTGTTTAAGTAGAGATTCTGACGAAATTCTTTAGGCGAGATTCCAACATTTCGCTTAAAGAATTTACCAAAAAAAGATTGATCCGAGAAATGTAATTTCACTGCAATTTCTCCGATGGGAAGCCCCTGGCAAAGTAATGATTTTGCTTCCTCCACTAAAACGTTCTGAATAAGTTCTATTGCTGATTTTCCAGTTAGTTCCTTGGTAATTACGGATAGATGTTTCGCTGTGATGCCGAGTTCCATCGCATAAAATTGCACCATGTGTTCTTTATGAAACGACTTTTTTAATAGCAAATGGAAATTGGCCAGAATCTCTCTTTTCCGGGAGGGAATAGCGGGTGTATTTCGCATATTTTGGCTTCCTAGACGGGCTATTTCACAAAATAATATTTCTGTTAATGACTTAATAATCTGATGTTTGAAAAGGTAGCTAGAGTCTTGTCGGTCGTAATGAATAAACTGTTTAAATAAGTTAGATAAGTTGATCGAATCTTGGTTCGATAGCGACCAGATGTAACTGTCACTTAAGGCAAGAGATTTTTTGGTGACCTCGAAGAAATCTTCTTGAAAATCCAGTTTGAAGCTAAAATCCAGCGTAAAGAAAATCAAATATACCTCACAATCCCAAGATTTGACGACCGAAGAGCCATTCACTCGGGAGGATGGATTGGTTAACAATAGGTGATTTTGCGCAACTTGTACCCGTTCATTATTAATCATGAAGGAAGTCTCACCTTTTTTTATTAAACAGAGCGAATAGAGGTCACCTTTTGTTAAAATCTGCTGCTGCTCGGAACTAAAGACAGGTTTCGATTTGTTGCCCTTAAAATGAAAGACATAAAAACCCTTGTTTTTGATGGGAGTTTCCTTTACAGACATGTTTATTTTACGATAAAATCAAAATAGGTTTTACGATAGGGTTCATCTTGCAAAGTGTAATGCCACCATTCCTTATCATAAGCTTTGAAGCCAAATTTAGCCATCGCTTCTTTTAAAATCTTCCGGTTTTCTTTCTGTTGGACGGTCAGATGCGCATAGTGATGATGGGAGACTGCGCCGAAAAAATCAAAAGGTCCACCCATATCAATCTCCTTATGATCTTTTAAGCTAATGAGCGTTAGATCGACTGTACTGCCACGGCTGTGGCCTGATTTGGAGGCAATAAAGCCTAGATTGAACAAGTTCTTCTTATTGATAAGCGGGTAGAATTCCCTTTTTGCGATAGTATCATTGGTGTTTAAGGACCATGTTTTAAAGTTGTCAACAGCACGTTGCGGACGGTAGGCATCGAATATTTTCAGGCCAAGACCTTTTTTATTTAAATGGTTCTCGACCTGTTGCAGTGCTAGCGCTGCGCGCTTCGTTAAAATAGCGACTGGTTTTTCATAACCTTGAATTGGCCTTCCGGTGAAGTTGTGGCTACCAAAATAACGCATTTCTAAACTTATTGTTGGAATAATGTCCTTGACGTATACAAAATCTGAAGGCATGGTCTTTTCCTGCGCACTGAGAGAAAGCGTGGAAAGGCTTAAGGCAAATATAAGACACAAGTTAAATTTCATGGAATGAAGATACAACTTGTGTCTTAATTAATATAATATAAAACGTTATTCTCGTTCGTAATGACAAGAATGATCTTGAATTCAGCTTATTGACCAATTTGTGCTCGTATTGATCAACAGCCCACTAATGATCCGCTAATTTTTTTCTCAGATAATTGTATATTTCAATCTGCGAACGGCATGGCGCCTTTTTATTCTCAACGTAATGATTGCTCAGTGAATTGTTGAGTATACGGGCCTTGACATTATCATTGAGCTGGATCTGAAGCATTTCTTTTAAATCTTCCTTGATTTTTTTACTTGTTATTTTGACCGCTGCTTCGATGCGATGATCCAAGTTTCTTGTCATCCAATCTGCCGAGGAAATAAATAGCTGCTCTCGGCCAGCGTTGTAGAAATACATCACACGTGCATGTTCCAAATACTCATCGACGATTGAAATGGCATTCATTTGCAATTTAAAGGTTTTTTGATTTGTTGCACAGTAGATTCCCCGGATGATAAGGTCTATTTTGACACCAGCTGTTGCGGCATCATAGAGCTTTTTAATCATTTCTTTATCGCTCAGTGAGTTTACCTTGACAATAATATATGCTTTTCGACCAGCCTTGGCTTCGGTAATCTCCTGATCGATGTAGTGTAGAAGTTCCCTGCGCATATCCGTTGGGCATATCAACAGACTTTTGCAATTTTTGATAATTTCAGCCGGATTTGACTTAGGACGTCTCAGGTAATTGAAAACCTTATTTATATCGGCAATAACATCCCTATTACTCGTTAATAGGCAGTAATCTCCGTATAATTTAGCCGTTTTTTCATTGATATTTCCTGTGCTGACAAAACCATACTGGATCGTTTTCATTCCAATACGTTTTTTGATGACGCATAGTTTTGCATGGACCTTTTTATTTGGGATACCGGTCAATACCTTGATGCCTTCCAGTTCAAGTTTCTCTTTCCAGTCCAAATTGTTTTCTTCATCAAATCTTGCCCGAAGTTCAAGCATCACGGTGACTTCCTTTCCGTTGCGGGCCGCGTTAATCAGGGCATTTGCAATTTTTGAATTCGAGGCTAAGCGGTATGCCGTAATCTGGATGGTTTTCACATCTGGATCCATCGCTGCTTCACGAAGTAGATCAATGATCGGTCTAAACTCATGATAGGGGAAGGAGAGCAGCACATCTTTTTTCAATACAGTATCCGTTACACGTTCGTAGTTCTTGAAATAGGGGTGTGGAAAGGACGTCCGTTCCAAGGGCTGATTATAGGATTTAAACACATTGGGAAAATCCATGAAGTGTTTGAAGTTGTGTATTTTTTGTCCTGGAATGATGCTGTCTTTTTTTGAAAGGTTAAGTTTCTTGATCAGGAATTCTACCAATTTATGGTCCATCTCTTGATCAAAAATAAATCGGGTAGGTTTACCTTTTCTTCTGTTTTTTACCCCTTTGCTTATCTTTTCGACCAGCGTCGTGTTGATGTCATTGTCAATGTCAAATTCGGCGTCTTTTGTGACTTTAAATACATGTGCATTGAATACATCAAAACCGAAATAGGAGAATATCAGAGGAAGATTAAACTTGATCACATCCTCCAAAAGTATGATGTGTTTTTCATCTTTTGGCGATGGCAACTGGACGAAGCGTCCATTTTGACTGGTCGGGATTTCGATGAGTGCAAATTTGGTTTCGTACTGCCATTCCTGTTTTCCCATAGCAATGCCCAAATAAAGGCTCTTATCCCGAATATAAGGCATAGGCCGCACATCGTCCAATATCAGCGGAATGACGTTCGATTCTACGTCATCCTGATAATAGTCACTCACAAACTTCTGTTGTTCGGGGTTGAGTTCCTCACTGGTCTTAATATAGACATTTTGTTTGGCCATATCTTTTTGGATACGATTCCAGGTACTGTCAAATTTCTTTTGCTGCTTGATGACCCGGATATTGAGCTCTTCTAGGATAAGCTGAGGATCTTCATAGAAGGATTGATTGGCACTTTTATCTTTGAGGTCTATAGCCCGTTTTAGACCTGCAACACGCACGCGGAAAAATTCATCGAGGTTATTGGAAAATATACCTAAAAATTTGATTCTTAAGGGTAAAGGGACAGTCTCATCCGCAGCTTCCTGAAGTACTCTGCCATTAAAGCTCAACCAACTAACGTCTCTAGGAATAAATTTTTTCGCCATAGCTAAATATACGTAAATTTAAAAAGCAAAACTATAGCTCTGCAGGGGATAATCGAACTTTTTTGTGTTAAAGAATTATTAAGTTATTTTTTGTTGATGTATTTCGAGCGTCGTTTTAAGGTGCATTTTTGCCATCATTCTTCTTCCCTAGAAATAACCGCTACAAGGTAGAGCATAGCGTGGCAAAAAAAAATCCCCCAAAGTCTAGCAGACTTTGAGGGACATGTCATTATGTTTGATTTCGTCTATTTCTTCTTTCCGTACTTTTTGGAAATTTGAATAGCTTTGTATTTCGTCGTGTCAAAATGGGGTGTGTCAATTGATAAGCTTGTTGGATAAGGTGCACTTCGATCGAAGAAATACACCGTTGTTGTGCTTCCGTAATCATTGACAGGCATCAAGTCAAGACAGCCTGTATAATCTGCGTTCAACAGGTCACCTACTGTAACGGCATAGATGCGTATGATACCGCCTTTATTTTGTTCATTTCTGACGAAAGCGACTTCCTTAAAACCTCCCGGTAAACCTTCAATACTTTTCTGATTGAAGCTATCTTTTAAAATAAAACCCAGCAGCACTAAAATCGGTATGACCAAAAGCCATAACCTTTTATTCTTCTTCATTAAAAAACACTTAAATTGTAATAGTAATACCTAATAACTTATAAAACTCTTTTAAAATTGCCTGATGTCCTGGCCAAGCAGGAGAGGTGACCAAATTTCCGTCTACGACCGCTTGATCTGCAGGAATATTTTTCCATGTGCCGCCTGCTAATTCAATGTCTGGACCTACAGCAACATAGGCTGTCAATGTACGACCTGCGAGTACTTTTGCAGCTGTTAACACCTGGATACCATGACATATTGCCGCCACAGGTTTGTTGTGCTCAAAGAAGTGTTTCGTAATCTCCAAAACACGTTTGTTGAGTCGAATATATTCTGCCGATCGTCCGCCAGCAATATATAGACCGTCATAGTCTTCAACATTTACCTGGTCGAAATCTTTATTGATTGCGAAATTATGCCCGCGCAATTCTTTGTAGGTCTGATCACCAGTGAAATCATGTACTGCTGTGGGAACTACATCCCCGCTTTTGCGGTCTGGAGCAATTGCATCTACCGTTATCCCTATAGAACCCATTGCTTGAAATGGAACCATTGCTTCGTAGTCTTCTACAAAGTCTCCTACAAGTAGTAATATTTTTTTTGCCATATCAAAAAACCTCTTTTAATAGGTTTTCAATTTACATATTAAAAGAGGTTTTTACAATGATTATTTGTTAATCTTTTGTTAACCCTGAACGGATAATTTTTCGGCAAGTGCACGTTTTGTTTTACGTACTTTAGCTTCTAATTGACTTCTTAAAGTCGGGTCGATAATACCTTTACCTTCTTCAAAGTTTTTGTGGAATTCGGGAAGAGAAAAGGAATCTAATATATCGGCACCGTCCCAAGTGATTCGATTGACAGCAGTGTTCAAAACTGTGGCACCTCCCATTGGACCAGGGGCAGTAGCCAATAAGAAAACAGGTTTGCCGTTGAATAATTTACGGTTAGGAATCCGTGAAACCCAGTCAACGATATTTTTGTAAGCTGTGGTATAGGATCCATTATGTTCGGCCAAAGAAATCAACAGGAAATCTGCGGCATCCATTTTAGCTGCAAAGTCATGCGCTAATTGTGGAATGCCCAACTCGACTTCTTTGTCGTAAGAATAGATCGGCATTTCAAAATGGTTTAAGTCTAGCAATTCGATGGTATCGTCGGCTTCCTTGTAGTATTTTGAAGTACTTGTGACAAATGTTTTGTTGATTGAGTTTTTGTTGCTTGTGCCTGCAAATGCTAATATTTTCATCTTTATATCATTAATTTATGAGGTGCTGCATAGGGTTAAAAATACCCCATACTGGCCTCGCTGTTACCTTTGGAAAATCATGGTTTTCGCATGTTTTCGATTTGATTTATTTTTAAATCGGGTCAAACTTACAATATAATTGCTGAATAAATGTCAATCAAATGTCTCTGTGGGGTGTTCTGCTTTATTTATTGATGTAGATCAAGAAAATTAAAACGTTCGTACATGCCAAGTAGACCTGTAAGTCCGCCGGTATGTATTACGAGTACCTGATCGGCGGGGGTAAAGTAGTCCTTTTTGATCAGGTCATCCACGGCATAGAGCAATTTGCCGGTATAAGTAGGTTCAATCATTATTCCTGTGGATGCTATAAAATGTTGAACGAAGGCGAGCAAGTCGGCGTTGGATTTGGCATAACCACCAAAATGATAATCAAGGTGTAAAATAGGCGGGGGGATGTTGGGGTAAAGTTGATCGACTTCCGTTTGAATAAAGCCACCATTTTTTAAAACAGGAACGCCATGTACATGGGTAAATAGATCTCGTTTTTCGACAGCATTGCCTATTCCCGCTAATGTTGTTCCTGTACCACAGGCTGTAAAAATATGCTGATATTCATGTTGGAGTTCGTCAACGATTTCGGCGCAACCTTTCGCTCCGAGCATACCGTAACCGCCTTCATGTATATAGAATGTCGTCGGATCCTGACCAAAATAACGCTCGTATAAATTTTCTTTATTTCGGTAAGATTCGCGGTCGACGTAAATAAGCTGCATCCCAAAAAGACGACACATCGTTAAAACAGGGTTGTTAACCCCTTCTTCACCTCTAACAAAAGCAGTTGTTTTAAACTTGAAGGTAGCGCCGGCGCAAGCAGTAGCCAAAAGATGGTTGCTCCATGCCCCGCCAAATGTAACCAGATGGCTTTTCCCTAGCTGCACTGCTTCTTCCAGATTATATTTTAATTTTCGCCACTTATTGCCCGAAATAAACGGATGTATGAGGTCATCCCGCTTAAGCGTTACTTTAATATGCTTCTTCTCCCAGGCCGGAAGGCACAATTCAGTTTCGGGACTATGGATTTTGAACGGCAACATAACATTAAATGAAAACAAATTTAACGAAAATTGTTTCATTTGGTTTATTTTTGTAGCATGACAGAACAAATTGGATCGCAAGATCAGGAAGAACAGGAATTATTTGAGCATCTACGTATTGAGGTGGATAAGGGGCAAGCATTACTCCGCATTGATAAATATCTGATGAACAGGGTGGAAAATGCTACGCGGAGCAAAATTCAGCATGCTATTGAAGCTGGTTCTGTCATGGTTAACGGTAAGGAGATCAAGGCGAGCTATAAGGTTAGACCTGATGATGTGATTACATTGGTGCTACCTGATCCGCCACGGGATAACGAAGTTTATCCTGAAAACATTCCATTAGATATCAAATACGAGGATGACGATGTGTTGATCGTGAATAAGGAGGCGGGAATGGTCGTGCATCCAGGATATAATAATTATACAGGAACCTTGGTCAATGCATTAACGTATCATATACAGCAGCTGCCACAGCTACCTGGAAACTCCGATCGCCCGGGTTTAGTGCATCGAATCGATAAAGACACCTCCGGATTATTGGTCATTGCTAAAAATGAAAAATCAATGGCCTTTTTGGCAAAGCAGTTTTTCGATCACAGCATTACCCGTAAATATATTGCATTAGTTTGGGGAGATTTAAAAGAGGACGGAACAATCACAGGTTATATTGGACGTCATCTAAAAGACAGACGTATCATGGCGATGTATGATAGTGAAGACAAGGGGCGTTGGTCAGTGACACATTACCGAGTTTTGGAGCGACTGGGCTATGTTACCCTAATAGAATGTCAATTAGAAACGGGACGTACACATCAAATTCGTACGCATATGCAATCTATTGGTCATCCGCTATTTAATGATGCCATGTATGGTGGCGATAAGATTTTAAAAGGTACCGTGTTTTCAAAGTACAAGCAGTTTGTGGATAACTGTTTTTCATTGCTGCCGCGACAAGCACTTCATGCTCAAGTATTGGGATTTATTCATCCTTCTACAAAAGAAAATATGTATTTTGAGGTACCATATCCGGAAGATTTTCGTTTAGCTTTAGAAAAGTGGCGCGGATATGCGGCAAATTCAATGGCTATAGAACATGATTAAAATTTAGAACAAAATTAAGATGCCAACAAACTATATCAATTTCAATGGCAATGTAGTGCCGGAAGATCAGGAAATATTTAGCATTGAGAATAGAGGTTTTCGTTATGGGGACGGACTGTTCGAAACGATGTTGTATAAGGATGGTGATATCCGCTTTCTAAATTTTCATGTCGAGCGTTTACAAAAAGGAATGGAGTTGATTCATTTGGATGATGCAAACCTTTTCGATGCATTTTTTATTCGTTCGAGATCCGAAGAATTAATCCGTAAAAACAATATGTTGGGACAGCAGGTTCGTATCCGGTTGATCGTATTTAGATCTGGTGGCGGATTGTATAGTCCGACGAGTAATAAACCTGGTTTTGTTTTGCAGGTGCAGCGCATAGAACCTAATCTTCGCGATAAGAAGGTCGGTTTGATTGTAGGGCTGTACAATGAATTCAAAAAACCTTATAGCGATCTTTCAAAGATTAAATCTTTAAATGCGCAGATTTATGTGTTAGCTGGCATCTATAAAAAGAAAATGGCTTTTGATGATGTGTTAATTCTAAATCAGGAAGGTTACCTATGTGAATCCTTAATTTCAAATATCTTTGTCTATTATGAAAAGGTGCTTTATACACCAGCATTATCCGAAGGATGTATTGAAGGGGTGATGCGTCGGGTAGTCATGGACATGGCACAGGATGAAGGTATAGAAGTGGTGGAAGCACAGATAAGCCCCGAAATCATGAAACGGGCAGATGAGATTTTCTGTACCAATGCTGTACAGGGGGTACAATGGGTAATGGGCTATAAGCAAAAGCGCTATTTCAATAAGATATCGCGGATCTTACAGGAAAAATTACAGCATTGGAACTATGACCTCAGTGATGAACAAGACTAGTTTAATTTGATCATTCATACAAAAGGGCAGAACTTAATTCTGCCTTTTTGTATGAATGATTCGCTCAGCCCATTGCTCAAATGCTGTTTTAAAGCTGCGGAGAAAATCTTTGGTTTTTGCTAATTCCACTGTTCCACTTGGACCGATACAGCTGCCGATATCGCCCAGATAAGCTTCAGGTTGCTGCATCGTTGGGATATTGACGAAGACAAGTGATTGACGCAAATGATGGTTGGCCCCAAAGCCCCCATAAACTCCCGTTGATGAGGAAATTATTGCGCCAGGTTTACCATCCCATTTATTTTTTCCATAGGGTCTCGAACCCACGTCAATCGCATTCTTTAATACCGCCGGAATCGAACGGTTATACTCTGCGGTAACAAAAAGCACAGCATCCAAGGACGCGACCTCTTGACGGAAACGGGTATAGCTAGCCGGTGGGTTACCAGCATCGTCAAAATCCTGATTATATAAGGGGAGATCGCCGATATCAATCATGCGATAGCTAAATTTCGATTCCTCCTGGTCGAGGATAAACTGTGCGATCTTTTTATTGAAAGATTCCTTTCTCAAGCTGCCGACAAATATGCCTACGTTATATATACTCATGGTAATTATTCATTAAAGTCCTATCAATCTGAACAACGGATCCTTCAAAAAGGTTTGGGGTATTTTGTGAATTACACTATTTTCAACCTGTTCAAAATGAGGTTTTTATTGTTGCGTTAACAAAAATTAACATTTGAACATTAATCTTTTGCATACTGTTTGTTGTCGTATTGTAAAGAAGAAATTACAAACTAAGGGAGGAGCTACTTATGAAAAAATTGTTTTATGCGGCGGCGATCATTGCAGGCCTTTTTACGGCGGGAGCCGCACAGGCGCAAGTGAGTATCAGTGTCAATATTGGAAGTCAGCCTAGTTGGGGGCCAGCGGGTTATGATTACGCGCGTTATTATTATATGCCAGAATACAATATGTATTACGATGTACCCGCGAGATGTTACGTTTATTATGATAACGGCGGCTGGATAAGAAGAGCAAGTTTACCGAGACGATATAGACATTACGATTTTTATCGGGTGCATAAAGTAGTAATCAACGATCGCACACCTTGGCATCATCACGATCGCTACAGAAGCCGTTATGGCGGTTATCGGGGAAGGCAGGTCGCCATTCGAGACAGTCATCATGGTGGTGGATATTCATTTGCAAGCGAGCGTCGGGTAAGCCGCGAACATTCATGGGGTGAGCGTCGGGGATACGATAGAGGAAACGACCGCGGTTATGGACGAGGTCGCGAAGGTGGTCACGGGCGTGGCAATGATCAGGGACATGGACACGGGCGAGGTAACGGTCGTGGCGGAAGACATCGGGATTAATTGAGTAGCTGAATAACAGAATAAAAAAGGAATCTATATCAACATAGGTTCCTTTTTTTTGGCCGGAAATAACAGCTGGTCTGCTTTCGTAGCGCTGGAGGCATGCGAAATCATGACGCTTTGAGTGCCATGCACAATAAATTAAATAACATAACAGCTTTATTAATGAAAAATATATTAATTTTGCGCAACACGGGACTGAAATCAGCTTATTTTAGATGATTTTGAGTATTTGTGAAATAATTGTGATGGTAAGTTAATTTTTGTAATGAGAAAAGTAGTTAATTCGGGTGTTGTATGGGTAGGGTTAAGTATATCTATTTTGGGATTTTACTCCTGCAATCAAAGTGGGACAAATAAGGTGCAAAATGTGGGGGCTGTTGACTCTATGCCACCAAAAAAGGATAGTTTACTTGCCGTGCAGGATTCAATAAGTAAAGTAGATTCGCTACGGAAAGACACCATTACAAAAATGGAAGAAGATGTGGACTACAAAGGAGCTAAAGATACAACGGTATTGTTGACTGATACTGTTTCTCCACGATACATTTATCTCACTTTTGACGATGGACCCTTAAATGGAAGTCAGCACCTTGATTCCATTGCGACAGCAAAAGGCATTAAAATCAATGCTTTTCTGATTGGTAATCATGACAAGATGAGTAAGAAGTTACACGGCTTTACAGAACGTTATAAAAATAATCCATTAGTAGATTGTTACAACCACAGTTACTGGCATGCACATAATAAGTACAGTACGTTCTATTCGAATGCGCAGACGGCCTTTGAAGATTTTGAACTTGCTGAGCAATCGCTGGGCTTAACACATAAGATAGTGCGGCTGCCGGGACGAAATATCTGGTATATCGGAGACCGCAAAAAGGTTGATTTGAAAAGTGGGGCTTCGACGGCCGAGCTACTACACCAAAATGGTTATAAAGTAATTGGTTGGGATTGTGAGTGGAAGATTAATGGTGTTACAGGGAAACCGGACCTATCGGTGAATCAATTGTATACCCAAATGAAGAATTTACTCCGCAAAGGTACGTCTTATACAAAGAACAATGTTGTGCTCTTGACACATGACAATATGTACCAAACGAAAAAAGGGCAGCGGCTATTATCGGACTTGATCGATAGTCTCAAACAACATCCAAACTATCGTTTCGAATTTGTGCGGAATTATCCGCAATAGTGGCAACTAGTATCTATTTAAATAATTAAGGCTTAAACAGGAGTTCCCCAGTTTAAGCCTTAATTATTTAGACGAAAAGTCTATTTTAATTTTGTTTACGGAGATATTTGGTCAGAATCACGATGGTTTGACCTTCAATCTTTCCTTCAATTTGTTCGATATTGTCTGCTACAAGTCGAATATTCTTAACCACGGTACCTAAAGTCGCTTTTAAAGAGGAGCCTTTCACATCAAGCGTTTTTGTCAGAACAACAGTGTCGCCCTCCAATAGTCGTTGCCCGATGCTATCTTCATGAAATGAAACATAGCCGTCATTTTCATGGTCTCCAGTTTTCTTAGCTTCAGCTAGTGTCTCATCGTCTAAATAGAGAATATCCAATGCTTCAGACGCCCAACCTTCATTTTTTAGTCGGTTTAACATACGCCAGCATACAATTTGTACCGATGGGTTCTCGGACCACATTGCATTTGGAAGGAATTTCCAATCGTCCGGATTTAATTGCTCCGTTTTGTTGAGCTGATTGACCAATGTTTCTGAAATCAGTAAAGTATTGTCCAAATTTGATGTTATTTCCGGTGGTAATGTATAAGCAATTAAAGTGGCATCTTCGCCTGTCAGCTCACATTTTCCGCCAGCTCTCGCTTGTAATTGTTCTTCTAATTTCATGTCAATTTTTTTGAAAGCCCAAACTTAGCCAAATTTGTTTTGATGTACAATGACGAATATCACGACTTAGAGAAATAACTCCTGTTTTTGTCCCTTTAAAGCATTGTTTTTGCTAATGACTATCTTTTCTTACTGGTAAATTTATGATATGAGCGAGCTATAATGTAAATTGTAGCATGAGTTTTTTCTTCAAATAAATCTACTTCATGTAGAACATTGGTACCGAATTTGTGTTTATCCAACATTAGAAAAGATTATTAACTGTAATATAGAAATACTATGAAATGGCAAGGAGGTAAACAAAGTGGTAATTTTGAAGACCGCAGAGGAATGTCGGGGGGAGGAAAAATTGCTTTAGGAGGAATTGGTGGAATTATTGTTTTGGTCATTGGATTTTTGATGGGTGGAGATCCGAGTCAACTCTTACAGCAGGCTCAAAATATGGGGGCGCAAACCGAACAGTCCGGGCAGCCACGTGAGTTAAATCCTGAAGAAAAAAGGCTAACCGAATTCTCCTTGACTGTACTCCAAAGTACAGAGGATGTTTGGGCAAAGCTGTTTAAAGAGCAGATGCAGAAGAGTTATACGCCTACTACCCTTGTTTTTTATGATGGTGGTACACAAACGGATGGTTGTGGCATGGGACAGGCCTCTTACGGACCTTTTTATTGTCCTGGCGATCAAAAGATTTACCTGGATCTGAGCTTTAGTAAAGAACTGTCGGATAAATTCGGGGCGAAGGGAGAGTTCGCCATGGCGTATGTAATTGCCCATGAGGTTGGACACCATATCCAACAGTTGGTGGGTTTATTACCAAAGACCAATCAGGCCCGTGGGCAAATGAGTGAACGCGAAAATAACCGGATCTCTGTGATGACCGAACTGCAAGCTGATTTTTATGCTGGAGTATGGGCGCATTATCTCAATGAATATACCGATATAAAAATCGATTATAATGATATTATGGACGGTATGAAAGCTGCCGAAGCAGTGGGAGATGATAAATTACAGACAGAGGCACAGGGCTATGCTGTTCCTGAATCATTTACGCATGGTACGTCCGCTCAACGTATGGAATGGTTTAAAAAGGGATATGATTCGGGGGATATGCGATCGGGCAACACCTTTGAAGATCCGAGTCTGAAATAAAGATCATACTTCGAATGAAAAAACACCTGTTCACACATCATGAACAGGTGTTTTAATTTAATTGCCCTATGTGTTTCACCACCTACGCTTTCATTTATTTGGGAATATAAAGGATCATCACAAAACCCGTGCTGAATCATGTTGGATCATTATTGAACCAACAAATTACATCCCCTGATATCACTTTGGTCAAAACGTCCTAATATTTCAAAAGATCCATCTGGATATACTTTACCCAAATCCTGCGTGGCTATAAATGAACACGAGTAACGATTCGCAAGGTCGATAACGTTGATACCACCAGTTTTATTCATGGGAATTAGGCTCAATGGATCATTGGTGTCGCGAATCAAGATTTTCATCCATTTGGGAAGATGGAAAATTCCCTGACCTGAAGAATAACCTTGTGAGAGTAATTCTGTCATGCCATATTCCGAATGGATTCCATGGACGGAAAAGGCTTCTTCCAGGAGTTTATGGATTTCCTGTTTGACCATTTCCTTGCGCTTACCTTTCATTCCGCCAGTTTCCATAATAATCAGTTCAGGAAATTCAAAGGCGTATTGTTCAATGAAGTCGAGTAGGGCGTACGTTACGCCGAAAAGGATTGTTTTTGTGCCTTTATTTTTGAGCGCCACAAGTGTATCGTAAAGCTCTTGGTGGTTATAGAGAAAATAATTGCTTTCAGGCTGCTCACTTTGCTTCATGAGATCATCAATCATGTAGATTAAAGATGAACCGCTTCTTTCAAGGTATGAGGGTAGAAGGGCCAGTATGGCAATATGGCTCAGTGGCCCATAGAAGTCTTCAAAAATACGACGGAAAGTGCGTTCGTAAATACGGAGGTCAGCGACTAAATGTTTTGAGGTGACCATACCCGTTGTACCCGAACTCGAGAATACGATTTCAGCCTCCATTCCTTCAGCAATAACCTGTTGCGTCTTAAAAAATTCAATAGGCATAAAAGGAATATCCGTATAGTGCTGAATAAGGTCTTTTTCTCTGCCGAGGAGGCTGATATAGTCACGATAAACCTTACAATGCTGGCTCTGGAATTGGTAGGTATCTAAACAATGCTGATTAAAATCATCCTCGGTTTTAATTTCAAAAAAATCCTTCCAGTTCGCCATAGCATTTAAATTTGATCGACAAAATTAACGAAAATTTGTAAATATTGAAGGCGATCTATAGATTCCTTCTTATCAGAAGCCTATTGAAGATGTTTGGTATTATTAATAATACAGGTATGTGGAGACAGAAAATTCTGTAAACAGAAGGAGCAGTATAGTGTCTTTGTCCAGTATAACCGGATTAGAGGGGTAGATAGATCGGGATCGTCGTAAAACATAACTAGAGAACAGGCTTAGGTCAAGGTAAGAAAACTTGACCTAAGCCTGTTATTTTTTATAACATACCACCATCAACAGGAAGAACCTGTCCGGTTACGTATGCCGATAAGTCAGATGCTAAATAAAGACATGCATTGGCAACATCTTCTGGTTGGCCAGCACGTTTCAATGGAATTCCAGCTTCCCATCCTGCCACAACTTTAGGATCCAGTACATCTGTCATTTCGGTACGTATAAAGCCTGGAGCAACTACGTTTGCACGGATATTACGAGAACCTAATTCTTTAGCGACCGATTTTGTGAACCCAATGATACCAGCTTTTGATGCAGCATAATTTGCCTGACCAGCATTTCCTTGAACGCCAACAACGGATGACATATTGATAAATGAACCTTTACGGTTTTTCATCATAATTTTTGAAGCAGCTTTTGTAACGTTAAAGACAGATTTTAAGTTGACATTTAATACATCATCCCAATTCTCTTCGGTCATACGCATTAACAGGCCGTCTTTTGTGATACCAGCATTATTTACAACAATATCTAATCCGCCAAAATCAGCGACGATCGCATTGATCAATTGTTCTGCTTCTTCAAATTTTGAAGCGTCAGAGCGATAACCAATCACTTTGGTGCCAAAAGCCTGAAGCTCCTGCTCCAACGCCTGTCCTTTTTCGACAGAAGAAAGATACGTAAAAGCGACGTTAGCACCATGTTGTGCAAAGACTTCTGCAATTTTCCTTCCGATTCCTTTTGATGCTCCTGTTACTAAAGCAATTTTTCCTTCAAGTATTTTCATCTGTATAAGTTATTTGTTCTTCAATTAATTACACTATGGCATTTATGACCATTTTCCTCGTGCTTTCTTTCGCTCACAGCCCGTCTGATCTTGGAATTCAACACGATACATGAACTCGCTTCCATTAGGTTTATCTTGGTTATGCCACAGTGTTTGTGTTTTTCTCGATGCTATAGTATGAGCGAATAAATGATCTTATTTTTTAGCCATCGTGTACACTATTGCCTATCGACGTTCTGCAAAAATGTTAAAACTATATTATAACACAAAATCTTTCGATAAATAACGGTTTAAAATAGAAAAACATTGTGTGCTGACCCGGTGTTTATCTTGGAGTGGGGGAGTGTTTTAAGGTAACATTTTTAGAATTTTGCGGTAAGCGATTGCTCACTTAGGATTATTTTAATAAATCAATGGTATTTTTGAATAAGTGGTTCTAAAAAGTACAGTTTTTTGACAAAAGACTTGGACGTTTACCAAAAACTATATTAAATTTGCATCAATCACAAAAACATGAGCAAAAAATCAAATAAAGAAGTTGACGTTGTTCTGATCGGCGCCGGTATTATGAGTGCTACTTTGGGTACTCTAATCAATGAATTAAGCCCAGACGTTAATATTGAAATTCTTGAGCGTTTGGATGTTGTGGCTGCTGAAAGTTCTGACGCATGGAATAATGCTGGCACGGGTCACTCTGCTTTATGCGAGTTAAATTATACCCCCGAACAGAAAGATGGTTCTGTCAAGATTGATAAAGCAGTGAAAATTGCCGAGCAATTTGAAGTCTCTAAGCAATTTTGGTCCTACCTCGTTGATAAAGGCATTATTGCCCAACCTGAAAATTTTATCCGTAGTATTCCACACATGAGTGCGGTTTTTGGTGAAAAAGACGCTAAATTTCTAAAGACAAGATGGGAAACACTAACGACCCAAAACTTGTTCAAAGGGATGGAATATACCGAAGATACAGCATTGTTGAAATCGTGGATTCCATTGATGATGGAAGGACGTGCGGCAGACGAAAAAATCGCTGCGACAAAAATGGATCTGGGTACTGATGTAAATTTTGGGTCGTTGACACGTGATTTGATCGCTAATCTTGAAAATAAAGAAAATATTTCGATTTCCTTAAACCACGAAGTAATTGACATCCAACGTGAAGATGACGGTCGCTGGGAAGTGGAAGTCAAAGATTTAAAGACAGGAACAAAGCGAGAAATCAAGGCAAAATTTGTATTTATTGGAGCCGGTGGGCACTCGTTGTTATTGTTGGAAAAATCTGGAATACCCGAAGCGAAAGGCTATGGCGGATTCCCGGTGGGAGGCCAATGGCTGCGTTGTGTGAATGAAGAGATCATTAATACACACCATGCGAAGGTGTATGGTAAAGCTTCTGTCGGTGCGCCTCCAATGTCTGTACCGCACTTAGATACACGTTATATTGATGGCAAGCAAGCGTTATTGTTTGGACCATATGCAGGTTTCTCAACTAAATTCTTAAAACAGGGGTCTTACTTCGATTTACCGGCTTCTATCAAATTGTCCAATATCCGTCCGATGTTATCAGCCGGACTTGACAACTTACCGTTGACGAAGTATCTTATTACTGAAGTCATGAAGTCACCAAAAGATAAACTGGAGTCTTTAAAACAATTTATGCCTACAGCTAAATTGGAGGATTGGGTTATCGAGAAAGCAGGACAACGTGTTCAGGTCATCAAGAAAGATGAAAAGAAAGGTGGAATTTTAGAATTTGGTACAGAGGTCGTTTCGAGTGCCGATGGTTCTATTGCTGCGCTATTAGGAGCGTCTCCTGGAGCTTCGACGTCAGTGGCTATTATGATCAGCCTGTTGAAGAGATGTTTCCCTGAACGTGCCAAATCAGATGAATACCGTAAAAAACTACGTGAAATGATCCCTTCACACGGGAAATCATTGAACGATGATGCGCAACTTTGTAAAGAAACGCGTACGCGTACGCACAAAGCGTTGAAATTGATTGATATAGAATAATCAATTCGACAGAAAATATACTTATGGGGTGCTTGGAATGACCATGGTCATTCTCGGCTGAGATTATACCCAATAAAAGCGATTGTACCTCCTTGTACAATCGCTTTTATATACCTGATCCAGGTAATGCTGGCGTAGGGATTTAATTTCAATAAAAAATAGCCGTTTCTCTCCCATAGGTTTATTATGAATGACACGATATAATAAACAAGGCGATGACTTCTGAAACAATTTTCGAAGCTTTTGTAAAACAGATTCAACAGGCCACCATTGCGGAATGGTTGGGGGTATCTTTTGGTGTTTTACAAGTTTGGTTTTCCCGGCAAAATAAATCGATCAATTACATTTTTGGGATTATTGGTATCTTAATTTCTGTATACGTATTATTCCATGCGAAACTATATGCCGAAATATTGCTACATCTCTATTACTTGATCATGAGCATCTATGGCTGGATCTATTGGAAATATAGTCGTGATGTAGCTACGCCCATAACACACTGTGAGCCGAAAGAATGGTGGATAGTAGGTGGCATATGTGCTGTCGGTTTTCTGTTGTTTTATTTCGGATTGGTACACTTAACAGATTCTGATGTACCGCTTTGGGATTCTGCAGTTTCCTGTACAGCTTGGGCAGGGATGTGGTTATTGGCAAAGCGGAAGATAGAAAACTGGATATTGTTGAATATCAGTAATCTGATGGCAATTCCTTTACTGATCCATAAAGGGCTGTTTCTTTATTCGGGCTTGACGTTATTTTTATTTGTTATGGCATTTAGTGGGTATTTTAATTGGAGGAGAATAATACGTGAAGAAAGATATGCAATTCAATAGCGAAGATATCGCTATACTGAAAGATAATCAGGCAAAAGGAATTCAGCAGAAAACGTTGTCAGATGGACAACTGGATCTGATTTACCGTCGGAAGTGGTTTAAGATTTGGGTTCCCCGTGCATTAGGTGGATTGGGGTTAAGTGTACCTGAAGGACTCAGTTTATTGGCTGATCTGGCTTATTGGGATGGGGGATTAGCCTGGACAGTAACCTTATGTTCAGGAGCAAATCTGTTTGTCGGTTTTATTGATCCCCTTATAGGAAATCAAATTTTCGAAACGGATCGGGTTTGTTTCGGAGGTAGTGGACAGGCATCTGGTACTGCTACGCGTGAAGGGGACCACTATCGACTCCGTGGTTTCTGGAGATATGCTACCGGAGCGCCACATTTAACGCACTTCACATTAAATGCCGCAATTCAGGAGGCGGGAAAACCCGTTTTGGACGAAAAAGGTGAACCGCTGATAAAATCATTTTTTGTCGATCGGGATCATGTACTGATTCACTATGACTGGGATACATTTGGATTGGAAGCTACAGCTTCGCATTCTTTTTCGCTGGAAGACGTTCTCGTTGATAGCAGGCAGTCTTTTGAGATTGATGCGGCAAAAAGTACACGTCGCGAGCTGTTGTATCAATATCCCTTTATGCCTTTTGCGGAATTGACTTTACTGGCCAACTTTACGGGAATGTATAAGCGCTTTTTGGATTTAATCGAAAAACTATTTGTGTTAAAAAGCAATCAATCCAAATGGGAGAAGACTGAAAGTAAAGAAGCGTTTAGGGTACTCGATGAATTTCAGCAAGATTATGTTAATCGGAGGGAAGCAATCATGAATTTGGCCGCTCTTTCTTGGGAAAATCTTCACGATGGAAATGATAATGCAGCGATTTATGAACAGATAGGGATACAAAGTAGAGATTTTGTGGAATCTATCTTAACAAATACGATAAGACTCTATCCACACACCGGAATTTCGGGGGCCGCCATTGACCATGAAATCAATATCATCTTCCGGAATATTTTTACGGCTTCGCAACACAAGTTATTGCAAAAGAG
The DNA here is from genome assembly GCF_002494055.1 of Sphingobacterium sp. UBA7038. Taxonomy (NCBI): domain Bacteria; kingdom Pseudomonadati; phylum Bacteroidota; class Sphingobacteriia; order Sphingobacteriales; family Sphingobacteriaceae; genus Sphingobacterium; species Sphingobacterium sp. UBA7038. Next base: position 276,108 of record NZ_DLAV01000039.1, read on the forward strand.
CTTCTAAACAACAAAGACTATCCTAGGATAGTCTTTGTTGTTAAATAGGATGTGTTCCCGGCGGGGGTCGAACCCACATCGTCAGAACCGGAATCTGAAATTCTATCCATTGAACTACGGGAACGTCTGGCAAAGATATACTATTTTCTAGATCTTACAAACAATCTTTGTGATAAAATTATATCTTTTAGCAATCAATTTTTAAGGCATCTTATCGTCAGTATTTTAGCGTTTAGCTTTTGTCAATTCTCTATTTTTTTACGTCAATGCTATAATAGTTTCCATATATGCTTAGCATCGGGCGGGCAATGTGGAATGAGAGGAGGCTAGCACGATTGCCCCTGAATAAAGCAGTATAGTTCATTTGGATGGCCGAGCTGGCAAAAGGTGATCGGACATTCATCACGACCGTGGATGATATTGCGTAATAACGGAATGAAGGTAGTCCCTATCGATGTGTGTGTATATTTCGGTCGTGGTAATGCTTTCATGACCGAGCATATCTTGTACAGCTCTTAGATCTGCCCCGCCTTCCACTAAATGTGATGCAAAACTATGCCTAAAGGTATGTGGGCTGATGGTTTTTTGTAAACCGATTTTTAAGGCAAGTTCTTTGATGATCAAGAAGATCATGACCCGGGATAATGCGGCACCTCTTCTGTTGAGGAATACAATATCTTCATTTCCGGCCTTAATCTTGATATGAGGTCTGATCGTTTCTAAGTAGATACGGAGGTGTTTAATGGCGTGTTGACCAATTGGAATGAGGCGTTCTTTGCTTCCCTTGCCCTCAACTTTGATAAATTCAACATCTAAAAAAAGGTTCGATATCTTGAGTGTGACAAGTTCGGAAACACGGAGACCGCATCCGTATAAGATTTCGATGATCGTTTTATTGCGCTCACCCTCGGGTGAAGAAAGATCGATTGCCGCGATCAATTGATCGATCTCATGTATGCTCAAAACGCTGGGCAGCTTGCGTGCCAAGCGTGGCGCCTGAAGAAGATCTGTCGGATTGTGGACGAATTCATGCTCGATCATCAAAAAGCTAAAGAAAGTCTTCAGGCCAGAGATCAGCCTGGATTGTGTGAAGGGTGAAATATTAAACTCCTGCAACCAAGCCAAAAACTCCTGTATATTTTTTCTCGTTACAGTATTTAAAACCAAATGATTGTCTTCGCAGTAGATCTGAAATTTGGATACGTCATTTAAGTAAGCATCAATTGAATTAACGCTTAAGCCTCTTTCGAACTTTAAGAATTGTTCGAATTCTTTTTTTATATCAGTCCAGTTTTCAAAATCCATTTGCAACAAAATTACAATTAACTGTTGTTCTTTTCGAAAGTTATTCTGTATTTTTAAGTGGAATTTTTACAGATTATAAGTGATACAAAGAGACGTTCCCTTATAGCGGGTCCCGATTCCTCCTTGGATAATGAAAAAAGTATTAATCTGTATTTTACGATTTATCGGGACAATTGATCTCCTGTTCCGTTTACCCTAATATAAAACAATTAGCAAAAATAACTGAAAAAAGACATTTTTTTGTATGAAATTCATTAAACCACTCGCATTAGCTTTTCTATTACCGGCTACGTTCTATATAGCAGAAGCAAAAATGCCAACCACATTAACTGCGGAAGCGCGCGCGATTCTATCCCAAGATAGTTTGGCGCTGAATCAAAAATTACCCTTCGACAATGAAGTCATCACAGGGAAACTGAAAAATGGATTTACATACTTTATTCGTAAAAATAGCGAGCCTAAAGGCCGTGTTACCATGTATTTGGGTATGAAGGCCGGCTCTATTCTAGAAAATGAAAAACAGCTTGGTTTGGCCCATTTTTTAGAACATATGAACTTCAATGGCCTGAAGCACTTTCCAAAGAATGAATTGGTTAACTACCTGCAGAAAGCGGGGGTTCGATTTGGATCGGACCTCAATGCCTATACCAGCTTTGACCAGACCGTTTATCAGCTGCCCATTCCTTCTGACGATCCTGAACTTTTAAAAAATGGTTTGCAGGTAATGCGCGATTGGGCTCAGGACGCTTTGTTGGATGGCGAAGAAATTGATAAAGAACGGGGTGTTATTCTCGAAGAAAAACGAGGTGGAAGAGGAGTACAGCAGCGTTTACAGGATCAATACTTTCCGATGTTGCTCAATGGTTCCCTTTACTCCAAGCGTTTGCCGATCGGAACTGAACAGATACTGAAAACATTTCCCTACACAGAAATACGCAAATTCCATGAAGACTGGTATCGCCCGGATTTACAGGCCCTGATCATCGTTGGAGATATTGATCCCAAGGAGATGGAAGAAAGGGTGAAAGTATTGTTTTCCGATATGAAAATGCCCAAAAAAGCGTTGGAGCGTAAAAAATATCGGGTCGATCTGTTAAACAAGAACCAGTTCTTGGCTATTTCAGATCCGGAACTGCCCTACACTGTTGCACAGATTTTGATCAAAAGCGAAAAAGAAAAGGTTTCCACGGTAGGAGATTACAGAAACGAGCTGTTGAAGAATGTGTTCAATCAGATGATCGCGGGGCGTTTTTCTGAATTGATGCAACAACCGAACCCTCCTTTTATGCAGGCAGGTGGAAGTATCAGCGATTTTGTTGCTAACCTTAATACTTTTTCATTGTTGGTGGTGCCTAAACCAGGCGAGTTGGAATCCGGATTTAAAGCGATGTTAACCGAATTTGAGCGCATTCAAAAATACGGTTTTACACAGACGGAGTTGGATCGTGCCATCGCCGATATGAAAAAGGGTAACGAGATGTCATTTATCGAGCGTGATAAAAAGAAGTCGGATAGCTATGTAAACCGTTATCTCAATTATTTTATTGATGATGAACCTGCTTTAAGTAATGAAAACGCTTATCGTTTGACAAAACAGCTGTTACCAACCTTGAAACTGTCGGAAGTGAATGGTTTGGTGAAAAAATATTATACCGATCTGAACCGCGATGTTTTAGTTATGGGGCCAGAAAAGGATAAGGCCAATTTACCCGCTGAGTCTACCGTGACGGGCTGGGTAAAGGCAGTGGAAGAGAGTCCCGTGACAGCATATGAAGATAAAGTTTCCAATCTTCCCTTGCTTTCAAAAGAGCCCGTAAAAGGCACTGTTGTATCGTCAAAAAGTATTGACGCCGTTCAAGCGAAAGAATTGATCTTAAGCAATGGTGTGAAAGTAATCTTAAAGCCTACGGACTTTAAAAATGATGAGATACAGATTATGGCGTATAGTCCGGGTGGAACATCAGGCTATAGTGATGCAGACTACTTCTCAGCCTCCAATGCGTCTTCTTTAATTGATGCAAGCGGCGTTGGACAAATGAACAACGTTGAGCTTACGAAGTATCTTTCAGGAAAAGATGTCTCCATCTCTCCGTATATCTCCGAACGTTACGAAGGTATTTCAGGTAGTACAGATAAAGAAGGCTTGAAGAATGCTTTTGAATTGATTTATGGTTATTTTACCGAGCCTCGATTGGATCAGGATATTTTCCAGAGTACCATGACCCGGGCAAAAGGATCTTTGGAAAATAGGTTGAGCAATCCAAATAATGTATTCTCGGATAAAGTGAAAGAAGTGCTTTATGGCAACAATGTCCGCCGGCAAAACCCAACGGTAGAAACGATCAATAAAATTGATCGGGAACGTGCTTTGGCAATTTACAAAGAACGATTTGCTGATGCTTCGGATTTTGTGTTTACAATTGTGGGGTCATTTGACGAGAATCAGATCAAGCCTTATTTAGAAACCTACCTGGCTTCATTGCCGGCCCTTAAAAGAGGAGAAAGCTACAAGGATTTAAATATTCTGGAGCCGAGCAAGGGCGAGCGCGTAGTTGTTCATAAAGGCAAAGAGGAGAAGGCAAGTACGCAATTGGCCTACTATGGGGACTATACCTATAATGAAACTGAAAATGTGAATATGGAAGCCTTGGAGAGTGTGTTGACGATCAAATTGTTGGAAAGACTCCGTGAAAAAGAAGGTGGAGTTTACGGCGTGGGCGCTCGGGCGAGTTTCAGTAAGCTGCCAAAAGCACGTTATGCTTTTTCCATTGGTTTTGGTTCGGCAGTAGATAAGGCTGATGCTTTAATCACTTCGGCCTTGGATGAAGTAAAAAAGATTCAGGAAAAAGGCCCCGAAAATGGAGATATCGAAAAGTTCCTAGCAGAACAACAGCGACAAAATGAGTTAAATCTTCGTGAAAATGGTTATTGGCTGAATTATATATCAAGTTCTTATCAGAATGATCTTGATCTTGCACGATATACACGTAGAATAGACAATTTGAAGAAGGTAACTTCGAAGTCGGTGCAGGATGTTGCCGGAAAATATTTGAAAAGAGATCGACTTTTTGAATTTATTTTGATGCCGGATTCTAAATAACAGGAGTCCTGGAAAACAGAAGGGTTGCCTGCGTAGTAGGCAACCCTTTTTTATTGGCTAAAAAATTAGGAACAAAAAATCCCAACCATTTCTGATTGGGATTGCCAAAATGTCTAATAAGTATCTCTTGTTAACCCAAATAGGATTTTAAGATTTTGCTTCTTGAAGTGTGTCTCAAACGTTGAAGAGCTTTATCTTTGATCTGACGAACGCGCTCACGTGTTAAATTGAATTTTTCTCCGATTTCCTCTAACGACAATTGGTGATTGGAACCTAAGCCAAAGAAAAGCACGATAATTTCACGTTCTCTTTCTGTTAATGTTGCCAATGATCGTTTGATTTCTTCTGACAGAGATTCATCAATCAAAGAACTGTCTGTGTCTGGATCATGGTTCTCCAAAACGTCCAAAAGTGTGTTTTCTTCACCTTGAACAAAGGGAGCATCCATAGATACGTGACGGCCAGAGTTGCTTAGCGTATCCGAAACCTTGTCTACTGTGGTTTCAAGGATATCCGCCAATTCTTCTGGAGATGGTTCCCGTTCGTATTCTTGTTCTAGTTTTGAGAAAGCCTTACTGATTTTGCTCAATGAACCAACTTGATTCAATGGCAGACGTACGATACGCGATTGTTCAGCAATTGCTTGAAGAATAGATTGGCGAATCCACCAAACGGCATAAGAAATGAATTTAAACCCCTTTGTTTCGTCAAAACGTTTAGCCGCTTTAATTAAGCCCAGGTTACCTTCATTGATTAAATCACCTAAGGTTAAACCTTGATTTTGATATTGTTTTGCTACTGATACTACGAAACGAAGGTTGGTTTTAGTCAATTTTTCCAAGGCAACTTGATCGCCTTCGCGGATACGCTGTGCTAATTCTACTTCTTCTTCTGCTGTAATTAAGTCTACTTTACCAATTTCGTGTAAGTATTTGTCCAAAGACTGTGACTCACGATTGGTGATAGATTGTGTAATTTTGAGCTGTCTCATTAATTTTTATTAATTCTCCTCTCTAAGAAATGTTTGCGAAAATACGAAAAATTTTTGAATTATTAATGGAAAATTGATTATCTAGCCACTCATATTTAATGAGTTAGGCTTTTTTGAGTTTCAATTTTTAATCATCAAAAACTATTCCATTTTAATATTTTTTTTTCCTCTTATCTGTTGCTGTAATATTCAACTGTTTGATATTTAAAGAGCTAAAAGGTTTAATTTTTTTTATTGTTCTAAACAATTTAACTCGTCGGCAGCTGATTTATTATGCACCATGCATTCCTCAAATTTATTTTAAAATGATAATTTTATGATAAAACAAAAAGATGGATCTTTTGTTTTATTAGTGACATTAAATAAATTTAAAAGAATAAAAATTATATTATGCCAATCTTAATTCACTTGGATAAAATAATGAAAGAGAAAAAGATGTCGCTTAACCAATTGAGTGACAACGTCGGAATTACCCTTTCCAATCTTTCAATCATCAAGAATCAAAAGGCGAAGGCATTGCGATTAGATACTCTTGAAGCGATATGCAAAGCGCTAGACTGCCAGCCTGGTGATCTGCTGCAATATTATGATGGTGGTGATGAAAAAGGTTAAAATCGATAGCCTTTTAAAAAATCGACTACATTCATTCTTTTTTTGCCTTCGAGTTGAAGGTCAGAAATGACAATATAGCCGTCTTGTGTCGCAATTTTTAAGAAACTTTTCTTGTCAGTTTCTACGGTGCCCGGTATTGTAGCTGTATGGGCAAGCTCTTTTTCTGTGCGATAGATTTTTAGTACCTTATCATTTAAGAGGGTAAATGCCGCTGGATAAGGGCTTAAACCGCGAATGAAGTTATAAACCTGCGCAGTGGGCTGATCCCAGTTTATTTTACAGTCTTCTTTGAAGATTTTTGGTGCGTGTTTGAGTGGCTCCGTGGTGAGAAGGACGTCTTGAGGTTTAGGCTGCAAAGTGCCGGCCTTCAATTGCTGGATGGTTTGAAGGAGCGTTTCTGCCCCAGCCACCATAAGGTTGTCGTGGAGATCGCCGGCATTGTCTGTTTCTTTGATGGTAACTTTTTTCGACAATAAGATGTTTCCCGTATCGATTTCGTGCTGTAGTAAAAATGTCGTTACGCCCGATTCTTTCTCGCCATTGATGATGGCATGATTTATCGGTGCTGCACCCCGATATTGTGGAAGGAGTGAGGAGTGAACGTTGATTGTTCCAAATTTAGGCATATTCCAGACGATCTCAGGTAGCATACGAAATGCGACCACAACCTGTAGGTCCGCCTGAAAACTTTTGAGGTCATTCAGAAATGCTTCATCGCGAAGTTTCACGGGTTGAAGAACTGGGATGTTATGTTGTCTAGCAAATATTTTCACCGCAGATTCATGTATTTTTTGTCCACGTCCTGCAGGTTTATCCGGTACAGTAACCACAGCGACAACTTGTTCGCCAGACTGAATCAGTGCTTCAAGTGAAGCTACAGCAAAATCGGGAGTACCCATGAAAATAATACGCATAATACTTGAAAATTTTTATAAAACTCTTTAAACCAGTGCAGGAGCCTCCTCGTTGAATAGCCTACTGAAAAACACCTAATAATTTGTCATTTCAGTTTTGTAAATAACAAATTTTTATAACTTTGCGAAGTTACATAAATATATTGAAAGCTTGAATTTTCCTTATTTTTTAGCAAATCGGATCGCATTTTCTGGAAAAAGAACGTTCTCAAAATTGATCGTTCGGGTGACTATTGGTGCCATTGCTCTTGCTATTGCAGCGATTATTATATCTATTGCGGTATTGCGCGGATTTAAGGGAGAGATTATCAGTAAGCAACGGAGTTTTTTTGCCGATGTATTGGTTTTACGTTACGACCTGAATAAGTCTTACGAAAATTCGCCCATAACACTTGCACCGGAGGTCCGCAAGTCCATATTGGCAATTCCTCAAGTCAATTCCATCAGTTCCTTTGCAACCAAGGCCGGAATCATCAATGTCAACAATGAAGTGGAAGGCGTGGTTCTCAAGGGTATCGATTCATTGTATAATCAGCAGCCGTTTCAAGGTATGCTGGTGGAAGGGAATATGATAGACTTTAAATCGGATAATGCCGATAATCAGATTTTAGTCTCTAAGTATCTCGCAGATCGATTGCTCTTAAAAGTCGGTGACGATTTTATTATGTATTTCGTGCAGGATCCTATACGCAAACGTAAATTTGTCATTAAGGGCATTTTTAATACAGGCTCTGAAGAATTAGATAAGGTCTATGTGATCGGGTCTCTCAATGTCATCCGCAAACTGAGCAACCTCGATGATCATGAGGTAGGGGGCTATGAGATTCGGATCAAAGATTTTAGTCAGCTCGAACGGACAACAAACAAGGTTGAAGATCTGTTGCCTATCGATATGCAGGCAATTAATATCAAGGATCAGGTTCCCGATATTTTTCAGTGGCTGGAACTGCTGGATATGAACACCAAAATCATTTTTATATTGATGACGGTCGTGGCTATTATCAATATGATTTCCGCCTTGCTGATCACCATTCTTGAGCGTACTTCAATGATCGGTATTTTAAAGGCGTTGGGGTATCACAATGCCGGAATTCGCCGCGTCTTCATGTACAGTGCCTTGTACCTGATCGGCCTCGGATTGTTAATCGGTAATCTTATTGGCCTCGGTTTTTACTTTTTTCAGGATTTTACCCATTTCTTTAAATTGGATGAGAAGACCTACTATATCTCCTATGTGGCCGTTCAACTTCAATGGTCTGATGTGATTCTTGTCAATTTGGCTGTTGTGTTTATCGGAATGATCTCTTTATTTATTCCGTCAATGCTAATTACCAAAATTAGTCCGATTAAAGCCATTTCTTTTAAGTAACGCTCTTTTTAGGCTTCGCTTTCTTTAAAAAATCGTATTTTTAGTGCTGTTAACTATTTTTCGAGCTGTATAGAAAAATAAGTATTTATATTTTACGGCTAGTATACAAGCACATATGAATAAAACTTTTGAGCATATTTCCCACGCCTTCGAAGCACCTTTACAAAATCCTGTACTTATATTTTCACTGGTACTTTTTATTATCCTGTTATCACCGATTGTACTGCGACCGATTAAGGTTCCGGGGATTATAGGATTAATTATATCCGGCGTTATTATTGGACCGCATGGACTAAATTGGCTGGAAAAAAACTCGGCCATAACGCTTTTTTCAACAATAGGCCTGCTCTATATCATGTTTATTGCCGGGCTCGAGTTGGACATGAATGAATTTAAAAAGACAAAAAATAAGAGCTTGCTCTTTGGCTTCTTGACATTCATCGTGCCGATCAGTATTGGCTATCCCGTTTGTCACTTTTTATTGGGTTACGGTGTTTTGCCGAGTTTGTTGATATCAAGCATGTTTGCTACCCATACGCTGGTTTCTTATCCCATCGTCAATAGCTATGGTATTTCAAAAATGGAGGCTGTTGCGATTACGATCGGTGGAACAATCCTGACCGATACGGCCGTGCTGATTATTCTTGCTGTAATTACTGGCGTTTCTCAGGGAAATATAGGTAATGAATTTTGGATTACCCTGACGATTTCCTTTGCTATCTTTCTGTTTATCATGTTTGGTGTTATTCCGAGGATCGCGAAATGGTTTTTTGAGCGCTTGGGGAGTGAGAAGACGTCCAATTATATCTTCGTTCTCTCGGTTGTGTTTTTTGCGGCCTTTCTAGCGGAAATTGCCGGCCTTGAGCCGATTATTGGGGCTTTCGTGGCCGGTCTGGCCCTCAATAAACTGATTCCACATTCTTCGGCTTTGATGAACCGGATCGAGTTTATCGGTAATGCGATTTTTATTCCTTTCTTCTTGATATCTGTGGGCATGATTGTCGATGTCAGCGTGATCTTGAAAGGGCCGCAGGCCCTTATTATTGCCGGAACACTGACCGTTGTGGCTATCGTCGGAAAATATGTGGCCGCCTGGCTGACACAGATTGTTTTTAAATACAGCCGTGGTCAACGTAACCTAATATTTGGTTTAAGTAGTGCACATGCTGCGGCAACACTGGCCGTTATTATGGTTGGACATAAGAACGGCATTATCGATGAGAATGTGCTTAATGGTACGATTCTGCTGATTTTGGTGACCTGCATTGTCGCCACGGTGGTGACGGGAAATGCCTCACGTAAAGTGGTTATGGATGGCGAACAGGACGAAGAACATACTGATGTGGTAAAGGAAAAAGATGAAAACATCTTGATTTCTATCGCTAATATGGATAATATGGAGCCGATTTTGGATTTTTCAACCTATATTAAAAGCAAGAAATGTTCCTATCCTGTCAATATTGTGTCCGTTGTGAAAGATAATGAACAGGCACAATTAAACATGTCTAAAGCACGGAAGAACCTGGACAATATGGTCAGGTATGCTTCGGGTAGTGAAACAAATGTGAATATAAGTGCTACAATAGATTTAAACATTGCCAGCGGGGTTGCGCGGTCGGCAAAAGAGGTTTCTGCCAATTGTATTGTTTTGGGCTGGCCAAGTGCGGCCAATTTTATGGATAAGTTTGTCGGGGAGAAAACGGAAAGTATTTTAAATAGAACCTCGGCTAATGTGATGTTATGTCATTTTAAAAAACCTTTTATTTCGAATAAGTCGATTGTCGTTTTTGCACCACCGATGTGCGAGGCGGAATTTGGTTTCGAATACTGGCTGGAGAAGGTGGTCAAGTTTGCCCAGGAATTATCCCTGTCCATCACTTTTGTGGTTGATACACGTTCTGCCGCTGCCATTGAAGAACATCTCGTCGAATTGAAAAATTCTGTTCCTGTCACATTCAAACATTACGACAACTGGGACAATTTACAGGGCCTTAAAGCGTTTAAGGAGGAGGATGCGATGTTTATTTTTGTGTCGGCTAGAAATGGAGAAGTTTCCTATCGGGATTCGCTGGATGGAGTAGCAAAGAAATTAGATCGTATTTATGCAAACGAAAATCTTGTTTTAGTGTTTCCTAGTAGAGTGGAAAATGCGCACATCGACGAATATGAAGATGTTGAAGCTGCACCAATCTTTAGAAAAATTAGCAAAGAAATCGGAAATATGTTTAATAAGGGATAGTTATTGTCCGTTAAAATTGAAGGTTATGTCAAATAAGATTACAATGTCAAGTGAAGGAACTTTACAGGTTCCAGATTTTCCAACAATTCCTTTTATTATCGGCGACGGCATTGGTCCTGACCTCTGGCATGCGGCAGTGCGTGTTTTTGATCAGGCGGTGGAGAAAGCGTACGGCGGACAACGGAAAATAACATGGAAGGAGGTGTTGGCAGGTGAGAAAGCTTTCAACGAAACAGGCGAATGGCTACCAAAAGATACGCTGAATGTATTAAAAGAGTACCTGGTTGGAATCAAAGGGCCGCTCACCACGCCAGTAGGCGGGGGAATCCGTTCGTTGAATGTTGCGTTGCGTAAGGATTTGGATCTCTATGTATGTCAACGCCCGACAAAATGGTTTGAGGGTGTACCTTCGCCAGTCAAACATCCCGAGTATGTGGATATGGTGATTTTTCGCGAAAATACCGAAGATATTTATGCTGGAATAGAGTTTCAGGCAGGAACAGCTGAAGCCAACAGATTCCAGGATTTCTTGCATGATGAGCTTGATATTGATTACAATTTCTCGGCCACGACAGGCGTCGGTGTCAAACTGGTTTCTGAAGAGGGATCCAAAAGATTAGTCCGTGCAGCAATAGAACATGCTATTGATCACAACTTGCCTTCCGTGACGATTGTTCACAAAGGAAATATCATGAAATTTACGGAGGGGGCTTTTAAGATTTGGGGTTATGAGGTTGCTGAAACGGAATTTGCCGACAAAACCTATACGTGGGGACAGTGGGAGCGAACGAAAGAAGAAAAGGGTGTGGAGGTTGCCAATCAAGAACAAAAAGTGGCCTTAGATTCCGGTAAAATTTTGATTAAAGACATGATTGCCGACAACTTTTTACAGCAGATCCTGCTGAATCCACGGGATTTTTCTGTTGTGGCAACGTTGAATCTGAACGGTGATTATATTTCTGATGCGCTGGCAGCAATGGTTGGCGGTATAGGGATCGCACCGGGTGCTAATATCAATTTTAAAACCGGGCACGCTGTCTTTGAAGCCACCCATGGTACTGCACCTCGCTTTGCAAATACCAATACCATGAATCCTTCATCGGTTATTTTAAGCGGTGTTATGCTATTCGAATACCTCGGCTGGACCGAAGCGGCGGCGGCAATTGTTAAGGCCTTAGGAGAAACGATATTGGCTAAGACTGTGACGGTGGATTTTTACAATTTGATGGATGATGCGACCTTGGTCAAAACAAGCGAATTTGCAGATCGAATTATTGAAAAAATATAAGAATTTTATTTTCTGAGATATTAAGCAGAAATTTGAATAAAATTTCTGCTTTTTTATGGATTACAATCAGCTGCCACTTTTTATAAAGGAATCGACCGTTTTTACGGAGAACGAAAAAATGAAGTTGGCTCAGGTCGACCGTTTACCCACGCCACAGGAGGTAGATGATATAACGAGTCTCCCTGAAATTTACGAATTGCTAAATGCCTTTATTGGTGATCAATCTTCTCGTAATACCCATCTTCAGCTCAAGGCTAAGGAGTATTTGCAAGATAATCAGGTAGATATGGCATGGAAAGTGTTGCTTATTTGATGTTTTTTGCATTGAATTAGCTGTTTGTTGTGCGATCTTTTTATTGAAATCATTTAGAATTTTATAAATTTTCAATAAAAAAACAGATTAGTTGAAAAATATATAATTTTATTTTACCTTTGGTTTTTAAACAACGGATTGCTTAGCTAGGGTTAAAAAATAGCAATCAAACAAACTATAACATCAATGAAACATAATTTTGGAGCAGGTCCATGTATTCTGCCAAAGGAAGTATTTCAACAAGCCTCAGAAGCTGTAATTGATTTTAACAACACCGGTTTATCAATTTTAGAGATCTCTCACCGTTCCAAAGAGTTTGAAGCAGTGATAGATGAAGCCACACAATTAGTACGCGAGTTATTGGCAGTACCTCAGGGATATTCGATTCTTTTCCTTCAAGGAGGGGCAAGTTTGCAATTTGCAATGGCGCCGTTGAATCTTTTACCTGAAGGCGGTAAGGCTGCTTATTTGGATACGGGTGTATGGGCTACAAAAGCATTAAAAGAAGCTAAAAAATTCGGTACAGTAGATGTTGTAGCTTCGTCGATTGATAAAAATTATTCCTATATCCCTAAGGGATATGCCATCCCAACAGATGCGGCATATTTTCATTATACAGCCAACAATACCATTTACGGTACGGAGGTTTTTGATAAACCCGAAACCGCTTTGCCAGTGGTTGTTGACATGTCTTCTGATATTTTTTCACGTGAGATCAACGTTGCTGACTATGATTTGATTTATGCTGGTGCTCAAAAAAATATGGGACCTGCAGGTGTTACACTCGTGATTGTTAAAGATGATATCTTAGGTAAATCAGGACGTATTCTTCCATCGATGTTGGATTATCAATTGCATATCAACGGTGGTTCAATGTACAATACACCACCGGTATATTCGATTTTTGTTTCGATGTTAAACCTTCGTTGGTTAAAAGCAAAAGGCGGTGTTTCGGTATTGGAACAAGAGAATATCATCAAAGCACGTGCTTTATACGATGAAATCGATCGCAACCCATTATTCAAAGGTACTGCTGCTGTAGAAGACCGTTCACGCATGAATGTTACTTTTGTGATGGATACACCAGAGTTGGAAGCTGAATTTTTGGCTTTGGCGAAAGAACGTAATTTGATTGGCATCAAAGGTCACCGTTCTGTCGGTGGATTTAGAGCTTCAATCTACAATGCTTTACCATTGAGCAGCGTAAATGCGTTGATTGATGCCATGAAAGAATTTGAGGACACGCATACAGCCTAAGGCTGCATGCATGTTGCTGAAATTTAACAGTTGACGAATAAATAATTAGTTAGATTACGAATTATAAAGGTCGTATCGTATTCACGGGATTGGATCTTCCAATGAGTTGAATGGTACTGCTACCTTTAAAAACGAATTATAAAGATGAAAATATTAGCGAATGACGGTATCGATCCACTAGGAAAAAAAATGCTGGAAGATGCCGGTCATAGTGTAGATACAACGCATATTCCACAAGAAGAGCTTCCAAAAAAGCTTCTTGCTTATGACGCAATCACGGTACGTAGCGCAACTAAAGTGCGTCAGGCCCTGATTGATGGCTGCCCTAATTTGAAAGTTATCGGCCGTGGTGGAGTAGGCATGGATAATATTGACGTAGAATATGCCCGTTCAAAAGGCATCGCTGTTGTCAATACCCCGGCGGCATCTTCGCTATCCGTTGCTGAGCTGGTGTTTGCTCACCTATTGAATGGTGTCCGCTTCTTATACGATGCCAACAGAAAAATGCCAGTTGAGGGCAACACAAAATTTGGCGCCCTTAAAAAAGCTTATGGTGCCGGTACGGAGCTTCGTGGTAAGACGATCGGTATCGTTGGATTTGGCCGTATCGGTCGTGAAGTTGCCAAAATCGCCATTGGTCTAGGGATGGATGTGGTTTATACGGATTTGTTCGAAGGGCCAAAAGCGTTGACCATAACACTTTCAGGTGGTATCCAGGTTGACGTGCCTATTCAACAAGTGGAGATGGACGAGCTATTGAAAGTTTCAGATTTTATCTCTTTACACGTTCCATTTTTGGATAAACCAGCGATTGGAGTTGCGGAGTTCCCATTATTGAAAGATGGTGTAGGCTTAGTCAATGCTTCTAGAGGTGGCGTTATTGATGAGTTGGAATTGGTGAAAGCATTGGATTCGGGCAAGGTAGCATTTGCTGGTTTAGATGTATTCGACAACGAACCTACTCCACGTGAGGAGATTTTGAAACATCCGAAAATTTCATTGACGCCACATATTGGAGCGGCAACTAATGAAGCTCAAGAAAGAATCGGCGAAGAATTGGCCGGTCTACTGATCGAAAACTTGAAGAAGTAATTCTTCCGCATAACATATCAGATATGCGGCACAAAACTTTCATGATTTTGTGCCGCATTTTTTTAATATAAATTCATGAATTGCCTATATTGGCACACAGAAATTTAATAATTGTAACTTCAGTATGAAAGTTTTAAAATTTGGTGGTACTTCCGTGGGGAGTGCAGCACGTATCAAAGGGTTGTTGGATATTGTAAACCCTGCTGAACGTCAGATCGTCGTGTTGTCCGCAGTTGCTGGAACGACAAATGCTTTGGTTGAAATCGGTCAAGCTTACACAGCAGGTAAGAAGGACGAAGCTAAAGAGTTGGTCAAGAAGCATAAGGATAAGTACGAAGACCTTATTAAAGAACTTTTCAGTACTGAACAGGGATATAAAAATGGTAAAGAATTGATCGATTACCATTTTAACCTGATTTCTACCTTGGCCAACGAATTGTTTACACCCATCGAGGAGAAAGTTATTTTAGCACAAGGCGAATTGATGTCTACCGCTTTATGGCATTTTTACCTGAATGAAATTGGCGTAAAATCCGTGCTTTTGCCAGCCCTGGACTTTATGAAAATTGATGAAGACAATGAGCCTATGGTTGATTACATTGGCGAAAAGCTAAGCCATATTTTGGCCCAGAGTCCAGAAAATACCCTATTTATCACGCAAGGTTTTATTTGCCGTAATTCTTTTGGTGAAATTGATAATTTGCGCCGTGGAGGTTCAGATTATACGGCTTCCTTGATCGGGGCAGCAATCCGTGCCGAGGAAGTTCAGATCTGGACTGACATCGACGGGATGCACAACAATGATCCCCGTGTTGTCAAAGGAACCACACCGATTGCACATCTAAGCTTTGATGAAGCAGCGGAGCTGGCTTATTTTGGTGCTAAAATCTTACATCCACAATCGGTGTTCCCAGCGCAAAAATATAACGTTCCAGTTCGGTTGTTGAATACGATGGAACCCAATGCAAAAGGGACATTGATCAGTAAAGACGGTGCGCAGAAAGGTTGTATTCGTGCTATAGCAGCGAAAGACGGTATCACAGCAATTCATATCCATTCGTCGAGAATGCTACTTGCCTACGGTTTCCTGCGCCGTGTCTTTGAAATATTCGAGCGTTATAAAACACCAATCGATATGATCACAACTTCGGAAGTGGCGGTGTCTTTGACGATTGATGATACCACAAATTTGGCGGATATTATCAAAGAAGTGGAAGATTTTGGTTCAGTAACAGTGGATGGTGATCAGACCATTGTATGCGTTGTAGGGGATTTTGGTTTGAATAGCCATGGCTATGCCGCTCGCGTACTTGATGCTGTAAAACACCTTCCAGTTCGTATGATTTCGTATGGTGGTTCAGACTTTAACGTGTCAATTCTATTGAATTCAGATCATAAAACTGAAGCATTACGTTCATTGCACAATCGTTTATTTTAAGAATTAGGTTTTTATATGATAAATACAGGTATCGCGGCGAAGTTTGCAGAGAAAGAAACGCCGTTTTATTATTATGATCTGCATGTGTTAAACAAGACCCTGGAGGCTGCGCATGCTGCTTCGCACAAACGGGGATTTCATGTTCATTATGCATTAAAGGCCAATTTTAATGACGAGTTATTGAAGGCGATTCAAGCGGTCGGCTTTGGTGCGGATTGTGTGAGCGGCAATGAGGTGAAGAAAGCCATTGAATGTGGCTTTGATTCCAAAAAAGTTACTTTTGCAGGAGTTGGTAAATCCGATAAGGAAATCAATTACGCGCTCGATCAAAATATCTTCGCGTTTAATGTTGAATCCATTCAGGAGCTTGAGGTCATCAATGAGCTTGCCTCAAAGAAAGGTGTAAAAGCGAATGTAGCTTTACGGATCAATCCAAACGTGGATGCACATACCCATCATTATATTACAACAGGGCTTGATGAAAACAAATTTGGTGTGCCCAATGCCGATTTGGAAAAATGTGCAGCCGTGCTTAAAAAATGTGAGTCTATTGAATTGGTAGGTCTTCATTTTCACGTCGGTTCACAGATTACGGATATGACCGTATTCAAAAGCCTGTGTGTGAAAGTCAATGAATGGAAAAACTGGTTTGAAGAACGCGGTACACAAATCCGTGTATTGAATGTCGGTGGCGGATTGGGGATAGATTATAAAAATCCGGATGGGAATACAATTCCCGATTTTGAAGCCTATTTTGATATTTTCGACCGCTTCCTGGAGCGTACAGCACAGCAAGAAGTGCACTTTGAATTGGGACGGGCTTTGGTTGCGCAATGCGGAAGCTTGGTAAGCCGTGTCTTGTATGTCAAAAATGGTGTCAAGAAGAATTTCTTGGTATTGGATGCCGGAATGACTGAATTAATGCGCCCGGCCTTGTATCAGGCCTATCATAAAATTGAGAATATCAGTGCGGTGGACACTGTAGAATCCATTAACTATGATGTGGTTGGACCGATCTGTGAATCTTCAGATTGTTTTGGTAAGGAAGTGCCACTTCCGGTCTCAAAACGTGGCGACTTAATTGCCATTCGTTCTGCAGGCGCCTATGGCGAAGTGATGGCTTCGCGTTATAACCTCCGTGAGGAAATACGGTTTGTGTATAGCAATCAGCTTTAATAGCTGTCGTAAAATAATTATTCTTAAGCCAGTCCATTTCTCGGACTGGCTTTTTTTGTTTTTAAATGCTGGCGTCCTGTCTGCTTGGTGAGCAATTTTGTTTATCATTTTGTTGATCGTCTTTCGTATACTTGTTTATGCTTGTGCTAATTGAATTTCCGGTTACGATAGATTTGTTTGGAAAAACATTTCTCTTACATCCTTTTATGGAAGGGTTGGGGATGTTTATAGGGATGCGTTATTACCAACTGCTCAAGTGGAAGGATGAGGAAAGTTTAGGGCATACCAATTCACTTCTTATTGTTATTGCTGCCGGCTTAGGCGCTTTAATCGGCTCGCATATTATCGGGTCCCTCGAGCGTCCGGCTGAGTTGCTCAATGCGACACATAAATGGACCTACATCTGGGTGAATAATACGATAATCGGTGGTTTGGCAGGAGGTTTGGTTGCTGTAGAAGGGATGAAAAAGATCATGGGTAAAAAAGAAAGTACCGGGGATCGGATGGTCTTTCCTTTAATTACCGCAATTGTCATTGGCAGGATAGGATGTTTTTACACGGGTGTATTCGAGCAGACCTACGGTTTTCCCACTACCTCTCCATTGGGGATGTACTTGGGCGATGCCTACAAACGGCATCCAGTTGCGCTGTATGAAATCGCATTTTTGCTGCTTTTATTTGTAACGCTCCAACTTTTTAAACGACGATACAATTATCGAAATGGTGTGTTGTTTCAGCTTTTTATGCTTAGTTATTTTAGTTTTCGTTTCCTTTTGGACTTTATTAAGCCACGGGCAATTATACTTTTGGGGCTAAGTACCATACAAATTACCTGCATCGTGGTGATAATTTATTATATTTATTTATTAAAAAATGAACGTTTAATCAAAAAATAGGAATCATGTATTTGCTTGAAGGATCATTTGGATCGGAAAGTACCGCGATGTTGGGACTTTTTCTTCTTACTATAGGTGCTATTGTGATTGGCATTGCACTTTTGGTTATTATTATCGGCTCGATTATTAAAGCAGGTAATAAGGAGTCGAAGTTTAATGTCAATCCCTGGCTTAAATTATTGTTGGGCGGAATTGGAGCAATGCTGGCAGGGGGGCTTGCCTGCGGACTTACCTTTATGAACTAGAAATCAGAACGATGCCAGTAAGAAACTATACGTACTACGATTATACCATTAGCCTATGTCCAACATGCCTTTCGCGTGTGGGTGCCAAGATTATTATCGAGGATGAACAGGTATTTATGACCAAAAACTGTCCCAATCATGGTTTTTTCAAAACGCTGATTGCGACGGATGTTGACTATTATAAGAACATTCGGAATTATAATAAAGCCTCCGAAACACCGTTGAAATTTGACAATGAAGTACATTATGGCTGCCCATACGATTGCGGTTTATGTGTAGATCACGAGCAGCATAGCTGCCTGTCCATTGTTGAGGTGACCGACCGTTGTAATTTGACCTGCCCAACTTGTTACGCCATGTCGTCGCCCCACTACGGACGACATCGCTCGCTGGAAGAGATTGAACAGATGTTTGACAAAATCGTCGAAAGTGAGGGTGAACCGGATGTTGTTCAGATCAGCGGTGGAGAGCCAACCATACACCCTGATTTTTTTAAGATTTTAGACATTGCGAAGACAAAACCTATTAAGCATCTCATGCTCAATACGAATGGTATCCGAATTGCCAATGATCCTGGTTTTGCTGAGCAACTCGCCACCTATGCGCCTGAATTTGAAATCTATCTCCAGTTTGATTCTTTTCGCCCATCCGTGCTCGAAAAGTTTCGGGGCAAAGATCTCACGGATGTCCGAAAAAAGGCCATTGACAAATTAAATGCGCTCAATCTGAGTACAACATTGGTTGTGGTCTTAGAAAAGGGAACCAATGATGATGAAATTGGTAAAATCTTGGAGTACGCTTTACAACAGCGATGTGTACGCGGGGTAACTTTTCAACCGGTGGAAATTGCCGGGCGAAATGCGACCGATGCACAGCAGCATAAAATGACACTGACCGAGGTGCGTCAGGAAATTCTGAATCAATATTCCCTATTGGATCCACATGATATTATTCCTGTTCCTTGTAATCCTGATGCGTTGGCGATGGGTTATATCCTGAAGATAGGCGATGAGCGGATACCCTTGACCCGGCATATTGATCCGGCTATTTTATTAAATAACCAATCGCGCAATACCATTGTCTATGAACAGGACAAAGGTGTTCAGATGCAATTGCTGGATATATTTAGTACCGGAATTTCGGTGGATAAGGTAAAGCCAAAAGTAAACCAGTTACTTTGCTGTTTGCCAGAAGTGTGCGCACCTGATCTTGATTACGACAATCTTTTCCGCATTATCATTATGAATTTTATGGATGCCTACGATTTTGATGTTCGTGCTGTTAAGAAATCTTGTGTCCACATCGTCAATAAAGACTTGAAGTTGATTCCTTTTGAGACGATGAATTTATTTTATCGTGATGATAAAATAAAACGGCTGGAAGAACTAAAACTCTCCGATGCTATTCGATTTTAACAGGAGATAAGTTATTTTTGTCGGAGAAAAACCTTTGGTCCTTTCTTTGCAATTTGTAGTTTCCATGGCATTTGACTACCTGTTGCCAGGAAAGAAAGTCAACAAAATTAGAAGTATGAAATTGGGCATTGTTAAGCGTTTTATTTTTGTCTTAAGTCTCTTGACTTTTCAGCTGCACGGATTTGCACAGGACTCCGTTCAGGTTCGGAAGAATCAGATAGGCGATCGCACGGCGAGCCATAGCAGCCTAAGTAGACGGTCGAATGTGGATTCGACGCGGGTTGGAAATGACTCACTGCGGAATGAGCTACGAAATGATCTGCGCAAAGTAAATCTAAACTTTTTATCCAATATTCGTACGGCTTCCATGGCCGAGCTTATCGCGCAGCTGAATGAAAAATCCAATGGCTACTTGACAACGAATGCTGGATCGGCTAAAGATAGTATTGCTTTAATAAAAAATAGTATCCATGAAGAAATCAGCCAGTTGAAGTCAATTAAAGGCAGTATCAGCAATTATTCCAATAGCCTCAATGTGACAGCAGATCAGATCAAGACGCTGATCAACCGCTATGATATCAGTGCCAATAATCACAGTAGAGCGTATCAATATCTCGACAATGCGCAGCTTAAACTAGCTGCAAAACAAGATTCGCTGGAAGCGATCAATCGGACGATTGATGAACTTATAGCTAAAAATCAACGTCATCTGATTCGGATTGAAACCGTTCACGAAATAAAAAGCGGAAACAAAAAAGCCGATTCCGTGACCGCTAAAAGTTCGATATGGAAAGCCAATACGGCAGCCATCTCTAAAGATGTGATCTTAAATAATATCCGGAGTAATTACAGTAACAATAAGTCGATAGACAAATATGTGAATCGGACAGATTGGGCGAGCCGTATCCTGTTGATTGTACTGGGATTGGGGTATTGCTACTGGATTGTACGGGTGTCTTATATCCTTCGGCAAAATGATCCTGAACATAAACTTGCGATTGATGCGATCGTTGGGAAAACCATTATTTTTCTCCTGACACTGTTGCCTTTTGTAAACTTCTTTACACCAAGTTTCATTTTGCAGGCTTCCCAATTGGTCATCATGTTAATCTTCATGTTTTTGCTCAGGCATCGCATGAGTGGATTGCAGCGTAAAATTGCCATTATCCTTATTGTATTCTATATCCTGGATGTATTTGTCAATATGATCGTAAGCGATGACCTGTTTTTACGTATCGTTTGTATTGCCTTCAATTTGATTGCTTTAGGATTGGTCAGTTATACGAAACGGCGTATAAAGAATGCGGATAGTCCGGGTTATATCAGTAATTTTATTTATGTAATTTTTGCTATACTCAACGTGACCGCAATTACACTGAATATTATCGGGCATGTGGAGCATTCACGTAGTTTTAGTATTGCCTGTGCTGTGGGGCTGGTGCAGTCTTTTACACTGCAGTATTTTTCGGATATGATTAAGGCGGATGTCCGCAATCAGTTTAAAAAAGATCGGCTGACTTCCGGTTTTTGGATGCGTTTCAACGAGCAGCGCACCTTGGCTATCATCACCGAAATTCTGCGTATTGTCTGTGTGCTTTTGGCGATCATTGTGCTGGCAAATAACTTACAGTTTATTGAAAGTTTATTGGCATTGAGCGAAACATTCTTCGGAAAAGTACGCAGCATCGGCAGCATCTCTTTTACCTTAGGAAATCTTGGTGTAGCGGTTTTACTGCTGTTGGTGGCCAATTGGTTTCAGAAAAATATTAGTTTGATCGTTCTTGGTGGTGAAGACGGTCAGCTCAGCCAGGTCTATAATCAGAAGATGACCTTATTTCCGCTCTTTCGCTTGGCCATTATTCTGATCGGTTTCTTTATGGCCATCTCGGCCCTGGGTATGAGTTTGGACAAACTTACGGTCGTGATTGGCGCATTGAGTGTTGGTATCGGACTCGGCATGCAGAATATCATCAATAATTTTGTCTCGGGCATAATTTTGGTTTTTGATAAGCCGTTTCGCGTTGGTGATCAAATTGAGCTTGCCGACAAAAAAGGGCGCGTCAAGGAAATCGGTATACGCGCCAGTGTTTTAAAAACAGGTGATGGTGCAGATGTCATTATTCCAAATGGTGATTTGCTGTCGGGAAGGGTTGTCAATTGGACCTTATCCCAAGAATACAGCAAGACAAGTTTTGTTCTCCATATCGATCGGAAAGCAGATTTGGACCAAGCCAAACAATGGATCAAAGACGCTATGGAAAGTAGTGACCATTTTATCAAGGATAGAGATAGCGGAATCAGTATACAGGACATCAGTGCTGAGATGATTTACCTGAGTGTTTCCGGCTGGGTAAATTTTGCTGCCAATGCTTCTGCCTTTAAAAATGATGTCTTACTTGTATTGTATAAGAAGTTTGAAGCTGAGGGCTTGAAGTTTTATAGCGTCATTCCACCCAAGATTTAGCCCATTCAATTGCAATTTTTCCGCGTATACAGGGTGTATTATCTGGAAAGCCTACTATTTAGTCCGCTGAGTTCGATAATGTAAAGGACTAAATCCCCGGGCGCGTTTGTAGAAATGGGAAAGATGGCTCTCGTCAGTAAATCCGAGTTCTGCAGCAATTTGTTTCAAGGTATAATCTTTGGATTTAAGTCTGTTCTCGATGAGTTCGATCCGGTAGGTATTGATATACGCTCTTAAACTGCTGCCGAAGTTCTTCTTAAAGTAGGTCCCAAAATAGGATGGGGCAATATTGAATTTCTGAGCCAGTAGGCTGACCTGAAGTTGTTCGGGCGAAAAAATATGCTGATGAATGTAAGCCGAAATCGATCGGTCAACATATAGTTCATGCTGCTGGGGTATACGTTGCGTCTCTGCTATTTCTTTGAAGAGCCCAAAGATCGCGACGAGTTGGTCAAATAGCCAGTCCGAATGCTCGCGGACTGTGGTATGACTATACAGTCGGACCGCTTCCAGGATATGAGTGTAAATCAGGCGATAATGCTCGTCCATATCCAATTGGCGTTCCTTTAATCCCCTGTCGTTCATCAGCTCCATAATCCAGGCATAGCGCTTTTGATTGCGTTTATTCTGCAGGAAGTAGGTATCTGTAAATAAAATAAACAGAAAATGTGTCTTTTCTTCAATGTTAAAATAATGCTTGTCTGCCGGACTAATTAAGAATACATCACCACGTTCATAGTTCAGTTCAAATCTGTTGATCACATGGGTTCCTTTGCCTGAACGAATATAAACAAGCTCATAATAATTCTGTTCATGTGGAGGTAAATGAAAGCTATCCTCAATAAATTCACTGATCCGCAAAGGCTCAAACTGTTTTTTGCGCATTATTCTCCTGATTATATATCCGTAAATGTACATAAAAATAATGTATTTGTACATGTTATTGCCTGCTGTACTATTGCACCTTTGTGTCGTATAAAATGGTAATAAAACATGGTCAATTTTATAATGATTGCATTTTGCATCGCGGCAGGGATGCTGTTAAAGCGAACAAATTTAATTCATTCCGAAGCACATAAAGGGATCAATACCTGGATTCTTTATTTTGCCCTTCCAGCGGTGTCTTTCAAATATATTCCGAAGATTGTATGGTCATCGCAATTACTGTTTCCGGTGTTTTCGGCAATCCTCGTTTGGGCAGGTAGTTGGTTATTTATGGAAATGTACTGTAGGCGTAAAAACTATAAACAGCGTTCGCGCAGTAGTTTGGAATTGGCCGCTGGTTATAGCAATACGTCCTTTATTGGCTTTCCATTGATCATCGCCTATTTTGGCGAAGCCCAGTTGCCGATTGCGATTATTTGCGACCAAACCACATTTATTCTACTTTCTACAGCTGGACTTATCAATGCACTGCGAGCGAATGCCCAAGATGGCGAGGCGATCGATGTCAAATTTATGCTTCGAAAGTTAGTCAGCTTTCCACCCCTGATCGGTTGTATAACAGCCTTAATGCTGTCGCAATTGGTTGATCTTTCGGTTGCCGAGCCTTTTTTTGATAGGCTGGTGGCGACCGTTGGACCCTTGGCCTTATTTTCTATTGGTTTACAGTTGAAGTTTGATGGCTGGCGACAACAGATTTCGCAGATCAGTACAGCGATGAGTTATAAATTGATTCTTGCCCCAGCATTGGTATTATTATTTGCTTTACTACTTGGTGTAAAGGGCGCTGTTGCGCGGATTAGTATATTCGAAGCGGCTATGCCAACCTTGGTAACCTCAGGGATCATTGCCGAGCAATACCATCTGAATACCAAATTGGTCAATCTGGTGATCGGTTTTAGTATCGTTGTGGGGCTGCTGACAACCGCGTTTTGGGATTTTGTCATTCGATTTTTTTTCTCCTAATTTATGGTTGCATTGATTGATTGATTGATTGATTGATTGATTGATTGATTGATTGATTTTGGAAACAGCGTGAGGCCTCATTTGCCAACGATTGGTTTGAGCAGAAGTGTTGCGTAGGAGTGGGCTGTCTTCACTTCGTAACATTTTGATAGTGAATCATCTCATACAAACAACTTTTTTACTGTTCAATTGTTATTAGGCTATAACCATCTATAAAAAGGAGGTATGTTATGAACCTGATACACAAAATTGAGCATTGGGGCGATGCACATCACCCACAATGGATCGATTACCTAAGAATAGCCTTAGGGATCGTTATTTTTGCCAAAGGTGTAAGTTTCGTAAATGATAGGGACGTTGTTCAACACATGATTGAGCAAAGTAGTTTCCACTTATCATCATGGGGTGCGGTTCACTATGTGGTTTTTACCCATTTGGTAGGCGGGCTGTTCCTTATCTTAGGTTTTCAAACCCGTTTAGCCTCATTACTATTATTTCCGGAATTGGTAGGGGCTGTATTTTTTGTTAATATCACCCACGGGTTTAGTTATTTGAATTCCGAATTGTGGCTTTCTATAGTCGTATTCTTTTTGCTGATCTTTTTTATGGTCATGGGCTCTGGAAAATACTCCCTAGATCAAATGATGAACAAACCAGGATACAAAAGGGATATCTAAAAAAAACTCCTTCATACATGAAGGAGTTTTTCTTTTTTTATTTGCCTTGCTCGTCAATCCATTGACGTGCATTAACGAATGCTTCAATCCAAGGAGAAACTTCGTCCTGACGACCTTTTGGATAATTTGCCCAATGCCATTGGAACACCGAACGCTCAATATGTGGCATCGTAGCCAAGTGGCGTCCAGTCTTATCGCAGACCATTGCTGTATTATAGTCCGAACCATTTGGGTTATGCGGATATTGCTCATAAGCATATTTTGCCACGATATTGTATTGCTCTTCCGCATACGGAAGGTTGAATTTTCCTTCCCCGTGTGAAATCCAAACCCCTAAGGTACTTCCCGCTAGTGTCGATAACATGACCGAATTGTTTTCCTGAACTTTTACAGACACAAAGTTTGACTCGTGTTTCCCTGAAGTATTGTGTAGCATTTTTCCATGGATTTCATGCTCAGGATTGATCATTTCAAGTTCCATAAATAACTGACATCCATTACAGATACCAACCGAAAGTGTATCCGGACGAGCAAAGAAGTCGGTTAAGGCTTTTTTCGCTTTTTCATTGTAAAGGAAAGCACCGGCCCAACCTTTTGCCGAACCCAATACATCTGAGTTCGAGAAGCCTCCGACGGCACCGATAAATTGGATGTCTTCCAATGTCTCACGACCAGTGATCAAATCGGTCATGTGAACATCTTTCACATCAAAGCCTGCCAAGAACATGGCATTTGCCATTTCGCGTTCGGAGTTGGAACCTTTCTCACGAAGGATTGCCGCTTTCGGACGTGCTTTAGTTCCGTCGATTTTTGGTTTCTTACCATCAAATTGACTTGGGAAAGTAAAGGCTAGGGGTTGGTGTTTATAATTATCAAAACGTTGTTGTGCAGTTCCATTTTTAGATTGCTTGGAATCCAAAAGGAAGGATGTCGTAAACCATCCATCACGTGTTGCTGCTACATCAAAGCTGAATACCGCTTCTTGATTTTTAATTGTTACTGTATTACCTTCGATCACCTGACCAATTTTAACCGCGTCTACACCGGCATCTTTCACGATCGCTTCAAATGCAGCGTCGTCTTTCGCTTGAAGGACAAGTGCAATATTCTCATTAAAGAAGGCTTTTACGCTATCCGATTCATGTAATGCCGAAAGGTCATAATTGGCACCAAGATTAACATCGGCAAAGGTCATTTCCAATAAGGTTGTAATCAAGCCACCCGAGCCTACATCGTGACCAGCTTCGATCTGTCCTTCGTGAATTAATTGCTGTACGGTATTGAATGCTGTTTTAAAGTAAGCAGCATCTTGAATGGTCGGTACTTCAGTACCTAATTTATTGATGATTTGTGCAAATGACGAACCCCCTAATTTGAACTGATCTTTTGATAAGTTGATGTAATAGATCGATCCGGCTGTTTTGTTTAGCACAGGTTCAACCACTTTGGTGATATCAGTACAGTTTCCTGCGGCAGAAATGATCAATGTGCCAGGGGCAATGACGTTTTCGCCGTTTGGATATTTTTGCTTCATCGACAAAGAATCTTTTCCCGTGGGGATATTGATTCCCAATGCAATGGCAAAATCCGAGCATGCTTTAACAGCTTGGTATAAGCGGGCATCTTCACCCTCATTATTGGCTGCCCACATCCAGTTGGCCGATAGGGAGATTCCTGCAAGACCATTTTTGATTGGGGCAAATACGATGTTGGAAAGCGATTCCGCAATAGCCGTTCTGCTTGCCGCAGCCGGATCCACTAAGGCAGCCACAGGGGAGTGACCTATTGTTGTCGCAATACCTTCTTTACCTTTATAATCCAATGCCATGACACCGACGTTATTCAACGGCAATTGCAATGGACCCGCACATTGTTGTTTGGCAACACGGCCACCAACACAACGGTCTACTTTATTGGTTAACCAATCTTTGGAAGCAACCGCTTCCAGTTGTAATACTTGGTTTAAGTAGCTTGGAATATTAGCTGCATCATAAGCAAGATCAGCGTAGTTACGAACTACGGTTTTATCGCGCATGAAAGTTTTTGGCGATGAGCCAAAGAAATCTTCAAGGGCGTAATCCATTGGTTTTTCACCCGTACTTTTTGATTCGAAAATAAAGTGGTGGTCGCCAGTGACATCACCTACGGTGTACATTGGTGCACGTTCGCGATCGGCAACACGTTTTAAGGTGTCAATATCATCTTCGGCGATCACAAGTCCCATACGTTCTTGCGATTCATTACCGATAATTTCTTTTGCGGATAGTGTAGGATCGCCTACAGGAAGTGCATCCAGGTCAATCAAGCCGCCGGTCTCTTCAACAAGTTCAGATAAACAGTTTAAGTGGCCACCTGCACCATGATCGTGGATAGACACAATAGGGTTATGATCAGACTCTACTAAGCCACGAACAGCATTCGCTGCACGTTTTTGCATTTCGGGATTGGAACGTTGAATGGCATTAAGCTCAATTCCAGAACCAAATGCCCCTGTATCTGCAGAAGATACAGCAGCGCCACCCATTCCGATGCGGTAATTTTCTCCACCTAGGATAACAACTTTATCGCCAGTTTTCGGCGTATGTTTTTTCGCTTGATCCAGTTTTCCATAACCAACACCACCCGCTTGCATAATGACTTTGTCGTAACCAAGTTTACGGCCATCCTCTTCATGTTCGAAGGTCAATACAGAACCTGTAATTAAGGGCTGACCAAACTTATTACCGAAGTCAGAAGCACCATTGGAAGCTTTAATCAGGATGTCAACCGGGGTCTGGTACAACCATTGACGCTCTTGCATCGCATTTTCCCATGGCCGCGTTTTGTTGAGTTCCTTTGCCGGTTCAGTAACTGTTCCTGCCTGAAGGTCCAATTTATTTTGTTCCAATCGCGAATAAGCAGTCATGTATACGGCAGTACCCGCCAATGGAATCGCTCCTTGGCCACCGGCCATACGGTCGCGGATTTCACCACCTGACCCAGTTGCAGCACCCGAAAATGGTTCTACAGTAGTCGGGAAATTGTGTGTTTCAGCTTTTACGGATAAAACCGAATCAAATGCTTTCTCTTCGTAAAAGTCAGGTTTGTCGGCCGATTTAGGTGCAAATTGTGTGACACGTGGACCTTTGACAAAGGCAACGTTATCTTTATAAGCAGAAACAATCTCGTTCGGATTGGTTTCAGAAGTCTTTTTAATTAATTTAAAGAGGGAAGTGGGTTGCTCTTCGCCATCAATGATAAAGGTACCATTGAAAATCTTGTGTCTACAGTGTTCAGAGTTTGCTTGTGAAAAAGCGAATACTTCCGAGTCTGTAAGCAGACGACCCAATTTGGTCGAAAGGTTATTGAGGTAATCTACTTCTTCTGGATTTAGCGCTAGGCCCTCAGATTTGTTGTAGGCCTCGATGTCTTGAATTTCCAATATCGGTTCAGGTGTAATGTTGACGGTATACATGTCCTGTGTCAACATACTGAACTTTTGGGAAATCATTGGATCGAAGTCATTGAAATCCGCTGGTACCGGTTGAAATTCTTCTATACGAACAATTCCTGCAATTCCCATATTTTGCGTGATTTCTACTGCATTGGTACTCCAGGGAGTAACCATCGCGGCGCGGGGTCCTACAAAGTAATGGTTAAGGTTTTGGTCGTCTAGTTTTTTGGCGTTGCCGAATAGCCAGTTGAGTTTAGTAATGTCTTCTTGTGATAAAGAGTTTACGCTTTGAACACCATATACAGTGTTCGATGGGTTCTCAAAGAAATGAATCATTATAAATGTTTGTTTTGAACGTTCTTCAAATTAAAGCACAAAGTTACATATTATTTTTATGGAAATGACTGGATTTTTGATTAAAAAATAGGTCTTTAAGATTGGACATAAATAGGATAAAAATTGGTACAATTTGATAAGGCTTTTTTTATGAAATTGTGTCGGGCTTGCTTATTCAAGAGCGGAGTGTATATGCCTAAAGTCCGTTTAATTCCCTTTAAATCCGCTCAAGTCCGTACGCTATTCGGCAACGGATCAGGATTGCTTCGGGAACGGCTCGGGACAGCTTCGAGACAGCTTCGAGACAGCTTCGGCTGGGCTTCGACTGGGCTTCGGGAAAGATTCGGGTCCGCTTCGGCAAGGAGCCGAACAACGGCCGAACAGCAGGCGAAGCAATCCCGACCATGTTCAGGCCATGTCCCGAAGCTGCCCCAAACCAAGGCCAACGATGTGCCGACTAAAGCCCAAAGCACCTTGTCCATGCGGAAAACCTGAAAAAGCATAAGCAATAGCGCAAGAAAAACGCCCTGTGGCAAGTCGGTTTGTTCGCCGAAGCCCAACAACCCCTTAGATCATATGGTAATTTGTCATACAGCCGGTGAGGATAGGGGCTGCCAGCTATCTTCAAATTCAGGACTTCCGGCGATGATCGGCAAATTGACGTTGGATATAAACTCAAATTTATCTAAGTTTGTGCATCAAATCAGATTCGAGATGAATATTTCATATAATTGGTTAAAACAACACGTTAATATAGATTCGACACCGGAGGAACTATCACTGATCTTAACAAATACAGGATTGGAAGTAGAAGCTTTGGACGTCGTGCAGAGTATCCCAGGTGGATTGGACGGTTTGGTTGTTGGTGAAGTGAAAACTTGTGAACAGCATCCTAATGCCGATAAATTAAGAGTAACCACTGTTGATGTCGGTGGACCGGAGTTATTGCACATTGTATGTGGTGCACCAAACTGTCGTACAGGATTGAAAGTTATTGTTGCTACAGTAGGTACTACTTGCCATCCGCTTACCGGAGAGCCTTTTAAAATTACCAAATCTAAAATTCGTGGTGAAGTTTCCGAAGGTATGTTATGTGGAGAAGATGAAATCGGTTTGGGTACATCTCATGCCGGCATCGTTGAATTACCAGCTGACGTTGCAGTGGGGACCTTAGTGAAAGATCATTTCAATATCCAGGATGATTACCGTTATGAAATTGGCTTAACACCAAACCGTGCAGATGCTGCTTCGCATTTAGGTGTTGCAAGAGATATTGCGGCACATTTTCGTACACACGTGTTAAAGGCAGATGTTTCTGCATTTAAGGCTGCTGAGGCGGAGGGAACGACAGTGGTCGTTGCAGACGCACAGGCAAGCCCACGTTATAGCGGTATCAATATTACCGGTGTTCGCGTTGGCGAATCTCCCGATTGGTTAAAAGAGAAATTAAATGTTATCGGTGTTCGTCCGATCAATAATATTGTCGATGTTACCAATTATATACTACACGATTTAGGTCAGCCACTGCATGCTTTTGATGCTGATAAAATTGCGGGAAATAAAGTCATTGTTCGTTTGGCGACTGAGGGTGAAAAATTTGTTACGCTGGATGGTGTGGAGCGTACCTTGTCTGCAGAGGACTTGGTGATTGCTGATGCAGAAAAACCAATGTGTATTGCGGGTGTTTTCGGTGGAGCACATTCGGGTGTATCAGCCGAAACGACCAATGTATTTTTGGAGTCGGCCTATTTCAATGCTGTTTCTGTACGGAAGACCTCCAAAAGACATGGCTTAAAAACAGATGCCTCTTTCCGTTTCGAACGTGGTACCGATCCGAATATTACGGTTGAAGCCTTGAAGCGCGCAGCGTTATTGATTCAGGAAATTGCGGGTGGAACGATTTCATCGACGCTAAAAGATGAGTATCCCGTGGTGATTAACCCGTTTTCATTTCACGTGAGCTATGCGAATGTGGTTCGTTTGATCGGTCAGGCGATCCCAAATGAAGAAATTAAATCCATTATTGTCGCTCTTGGCATTGAAGTCGCTTCAGAAACTGAAACAGGACTTGATGTGTTGGTGCCTGCATACCGCGTTGATGTCACACGCGAGGTAGACGTTGTGGAAGAAGTGTTGCGGATTTATGGTTATAACAATATCGAGTTGAAGTCACAAATTAAGGCCTCTTTAAATACGGTTGAGAAGCCGGATAAGGAAGTTGTCTTAAATCAATTGGCTGATCTGCTCATCGCCAATGGGTTTCGTGAAATTCTGTCCAACTCCCTAACGAAGCTGGATTATGCGGATGATAGCGAAACGGCGGTCAAATTGTATAATCCATTGAGCTCGGATTTGGATACAATGCGTCAAAATATGGTTTTTTCTGTTTTGAGTGCGATTGAATATAACCAAAAACGAAGAAACTTTGACCTGAAGTTCTTCGAATTCGGTAAAACTTATGCGCTGGATGGTGAAGGCTATAAAGAAACGCAGCATCTGGCTTTTGCCATGGCAGGTAAAAATGAAGCTGAGCAATGGAACAGCAAAAAAGACGCGGTTAATTTCTATAACCTTAAAGCGGCTGTAGATACGCTTATCAAACGCTTGAAAATTGAAGGAATTCAGATACAAGATGCTACAAGTACACATTTCGCCTATGGTTTGAACTATATGAAAGGGCAGAAATGTTTAGTTTCTTTTGGTGCAATCGCGAACGCAGATTTGAAAAAAGCAGATGTTGAAGGTCAGGTTTTCTTTGCTGATTTTGACTGGGATGTTTTGATGAAAATTATTCGTAAGAATAGCATTCAATACAAAGAAGTTTCCAAATTCCCGGCTGTGCGCAGAGATTTGTCGCTCTTGATCGATGAAAATGTGAGCTTCGATAAGCTACAATTTGTTGCTCAAAAGACCGAACGCAAGCTTTTGAAGGAGGTAAATGTGTTTGATGTGTATAAAGGTGATAAAATTCCGGAAGGGAAAAAGTCTTATGCTCTGAGCTTTATCTTGCAGGATGAAGAAAAAACACTTACGGATAAGCAAATTGATGCGATAGTTCAAAAATTAATTGTTAATTTTGAGAAGGAACTAGGTGCGGAAGTGCGTGGTTAACGAGAGATACAACATTAATTGGTAATATTCAATTTATACTATGGCAACATTGTCTTCACAAATGAATCTGATCGTTGAGAAAACGAAAAATTTAATTCAATTGTGCGAAGTCTTGCAAGAAGAAAATGATTTGCTTAAATTAGAGGTACAATCCTTAAAAGTGGCTTTCGATGCGAGCAACGATAAGAGCAAGCAGTTGGAAGAGAAGGTCAAAGCGTTGGCAGTTGCCCGCACGTTAGATTCTGAAACGGATAAGGAAGCAATTAATGAAAAAATACTTGACACAAAACAAAAAATTAACGATTTTGTGCGGGAAATAGACAAATGTATTAGTTTGTTGAAATAGTTGGGAGAAGTGTTATCGGATTCAAACTAATACAACGTTAAAAAGCTCAAAGAAATGGGAGAGATTTCCATAAAAATAAATATCGCAGATCGTGTTTATCCCCTTCGGGTGGAGAGCGCGGAAGAAGAAGTAATTCGACATGCTGCGAAATTGATAAATGAAAAAGTAAAGGAATTGCAGGAAAACTATACTGTGAGAGATAAGCAGGATTTGTTGTCCATGTGTGTATTGCAATTTGCGACGCGTATGCTTAATGCAGAGCGGCAGTCCCAAAACCACGAAGTGGGCTTGGAAAATTCAGTACAGGAACTTGATCAGTTGTTGACGGATTTCTTTAAAAAATAAATTTACGTTCTTTATATTTAGAGCTTAAACGACGAATTTGCCGCAATTAAATTCGGGTTGTCACTATTTTAAACTTAACGCTTCAATATTACAGGCGCAAAAAGATATAGGCCATTTTGCGAAAGCCATCTGGGTCATAATCTAAGCCTAATTATGTAATCACGAAGTTTAATAATACATGAGACCTGTTTAAATTTAATTGCGGTTTTTTTTTGTCATGAAGTCTTATGAGCTTATCAGGCTCGCCACATTGGTGCATACCAAAGAAGGGGAATAGGACGATTCATGATTTTACTGGAATTTGAATATAATTAATAAAAACAAACATAATAATACAATTATACATACATGGACATCGCAATTTATAGCATAATTTCTCTGATTGTTGGTGTTGTTATAGGTCGTTATCTATTGGTTTTGTTGTTTAAAAAGCAAGAACAGGAAGCCAAGGATAAGGTAAATAGCATACTGAAAGATGCAGAGCAGGAAGGGGAACACATTAAAAAGAAACGCCTGTTAGAGGCCAAAGAAAAGTTCCTTCAATTAAAATCTGAACATGAAAAGGAAGTCAATCAACGTAACAATGCCATCAACCAGAAGGAAAATACGTTAAGACAAAAAGAGCAGTCAATTAACCAAAAATTGGAAAACATCAACCGCGACAAGCAGGACGTGGATACCAAGAAAAAGCAATTGGATAAATTGGTTGAACTGAATGAAAAGAAATCCGAGGAAGTAGAAGCGTTAAAATTGCAACAGATTAAGCAATTGGAAAGCATCGCTGGCGTAACTGCCGACGAAGCAAAAAATCAATTGGTGGATTCGTTGCGTGAAGAAGCCCGCTCACAAGCCATGATTCAAATCAAAGATATTGTGGATGAGGCAAAATTGACAGCGACTAAAGAGGCGAAAAAGGTTGTTATACAGACGATTCAACGCACCGCTACGGAATCTGCGATCGAAAATACCGTTTCAATTTTCAATATTGAAAATGATGAAATTAAAGGTCGTATTATTGGTCGCGAAGGTCGTAATATTCGTGCATTGGAAGCTGCAACGGGCGTAGAGATCATCGTAGATGATACACCTGAAGCAATTATCCTATCCGGTTTCGATCCTGTACGTCGGGAAATCGCACGTTTAGCTTTACACCGTTTGGTAACCGATGGACGTATCCACCCGGCACGTATTGAGGAAGTTGTTGCAAAAACACGGACGCAAATTGAGGATGAAATTGTTGAAATCGGTGAACGTACAGCGATCGATTTGGGGATCCATGGTTTGCACCCCGAATTGATTCGTATGGTAGGGCGTATGCGTTACCGTTCATCTTACGGACAGAATCTTTTACAGCACTCGCGTGAGGTTGCTAATTTTGCTGCGACAATGGCTGCAGAACTGGGCCTGAATGTTAAACATGCGAAACGTGCTGGATTACTTCACGATATTGGTAAAGTGCCTGATGACAATCCAGAGTTGCCACACGCTATTTTAGGTATGCAACTTGCAGAGAAATACAAGGAACACCCTGATGTATGTAACGCAATTGGTGCTCACCATGATGAGATCGAAATGACGGCTTTAATATCTCCGGTTGTTCAAGCTTGTGATGCGATTTCTGGCGCACGCCCGGGCGCACGCCGTGAGGTTGTAGAAAGTTATATCAAGCGCTTAAAAGAGCTGGAAGACTTGGCTTTATCGTATCCTGGGGTTGAGAAGACCTTCGCGATACAAGCTGGTCGTGAACTACGTGTCATCGTGGAGAGTGAGAAGGTCTCTGATGCGCAGTCGGAAATACTCGCTGCTGATATCTCTAACCGTATCCAAACGGAAATGACGTATCCAGGGCAAATTAAAGTAACTGTTATCCGTGAGACAAGATCGGTGTCTTACGCAAAATAGATCCTAAGGATCCATCATAAAAAAAGCTCCAATCAAAATGATTGGAGCTTTTTTTATGGAATTCTACAGCTTTCGCTCAACAGGATGATTTCAGTTATTCAAGGTGTTTGGGTATTGACTTGAACTGTTCTCAATAAACTTGGCCTGAGTAGAATTAGCCTGAATTGACTTGTGTCTTGCCTGGCGAATGGACTTGAATTGGTGTCAATAGACTGTATTGGAATTGATCTGAATAGACCAGACTTGAATAGACTGAACTTGAATAGACTAGACTTGAATCAAGTTGACCTAAATGGACTCAACCTAAATTGTCTTTAATTTAGGATCCCTATTTTTTAATTGAAAAATTCGATCAGGTCAGGCACTGTCTGGATGAGATAGGTCGGTGACTCCTGCTCGAGTTCGGCTTGGCTACCATAGCCATACAGTACGCCAACAGCATCCATGGCAGTTTCCCTTGCGCCAATCAGATCATGTTTACGATCGCCGATCATGAGGCATTCCTGTGGATTTGTTAGTTTGGCCTTTTCCATGACATATTGGATGACGCTGGTTTTGGTCGGTCTGGAATCGTCCAAAGCGCTTCCACCCGCAAAATCAAAATAGGTATTTATTTCAAAGTGTTGTAATATTTTGTGGGCGAATATTTCGGGTTTGGAGGTCGCCAGATAGATGCTGTACCCTTTTGTTTTCAGGAGCGTTAAAAGCTCGGGTATGGGATCAAACAGGATGTTCTCGTACAGTCCTATGGCTGAAAAGCGCTCCCGATATTTTTCTACACAGGCAATTGCTTCGCTTTCCCCAAATCCAAAGGTATGTATGAAAGAATCTTTAAGGGGCGGACCGATCAAGGGTTTGAGGCTATTCAGATCGGCTGTATGGATGCCTTTGGACTCCAAGGCATAGGCAATACATTTTGTAATCCCTTCTGCAGGGTCGGTCAGGGTTCCGTCCAGATCGAATAAGATATGTTTGTAAGACTTCATGCTGCAATATTACGGAATAGAATAGGAGTAAGCGAGTTTGTTTGCCCTGAAAGCAGATAATGACCTACGGCAGACCAAAAAATAGGGAATATTATCATTTTTAAGACCTAAGGCATGCTCAATATTTGTTAAATTTGCCGAATGAAACAAAAGAAGAAAGTTCAAGAAGTCGAACCTTTACGTCCCGTAGATAAGTATTTTGCGGAGCTGGATGCTAATTTTCAGGATCCGACCAACCGCCTGATTCAGGCCATCTTTTTACCATTATTATTTTTTGGTATCATGGGCTGCATCTGGATGATTCCATTTCCACAGTTCGAATTCTTGGTCAAACTCAATTGGCATACCTTTTTGAATTGGGGCTCTTTCTTCATCGCTATTGTCATTTATTATTATTTAAAGCTGTCTGCAACCTTGTCCTATGCGATATTATTCTCGATCGGGGGTATGAGTTTCTTTATCGTGCAACTGGAATACGCACAGAAGAACGGTGGCCCGGCTGTCATCTGGGTGTGTTTGGGAATCGCATTGCTATCTATTGTCGCGCTGTTTATCGGTAAGGGAAAGGAAAAGAAGAAAATCACAGGACAACAGTTTCTGCAGTTTTTACTTGTCGGACCGATATGGCTGTGGCATTTTGTCTTTAAAAAATTGAAATTAAGATATTAATTGAGCTGTCCTTAGGAGCTGATCGCATTGCATCTGATCGCATCCTAATCGGGGGCTTAAAAGAACGGGGCCAAATTGCTTGCAATTTGGCCCCGTTCTTTTAGTTGAGCGCTGACATAGATCGGGGATATCCGACAGCCATGCGTAATTAGTTCAGTACATAACTAACTTTTGTAATTGAACCATTTGATGATTTCTTTGAGATTTGCCTTTTTTCCATAGATCAAAATCCCGACGCGGTAGATACGTGCAGCGACCCAGGTTACCAATAAAAAGGTCAGTATGAGCAAGGTCAACGAGGTCAGGATCTGCCATAGGGGTACACCAAAAGGTATGCGAACGAGCATGGCGATCGGTGAGGTGAATGGAATAAAGCTCAACCATGTTGCAATCGGTCCATTGGGATCATTGATAATGACGCCGAAAGAAAGAATATAGGTCAATAGCAAGGGCATGGTAATGGGCATGGAAAACTGATTGGCCTCTGTTTCGTTGTCGACAGCTGAGCCTGCAGCGGCGAAAATAGCACTATACAATAGGTATCCGGCAATAAAAAACAGAAAGAAGAAAATGATGACCTCCGTGAAATTAAAGCTTTGGATCGACGTAAGGATCGAAGCGGAATCATTCTGGGCCATAGCTTTTGATACGGTACTCATATTACCCGCTCCAGGTTGGCTAGCGGCTACTTCCTGCATATCCTGCGGATTGACAAACAGTAGCGTTGCTGTGATAAATAAGCCCCCGGTAAGCACAAGCCACATCACAAATTGGGTCAGTCCAACCATACCGATTCCAACAATTTTACCCATCATGAGCTGAAAGGGCTTGACCGAGGAAATAATAACTTCGATGATACGATTGCTCTTTTCTTCGATAATACCACGCATTACCTGGGCACCATAAAGAAACAGGGATAGATAGACTAAGATAGCCAAAGCGACACCAAGGCCCATTGCAATGGCCGTGTTGCTGTTCTTTTCTTCGCCGTCGGCTGTTATTTCTTTTGCATCGATGCTGACTTTCGGCTTAATGGACTGGATAATCTGCAGGTCAATTCCCTTGGCTTTATATTCCTTTTCACGGATGATCTCTTCCAGCTGTCCGCTAATGATCTCCTGTATGACAAAGCTGGTCTTGCCACTGGTAATGAGTTCGGCTCTTTGGCTTGTTAAAATATCTTTTGGGATATAAAGGATCGACTGTTTTCCTTCACTTTGGGTCAGCTGCGCTTTTTGTGCCTGGAGATCCAGTTTACTGATTGTATAACTTACATTTTTATTGCTTTGCAGTTTTCCCGCAAAGTCGCCTTGTTCATCTAAAATAAAGACTTCGGTGTGTGAATCTTTAAAGCTCTTTTTTGTCAGATAAAACATGCCTGCATACAATGCAAAAAAGAACAATGGCACGGCAAAAGTCATGACAATAAAAGATTTTTTCTTGACACGGGATAGGTATTCCCGTTGAATGATAAGTAGTATTTTATGCATGATCTTGAGATAGGGGTGAGACTTGTGTAACTTTTTGAATGAAAATATCCGCCATAGAGGGAACGATTTCGATCAACTGGTTGAGCTGTATTTGGGCTAAGAAACGCATTAAGACATTATTGATATGAATATTGTTATTTAGCTGAATTGTAGTGTTGTATGTTTTGTCGTGCTTTGTGGACGTGATGACTTTAAATAGGCTGTCTTCGGATAGAAGAAAATTATCTTCATTGGCTGTATATTCCAATCGATAGGTTTGATTTCGGTATTCTTTTTTAATCGCCTGTACGGAACCATCGAGTATTTTCTTGGATCGGTTGATGAGGGCGATATTATCGCAAAGCTCTTCCACAGTCTCCATACGGTGTGTGGAGAATATAATGGTCGCCCCCTCTTGATTCAATCGGAGAATCTGTTCTTTTATGATATTGGCATTGACGGGATCAAATCCCGAAAAGGGTTCATCCAAGATAATCAATTGTGGTTGGTGGATGACCGTGGCGACAAATTGTACTTTCTGCTGCATACCTTTACTGAGATCTTCAATTTTTTTGTCCAACCAGGATGTGATGTCCAGGCGCTGGCACCAATCTTGGATGCGTGCTAGGGCTTCTCGCTTGGAAAGTCCTTTAAGTTGCGCCAAATACAACATTTGATCGCCGATTTTCATTTTTTTGTACAGCCCCCGCTCTTCGGGTAAATAGCCGATTTGTGCAATATGCTGTGGACCCAGCGCTTCGCCATTAAACAAAATCTCACCGGAATCGGGCGCGGTAATTTGGTTAATAATACGGATCAGGGACGTTTTTCCAGCCCCGTTTGGCCCCAATAGTCCGAAAATTTTACCCTTTGGGATTTGAATGGATACGTCGTCCAATGCACGGTGATTGGCGTAATCTTTGGTGACATGATTGATTTCGAGTAACATCTATTTTAAGGTTTAATTAATTCGTTCTTTGAGTTTGTTAGAAATATTCCTTTTTTCCCAAAGACTGACGTTTATTTATGTGATTAGTATCTTGAGCAGCTGAATTGTTACAGCAGCTCCGAAAAATTTCTTGTTTGGTGATGCTTCCATTTTACCTACTGGACTTCTTATTACAAGATTTATTTTTTTTATGGCATGCAGGACTTCTTTTATTTGGCTAATAAGACGTATACCCAACCGCATAGTGCATCTTCGGAATGCGCTCAGTTGTTTGATGAATCGTTTGAAGTGAAAGTTAAAAATAATTGGGGACATTTTAGTCCCTGGCCAATTAAATAGGAGACGGAGCTTTTTTATGGAATAGAAGCGGTACACATCTTGTCAAAGGGATTCATTTAACGTACCTTTGTTCCATGGAAGTGAAAAAAGCCGAATTCGTGTGCAGTAACACGAGAGTTGACAAATTACCTGCACCCAATTTGCCGGAGTATGCGTTTATCGGACGTTCAAATGTCGGTAAATCATCGTTGATCAATGCAATGACCAACAAGAAAGGACTTGCCAAGACCTCCCAAAAGCCTGGTAAGACTCAGTTGATCAATCATTTTATCATCGACGATACCTGGTATCTGGTGGATTTGCCGGGTTATGGTTTTGCCAAAGCCTCTAAAACAAGTCGCACGGAATGGGAGAAGTTCATCCGTAGGTATCTTACCCATCGGGACAATTTGCAATGTGTTTTTGTATTGGTAGATAGCCGTCATGAACCACAGAAGATAGACTTGGATTTTTGCTATTGGTTGGGCGAATGTGGTTTACCCTTTATGTTGGTTTTTACCAAGGCAGACAAGCAATCGACTGTCAAATCCGATGTGAATATTGCGAAATTTAAAAAATCATTGCTTCAATGGTTTGAAGAGGTGCCGCCGATTTTCCTAACTTCAGCAGAAAAGAAAATGGGGCATGAGCCTATTTTAGAGGCTATCGATGAAGTTAACGGCCGATTTGTTCGCCCTGAACCCGAAGGAAACGAACAATTTTAGCTAGATCTTAAGTTCAGATGAAAAAATACTTGTCCTTAGTTTTATTTGCCCATAGTGTATTTGCATTACCATTTGCCTTCATCGGTTTCTTTTTGGCATTGCATACAACGGACTACACCTTTTCGTGGAAATTATTGGTTTTGATGCTCGTGTGTATGGTAACGGCCCGTAATGCCGCTATGGCATTCAATCGTTATTTGGATCGCGATATTGATGCCATTAATCCGCGAACGGCCATGCGTGATATTCCTGCCGGAAAAATTTCTGCTAAAAATGCATTGATTTTTACGTTAGTAAATTGCCTTATTTTTATCGCAGCGACGTATTTTATCAATTCTCTTTGCTTTATGTTGTCGCCCATTGCACTTTTTGTTGTGCTTTTTTACTCCTATACGAAGCGCATAACACCCTTATGCCATCTTGTATTGGGAGCAGGGCTAGGATTGGCTCCAATAGGTGCATATATGGTTATTACAGGACAGTTTGCGACTGTTCCGGTACTTTATGGCTTCGCAGTGTTGACCTGGGTGAGCGGCTTCGATATTATTTACGCGTTGCAGGATGAAGCATTTGATCGGGCCAATCAGCTGAATTCTATACCCGTTTGGTTGGGAACGAAGGGAGCCATGCGCGTTTCGGAAGGTCTGCACGTGTTTTCTTTTATATTTATTTTAATACCAGCATTTTTGATGCTGGTAGGTTGGATTTATTATTTAGGTGTGGCCTTTTACGGAGC
Source organism: Sphingobacterium sp. UBA7038 (assembly GCF_002494055.1). Classification (NCBI taxonomy): domain Bacteria; kingdom Pseudomonadati; phylum Bacteroidota; class Sphingobacteriia; order Sphingobacteriales; family Sphingobacteriaceae; genus Sphingobacterium; species Sphingobacterium sp. UBA7038. The sequence continues at coordinate 316,132 of NZ_DLAV01000039.1, forward strand.
CTTGCTGATTTACCAGCATACCCTGTTTTCATCGACTAATTTAAGTCGGGTCAATCGTGACTTTATGACAACCAATGGTTATGCCTCGGTGATTTTTGCGGTATTCTACCTCTTGGATATCTGGTTGATCAAATAAACGTTTTAGCATAAAATAAGAAAGGCTTTAGGAATTCCTAAAGCCTTTCTTATTTTTGCATCTAAACCAATACACATGCTATGAAGAAAAGTATTCTTTTTACCTCTATTTTATGTTTGTCATTGTCGTCGCAGGCGCAAAAGCTGTCGAGTTATGTCATTCAATATAACCAAAGTTTCAATGGGAATACAGCTGCCAATCAAAATGCCATCCTCGTCTATGCCAATGAAAAGGAGACTTTTGTCAGTTCAGCGAAGGAAATGCAGGGACAGTTGGCGCCGCCATACGAACGGGTTGTGGTGGAGCGTTCCGGAGGCAATGCCTTACTTAAAATTGCTAAACTCAAAGATGGATCAATCATTCTAACCAAAGATTCGCTCGCGCTTTCGAAGCAAAAGTTTAACACGACAAACGAGACTAAAACAATCTTGGGCTATCCCTGCAAAAAAGTAGAGACCAGCATCAATTCCAATAAAATAGAAGTTTGGTATACCGATAAATTAGGGGTAAAAGGTGCACCCACGGAACTTGGTCAGGATCTTGGTTTGGTACTTGAGGTAATCCGCAATGGGAATACACGGACTTTTGCCACCAAAGTAGAAAAGGTCAAGACGATACCGGATCAACTGCGGCTAAAAGGAAATGAAAAATTGTACGATGAACTCTCGTATAAAGATCTGATCTGGAAAAATCGTTTTATCCAAATACCTATTTTTCGGAAGGAGCGTATACGTTTTGCGGATGATGTAAAGTCGGATTCTGTTTTGCGTTTTGCCAATGGGACTGTTTTGGTAAAAAAGGTGAAAATCCCAAAAATAAAGACTAGCGATAATGTATTTGTGCAGTTGGTCGAACAATCGAAAGGTGATGCCTACGATCGCACCGGGTCAGTTTTTATCATCCCGACCAACAAAGCGCAGAGCTTTTTGGATGGCATGAAAAATGGTATGGGTACCCTGCCTAAGTACGAAAATGGAAATGGTAAAGCTTATCAAGGCGTTGTAAAAACAGCATCTTTTGAACCTATTGTTGAATTGATGCGTTTCTTTACACCCTTTGGTGTTAAGCAGTTTAACTATCTTCAGTTAAAGGATAAGGTTTGGCAAGATTCGGTGCTGTACCGTCAGGACGTAACGGAACTGGCTGGTCTGTTGAGCGAGCAGGAAATCTATGTAGGCGCCTTCATTGGCAATTATGATAAAAATGGACATGAGGTGAGTGTGGAGCTGACGGTGCATCCGGGTTTCGATGCCGAGTCAAAAGGTAGTCTGAAAAAGACGATGTCTTTATTCACCACAACCAACGTTATGGAAATGGGCGGCCAGGAGTATGGATCTATGTTTGATAAGGAGAAAGGTCTTACTGTTTCGTTTCATTTGGACCAGGACGCTAAAAACGTGCAATTACGCTACATTACCACAGGGCATGGAGGCTGGGGCAATGGTGATGAGTTTGTGCCGAAGGAAAACCGCATTTTCCTAGACAATTCATTACGCTTTAAATACACGCCGTGGCGTAATGATTGTGGCTCGTACCGTTTGTCAAACCCAGCTTCAGGCAATTTTGCCACAGGTCTGTCTTCATCCGATCTAAGCCGCTCCAATTGGTGCCCGGGTACAGTAACACCACCAATCTACATTGATCTGGGGGATTTAAAAGCAGGTGACCATACGATGCAGGTGCAGATTCCACAGGGAGCTCCTGAAGGAACAAGTTTTAGTAGCTGGAATGTGACAGGAACCTTGTTGTTCGATTAATTAGTTTTTCATTGCTGTCATATGCAATAATGCTATTGCATATGACAGCAATATTCCTTGGGTTTTTAAGACAAAGATTAAAGGGGGTAGGCCGTCTCGCTTTTTGTCTCCGATAATACAAAGTAGGTCTGTACGGTATTTACTTGCGGTAGTACGGCCAGTCGATGCCGCAGAAAAATATGATAAGCATCCATATCTTTGGTTGCGATACGTAACATAAAGTCGTAAGAACCCGCCATTTGGTAGCATTCCATCACCTCGGGAAATTTAGCTACCTCTTTTTCGAATTCATTCAACACTTCAAAAGTATGCGCCTTGAGAAAGACCTGAGAAAAGGAAATTAACCCAATGCCTATCTTGTGGCGGTCCAAAATTGCCACCGTTTTTTTGATGTAGCCCAACCGCTTTAGCTTTCTAACGCGTTCGTGAACAGCAGCGATAGATTTGTTAAGTTCAAAGGATAGCGCTTTATTGCTCATGGAGGCATCTTGTTGTAGGAGGCGTAATAATTTTACATCTATTTCATCCAATTCCATAATCTGAATATTTTCGGTACGGTTGTAAAAATACGCTATTGTTCTGAATTATTTATTGGTTTTTATATCTTTTAATTTAATTTTTATTGAAATTATAGTGATGTGTTGAATATTATCTTGTCGATGGTCAATTTTGCAACAGAATAATCATTTATAAGAAATGGCTGAACAAGAATTATTAAGTGCGTGTTTGTCACCTGCATTGGACAAGAGATTCAAACATCTGTGGAGATTGGTCGGAAATACACCGATGTTGGAACTACAGTATACTTACAAAGGTAAACCCGGACGAATTTTCGTGAAATGTGAGAACTACAATCTGACTGGTAGCATTAAGGATCGGATGGCGCTTTATATTTTATACAAAGCGTATATGAATTGTCAGATCCGGCCGAGTGATGTTGTCATTGAAGCCACAAGTGGCAACACAGGGATTGCCTTTTCAGCAATCGGTAAAGCACTTGGTCATCAGGTAAAGATTATTATGCCCAATTGGTTGAGTAAGGAGCGTACCGATATTATTCGCAGCATGGGTGCCGATATACAGCTGATAAGCAAAGAAGAAGGTGGTTTTTTAGGAAGTATTCGTTTAAGTGAAGAGCTTGCTGCAAAGGGCGGTGTTTTTCTTCCACGCCAATTCGAGAATCAATATAATGCCGAAGCGCATGAGAAAACCACCGGTTACGAGATTGTAAAGCAACTGGAGGAACAGGGCTTAGTTGCTGATTCTTTTGTTGCTGGTGTGGGAACTGGTGGTACGGTCATGGGTGTGGGTAGAAGCTTAAGAAAGGTAAACCCAAATGTCCGCGTCCATCCGCTAGAACCGGCAGAAAGTCCAACCTTAACTACAGGGCATAAGGTAGGTTCACACCGTATTCAGGGAATATCTGATGAGTTTATTCCTGCCATTGTGGATTTGGATGAACTCGATACGGTCGTATGTGCCAACGATGGCGACTCCATTATCATGGCGCAGAAGCTATCGCGCCAATTGGGATTGGCTGTTGGAATCTCTTCGGGAGCAAATGTAATCGGAGCGATTAAATTACAGCAGGAGCTGGGCGATGAAGCTGTCGTGGTGACCTTACTTTGTGATGATAACAAAAAATACCTAAGTACCGATTTGGTGAAAGAGGAGCCGGTAAAAGAAGGGTATCTTTCTACGGACGTTGATTTCTCGGGTTTTCAACCGATCTGCAGATTGGCAAATCCGGTATTTGGTGCTTAAAAAGATTTAGTTTCATATGTTTATAGTTAACTCGGGGAGTCTCTAGCTCCTCGGGTTTCATTTATTCAAAAACCAATTTATACCTAAGAATAACACAACATGAAAGTCAATTTTAAATTATTAATCCTTTTGTTGTTGTTGGTTGCGCCTGTGGCAATGTTTGCCCAAGCGGATACAACAAACACGTTGGAGGGGCTTGAGTTTACGGATGGTACGATAAGTCCCGATTCACTGTCCTTTGAGGAGTCTCCAGATACCGCTACCGTAAAAGCCGATTCCGCCCAGATGAAATCGGTAGCTGGGACAATCGTAGACAAAGCTGGGGCAGAAGGCAAAAAATCGCTGTGGAGTATCTTTATTGCGGGCCTTTTAGGCGGTTTTGCCGCTTTATTGATGCCTTGTATTTTTCCGATGTTACCGCTGACGGTGAGTTATTTTACCAAACAGGCGGGGAGTCGTGCCAGTGGTATTAGTAAAGCCCTGTTATATGGATTATTTATTATTGTGATTTATGTGGCTCTGGGGATGATTATCACGATCGCATTCGGGTCTGATGCACTCAATGCACTTTCCACCAACGGTATCTTCAACTTCATTTTCTTTTTGTTGTTGGTGGGCTTTGCGGCATCTTTTTTTGGTGCTTTTGAAATTACCTTGCCAAGCTCCTTTGTCAATAAAATGGATGCCAAATCGGATAAAGGTGGATTAGTGGGGTTGTTCTTTATGGCCTTCAGTTTGTCCTTGGTTTCATTTTCTTGTACGGGACCGATTATAGGGACACTGTTGGTTGAGGCAGCTTCGAAAGGCGAGAGATTGGGTCCAGCAGTTGGGATGCTGGGATTCTCCATTGCCCTGGCCATTCCTTTTGGTTTGTTCGCGATGTTTCCTTCGATGCTTAAATCCTTGCCGAAATCTGGCGGTTGGCTGAATAGTGTAAAAGTCGTTTTAGGCTTTTTGGAACTCGCTTTAGCGTTGAAATTTTTATCCAATGTCGACCTAGCTTACCACTGGAACTTGTTGGATAGAGAGGTGTTCCTGTCGCTATGGATTGCTATTTTTGCGTTGATGGGGCTATACCTGATTGGCAAGATCAAGTTCTCCCATGATAGTGAGCTGAAATTCCTGTCTGTTCCTCGAACTATTTTGGCCATTGTTGTTTTTTCTTTTGTGGTCTATATGGTGCCAGGTTTATGGGGAGCGCCTTTAAAATCAATTTCCGCTTTTTTACCGCCATCGGCAACACAAGATTTTGATCTTTCTTCGGGTGTAAGTGCCGGAGCTGTTGCGCATTCAGATGGAAAGGTGAAAAAATATGCTGAAATTTTTCATGACAGAGGCACGCCTAAGGGATTTGATCCTTATTATGATTACGACCAGGCCTTAGCTACGGCTAAAGAATTAAACAAGCCTGTTTTAATTGATTTTACGGGCTGGAATTGTGTCAATTGTCGTAAAATGGAAGCGAATGTCTGGACGGACAAAGCTGTGGCAAAATTATTAAAAGAAGAATTTGTGATGGCCGAACTTTTTGTGGATGATAAAACCGAGCTGGCTGCAAACGAACAATTTGTTTCAAAGTATAGTGGCAAAAAGATCAATACCATCGGCAAGAAAAACAGCGATTTTCAAGCGGCTACATTCGATAGCAATTCGCAGCCGCTGTACGTTATTGTCGATCCGACGGGCAAAAAACTGGTGCCCCAGAGTGGTGCCAACTACAATGTAGAAGAGTACAAGGCATTCCTACAAAGTGGTGTGGATGCATTTAAACATAAAAACTAACCATCGTCATATGCTAATTTTATCCTCCTTGTACTATGCAAGGGGGATTTTTTTGTTCATAAGCCATCGGTTTTTGTGTCTGCAGGCCTGATGCAGTGGGGCTTTCCTCGTATTGTGTTCGTACCAGCTTCGGAAGGCGACAATCTTGCAATAAATATTGACCAGCCCCTGACCAGGTAATTCCTGGTCAGGGGCTGGTCGGAATCTGATCAACATCTGTACAACATCTGTTGTATCTCCGAATAAGGTACGAAGCAGGTACGAAGCTTTCCCCGCTATTTCGTCCAGAAATCGTTGGCGGGGGAGCCTATGTTGCGGAAGCCTAGGGCAAAAAAAGAAGCCCCGTCATTTATATGAACAGGGCTTCAAATTATACTATAAATTTATGGAAACTATTAGAAGTCAAATCTGACCCGCGCACGAATACCCCAAGCTGGTGCATCGACGTGATCAAGATAATTTAGACGTTTTACGTAGTCCACGCGTAATATTTTAAAAATGTTGGATAGACCGATACTGGCTTCCATATAAGGTTCTGAACCGAAGGTATAAGAACTCTGTACACCTTCTGCATTGTGCTGCCAAGTGAATACCTTTGAGCCATAGTTAGGATCGTCAGGATTGTTTTCCTTGCGCAGTCCGCCATATACACCTTTGAAGCTAAATACTTCACGTAATTTAAGCTTTTTGATCAAAGGAATTTTATTCAACAGAAAACCGTTCATGTAATACTGCACGTTCAATGAGGCATTGTGGTCACTAACAAACTCCAGGAAGTTCATTAAGTTATACGAGTTCAATTGATAAGCATAGGTCTGATTGGCACGATGGATTGTCAAGAAAGGGAATGGGATCTCTTTACCTGCAATATAGTTGCCTTCAGCTGTTACGTCAGCAAATCCAAATTGACTAAAATAAAAGCGTTTGAATGCACCAACATTAAAGTTGTGATAATTGTATTCACCTTTAGCCAATCCTTTGATTCCAGCAGTATAATTGAGCGTGAAGATCGGATATTGATTGAATATAGGTGTCCGGTAAATCTTGCCTTGATAGAACTCTTCATGTGGAGCATATCTGAAATTTACGGATACTTCTGTCGAGTTCAATTCATTAAACAGTCTACTTTCATTGTTGGCATCTACCATCTGGTAGGTAAGGCTTCCAGCAGGTGTTTGTCTGTTGATATTGAATGCCGCGCCAATAGCCAAGTGGTTTAAAAATTCTTTTTTATACTCTAAGCCGTAATTTGTCTCATAAATGTAACGGTCATTATCACCGCGTTTGAAAGACAGCAAGAAGTTGTCTTCCTGAATAAATTCCAGTTTTTGTCCAGGAATCTTCGTATCCTTTTTATAAGAGGCCCTGATGTAGTGCATTGGGAAGGAGTAGACCGATTTGTTGTTAAATGCGTAGGTACCGCTGAAAAAGTATTTCCATTTCTGATCTTTAAAACCATAGGCCGCATACGATTCAGCATAGAAACGCTTGCTTAGCGCTTCTGTTGTACGTCCGCCGACACGTAAACGGAAACCTTCTACGGGATTAAAGCTATAGAATGTATTGACTGGACCGATCTCAACTGGGCCGGCCTGTTTGTATCCTGACAGCAATAAGGCAGCGATATCCATGAACGAACGGAATGAAGGGATCTTTTGTAAGGTATCAATATTATGATAAATATTCAGTTCGTTTTGCGCAAGGACAAGCGGACGTTGTGTTTCAAACAATGTTTTAATCGCTTTCTTATTTTCTACATTATAGGCAATGACCGTAGATGGACCATCATAGGTACTATCAGGACGCTGAATGCCGACTTTGTAATTGTTGTAATCAACTGTACGACTTCCGCGGATCCCCATGCCTTTTTCCGTTAAAGAAAAATCGATACCCAGGGTACTTGTTTTTAGGTAGAAGCGACTTTTGCTGTCTTTCTCAAATTTAAGCTGTATCTGAAGGTCACGTACAAAGTTTAGATTGATATCATCTGCCACAGTCATATTGGCGCCCTGCACCGCATAATTGCCGTCTAACGTCACATACAGTTGACCTTTAAATAACATGTCGGCCTTGTTGCGTGGAAAGAAGCTTAATTCGACCAACCAGGGTTGAACAGTCTTAATGGTATCCGTTATAAAATACTTATAAAAAGTAGGAGCGGAATTAGCAATTGGACTTAAAAACTGATTGGTAACCAATGAAATGTTGTTGTCGTAAATATCAACTTGTTCGTACAGTTTATTGAAGTAGGCTGTCAGACCATCATTATCAATAAATCTAGGGTCAAATTGTGCCCGTTGGTCACCAAGGATATACTGTTTGGTTTTGCTTGGATCTTTACGGTAATATACCTTGGACATTTTTTCTTCAATAAAGGCAGGCAAAACATATTTGTTGGCTGTTTTAGCGGAGTCGTCCGTTTCAAAAAGAAATTGATAGTTTTTGAATATTTTTTTATTGACGAATTTCTCCGAAAGATTGCTCAGTCCTAAAGACATCTTCTCATACTGGTCAAATTCAGCATATTGTTGTCCTGAAAGTCTATTTTTCTCCTTATTCTCGATGACTTTTCGGATCAGTGCGACAGCAGGATTATCTTTGTTGCTGTATTTTTTCTTTGTGGCCTTGACAACAACTTCTTCCAGCATGTTGTCCTGTTGATCCATCAGAATTTCTTTTGTTTGCGTTGCATCATTCGTAACAAAAGCGTCTTTGCTGTCATACCCAATGTAACTTGCTCTGATTTTTACATACGATGTTGGAAAGACAAGTTTAAATTCACCATTTGCATTGGTCGACGTCGTGGTTCCAGCAGAAGCCGGAGCGCCAACGACGGCTACGGTAGCATAGGGTATAGGATTCTTGGTCTTTGCATCTTTAACTGTACCGGTTACGGTCTTGTTTTGGGCAAAAGCCATGGACACCGTTAGTACGAGCGTTATCGAAAAAAAGAGTTTAGTTATGAAGGTTGTTGCGTCTATTTTAGCTCTCATTATATTGCTATAATCTTGAAAATTCAAAATTGTTTTCCTGTTTCTACTTTATTTTTGACTTTATAGGTATTAAAATCAAAAAATCAGTGAACAAAGGAAACAAAAAATTAAGAATAATTAAAATTTTATTGTAATGTAATAAAGGAAAGTAGTTGAATTACATTTGTTCGTAAGTATTTGTTTGTGAGTTGTTTATGTTAAATTATTGATTTGGGTCAATAATTTTCACATTACATTTTGACTTGGCGATGATTTTCCGCTACTTTATTTACTGACTTTTGTAACGATATAGTCAGCGCTATTAAAAATCTGGCTCGATTTCGAAGGTCATTTCTTTTTTGAAACGAGGGTGTATAAAGGTAATTGAAGCGGCATGAAGGTGTAATCTATTAGCTTTTTTGCCATAGAGATCGTCACCAACAATAGGTGTATTTAGCCCATTGGGGTGCACGGCATGCATGCGGAGCTGGTGGGTTCGGCCAGTCAAGGGATAAAACCTGACCCTCGTTTGATTATTCTCTATCGCAATTTTTACCCATTTTGTCTGCGCTGGCTTGCCATAGGTGTAGCAGACCATTTGTCGGGGTCTATCATCCAGATCGACGCGAAGAGGGAGGTCGATCAAGCCGGATGGAGCTTCGATAATACCATCAAGTAAGGCAATGTATGTTTTTTTGATGGTATGCTGAATAAATTGATCCTGAATAAATTTATGCGCTTCTTTGTTTTTGGCAACAACCAATAGGCCGGATGTCGACATATCCAGGCGGTGGATAATAATCGGGCCTGCTTTTGGATAACGTTGAAGAATACGGTTGTAGACCGAATCCTTGACATATATTCCTGGTACAGAAAGAAATTCTGCTGGTTTGTTGATGATGATAATATCTTCATCCTCATAAATTTGAGGAAGTGCGATATCCAAGGTCGTTTCCTGCTGCATGGGATTCGGATCTACGACCAAGCCTTGGAGCATATACCCTAAAATCGGTTCACATTTTTTGCGGCATGCCGGATAGTAGTTTTTGTGCCTGCGTATTTCAGATGCAGGGGAGCAGCCCCACCAAAATTCGGCCAAAGCTAGGGGTGTTAACTGGTTTTCATATGCATATTGCAGCAGTTTTGGCGCAGCGCATTCCCCCGATCCCGCAGGCGGAGTTATCGTGTCAAATTCATGGAATATGTCGACGACATTCTTGCGTTGCCCTTTTGCATTGCGAAAATTATATTGTTCGAAAAGCTGTTTTTGCAGATTGCCTGAGCGTGTTTTGCGTTCCTCTTTTAGCGCGGTAATCGTAGATAGCAATTGTTGTAAATGGTTACTCTCTGTTTCCAGAGCCAAATGCATGTCATATTGAAAGCGCTGAAGCTGTTGTTTGTCTTTTAAACTCTGGCTCCGCATGTCTTCCATCAATAATTCATATTCCGCATCGGATAAACTGACCTTCAGTTTTGTACGGGTTTCTTTTCGTTCCTTCTTTTGGGTTCTTAATTTCGATTTTAGCTCATCGAGCGACTTATCCCATTCATTTTTTAACCGGTCAAGATTACGCTGCGTGTCTGCTAGCTCTTCACTATTTTCAAGCCTTTCTATTTTGCGGTTCAGTGCATTGAGATGCACCTCTTCGTTTAGAAAAAAACTGTTTTCTTCCAACATATCGAATATTGGCGGTACAAAATAGCGGTGTTTGTTGCTTCCGGCCAGTTTTCCCGAAACAGCGGCAAGGTAGCCAAGCTCATTGTGTTGGTTTCTGACAACCAGCACACCGAACATTTTTCCAATAGCGAGGCCCTCCATGGCGCTGTCCAGGCCAAAATTGTGGGTCCAGTCCTCTTGTGTTTCGATGTAATATTGAAGTTCTTTTGCGGCGGTTACGGCGAGGGGGTGCGGTTCATAGCAAAATGGGAAGGAAAATCGTGTTGGAAGTTCAATCGCTGAAATATCCTGTTTGAATTTGTGAAAATAGGTATTGTTGTCCATGTTGTCCGCAGCTTTCCCTCAAAATAAAGATGTCTGCAAAAATACAACATTATGTGCTTTAAATAATAGCTTGATCGATTTTTGTTTAAAATGTTTCGTTCATAAGGTACAATCTAGGTCTTATCTGTTTCTACAACGAACACTGTCGGTGCAGCCTTCGCTTTTCATTTTTTCAGTCTAGCAAACGCTTTGCAGTAATACGAAATGTAAGTCTGGTTTGGTATAGTGGGGTGAGGTAATTGTTGTGAATTTGACTGGCTTTTATTTGGTTTTTACCGCATTTTTGGGTAAATTTAACTAAGCATTTAAAACATATAGTTAACAAAAGATTATAATATGAAAACTTCAATTGGAATTAAAGATGCGGACTTGAAAAAAGTTGCAAAGTTGTTAAATGTGCTGTTGGCAGATGAACACATTGTCTACATGAAGACGCGTAACGCGCATTGGAATGTGGAAGGTGCGGATTTTCATGCTGCTCACTTATTTTTGGAATCACAATACGATGAACTAGCTGAAGTGATCGATGAAGTAGCAGAACGTGTACGTACTTTAGGGCATTATGCGGTAGGTACCTTTGATAAATATTTGAAATTGACTCGTTTAACGGAGTCTACTTCAGAAAAAACCGACAGTCAGTCCTATTACAAAGAATTGTTGGCTGACCATGAAGCTATAGCGATGTCAATTCGTGCCGACATTTCTGTGGTTGAAGGCACTTCAGATAATGGTACGGAGGACTTTTTGGTTGGACTATTGGAAAAGCATGAAAAGATGGCCTGGATGCTTCGTGCGCATTTTGTTAAGTAAGCTGTAGAAGTTTATCCACAGGTATTGAAAAAAATCCCGTCTATCCCAATAGGCGGGATTTTTTTTTGTGTTTTGTTGTCAGCGCAGGATTAATTTTCTATCTTAAAGAGGAATTAAGCCTTCAGAAACTTTTTAACATATTACAATTATGCTTGAAGACGACAACCTAAATCAAACCACACTACATGAGGAGGAAAATGATGGTACTTTGGAGAGTATGCATCATGTGAATAATCCGGTATTGGATTTACCGAAAATTGAAAAGAAATACCTTGAAACGATAGTAGCCCACAATCAAAACGATAAGTCTTATTATTTTTCTGACGGCAAAGCCAAGGTAGAAATTAAGATCGTCACGGATGAGATCGTGCGGGTACGGCTGGCTCCACAAGGGACTTTTTTGGAGGATTTTTCGTATGCCTTGGCCAAGAAAGATCACCGCGTCAGTATACATCAATGCAAGGAAGAGGCAGATCATTATCTGGTGCATACGAATACTATTTCCTGTAAGATCAATAAGAATGACTTTTTGATTTCTTTTGCTGATCGTTCAGGTAAACTGTTCAATGCAGATTTGGCGCCGATGCACTGGGAGGAAAACCCTGATTTTGGAGGCTATTATGTATATAGCACAAAAGTGGCCTTTGAAAACGAAGCTTTTTATGGACTGGGGGATAAGGCCACTAAATTGAACCTGAGAGGTAAAAGACTTAAAAATTGGAATTCAGATACTTATGCTTTTGCTTACGATCAGGATCCACTTTATAAAACTATTCCGTTTTATATTGGTTTAAAAGATGGTGAAGCCTACGGTATATTCTTTGACAATACCTTTAAAACGTATTTTGATTTCGCCGCGGAAGATCCGGGAAAAACAAGCTTTTGGTCCGAAGGAGGGGAACTGCAGTACTACTACATCCATGGTCCACATATTATCGACGTCATCCGTCGCTATCATACGCTGACAGGTACGCATTACCTGCCACCGCTGTGGGCAATTGGTTACCATCAGTGTCGCTGGAGTTATTATCCCGAAGCGAATGTCCGGAAGGTTGCTGAGGAGTTTCGGAAGCGACAGATCCCCTGTGATGCGATTTATCTTGATATCGATTACATGGAAGGATACCGCTGTTTTACCTGGAACAAGCAGTATTTTCCCAATCCTAAGAATATGATCAGCGATTTGGCCAATGATGGCTTTAAAACGGTGGTGATGATCGACCCGGGCATCAAGGTTGATGAGAACTACTGGGTGTTCAGGGAAGGAAAGGAAAATAGGTATTTCTGTCGCCGCGGGGATGATTATTTTATGGAAGGATTTGTGTGGCCGGGACGTTGTCAATTTCCTGATTTTACCAATCCGGAGGTTCGTCAATGGTGGGGCACCTTATATCAGGGCCTTGTGGAAGATGGCGTGGCTGGCTTCTGGAACGATATGAATGAACCGGCCGTATTTGGCCGCGGAACGTTCCCCGACGATGTACGTCACCAATATGACGGGCATCGGGGCTCGCATCGTAAGGCACATAATATCTACGGCATGCAGATGGTCCGGGCAACCTATGATGGTTTAAAGAAATTGTATAAAAATAAACGGCCATTTACCATCACCCGAGCGGCTTATGCGGGAACACAACGCTATTCTTCGGTCTGGACCGGCGATAATTTGGCGAGTTGGGAACATCTCAAGTTGGGAACCTTGCAGTTACAGCGTTTGTCGACTTCGGGCATGTCCTTTTGTGGAACGGATATCGGTGGGTTTACGGGTGAACCCGACGGTGAGTTATTTACGCGATGGATGCAATTTGGCGTTTTCTCGCCTTTTATGCGTGTGCATTCCGCTGGCGATACCCGCGACCGGGAGCCCTGGAGTTTTGGGGAGGATTGGGAAAAGATCAATCGGAAATTTATCGAACTCCGTTATAAGTTGTTGCCGTATATCTATACCTGTTTTTGGGAGCAAACGAAGTATGGTTTTCCCATATTACGTCCGATTTCCATGGTCGAACAGCATATACCGACCAATTGGCAACGTGAGGAGGAATTCTGTTTTGGGGATAAAATATTGGTATCCCCAGTTTTGCAGCCGGGACAAAAAAGCAAGATTGTCTATCTGCCTGAAGGTACTTGGTTTTATTATTTCAATCATGAAACCTACGTGGGCGGTAAAGAACATACTGTTCCTACACCGATTGATGAGATGCCGATTTTCATTCGTGGGGGATCTGTTATCCCCGAATATCCAGTGATGCAATATACTGGTGAAAAGAAAATTGAGGAGCTGCAGCTCAATGTTTACTTCGCTGAAGGTGTAACCCGTTCGTATGTGTATTCGGATCATGGCGACACCTTTGCCTATGAGCAGGATATTTATCTTGAAAAATGCTTTACCGTATCGGGGCTCAAAGAATCCCTGTCGATTAAACAGACGCAAGATGGGCTTTTTACGGAGCGATATGAGGAATATAAATTACAGTTAATCGGCTTGCCTTTTCAGGCTAAGAAGGTGAAGACCGATGGTATTGAAACAAAAGTACAAGTAGATGATAAGGGGCGGTATTGGATTAATGTCGCACGAGAATTTGATAACATATTGATAGAAGGTTAAAACATGACCAATGAAGTAATTCCGCATAGTCTATTTTCTGAATTTGATGTCGCCTTATTCCAGTCGGGTAAGCACTTCAAATTATACGAAAAGTTCGGTTCACACGAGCTGGAAGTCAATGGTGAAAAAGGCGTTTATTTTGCGGTTTGGGCTCCAAATGCAAAATCGGTCTTTGTAACCGGCAACTTCAATTTTTGGGATAAAGCGCGTCACGCGCTCTATGTGCGCTGGGATGGTAGCGGAATCTGGGAGGGATTTATTCTGGGGCTTGGCAATGGGGAGGCGTATAAGTATGTTATTGAGACTTATACTGGCGAACAACTTGAAAAAGGAGACCCCTTTGCTTTTCAGTGGGAGATCGCGCCAAAGACTGCTTCCATTGTTCATTCGACCTGGTTCGAGTGGCAGGATAAGCAATGGATGCAGGAAAGGGCTGTTAAAAACAGGCTGGATCAACCATGGTCTGTCTATGAAGTGCATTTAGGATCTTGGTCGCGGGATCCCGAAAGTCCGGATACTTTGCTCAACTACCGCGAAATCGCTGTGGCGCTCGTATCCTATGTGAAGGAAATGAATTTTACCCATGTAGAATTTATGCCCCTGATGGAACATCCCTATTACCCTTCTTGGGGATACCAGATAACGGGCTATTTTGCTGCGAGTTCACGCTACGGATCGGCACAAGATCTCATGTATCTGATTGAGGAGCTGCATGCCGCCGGGATAGGGGTGTTGCTGGATTGGGTTCCGTCACATTTTCCAGGTGACGCACATGGTCTTTATCGTTTTGATGGCACGAGCTTATACGAGCATGAAGATCCCCGGAAAGGGTTTCATCCCGATTGGCAATCCTATATTTTCAACTACGGACGTAATGAAGTGCGTTCTTTTTTGATCAGTAATGCATTTTATTGGTTGGATCGTTTTCATATCGATGGACTTCGGGTCGATGCGGTTGCTTCTATGCTCTATTTGGATTATAGTCGAAACGCAGGCGAGTGGATTGCCAATGAGTTTGGTGGAAATGAGAATCTTGAAGCGGTACAATTTTTAAAAGAACTGAATGAGGCCGTCTACGGACATTTCCCACATGTGCAGACCATCGCGGAAGAATCGACTTCCTGGCCAGGTGTCAGTCGCCCAACCTATGCTGGTGGATTGGGGTTTGGAATGAAATGGATGATGGGCTGGATGCATGACACATTGGATTATTTTAAAGAGGATCCGATTAATCGCAGCTATCATCATGATCGACTGACCTTTGCGACAGTATATGCTTTCCATGAAAATTTTATGCTACCGCTGTCACATGATGAGGTTGTCTACGGAAAGCATTCATTAATTTATAAGATGCCGGGCAATGAATGGCAAAAGTTTGCCAACCTGCGGGCATTGTATCTCTTTATGTATACTTTTTCAGGAACAAAATTGCTGTTTATGGGCGGAGAATTTGGGCAGACTTCGGAGTGGAATGTAAACCAATCGCTTGATTGGCATCTTTTGGAATTTGCGCCACACCAGGGTATGAAGCAATTTGTAGCCGACCTGAATACGGTTTATAGGAGCCAACCAAGTCTTTACCAGAAGGCTTTTGACGCTTCGGGCTTTGAATGGATAGATGCTGGTGATCGTGAAAATTCGGTTGTCGTCTATTGGCGAAAGGGATTTGACGCCTGGGATGATACGGTTGTTGTACTTAACTTAACGCCTGTTGTTCGGGAACATTTCCGTATTGGTTTACCTTACGCTGGTGAATGGGAAGTGCTGCTGAATTCGGATGATTTGACCTATTTCGGTTCTGGAATACATCAGCTGCTCATTCATAGTGAACACCTGCATTGGATGAACCAGGTACAGTCTGCTCAAGTTCATTTACCTCCGCTTGGCGGATATATTTTGAAAAGGAAGAGAGCGGTAAAGGAAGTCAATCCCATTAAACAAGGCGAGCGTATCCCTGTATAAAATCTTGTTATTAAATCTCATGCTGTAAAAGAAGAATGAACGTATTTCACTTGAGTGTAGAATGTTATCCCGTGGCCAAAGTAGGTGGTCTCGCGGATGTCGTGGGCGCGCTGCCCAAATACCAAACCAAACTGGGATGGGAGGCGGCGGTTGTCATGCCTTGGTATGATCGTCCTTTTGTTAGGGATCATGCTTTTAGCCTAGTTCATGAAGGTACTTTTTATCAAGGATCTGAATTGCTGCGCTACAGTGTTTATAAGGAAGATCATCAGGTACTTGGATTTGAGCTCTACCTGATTAAGATTCCAGGTAAACTCGATCGGCAGGAGGTATATTGTTATCCGGATGATGGCGAGCAGTTTATCGCCTTTCAACATGCTGTTTTGGCGTGGTTTAAGGATAAAAATATAGTACCTGATATTGTGCATTGCCATGATCATCATGTCGGCTTAATGCCTTTTTTGATGAGGTATAGCAATGACTATAACTTTCTTGCCGACGTTAAAACGGTGGCCACCGTCCACAATGGGCAGTATCAGGGCTGGACACATTGGAGTAAAGCTATTCTGTTTCCCGCTTTCGATAGTTGGAAATGGGGACTATTGGACTGGGATGGTTTAATTAATCCGCTTGCAGCCCTCATTAAATGTTGCGATGCGTACACAACGGTTTCCGAAGGTTACCTGGAAGAGCTATATGTGGAAGCCAATGGTTTGCAGCAGCTGTTTTATGATGAGCGAAATAAATCTGTCGGTATTGTCAATGGAATTGACTGGGAAATCTGGGATCCTAAAATTGATTATACCTTGCTAGAAAACTACGATGCTGTACAAGCTTTTTCCGGAAAGTTGAAAAATAAGGAGGCTTTGGCGAAGCAGTATAAAATCAATCCAGATCGACCGTTGCTTGTTTTTATCGGCCGATTTGCAACAGAAAAAGGAGCGGATTTACTTCCGGAGATAATTTTGGATTTGACGGAGAAATATCACGATAGATTAAGTATATTTATACTGGGTGCCGGAGACCCAGCGATCCAGTCACGTGTGAAATCACTCGTCGATGATGGAATTGATAATTTTGATGTGTTCTTTGGTTATGATGAAAATCTGGCCCATTGGCTTTATGCCAGTGCGGATTTTCTTTTAATGCCTTCCCGTGTTGAGCCTTGTGGACTTAATCAGCTCTATGCTATGAAGTACGGTACATTGCCGATCGTGCATCAGGTGGGGGGATTAAAAGATACGGTAATCGATCTGAAAAATGATGGCTACGGTATAGGTTTTGATAGTCTGACAATCACTGAAATTAGTGCAGCGATTGTTCGGGCTATAAATTTTTACGATAGTAAAAAGCAGTTTGAGGAGAATCAACGTAAAATGATGCAGTTGGATTTTTCTTGGGATAAATCTGCAGCGAAGTATATAAGTCTATATAACCAATTAATGTAATTTGATATGTCACGTCATAATGTAGTAGCTATCGTCTTGGGCGGAGGAAGGGGCTCACGTCTGTATCCATTGACCGATCAACGGTCTAAGCCAGCAGTTCCCATTGCCGGGAAATATCGCTTGGTGGACATTCCCATCTCGAATTGTCTTAATTCGGGTTTTAACAAGATTTTTGTGTTGACACAATTCAATTCTTCGTCGCTCAACTCCCACATTAAGAATACCTACAACTTTAGTATTTTTAGCAAGGGCTTTGTCGATATTCTGGCTGCTGAACAGACCAACGATGGCGACAAATGGTTCGAGGGTACGGCCGATGCCGTGCGACGATCGTTTCGGAAGCTGGCGAGTATTGATTATGACTATGTACTGATTTTATCAGGGGATCAGCTGTATCAAATGGATTTTGATGCACTGGTTGACTTCCACGTCGAAAACGAAGGCGACCTGACCATTGCCACTATACCAGTAAACGCCAAAGATGCCACCGGTTTTGGTATACTGAAATCGGATGAAAAGAATCATATCACCTCTTTTATCGAGAAGCCGAATAGCGAGCAGCTGGTAGACTGGAGTTCAGAAGTGAGCGATCATTTAAAGGGTGAGGGCAGAGAATTTCTGGCCTCTATGGGTATTTATGTTTTTTCAAAAGGCGTCCTGAAACGTATGCTTGAAGAGAATCGCGGAATGGATTTTGGTAAAGAAATTATTCCCGATGCCATTGATACAAGTCGGGTGCTTAGCTATCAATTTGAGGGCTATTGGACAGACATCGGTACCATAGGGTCTTTCTATGAAGCCAACATTGGTTTGACCGATAATATTCCGGCCTTCAATCTGTTTGATAAAAATACGGTTTTCACCCGTCCAAGGATGTTGCCGCCTTCTAAGATTTCGGGTACAACATTAATCAATTCGGTCATTTCGGATGGCTGTATTATCCAAGCTGATAAAATAGACCGTTCCGTCGTGGGCGTTCGTTCACGGATTGGTACAGGATCTGTTGTGCGCGGTACTTATATGATGGGATCAGATTATTATGAGGATCTCGTCGATATGGAGGAAGCAAAGCGTAAAAATATACCTGTGGTCGGTGTTGGAGAACGGTGTTATATTGAGAATGCTATTTTGGATAAAAATTGTCGTATCGGCAACGATGTCCGGATCAATGGTGGACCTCATTTGCTGAACGCCAATCACCCCACCTATACCATTTGTGACGGCATTGTTGTCATCAAAAAAAATGCTGTAATTCCAAATGGAACAACAATAGGATTGACAAGCTTATAAAATTTATAGAACAAGGGAGATAATATATTGTTATCATTTTATGTTATTCATATAAAAGTATCTTGAAAAGTAATTACCTGAAGTCAAAATTTGCCTAATACCGGCAAATTAACGTCAGATGGTATTGTCTTTGCTAGCAAAGAATAGATATTATAATGAGTAGTATGCGATTGAGACAGATTATCTCCCTTTGTTTTGTGTTGTTTGTTCTTTTGGGCTGCCAAACGTCATTGATGGTTCAAGGTACAGGTGTCTTGCGTGATGCCTCACGAAAATTCGAGCTTCGCCATGGCGATCGATCAGTCGTTTATATTCCAATGCGGCATCTGGGTACACGTGTGTACTACGATCAAATCCAGCGTGCTGTAGATTCTCTTCAACATTCGGGCTATGTTGTTTTTTATGAAAGCATCGCTTATCAGGTGGATAGTGCGGCACAACGTGATCTGTATGACCGCAAATTTAGAAAGCTTACAGGCAATCGGCTAGGGTTGCAGCAATGTATTGAAATACCGGGCGATACCTCCCGGGTTCTTCGGGCACCCATGTACCGTAAACTGGGGCAGCGAATCATTAGTCAGCCCGATTATTCCTTTTTTCTGGTGAATTATGAAACGGCGGTGAATGCGGATATTCCCAAAAACAAATTGCTTGACGAGTTTGAATACCTGTATGGTGCGATCAACCTGGATGATTGTGATTACAAAACACCGCTCCAGGAACCTTATTCCTGCAAACCTATAAAAGCAGCATTAAAAAACAAATTTGATAAAGAATTTGTCATGAAAAAAAGGGAAGAGAACCTGGCATCATTAGTTGCTGACGCCCCACAGCAAAAGATTTTAATCTTATTCGGAACCTCACATTTTAAAGGCTTTTTGCGTAATTTGCAGGCTCGGGATCCCAAATGGATACAGATCAACTAATATGTTAGGAAAACTATTTATTATACTGCTTATACCAGTAACCATTTATGTTGTTTATTACCTGTTAAATCGTACGGCCAAAAACAGCAAAGCCATTAAACGTGTATTAAGCGACGAAGGAAAGGAAATTCTGGAAAAAGAAGTTGCCTATTACCGCAATCTGTCCGATGCGGATAAAATGGAATTTGAAACCCGCTGTTTAAAATTTTTGGATACGGTCAAAATTGAAGGTGTGGGCGTAGCGGTTGAGCTGAAAGATTATATGATGATTGCCGCCAGTGCAATTATCCCAATATTTGCCTTTAAGAAATGGACTTATCCCAATTTGACCAATATTATGGTTTATCCTTCCCAATTCAATACAGCCTATGAATTTGAAGGCCATGCTGACCGCAATATTATGGGTATGGTGGGTGAGGGAGCCATGAATGGACAAATGATATTGTCTAAATCGGCACTGGAGTATGGCTTTAAGAATCCAAACGATGGACAGAATACAGCGATACACGAATTTGTGCACTTGATCGATAAAACCGATGGCACAGTGGATGGCATTCCCACACATTTGATGGATAAGGCTTCAGTCATTCCTTTTATGAATCTGATACGGGAAGAAATTACCAAGATAAAAGAAAATAAATCTGATATTGATGTATACGGCATGACCAATCCAGCTGAGTTTTTTGCGGTTGCGTCTGAATATTTCTTTGAGAACCCTGCGAAATTCAAGACCCATCATGCCGAGCTCTATAAAGCACTTTCTGAAATTTTTGAACAAAGTTAGTTATAGATAAATAAAATTTTAGTATTTTTAAGGCAAACAGAAGTTGTTTGCCTTTTTTCTGCGAGCACCCTGCTCCTGGGCTGGAAAGAAGATCATCGCTTCGCTAAAGTTTTGTTAATTATAACTGTTATGCCTAAAACTACAATTTATTCTTCTATTGCCCTGGCTTGTATGCTATTTTGTGGCAGTAATCCGGGATTTTCCCAGCAGCGTTTTGCTACAGGGACAACATTTACTGAAATGGCCGATCCCACAAAGGATACTTTATCCAACTGGTCGAATGTTAAAACCGGCCTACATGCTTCGTTTGTATCGATAGACAAACGTTATCCCAAATCTGTTAATCCAAATCTGGCAACACAACGTACGGCGGCTGTGGATGCCTGGAAAGGTGAACAGGTATCGGCGCAAGTATTGTTATGGACCAGTGCTGCCGCAGCAGATGTTGCTGTATCGGCAAGTGAATTAAAGTCTACAACAGGCAAGGTGATCGGTAGCGATGCGGTACAAGCACGTTTTGTTCGTTATGTCATGACTGATGAATTTGCAAGTGGTTGTGGCCATCGGAAACCAGAAGATTTTAAAGCTTCTCTGTCGGCAGATATGTTGGATGATCTGAAAAGCTATGACCTTGAAGCTAAGAAAGTCCGTCCTGTATGGATTACAGTAAAGGTTCCCAAAGAAGCTGCTGCTGGACAATATAAAACGACAATTTCGGTTAAGCAAAATGGTCAGGTAAAGGAACAGTTACAACTTACGGTCAATGTGCAAAATCATGTGCTGCCACCTGCATCCCAGCGGACTTATCATTTGGATCAATGGCAACACCCTTCTGCTGTGGCTCGGGTCAATAATGTAAAAATGTGGAGCGATGAGCATTTTGAAGCGTTGAAGCCTACCATGAAACAACTTGCAGCTGCAGGGCAAAAAGTGATTACTGCGACTTTAAATAAGGATGCCTGGAACGTACAGACCTATGATCCTTATGCGGATATGATCACCTGGAAGAAGGCAAAAGACGGTTCCTGGACCTATGATTATGCTGTTTTTGATCGGTGGGTAAACTTTATGATGGATCTGGGGGTCAACAAACAGATCAACTGCTATTCGCTTTTACCATGGAATAACGAGGTACATTATTTCGATGAAAGTAAAAATGAACTGGTCAATGTTATTGCGAAGCCCGGTACAGCTATATTCGAGGAACTATGGACGCCTTTCTTAAAGGATTTTAGTAAACACATTACCGCAAAGGGCTGGTTAAAGATTACCAATATTGCGATGGATGAAAGAGGCCGGGAGGAAATGGATCCAGCAATAGCATTATTGGAAAAAGTAGCGCCCGAATTTGGTGTTGCATTTGCAGATAATCACAAAAGCTACCAACGCTATCATAAAAGTACCGATATCAGCGTTGCCGCTGGAGATCCTTTTGATCAGAAAGATCTCATTGAGCGACGTAAAAAAGGGTATATCACGACATTTTATGTTTGTTGTTCGGACGAATTCCCAAATCAATTCACGTTCTCGGATCCGGCAGAATCCACCTATATGGCTTGGTATGCGCTAGCGGCAGGCTTCGATGGAGCATTGCGTTGGGCATTTAACTCCTGGGTCAAAGATCCGCTGCATGATTCAAGGTTCCGTACATGGCCAGCGGGAGACACTTATATTGTTTATCCACAAGGAAGAAGCTCTATCCGTTATGAGCGTATGCTGGAAGGTATTCAAGATTATACCAAAGTCGGCATTCTTAAAGCAAAGTTGGAGAAGTCAAAAGATCAAGCTAACCTAGCGAAGCTAAATGCAAAAATTGCAAAATTGAATACCGCTAAACGCTATGCGGACTGGAATAAAGATCTCAATGATGCAAAGCGTTTTGTCGATGAATTGTCGCGACAAATCAACTAAGGATTTATTAAGTCTATAATTTTAAAAAAGCTGCTTCCATCAATTTGAAGCAGCTTTTTTGTTGATTATAATCTTTTTCTATTTTAAGTGCAGCGGATTGTTGGCTGAAATTTTCGGCGCAGTGTATCCTTTCTTCCCGTTGAGGCTATCCTTGCACATGCGATCATTTTATACGCTTGGGTAATACAGTATTGTTCAGGTAATATCCCAAACCATTACGCTAAATTATTGTTGTTATTAAGTGGCGATAACATAATTTGCATAAGGTCGCTGTCACAAAATCTTAAATTATAGTATAGGTATGAAAAATGTAGCACACCAGATTGTGGGTCTTTTAAAGGATGCGGGAATTCAGCGTATTTATGCCGTAACGGGCGATAGTTTAAATTTTTTCAACGAAGCTGTTCATGCAGATGGAACGATGCAATGGATACATGTAAGACATGAGGAAGTGGGGGCATTTGCCGCAACGGCAGAGGCTGATTTGCACGGGATCGCCTGTTGTGCGGGAAGCAGTGGACCAGGACATGTGCATCTGATCAATGGTGTTTATGAAGCACACAAGACACGGGTACCCATGCTTGTGATCGCATCAACATGTGCTACATACGAATTTGGAACCGATTATTTTCAAGAAACAAATCCAATCAAATTGTTTGATGATTGTTCTTGCTACAATCAAATGATCACTCGGCCAGAGCAGGTGCAACGTATGGTGCAAAATGCATTACAACAGGCTATCTCTAAACGGGATGTGGCGGTTATCGGTTTGCCTGGTGATGTCTCAGAAATGGAAGCGGTTCAAATGAATACCTCAACGAAGGTTTTTTTTACCGAGCCGCAAATTAGACCTTCTGAGATGGAAATTGGGCGATTAGCCCAATATATCAATCAAGCAGAAAAGATAACCTTGTTCTGTGGTGTGGGAGCCAAGAAAGCACAGCAGCAAATTGTAGCGTTATCACAAAAGATCCATGCGCCGGTGGGTTATTCATTTAAAGCAAAGTTGGATATTCAACGCGACAATCCCAATGAAATTGGCATGACCGGACTTTTGGGCATGGCGTCGGCATTTCAAAGCATGCATCATTCGGATCTCATTTTACTTTTGGGGACTGATTTTCCTTATAAAGATTTTATACCGACCAACAAAACCATTGTCCAGATTGATATCGAAGGTGAAAAGCTTGGTCGCAGATCCATCGTAGACTATGGGCTTGTGGGGGATATCGAGCATACCTTAAAAGCGGTATTGCCTTTTGTGGAAGCGCGTTCGGATACAAAATTTCTGGAGAAGCAGCTTGCTTCTTATGAAAAGGTCAAGGAAGATCTCATGACTTATGTGGACGATTCGGGCAGTGAATGCGCGATACAGCCTGAATTTGTTGCGCATACCATTGATCAAAAAGCAAGTGATGATGCGATTTTTCTACTTGATACCGGGATGTGCTGTGTGTGGGGAGCACGTTATATCAATCAGCGAAAGGATCGTATCATGCTGGGGTCTTTTAATCATGGGTCTATGGCTAATGCCATGCCAATGGCTATTGGAGCGGCATTGACACATCCTGAACGTCAGGTTATTGCTTTTTGTGGTGATGGGGGACTATCCATGTTGTTGGGGGATCTCGCAACAATAAAACAATATAACTTACCGATTAAAATTATCGTCTTTAACAACCGTGCACTTGGTATGGTTAAATTAGAAATGCAGGTATCAGGTCTGAAAGATCAGGAAACCAATATGGTCAATCCAGATTTTGCGATGATCGCGCAAGCGATGGGAATACGCGCATTTACGGTCACTCAGCCCCAAGAGGTGGATGCTGTTATCACTGAAGCTCTTGGCATGACGGATGAGCCTGTCCTGATCGATATATATACCAATCCCAATGCATTGGCTATGCCGCCCAAGATATCCTTCAGTCAAATGAAAGGGATGACAGAAAGTATGGCAAAATTAATGTTGTCGGGTAATTTCGAAGAAGTATGGGATACCATTAAGTCGAACTATAAACATTTGAAATCGCTTTAATCACTTGTGATATTCGAATTGTTAAACATATTAAAAGCCCCTCGAAGCATAACAGCGGAGGGGCTTGTTTTGTGTTAAAAGTGACATGAATGTGTGGCTGTCAGACCATAAAATGCTGATCAGCGGATAGTCGAAATTTGGAGGAAAATGTTATCTCAACATTGACGTTGAACAAACCAAAGACTTTTAAGTAATTCTTCTTTACAGCGTCTGAGTTTTTCAACTTTGGATTCGGAAGAAATGGTAACTTGCTCTTTAACAATAATAGCCAAGTCTGTTTCAATGGACAATTTTGTGAGTGATGTACATCCACTATCAAATTTCTTAAAGCTTACATCTTTCATACTAATATTGGTTAAGAATTCCTGAATTTTATAGAGTACAATTTACTAATAAAAATTAGCTTTACAATAAGCCAGCAATAATTTTATTGTTACTAAATTGTTTATTTTTAATAGCTTATATCGTGCTAAAATAGCCGAGTGCCGTCTAACTTATAAACAATATTTGCTTGCTTTTTGTTTTTTGAATTTTAAATTTTTAAATGTTAGTTATTTAAAACAAAATTTCTTTTGAATTGCTATCTATACTATCAAACAAAAAAACACGATGAGAATAATAAATTTTGGATTTATAGTGTTGCTGTGTTGCGCTGCTTGCCATCAGGAACAAAAAAAACAGGATGCTTCCACGAAACTCAATGACACTGTTCAGCGTACTCAACCTTTGGATACGGGGAGGTTTCTTACGGGAAAGAGTACCTATCAATACCTTAAAAATGGCGATACCATTTCATTATCAATCACTGTTGATGGAGAAAAGGTACAGGGTGATCTAAGCTATGCCTGGAAGGAAAAAGATCGTAATAAGGGACATATTGATGGTGTCTTGAAGGGGGATATTTTAACTGCCGATTATACTTTTTCTTCTGAGGGACAGGAGTCGGTCCGCCAGGTGATATTTAAACTATCCAAGGAGCGTGCACTGGAAGGTTATGGTGCGATGGAGGAGAAGGCTGGAAAAATGACTTTTGCCGATCCTAAAAAGATAGCTTTTGATGAGAAATTTGCCTTAGAAAATTTAGCGAAGGGCCAATGAGATCAGCTTGGGAATAAAAATTAAGAGGCCGATCAATAGTGCAGTGATGCTGCTGATCATCACTGCCGCTGCGGCAACATCTTTAATCTTTTTTATGTTTGGATTCTTTTCTGGACAGATAAAGTCGGCTATATTTTCCAATGCGGTATTTAACAATTCACAGACAAATACAAAACCAATGGAAAAGAGTACAGCAATCCATTCGTGGGTACTTATGTGAAGCACAAATGACAGGATAATGGCAATAATGGCCGCTATACAATGCACCCTGAAATTATGTTCTTCCTGCCAGGCTGTTTTTAGCCCACTGAAGGCATAGTGAAAACTCTTTAATCTAGCACGAAATGAAAAGTTGTTTTTGGCCATAGTTGTCCTACTATTTTCTGTAAAGATAGCGCTTTCTGCTTATCTAGGCATACTGGATTTTTTATTGTATTTAGTCCGAGCTATTCCTTTGCCATATCCATCTGATCCGCTTTCTTGTTCATCCTTTTTACTTTATGGGGCTTTTATTACAAATGCAGCCTAATTTTGAGTAAATTGCTGTATGATCTATAATTTTGATAAAACGATTGTTCGTCGTGGTACCGATTCGGTCAAATGGAATCAACATGATTATGACGATTTGATTCCACTCTGGGTTGCGGATATGGACTTTCCAGCAGCACAACCTGTTGTGGATGCGCTTGCGCAGCGGGTTCAACATGCTGTATATGGGTATGCTACTATTCCAACAGCTTTTTACAGCGCGGTTATGAGCTGGTCTTCGCAGCGGCATAAATTTGTACTTCAGCCGGAATGGATACTTCCTGTGATCGGTGTCGTACCGGCGCTTTCGGCTTTGGTTGGCGCATTTACCTCACCCGGTGACAAGGTTTTGGTTCAAGAGCCTGTATATCATTGTTTTTTTTCCTCAATAGAACGCAATCAAGCCGAGGTGGTTTCCAATGACTTGATTTACCGCAATGGTGAGTATGCTATTGATTTTGAAGATTTTGAATATAAAGCAAGTGATCCGAAAGTCAAGTTATTTATTTTATGTAGCCCACATAACCCCGCTGGCCGTGTTTGGACTAGAGCTGAGCTTGAACGTCTCGGTGAAATCTGTTTGCGGCACCAGGTCTTAGTCATTTCGGATGAAATTCATTGCGATCTGGTATTTGAGGGCCATACACATATTCCTTTTGGAAGCATCAGTGCAGCCTTTTTGGCGAATTCGATTACCTGTGTAGCTCCGAGTAAAACCTTTAATTTGGCAGGACTCCAGGTCGCTACGGTCTTCGTGGCCGATCCTGAACTCAAAAGGAAAGTGCAGCAGGCTTTCTTAGCCAACGAGATAAGTAGCATAAGTCCCTTTGCTATTACAGGCCTGATCGCAGCGTATGAGTCGGGTGGGGAATGGTTGGATCAAGCTTTAAGCTACATTCATGCGAATTATGTTTATCTGAAAGGCTTTATGGCTGAATACCTGCCTGCTTTGCATGTCCTTCCTTTGGAGGGCACTTATCTGGTATGGGTAGATTGCGCGGCTTTGGGGATTTCAAGTCGAAAATTGGGACAGCTCTTATTGGACGAGGCACATGTACAGGTCAATGTCGGTGCGATGTATGGCAAGGGGAGTGACGCCTTTATTCGCCTCAATATTGCTTGTTCAAGGGAAGTCTTGACAACAGGCTTGTTGCGTTTGAAGACTGTTTTCTCCTCTTTACTGCAAGGAGCAAAATAGCATACGAATAGATGCTGCGTTAGTAGATGAATAGGTTCTGATTTACGGAGAGTTCTTCGTTCATAGGATCATGCCGCCGAGCGAAAAGGAAATAGCGTAATGAACAAAAAAATCCGCCGTATCTCTCGATGCAGCGGATTTTTTGAGGTTTGTTTTAGCCCCTATTAAATACCCATTTCTTTCAGAATGAAATGCGCGTTGTCAATTTTATCGGCAACCCAGAGGACATAACGAATGTCGACTCCGATGGATCTGCTGTAACTCTCGTTCCAAGCGAAATCATTAATTGTTGCGTCATAAGCACGGTCAAAATTTACACCGATTAATTCACCATTGGCATTCATTATTGGAGATCCTGAATTTCCCCCTGTAGTATCCATATCATATAAGATATTGACCGGCACAGATCCCAGATCTTTTTGAAGATAAGGACCAAAATTTTTATTGAGGTAAGCAGTCTTGATTTCTTGTGGATAGTCAAATTCTGCTAAACCAAGATTTCCTTTTTGAATGATTCCTTCGATTGTGGTGAATGGCTTCATATAAGTTGCATCAGCAGGAGAGTAGCCTTTGATGTGCCCATACGTCAGACGTAAGGTTGAGTTTGCATCAGGAATAAAGTTTTTGGCCTGAAAAATTTCCTTGACGGCAACATAATCGCCCATTAATTTGTTCAGTACCCCTTCACGTCTTTTTTGTTCAGCAGCGAACTGGACAATATCATTGTTCAATTTGCCCTGGAAATCCAATAATTTGTCGTCAAATTTCTGAAGTGCATCGGCATTGGCCAAGACAGTATTCAGTATGTAATTTTGATCGGCAAGTTTACTGTTCTGAATAATCTCTGTTGCAAATTCTTGTGCAGTAGCCGTATTAAATTGCAATTTCTGAATGGATGCCAATTGATTTTTACCTTGGAATGCAATGGCATCTTCCAACATTCTGGAGAAAATACGCTGATCAGCCTGTTTATTGTAGCTTTCGTAGGTTTCTTTAACAGCGGTTTTTAATTTTTCGATATTCAGATCGAAAAGCTGCTTGGCAGCTTGGGAAGATTTTTCCTTTGCCAAGTTGGTTTTCAGAACGTTCAGGTCGCGGGCTACTTTCAATAAGCTCGTACTATTGTAAATATTATTGATCCAAAGTTCTTTCAGGGCATCTTGATCGCTCAGCTGATAATAGGCGTCAATATCAGTGAGCAGACTTCCATATTTGTTTTTCAGTTCGGGTTTACTTAAGATAAACGCTGCCAGTGCTTCGTCTTCTTGTTTTTTTGTCGATAGCAAGTCGATTCCTCGTAAGCCTTTGAGTTTACCACGATAGTTTTTCAATACATTCGCATTACGTTTTATGCGTGTTGCCAAGGACAAGGCGATATCGGTATTGTCTTTTCCTGCTTCCTCCATCTGTTTATTTTGGAAATCATACAGGTTGGATACGTAAGGCAAAAGATATTCTTGTTGATATTGAATATATTGTGCTGGTCTGTGTCGGAATGTTTTTCCGGGATAACCAAGGATAAAGGTGAAATCATTCTCCCGTACGCCATTTGGATTGACTTTAAGGTGTTTTTTTGGCTGGTAAGGGACGTTGTCTTTAGAATAAGGTGCAGATTTTCCGTTTTTGCCGACATAAGCTCTCAGAAAAGAATAATCTCCCGTGTGGCGTGGCCATACCCAGTTATCTGTCTCTCCACCAAATTCGCCGATGTTTTGACGTGGAATATAAACTAAACGAACGTCTTCGATTGTTTTATAACGGAATAGGACATAACTTTTACCGATAAACATTTCCGATACTTCAGCTTTAATCGTGGGATCTTCTTTTTCCGCTTGTTTAACCAGTTCTTGTTGTTTACGTTTGATCGTATTGATACGCTCTACTGGGTCGTTGATGTTGGCGACAGCATTTAATATTTTAGCAGAAACATCCTCATAAGAATCGGTAATTCTTATTTTTAATCCTTTTGCTTCAATTTCCTGTTCTTGATTTTGGGCTACAAACCCGTTTTTTAGGTAATTGTTGATTGCTGTACTGGCAAGTTGAACGGCAGAAAAAGCGCAGTGGTGATTGGTAATGATTAAACCACGGTTTGAGACAAACGACCCTGTACATCCACTGACTTGAACCAGGGCATCTACCAGTCCGACCTGACCGGGATTGTAGATATCTTTCTCACTGATCTTTAACCCAGCTTTCTTCAATCCAGCTCTATTTAATTCGCTCAATGGAAACATTCCCTCATCGGGATTTGCCTTGCTATAAGGACTGTTTGCCATGGTTAAGAATAAAGCTAGTGCAATTGTCGTACGATTTATAAACTTCATAGGATTTTAACTATCAACTGTTGTAAATCTCCAAATTTAAGAAAAGCATTTTGATGAAATCGATTTTTTATGTGAACTAATGTAACAATAGTGGATATACTGGACCTTTTTGGCAAGGTATTTATTGTATAATCGGCAGGCCAAATGCTCCTGTTGACTTTAATTATAAAGGATTTGACATTGGTTTACGACAGGATTCGTAATTTTGTGCTTTAAAGATAGTAAGATGACCTTAATCCAACTGGAATATATTATAGCTGTTGATACCTACCGAAGTTTTGTTGCAGCTGCAGAAAAATGTTTTGTCACGCAACCTACGTTGAGCATGCAAATACAAAAACTTGAAGAGTCTTTAGGGGCTAAAATCTTCGACCGGAGCCGTCAGCCTGTTGTTCCTACAGAAATCGGCGAGAAAATTATTCTTCAAGCTCGATTGGTGTTGACGGAAAGCCGAAAGATCAATGAGATCGTACAGGATAAAAAAGGGGAAATTGAGGGTACACTAAGGGTCGGTGTTATCCCGACAATCGCACCTTATTTACTTCCGAATGTGCTGACCACATTTATGGAGAAATATCCGAAGCTTCAATTGCAGATTTGGGAATATACAACAGAACGGATTGTGCATGAATTGAAGGTCGGACTTCTGGACTGTGGTGTGCTATCTACTCCCTTAAATGACCCGGGGATTTTGGAATCACCCTTATTTTACGAAAATTTTGTCGCTTATATTTCAGCCAATAGCCCACTGTTTCCCAAAAAAATACTGAGTGGTGATGATATTGCCGATGATAAACTTTGGTTGCTCAATGAGGGACATTGTATGCGCGGGCAGGTGCTTAATATTTGTCATCATAAACATAATCAAGATCTTACAGGGCGATTTGAGTATAATACGGGTAGCGTAGAGACTTTAAAACGTATGGTAGATATCAACGACGGAATCACGATATTGCCTGAGTTGTCGATTTGGGATTATTCCGATGAACAATTGGATAGAATCCGTTATTTCAAATCACCGGAACCAGTACGGGAGATATCATTGGTGACGACGCAAAATTATGTAAAGAGACATGCAATTCAGGCCTTAGAAAAAGAAATATTGGCCGTAGTACCCGATAAATTCAAAACAAAAAAGAAAAAGGAAGTGTTGAGCTTTCAATAGGACGATATGAGAAACCTCAAAAGACGTTTTTTTAAAAAAATAGACCAGATCAATCAATGGCGGATGAAGAAAGTTTCTAACCGGAACTTTATCATTATACTCGCATTTTTGGTTGGAATTGTTGGTGGTATTATGGCATCTGTGCTAAAGAGATTAACCCATTTTATTGCAACGACTATACAGGATGATATCGATTGGAAAGTAAAATACTCGGTTTACTTGATTTTTCCATTGATAGGGATTTTGCTCAGCGTGTTTTTTGTTCGCAAATTTTTGAAAGGGAAGAAGATGGAGCACGGGATTACCCCGATTATTTATGCCATCAGTCGGAAAGGCAGCCGATTGGATCCCAGCAATATTTATTCTCAGGTGGTGACTTCGGCTATTACCGTTGGCTTTGGCGGGTCCTGTGGTTTGGAAGCTCCTGTTGCTTTGGGTGGTTCTTCTATCGGCTCTAATATCGCCCGTTTTTTTGGACTGCAGTATAAGGAAGTTACCATGTTATTGGCTTGTGGTGCAGCAGCAGGAATTTCAGGCGCCTTCAACAGTCCTTTGGCAGGAATGATTTTTGCTATCGAGATCTTGCTTCCCGAATTTTCCATTCCAGTGTTCATTCCTTTACTGATCTCATCGGCATTGGCTTCTGTTGTCTCTCGGGTGCTTTATAATGAACCCTTATTCAGTACATTCAATTCCGATTGGCAAGTTTCGGCATTGCTGTTTTATTTGCTATTAGCTGTGCTGATTGGGCTTTATACGATTTACTTTGCACGTGTTTCAAGGAGTGTGGGGAAATGGTTTTCTAAGATTAAAAATCCCTATAATAAAGTGTGGGTCAGTGGTATTGCCTTAGGTCTGATGATTTTTGTATTCCCAGCGCTGTATGGTGAGGGCTATATTACCATTCAGCAGATTCTCAATGGTCAGTTTAACTCGATTGTTAAGAACAGCTTGTTCTCAGACTACAAGGATATGGGATTAGTAGTCCTGGGCTATACGATATTGACCTTATTTGGAAAATCCCTTGCTGCGTTATTTACATTAAATGGCGGTGGAAATGGTGGGGTATTTGGACCAAGTTTAGTGATGGGAGGTCTGTTGGGCTTTGCATTTTCTTATGGTGTAAACTTGACGGGAATTGCCGAGCTAAATGTACCAAATTTTGTGGTAGCGGGGATGGCCGGTGCGTTGAGCGGCATTATGCATGCGCCGTTGACGGGCATATTTTTGATTGCAGAAGTGACCGGAGGTTATACTTTGATGGTTCCATTGATGCTGGTTTGTTCCATTTCCTATTTGATTAATCGGTCGGTTTTAAAGCATTCCATTTACACCAAGGTATTGGCGGAGTCTGGCGATCTGATTTCTTATGAAGACAAGGATCGATCCGTGTTAAGTATGATGCGGATAAAATATGTATTGGAAACTAATTTTGTGATCTTACGCCCTGACGAAACACCAAAAGGTCGACAAACCGACATCATCCATAGTAAACGCAATATCTTTCCGGTGGTGGATTACGAAGGCAAATTTATGGGGCTTCTTTATAGCGAGTTTCTATTCTCAGTATTATTGGGTGAAGTGGATGGGGGGGATACGACTTTCGAAAAGTTAGCTCAGAAGCCAAATGATACGGTAGGTATCAATGAAAACATGGAAATTGTGATGGCTAAAATGAATAAGGACGACACGTGGATACTTCCAGTTTTGGGGGATGAAAATAAGTATATGGGCTTTGTTTCCAAATCGAGTGTATTCAACAAATATCGCGCGTTATTGATACGTCAGGGGCATTATTTGGAATAAATCGAGTACACATTGTTAGAACCCGAAACGAAGTGTGTTCGGATATGCTCCCTTGGGTCGGCTTTAAACCCGAGGAAGCATGGCAAATTTTTTAAGCGCGTAAAGCCATTATCTTTGTGACATATTTTCCGATAATATCAAACTCCAAGTTGACTGTGCTACCCACCTCAACTTGTTGTAAGTTGGTATGCTCTAGTGTATACGGAATGATAGCAACTGAAAACTGATCGTCTTTAGAGTCTACTACGGTCAAGCTGATACCATTTACGGTAATGGATCCTTTTTCTACGGTGATATTTTGTTTGGAAACATCATATTGAAAGGTAAAAATAAAACTACCATTTTCATCTTTCTTTTGGATACAACGCGCAGTCTGATCCACATGTCCCTGGACGATATGTCCATCAAATCTTCCTCCTGCCAAAGTACAACGTTCCAGATTGATCAGGTCGCCCATCCTTAATTGAGCGAGATTTGTCTTCTGCAAGGTTTCATCAATTGCCGTCACTTTATGCTGATTATTGTTCAATCCCACAACGGTAAGGCAAACGCCATTATGACTTACACTCTGGTCTATTTTAAGTTCATTGGAAATATCAGAACTTACGTAAAAATGGATATTGCTTTTTTCCTGTTCGATATTTTCTATTTTTCCTAGGGTTTCTATGATTCCAGTAAACATGATATTTTTTTTGATTGATTCCAAAGTTACTAAATAATTAAATGAAATATCGATGTTTAGATCGCACAAATGTGGTAGATAAGAGCTCATGGTGATTACATCTGAAATCAGACTTCACCACCAAATTAAGTTAAATGGCAGACTTGAAAGTTAAGGGACAATCAACAATTGTGGTCTGTATTGACCTTTAGGCTATATTTACGGATGCAATTGAGTACGTAAAGATAAAAGTGACAGATAAAACGAAGGCAGGAGATGATCGGTTATTCTGTTGTAAAGATAAATAATGCAAGGGTTAAATACTGTGGTTGGGACTAGCTGAGCGAAGCAACCAAAAAAATAACCTGTTGAAAAATGCAAAAAGATTGTAGTGTACATTGTACACTTACTATTCCTTTTGTGATTGCTGTGCTAAAACAAATTTATGGGAGTTGAAAAAAAATATAACAAAATTTTTGTTTATATCATTTGAACCACTATCTTTGTCCTAGGTTTAGGTTGATTGCCTCTTACAAAGAGGTATTTATAAAAGCTTAGCAGGTCGCCCGACCGAATGCTAAGCTTTTTTTTGTGATCATTTTTTTTTGATTGTTATTTCCCTAAATGCTTAATAGCGAGTTGTTTAATTTCTTTTATAAATTTCTGGGAGGAGGATGCGGGCTGTGTGGTAGCAGTTAACTTTTGAAGGTATACCATGCTGTCAGCATTAGGATGGTGAGATATTCAAATTTTTTCGATTTGAAACGTTCTTTTAACGCATGCAATGCTTTGGATCTCGCATAATAGATGGTTGATGCGGTTGTGTTCAATGTTTCGCAAATTTCATCTGTATTCAAGCCTTCCAAAAAACTGAGCTTGCAGATCTGAGCTTGTTGTTTGGGAAGCAAATTGATTTCAGCAAGTAACAACTCGGTGAGTTCTGTTCGGAATATCTTCTTGAGTACATCTTCATCTGGAACCGACATATGCTGCAGAATATCGAGTTCCTCTTTCCGTATTTTGAATTGCGTAGTTCTTTGCATAGCGATACAGGCATTTTTAGTAGCGATAAAAAGAAAGGCTTTAAGGCTTTCATAATGCTCTACCTTTTGTCTATTATTCCAGAGTTTAACAAAAACATCGGAGACAATTTCCTCGGCATCGGTTTTGTTGCGGAGGTAAGAAAAGGCAAAATAGCGTAAGGAATGACCAAAATGATCCATAAAAAAGCATAAAGCCATTTCATCACCTTCTTTAAGTGTATTGATGTATGATTCTATTTGCCGCATACTTGGTTATTGATCGTTTTACGTTGGCCTTCGGAATATGTTATACACCTGTGTGGTCAATACGTCATTCAATAGGTAAATTCACATTCGAGCCCCGCTATGGATTGCTTGACTAAATTACATAAAAAACTTGGGTTGTCATGATTCAATCCGGACAACCCAAGTTTTTTAAGATTAAAAAATTAAGAAAGAAATCGATTTATTTTTTAATCATCTTATTCGCTACAATCTCCCATTCCTGTATATGACCAGGCTGGTGTTCATTATGGATAATTTCATCGAAATGCAGCAGCATTTGTGGGTGCTGTACCGCGATATCTTTTTCTTCCCAAGGGTCTGTTGTTAAATCATATAATTGCCATTTTGATTTAGGGTTTTTCTTCAGATCGAGCTTGACTGCCTTCCAGCGTCCTTCGCGTATGGCGATCTGGCCGCCCTTTTCTGGATATTCGAAATAGAGATATTGATGTTTTTGTTGGTTCTTTTGACCCAGCCAGGTTGGAAGGAGGGAGAGCCCATTGCTGTGGCCGGGGCTTTGTTGAACCAGCTGAGCGAAGGTAGCCATGAGATCGTATTGGGCCGAAATCAAGTCTGTATCGGAATTCGCTTTGATATGGTTGGGCCACCTGACAATTAACGGAACTTTGATACCGCCTTCAAAAACATCCATTTTCAATCCCCGAAGTGAATCGACACTGCGGAAAAAACGATAATCTATGCCCCCATTAAAGCCAGTTCCGTTGTCACTGGAGAATAGAATAATGGTATTGTCATCTATTCCCAATGCTTTGATATGCTTCATAATCGTGCCGACCTGGTCATCCAGATAGGTGATCATACCGGCATAGGTTGCTCTTGGATAGGGGGTAGCCGTATAGCCGTCCTGTCCGTAATAAGGTTTGTCATGGAAGAGGTCCTTATATTTATCTACATATTCCTGTGGAACTTGTAGTGATAAGTGCGGCAATGTATAAGGAAGGTATAAGAAAAAAGGTTTGCGTTGGTTTTTGTCGATAAAAGCCAGTGCTTTCTCAGTCATTAGTTCAGGTGCATATTCCTTACCGTCAAACTGTTTGAAGTCCTCCGCCGTGGCCTTACTGGAATCTAAAGGAGAATGGACAAATTTTTCCTTGTTTTGAAGGGGATATTTTGTTTCATTTTCCCAAAGATGTGTTGGGTAATAATTGTGTGCCTGTTTTTGGTCCAGGTAACCGAAGAAATAGTCAAATCCCTGTTTATTGGGGCTTCCGGTGGAATTATTCATTCCAAGTCCCCACTTTCCAATGGCAGCGGTCTGATAACCGGCTTTTTTAAATAGGTGAGCCATGGTATACGTTCCTTCAGGTAGTGGCATCTGGCCACCCTCGAGACTATCTGCGAAACCGCCCAATTCATAATTTCCGCGAATATAAGATTGGCCACCATGCTTGCCCGTTAATAACATGCAACGGGCTGGGGCGCATACTGGAGTACTTGTATAGTGGTTTATAAAGCGTAAACCTTCATGTGCCAGTTGCTGGATATTTGGTGTTTTGATCAATCGTTGTCCATAGGGCTCAGTTTCGGCATAACCTAAATCGTCTGCATAAAAAAATATAATATTGGGCAATTTATGCTGCTTTTTCTTTTGTTGTGCAAAAAGAGTCCCCCATCCGAGGAGGATGAGGGAAAGTCCAACTTTTAGTTTCATTTTTTACGTTCTCCTTCCAATAATTGCTTGAGTTCAGCGACCTTTTCTGGATATTTTGAAGCCACATTATTCTTTTCGCCGATATCATTTTTAAGATCGTATAACTGATCTTCCGGAAGACTTCCTGTTTCTGTATCGGTTAATTTCATGTAGGGGGAACCTTTGCTTGGCGCAATATATTTCCATTCGTCCTTTACGATGGCAAGTGTCTGTGCATGCTGAACCATACTGCTACGTCCCTTATTATCTTGACCGGTTAAGGTTTTCAAGAGCGGCGCGCTGTCTTTTGCTTCATCTGCTTTTAGTGGAACATCCAATAATTGGGCACTTGTTGCCAAGAGGTCTATTTGGCTGATCAATGCATTGGAAACTTTTCCCTGTGCAACGCCCTTGCCGCTTACGATAAAGGGCACGCGAGTTCCGCCTTCGAAGATGCTATATTTGCCACCGCGTAGTGGACCTGCGGGTAAATGGCCATTTTGCTGGGCCACAGCGCCATCCATATACCCGTCGTCGAGAACGGGGCCGTTGTCGCTGCTGAAAATTATAATCGTGTTTTTGTCAAGTCCCAAAAGTTGCAATTGCTGTTGAATTTGTCCGACGGTCCAATCCAATTGAAGGATTGCATCGCCGCGGTAGCCGAGTTTGCTTTTACCTTTAAATTGTGTTGCTGGCATGCGAGGGACGTGTGGTTCTGTCAAGCAGAAGTAGAGAAAGAAGGGTTTGTTTTGATGTTGCGAAATAAAGTCCTGGGCCTTGTGAAGAAATGTTGTAGAAACTTCTTCGTCTACCCATCTTGCACGTGTTCCACCGCTCATGTAACCGATTCTTCCGATACCGTTGACAATAGTTTGATTATGTCCCTGGCCAGGTGAAGAATGCATTTTGAGCAGTTCGGGATGCTCTTTTCCTGTGGGGTCGTTACCTATTTTCTTTTCATAGTCGACCAGGATTGGATCATTGGCCTCTGCAGCGACGACCTGATCATTTTCAAGGAACACCGTTGGGACGCGATCTGCTGTTGCAGGAAAAATGAATGAATAGTCAAAACCTACATCATTAGGCCCGGGTTTGATGGGTGCGTTCCAGTCTTTTTGGACCTGATTTCCGAGTCCCATATGCCATTTGCCAACAATGGCGGTAGCGTAGCCCGCATGTTTAAATACTTTGGGTAAGGTGATTTTATCTGTTGGAACGATTAGTTTGGCATCTCCGGGCAGAATGCCTGTACCTTCCTGACGCCAGGGATACGTTCCGGTCATCAATGCAAAACGGGAAGGGGTACAAGTTGCCGAAGTACTATGAGCATTGGTAAATCGTACGCCGCTTTGGGCGAGCTTATCCAGGTTGGGGGTTTCGATTTGTTTGGCACCATAGCTGCTTAAATCACCAAAACCAAGGTCGTCTGCATAAATATAGATCACATTTGGTTTACTAGCCTTTTGGGCAAAACTAACTGTGGGGAGCGCTGCGAAAAGGCTCGAGGAGAGTAATAACGTTAGGGATAGTGGCTTCTTCATATACGTTAAGTTTTGTTTAAAGGGTATCGTTTGACAATTGACGATACCCAAGATACTATTTTAAATTTGGATTGATATTAACTTCATTTTGCGGAATCGGCCAATGTTCATCTTGGCCAACCCGGAAGGATTTGCTGGTCACATACCATCGGCTATAAGGGTCTTTACTTCCACCGGATTTTATTCGAAGATTTTTCGCATTTGGAAATGGGGCGCCATAAAAGTCACCTTTCAGTACATCCTTTGCGATACCCCAACGTAGTAAATCCCAATAACGAAGTCCTTCCAATGCGAGTTCCACACGTCTTTCGTTGCGTAACGTCGTGCGCAAGGAGGTACTACTTTGGACGTTAATGGCTGGCATATTAACGCTGCTTCTTTTTCTGACAGCGTTGATGGTTTTGTCGAGTAAGTCGCTGGTAATAGGATCTCCATTTTCGAGTTTGGCTTCAAGGTAACTCAGGAGAACTTCGGCGTAGCGTACAATAGGAACGTCGGCTCCAGAGTTTTGTAAGTTTCCACTAAACCCTTCGTCGTTGAACTTGCGTAATCCGTAGCCCGTACGAGTGGCCTGTTTTGTTGTTGTCAATTGGTCGATAGATAGGGTGGAATCGGGGTGAGAAGTATATTTAAGGTTTTTGAAACGATCACCATTCGTTATCACGGTGAAGGCTAAACGCGGATCCCGGTTTTTGCTGATGTCTTGCGCATTATAGCGCGCATCATCGTACGAAAATGCCGTTCCATCGGTGAAACCATAGCTTTCTACAAGACTACCGAGCGGACAGTGAAGATGCCAGCCGCCTGCGATTGCCGGAAAATTGTGCTGAAACATACCGTTTCCGGCAAGATCAACCAAGTACTGCGTGGCAAAAATAATCTCTTTGCTCGTTTCGTTGGTTCCATTAAATAATCCTGAATAGTTAGGATCTATGTTATTTTCATTGGCATTGATGATCTGCTCATAGCTTTTGATAGCGTCGGCGTAAGATTTTTCTGCCAGTTGGATGCGTCCAAGGAAAGCGAGGGCTGCCTGTTTGCTTGCGCGGCCCCTTTCTGCGGTAGTCAATTTGCCATAACTAGGTAAGTCGTTTGCCGCTTCCTGCAATTCACGCGCGACAAATGTAACCAATTCCTGTTTTTTCGCTTTGGAAACCTGATTCGCTTCACTGGGCGTTAAAGTTTTGGTAACTAAAGGGGCATCACCCCAGTATTGGGACAGGTAGAAATATTGGCAAGCACGAATAAACCGGGCTTCTGCTTTAAATCGTGCGAGTAGATCTGCTGAAATAGGAGTTTTATCTATATTTTCAAGAAAATAATTTACACGGGCGATTTTCTTGTAGGTATACATCCAATAATTGTCTAAGTTGCTATTATTGCTCGTTAATGTACCATCGGATAGTTTGTTGAAAACCGAATTATCACCACGTCTATCGTAGGCGTTGTCCGAAGCAAACTCCAGGTAAAGCAGACCGTTATAGGACCACCAATCTGTAGGGCTGAATTCGGCGAGGGAGTTCATTTGTATTTCTGCTTTGTATAATCCTGTCAGCGCTGCTCGAGCATTCGTTTCGTTTGTCCAAAAGGTTTCGTTGGCAAATTTATCCAGTGGATTGGTTTCCAGTTGCTTTTTACAACTGGTACTCAGGCTTGATGCAAAAAGAATGCATAAGGCCAATTTTATAGGTTTATATGAGATGTGTATCATGGTTTTTTATCGATTGGTTAAAAACTAAGGTTAACCCCAAATGTAAAATTGCGCATAATAGGGTAGTAGGCTCCGCTTGAATTGATTTCGGGATCCCATCCTTTTCTATAGTTGCTTTTCGTGAATAGGTTTTCGGCATTTGCGTAAACCCTTAGACCCGACAATTTCCATTTGTTAAGGATGTGCTTAGGAATGGTATAACCCAATTGGATGTTCTTGAGCCGCAGATAGCTTGCGTCCAGTAACCAGTAGTCCGATAGCAGGGTATTTGGTGTGCCAGTATTCGGCAATTGTTCAATTCTTGGGTATATGGCATTTCGATCGGGATTGGCTGCAGTCCATCTGCCATCAGCTTGCCAGCGTTGGATATTGCCGTTTTGTGTCAACGCAAATCCAGCATAATTGTCCAATAAGCCTTTGACACCGCTTACACCTTGAAGAAGTATTCCTAAGTCAAACCCTTTGTAGTTCATTCCGATATTCATCCCGTAGGTGTATTTGGGGATGCGTGATCCAATTACAGTTCGGTCGTACGTAGCGTCTACTTTTCCATCAGGTACACCGTCGGGGCCACTGATGTCCTTGTAGCGGATATCGCCTGGTTGCGGTTTGGGGTTGATGCTGGTTTGATTGGTATAGCTTGCAATATCGGCTGCATCAATAAACAAGCCATCGGCCTGGTAGCCGTAGTAGGCTTGAATCGGGTAACCGATAAATAGGGTTGAACCATTTCCCACTAAGCCATTCGGTTGATTGATATTGCCGACACCCAAATCGACGACCCTATTTTTGACCGTAGAGAAGTTCAGATTTACGTTGTAAGAAAAATCATTTAATTTTTTTTGATGCCCTAGTGTAAATTCCCATCCTGTATTTCGAAGTTTTCCAGAATTTTGTACACCTACTTCAAAACCCAAAATTTTGGAAACACTAGAACCTGGGCTCACCAAAATATCGTAAGTATATCGGTTATAATAGGTACTGCTGAAGGTCAGTAAATTTTTAAATAAAGCCACTTCTACGCCCGCATCTGCCGTTCGGGTCGATTCCCAGCGTAGCATAGGGTCAACAATTGTTGTTCGGGCGACCCCTGGAGAAATAGTGTTTCCAAAGGGGTAATTGTAACCAGGATTTAAAACATCCTGGTATGGGTAGTTAGAGACAACGCGCTGTTGGACATTATTGACAATATTTTGGTTACCGAGAACTCCATAAGATCCTTTGATTTTCAATTCGTCTATCCAGCTATAGTGGTCCTTTATAAACGATTCTTCACTCAGTAGCCAACCTACTGCAATTGAAGGAAAAGTGGCAT
The DNA here is from genome assembly GCF_002494055.1 of Sphingobacterium sp. UBA7038. NCBI lineage: Bacteria > Pseudomonadati > Bacteroidota > Sphingobacteriia > Sphingobacteriales > Sphingobacteriaceae > Sphingobacterium > Sphingobacterium sp. UBA7038. Next base: position 356,627 of record NZ_DLAV01000039.1, read on the forward strand.
ACTTTTTATCGGTTGGAAAACGGGAAGATCCATCGTATCGAACAACACCTTCGACCAGGTATTTCTTGGCATAGTTATATTGTATGCGTGCAAATAACGATTCCAATGCCCACTCAGTAGCTGTACCAGTATTTTGTTGTCCATCTGGTGAACCTACATTTAACTCGGTAAGATCATTGCTGGGAAAATTCTGGCGGTAAGCGCTTAAACCTTCGCTGTAGCCTTTCTCGAAAGAATAACCGCCCAATATTTTCAGGGAATGTTCCCCGATCGTTTTATTATAGTCTGCTAAGGCCTGAAACGTTTTATACGTTTCATAAGGAGCAGTTTGATTGAGGCTAGAAGGTCCGAGCGTAATGGAATTGTTGATCCGTTGTGATGCTCTAAAAAGTTTTGTGCGGCCATTCGTCTGCGTATAGCCCCCAATAGCGGACAAGGTCAGATCTGAAATCGGTTTCCAGTCGAGTCTTGCGTTTCCGGAGATATTGGATACTTTTTCTTTGTAGAAAGATTCGCTCTCCAGGAAAGATACAGGTGTCCCCTTCAGGTTATTCCCTGCGCCCCAGTCGCCGTTGCTCAGGCGGATCGGGTATATGGCGGGATAGCGAATCACCTGAGAAATGATATCCGTCATGCTGGAGAAGTCAAGCGTTGCCGGTGCTGCGGGTTCGTCTGTTTCGGTCTGAATTGCTGCTACCCGCGTCGTTAATTTGAGCTTGTCATTGAGGTTTGATATGAGATTGAGGCGGACATTGTATTTGTCAAAATTGTTTTTGATGACAATACCTTTTTGATTGAGAAAGCCCGCAGATAAGGTGTATTGTATTTTATCTGTGGTATTGGATATATTTAAGTTGTGGCCTGTTTGCGCCGCTTGGGACTTGAATGAACTGGTCAAGTAATTCCTATTTGGGTAGTTATCGGGATCCGAGCCATCTTTAAATTTTTGGATCTCCTCTGCGGTGTAGCCTCCGCCGCCACTTGTGGTTTCATTGAGCAAGGAAGCGTACTCCCAAGAGTTGACAAATTCGGGGAACGCTGTTGGTTTCTGGATACCGTAATAGCCATTGTAATTGACCGTTAATTTTCCACCTGTTGCCCCGGTTTTTGTTGTAACCAGAATAACACCGTTGGCGGCTCTAGCTCCATATATCGCAGCGGAGGAAGCGTCTTTCAGTACCGAGATAGATGCAACATCATTTGGATCGATATCATTGAAGGAATTGGTGGGTATACCGTCGACTAAAATAAGCGCGTCGGTACTTGCACCGAACGAACCCACACCACGGATCTGTATGGTATTGTTTGCTGCACCAGGCTGACCAGATCGCTGTATGACGGTCACACCGGGCATTTGACCTGTGAGGGCTTGCGCAAGCTGGGGAACGGAGCGTTTGGCTAGTTGTTTCCCATCAACTTGGGAAACCGAACCGATTAATTCTTTCTTTTTTGTCGTACCGTAGCCTACGACGACGACTTCTTCCAAAGCATCGACCTGTTGGCTAAGTTCAATATTCAGGTAAAGCTGGTTGGATAATGGGATTTCTTTGGTTTGGTAGCCGATCATTTTAATCACGAGTACGGCATTATTATTTGCTTCGATCTGAAAGTTACCACTTTCATCTGTCGTGGTTGCCCTTGTCGAACCTTTTATTATAATCGTCGCGCCCTGAAGCATTGTTCCTTTGCTATCGTGAACATTTCCTTTGAATGTGCGGGTTTGTTGTACTAACGTGTAGTTATTTGGAAGCTCATAAGTCGGATAATTTGTTTTTAACTTCGTTACGACAAGCATATTGTCCTGAAAACTCCAATCGACAGGTTGGTCTTTTAAGAGAAGCTGTATGGCTTTTTCTAAAGGCATATTACGAACCTGCGCCTCAATTTTAATGTCGGCAAGTTCTTTACCATTCAACAGAAAGGGGACGCCACTCTGTTTTTGGATGGTACGTAATACCTGCACCAAAGACATTTTTTTGGCGTTAATAGTAATTGATTGTGCGTAGCTAGCTGCAGACAGCTTAACAACACATGCAAGGGTAAAAAAGGCACTAAGCTTCATTTTGGTCTTCCATTGCTTGGGTATGTTCACAGCAATTCGATTTCTATGAACAAGAAAATTAAAATTCATAAATTTGTTGAATTAGGGATATAATCTATTATTAAACTGATTGGGTAAATCGGTCAAAAATGGAGATCGCTATTATGGCCGATTAATGTTCGTAGCATTGGTCGGCTTTTTTAGTATCTCGTTTGGTCTCGTTAGGTTGGTTTTCTCATAATTGTTGTTTTTGGGTTATTTCATGGATAATTGGTTAGTTTGAAACAAAGAGTTTACGAACTCCATTTTCTTGGATCAAGTCAAATTTAATATGGCTACGCTCCAGGATCTTTAGGACTGCCGCGAGACTTTTCGTGCGTTTAATTTCGCCATATAAAAGTGTTTCTTTTATCGGTTGCGTGTAGATGATTTGCAGGTCATACCATTGGCCGATCAGTTGTAGAGCAGTATGGAGGTCCGTTTCATTAAAATAGAATTTATTGTCGAGCCATGCGATGTAATTAGCGGGATCGACCACTTTTTTAGATAGTTGACCCGAAGCTAAGAGCGCTTGCTGATTGGGCTTGAGCTGTAACGTTTGCCCTTGCGCCGATAGATTGATACTCCCCTCTATAAGCGTTGTACTACTTTGGGATTTTGAATAGGTATTTACGTTGAATTCAGTGCCCGTGACTTCAATTTGTTGCCCGTTGGAAAGAACATGGAAGGGTACCTTTTTATTTTTTGCAATTTTAAAATAGGCTTCACCGTCCACTTCAACAACACGTTTGTTGTTTGCAAAACGAAGCGGGTATTTAAGTGTTGTTTTTGCATTGAGCGTAATCTCCGATCCATCTTCCAGTTGGAGTTGCAGCATCGTGCCAGCAGGGGTGTTGACCGTGGCCATCAGATCTCCTTTTAAAGAGGCGTTTTGAAGGATAGTACCGTCTTCGTAGGTTAAATTTTCTCCTGAAACCAAGGCTCCTTTCTGACTCGATACCTGGAGCACTTTGCCGTTCGAAAGCCGTATTTCTGCCTGGTTGCTCTGTGCTTCTACGTCATTTAAGACGATTCGATTACTGACCGGTGCAACTTGTTTTCTAACCATGAAATACATCAAACCTCCTAAGATTATGCTTATTAAAGCTGCTGCGTAGGGAAGCAGGTGTTTTATATTTCTGATAGGAGATGGTTTAACGGCAGAGGTCCGAATAGTTTCTAGGGTCTTTGCTTTTAACCTTTCGTTCCAATCCATTGTATCTGAAGCCTGAAGCTCGCTCCATTGATTCAAGTCGTTTATCAAATCATGGTTATCCAGGAGGTCTTCAAAAAAAACACGATGTTCTGCTGATTCATCCAACCATAACTTTAAATCGGTCTTTTCATCGGACGTTAAGTTGTCGCCGATATACTTTATGATTAGTTGTTTGATATCATCAGTCAATCTCATGGTATATAATTTTAGATAGATACGTAACAGGGAGGATAAACCTTAGTAAAAAAAGTAAAAAAATAATTAGGTGCAGCACGTCGACAAATATTAAGCTCCAACCGACCAATATCGTCAATACCACGTCCAATATTGCTTTGGCATTTATCTTAACGGATTAATTCGCATCTTTAAAGAAGATTATTGTTTTTACTTAAAGCTTGATGGTTAAAGGGATTTATCAGCTGTAACTTGTAAAAGGTCGGCGTTGAAATCAGTTTTGGGATTGCTGCTCTCCGCAGGAACTGGTCGAAATGTATTAAAGGAAAATAGGAGGGAGCGAGAAGTTCAGGCCTATTCGCGGTTTTATTTATTTTAAAATAGTGTGCTGATGAAAAGGAAGCTAAGTTTTATTTTCCTGCGAATTATAGGGTTTAGTGTATTGACGACCTTTGTCCTTACAGCCATACTTCAGGCAAATAATGAGGCTGCAAAAAGAGCACGTTGCTACATGCCCTTTTTTACAGAATTGTTGCTTTCATTCGTGGCACTCTGTATTGCGATTGGTACGATATCTATTTTTCTAAATCTAAATAAGCAATTCAGAACCAGTAGGCTTGCACGGGCACTATCCTTTGTTTTATTGCCCGCCGCTATTAGCCTATTGTTTTCGTTCTTTCTGATCCAAGCAGGCGGAGCATCCAATATATTTGAAATGCTCCACATGGCTGCAACTATAGTTCCAGTATGGGGACTGATCTTATGGCAATATAATAGATTTAATCATTGGTTGACTACTACGGCTTACCAACATTAATTATAATGACAGCCATTAAAATCAGGAGTATGCCAAACCATTGGAACCCTGAAACAACTTCCTGTAGAACCAACATGGCAGATAAGGTTGAAACAGGGATCTCCAGACTTGAAATAATATTTCCCATCGCTATTCCGGTTTTTGGGATTCCTTTTGTAAATAGTAAGGGGGGAAGAATAGTTCCAAAAATGGCAATCAATAATCCCCAGGGCAATGCATTAGGTTGCATATACCGAATAATATCAATGTTCCAAAATGCTACGATGAGCAGCAGTCCGCCTAAGACCAAGAATTGGCTACGTACTGGACTCGGTAAGTCTTTTTCCACTGTGCTTGAAGCATAAATTGCCAACGCATAACTTATTCCCGCTCCGAAACCCAGTATTATTCCTTTGTAATCAAGATTATTATTGTTTTGGAAGAGATTGGTTGCTAAGGTCGTTCCGAGCAAAACAATAGTAACTCCTGTTATCTTGCCTTTTGACGGAAACTTTTTCAACAGGACTGCTTCTGCAACCAAACTTATCCAAATGGATTGCATCAGTAAAATAATTCCAGCGGATACGGGGATATATTGGATGGAAAGATAGTAAAGTGTTGTTGTTAGACCAAGGGAAATGCCCCAGACCATCAGTTTAATTTTTGATGAAAATTTGATGGTGTTATGTTCGTCTGCATTACGCTTTGACAACAGATTAAAGGACAACAAAAAGAGAAAACCAAACATAAACTGCAGAAAGGTCAACAAACTTGTGTGTATCCCTAAATGGTTTGCATATTTCACAATTGTTGCGAGCAGTCCATAACTACATGCGCCTGCAGCAACATAGAGTGTCGATTTATAGTCCTTCATGTTGAAAGTAGTTTTGAAATAAAGCCAACTGTTGTGATAGTGATTTGCTCCAATAAGCAGTATCGTGTCCTCCTTTTGATTCGATGTAAAGATGCTCGATATTTTTGTCGGTCAGATGCTTGTGGAATGTACGGTTCATTTCCAGCATTTGCAGGTCTTCAGTTCCACAATCGAGGATATAGCGTTGTTTATTGTGCTTCATTTTATCTTCGTTGCTGTAGATGCGGTCTACATCGTTCAGATTTTTATAGTCGCCCAATACCTTGTCTACCTGATATTGCAGGTAAGCTTGTCCGAAGCGGTCGAAATCAAGAGCACCGCATGAACTTCCGACGATCGAAAATGTTTGTGGATAGGCTATGCCGATGTGCAATGCTCCGTAGCCACCCATGCTCCAGCCCAGTATTCCGCGCGCATTTCGGTTTTGTTGCGTCGGGTAGTGATGATCGATGTAACTTACTAGTTCATTTCCTATAAAAGTGGTGTATTGTGCATGTGGATCGATAGGACTATCTACGTACCAAGAATTGAAATTTCCATCTGGTAGTACATAGATCGTCTGAAATGTTTTTGCTTTTTGGATTAAGTCCGGAATGTCTTCTTGTACGGTACGGGTGGGGGTGCCGCTATAACCATGGAGAATATAAACTGTTTTATAATTGATCCCGTCTTGCATGTCGGGCGTAATTATAATGGTTTCAATGTTTTTGTCCATTTTGGCACTATGGATTTTTGTCTTAACGACTTTTTGTGCAGCCAGTGGTAGGCTAAGGGCAGAAAATAGGAGTGTGCATACTGTTTTCATAGCTTAAAATTTTGTCTCTATAAGGCAAAATTCAACAGTATAATCTTTAAAAACGTATACACATGTTGATGGAATTATTCTTTTAATTCCTTACGGATGCGACTTAATTGCGTGGGAGTTACACCAAGATAGGAGGCGATATGACGCTGCTTGAGGCGTTTGAAAAGCACCTGATTCTTATGAAGTTCAAGATAACGTTCCTTTGCAGATTCCCACTTGAGCTCGATTTCAAGTGGTTCTTTTTTGACCACCCAATTCTTTTCCAGGTAGGCTATCTGAAAGAGCGCCAAATCATGCTTTGTGCGGACAAGCTCACGGAAAGCCTTGGCTGAATATTGAATTAACTCCACATCTTCGAGCGCAATGATGTTGAAGGTGCTCGGTGTTTCTTCAATGATGGCGGCGGTGGAAGCACAAAAGCTATTTTCTTCAAAAAACATTTTGTAGATAATATTGCCATCAGCGTTTGATTTATAATAACCTAATAATCCTTTGCATATAAAATAATAGTACTTAGCATATTCTCCAGCACGTAGAATATGTTCATTTTTTTTGAACTGCTTCACCTGAAAGATAGTTTTCAAAATTTCTGTCGTAGCTGGGCTAAGCGCAGCATAAGTATTCATTTCGAAGAGGAGTTTTTCTATCATCAATAGGTAACTGTTTTGTAAATGACCGATCTATCTATTTAACAAAGTTAGTGAAATGATCGCTTCAATTGTACTTTACCAGATTGTAACTTGGAAACTAAAGATTTTTACACTAGTCTTTGATGGAGTACTCGGTTCCATTCAGACCGACATATATTTCCTTGTCGAGGTCACCGCGATAGCCAATAAACAGCGGATACTGCTGTTCACGTAATGGATTATTATAAAGCTCCTCAATATTTGCATACTTTGCTTTTACAATGATTTGATTGGTCTCACTATTTTTTATTCCCTTCAACAAAGTGTGCTCACTGGTAAAATCTACGTAAGGTATTTCTTTTCTTTTGGGGCGGAAAATCAATTTAACTCCTTCCTCAATCAACGCCTTATTTTTTATGCGAAATTCCTGAATGGATTGCTCTTCCGGAAATATTTGTTTTCCGCTCTGGTTGTCTTTGATATGTTGAAAGAGTGTGTTTTGATCTATGCTGTCGCTATAATAAACAGTTGAATTTTTGTACAGATAAATTGTTGTTTCACCTGTTTTAAAATCGGCGGCATTGTATTTATATACTCGTGTTCCCTTTTTATCGATACGGTAGCGTTCGCCATTGAATAGTACCCAAGCATAGTCTTCTGTTCCATATTTAATGATCTCGGGATTATTTACATGGAAAAGTTGGAAATTGTAATCAGCTTCGAATAGTTCTGCTTTTTCAAAAAGTGCCTTTATTTTAACGTTTAGTGATTTGTCACAGTAGCCAAATAAGCTGTTCTGCATGAGTGTCGGAATTAAATCAGGATACACCAAATCCGTTAAAGCTAATTTATCTTGGGCATGAGTAGGTATACTTAAGAAGGTTAAAAGTAGTAAAACAAAATTTTTCATCCGTTGTGCTATTTAATGTGCATAACAAAACTATCAAATTAGATCTGTTAAAAAATCAATGAAAATAGTGATTTTTAATCGGGGAATATTAGTGTCAATTCAACGTTAAAAATTAATCCAAATTTTCTATCTTTGTGGTCTGTTATACTATATCTAACATATTATCTGGTCTTACTCGAAAGACAACTCTAAAACAGAGTGATTAATGCATTGAAATTTTTTGGTTTTTAATGCACAGATAATCCTATCGACTTATTTCTTAATCTTAAACAAAACAAACGATTATCAAATCGGTTGCATTATCACTTTTGCGGTGTATTCAACATTTCAAAATGTGGTGAAACGATGACTAAAAATGAATAGTAAACAGTTAATAAGTAGAGATATCGAGCTATTTTACAATAGAGCATCCGAAGAAACTCGACTTGACAAAGGAATGGGCGTATTTGAATTTGAAAGAATTAAATCACTCGTAGAAAAATATATACCAACTTCATCTTCAAAAATAATAGACATTGGTGGTGGTACGGGAAAGTATTCGGAATGGCTTGCTAAAAAAGGACATCAAGTTCATTTAGTAGAGCCAGTTGCAAAACATATACAAATAGCCCAAAACAGAGCGAATAGATTAAAGAACAGTTTTTCTGTACATTTAGGAGAAGCTCGAAAATTGGAATTTCCAGATAATTATGCAGACCTAATAATACTGCACGGCCCTCTTTATCATCTTCAAAAAAAGGAGGATAGAGATTTAGCCATTTGCGAAGCTAAACGTATTTTAAAGAGTGATGGGATTATTTTGGGTTTTGCCATCAATTATACGGCATCAACGCTGGTTGGTCTTTTAAACGGCTTAATTCACAAAAAGCCATTTTTTGACATGTGCAAAGAAGAATTAATAAGGGGGATGCACAATCCGCCCGATGATTTCCCTTGGCTTTTAGCAGAAGCATTTTATCATAAGCCACAACAGCTAAAAGATGAATTTATAAATCAAGGCTTAATCTATCTAAATACTTATGCGGTTGAGGGTATGGCATGGTTGGATAAAAAATACTTTGCCAATATGCTGAATAACAAAAAACGAAGAACATTAATGGAACTTATGCAAGTTACTGAAAATGACAGCTATCTTTTACCCTTTAGTCCACACATGATGATAGCTGTGCAAAAAAAATATAGTTATGGAAAATAAAGAAAAATATTACAGAGCATTAATAGAAAATGACGGTCAACTTAATGAAATTGACCTCGGGGAAAAAATAGGACTTAATGAAGATGAAACAAACGAAATAATTGTACAGCTTCTAGCTGAACATAAAATTGAATATGCAGAAAATAGAGCGTGTAATTACAGTCTAATGAAAGGGGTAAGAAAGAAAAATAACAGCAGGTAATGATAGCTAAATTTTACAACGAAACATTGTCTAAACTAGAAACGGCAATCAATGAATTGGAAATTGAAACTGATTGTTCCGTACAACGGATGGAGGCTGTTATACACTTTATCCTTGAAACACAGCCCTGAGCCTCCATTGGATCGAACCCGGCCGACCCTTCTTTCGAATCCTAATAGTCTTAAAACAAGAAAAGCTAATCTTTCGATTAGCTTTTCTTTTGTGATCCCGCTGGGATTGGCTCAGCCCCTCATTTCCCAAACACAGCCCTGAGCCTCCATTGGATCGAACCCGGCCGACCCTTCTTTCGAATCCTAAGAGCTTTAAAACAAGAAAAGCTAATCTTTCGATTAGCTTTTCTTTTGTGATCCCGCTGGGATTCGAACCCAGGACCCATACATTAAAAGTGTATTGCTCTACCAGCTGAGCTACGGAATCTTACTTCTTTGTTTTTGAACTACCGTTCCTTGTTTGAAGTGATGCAAAGATAGGGTTAATCCCTATTCCACGCAAGTATTTGTGCGATAAAATTGCGCTACGGCTGTTTAGGGCTTCATTTTTAGTGATTTATTTTTTTATTTAGGACAGAAATTCCCGGTCTTCATCCGATAATTGGGACTTTCTGTCGCTGTTTTCTTCTTCCGATTCGTCTATTTCTTCCTCTTCATACGTCCGCTGTTTCTTTTTTTCGATTTTCAATAGGGATACAAATACAATTCCTGCAATAAAAAAGGCCAATAATAGCTTCCATAGTGCCACTTGTGATTCCCCGAGAAAATTGAGCTGCACCGATTGCGGATTTTTGACACACACAACTGTGATGATAACCGTTATCAAGATTAAAAAGATATTACGCATGTTACTGTAAACTATATGTCGTTATTCTAACAGCGAATATAGGGAATATCTGTTTTTAATCGATATCGATCTTTGCACGATTTAAGCGTAAAGAATTCAAGATAACCGAAACGGAGCTGAAACTCATCGCAGCGGCAGCAATCATCGGGGACAGGAGAATTCCGAAAGAAGGATATAGAAGTCCGGCAGCCAATGGAATCCCGAGTATATTATAGACGAAAGCAAAACCCAGGTTCTCCTTAATATTACGGAGCAGTTTTTGGCTCAGTACCTTTGCTTTGGCTATTCCGATAAGGTCTCCTTTCAGCAAAGTGAGTGAAGCGCTTTGTATGGCAACATCGGTACCTGTGCCCATGGCAATGCCGATATCGGCTTGAGCAAGGGCAGGGGCATCATTGATACCATCACCAGCCATAGCCACCACATGTCCTTTTTGCTGTAACGTGTGAATTTCCTGCAATTTATCTTTGGGCAAGGCATTGGCTTTGAAATGCTTGATGCCAACTTGATCCGCCACAGCCCTTGCCGTATGGATATTATCTCCCGTCAGCATAACGACATCGACTTTATGCTGTATAAGATATTGGATTGCACGCTTCGAAGAGGCTTTTATTTGATCTGAAATACTAAAATACCCCAATAAGCTACTGTCTTTTGCAAGGAAGGATACCGTCTTTCCATGGGATTGAGCAGTTTCGGCCATCTGCTTCATATCATGAGGAATTGTTATGCCGATAGACTCCATCAACAATTGATTGCCCAGTGCTATGCTATGTCCAGGTATATTTCCCGTGATTCCTTGCCCGGCAACATTTTCAAAATCGGAAACTGCAAGGTCCGTTTTACTATTTTCCTTTTTTGCCCTTTCAATAATAGCATGACCTAATGGATGTGTGCTATTGGCGTTTAAAGCTGCAGCCAAAGATAATATCTCGTCTTTGCTGCTGGAAGAGTTTGGCTGAATATCATCAACGGTGGGTTTTCCTTCGGTGATGGTACCTGTTTTGTCTGTTAGAACCACATCTACATGGTTCATTTTTTCCAGCGCACTTGCATCTTTGATCAGGATCCCATGTTTGGCCCCTTTGCCGACACCCACCATGACAGACATCGGTGTAGCGAGTCCCAAGGCACAGGGGCAGGCGACAATAAGTACGGCAAGTGCATTGGCAAAGCCGAATGCTAAGGAAGCGGAAGGAACCCAAAGCCACCAGGTAAGAAATGTCAAAATTGCAATGATTATGACAATCGGAACAAATATCTCGGATACTTTATCCGTTAATCGTTGAATGGGAGCCTTGCTTCTGCTCGCATCATTGACGAGTTGAATGATCTGAGCCAAAAGTGTGTCCGAACCGATACGCTCTGCTTTCATGAGGAAACTGCGGTCGCCATTGATTGTTCCCGAACTAACATGATCTCCTTCTTGTTTTTCTACCGGAATAGGTTCACCCGTCAGCATGGATTCATCAATGTTACTGTTGCCATCCGTAATTTGTCCGTCAACGGGGATTTTGTCCCCGGGTTTTACTTTGAGTATATCTCCGAGTTGAATTTGATCTATGCCGATCTTTTTATCTATTCCATTTTCTACGCGCGTAGCTTCGGAAGGGCTCAGCTTGATCAGCTCTTTGATTGCCGAATTGGTTTTGGAATGTGCTTTGGCCTCCATCACCTGGCCTAATAATACCAAAGTCAATATGACGGTAACGGATTCGAAGTAAAGTGCAATGTTGCCATGGTGATTTTTTAATTCAGCAGGGAATACCTGCGGAAAAAATAGGCCAACCAAACTATAGACAAACGCAGCTCCGGCACCAAGTGCAATCAGGCTAAACATATTAAGGCGCCAGGTTTTGAAAGATACCCAGCCCCGTTGAAAAAAAGACCAGCAGGTATAAAAAACAACCGGCAGGGATAAAGCCAGCTGAACCCAGCCAGACAAACTCGGCGAAATGATTTTACCTATTGGATTACCGGGAAGCATTTCGCCCATGGAAAGTATAAAGATCGGGACCGTAAATAGGATAGAGACCCATAATTTCATGCGTAGATCACGATAAGTGTGATCGTCGGCCTCATCATTCCCATTGGCTATAGGCACAAGGTCCATACCGCATATAGGGCAATTTCCAGGATGATCTTGTACAATCTCAGGATGCATAGGACAGGTATATTGAAGGTCTGTCTTTAACATGGGTACCTTTTCCAGATTCATGCCGCATACCGGACAGTTTCCAGGTTCGTTATAGCATTTGTCGCCCTCACAATGCATCGGACAATAGTATTGATCAGCAGACGTATGACCATGTGCTTTGTCAGGTGTAGATATTGTCTGTGATCGATGTACCGTAGCATTTGACTGAGCGGAATGATTGTGTTGCTGTTCGTGTTGGATATGCGAGGTTGCTGCATGCTCAGTATGCAGCTTATTTTTAATTGCTGTTTCTGCATCGAGCTTTACCAAATGCATACCACAGATCGGACAATTTCCTGGCTGGCTGTACGTTTTTTCACCTTCGCAATGCATGGGGCAGCCATATCTCTCCGAAGCTTGTGCTACAAAGTGTTGATCGGATTGTACGTCATCCTGATGCTTATGTATTTCGCTGAGCTGATAAGGGCCTAATTTTGATATTATTTCCTGTAATTGCTGTAACGGAATGTGTTTCTGGGATGTTACTGTCATGCTTGGCGGGTTTAAAGTTACCTCGGCATGAACCCCAGGAAGCTCATTCAATGCATGTTCGATTGTGGACCTACATCCATCACAGGACATTCCCGAAAGTGTATAGTGGTGTTGCATAGCGTTGTCTTTGTTGCCTAAAGTTAAACGTTATATCGAGGTGATTTTTACACTTTTACCGGGTTTTCTTGTAAAATTTCCCGTTGATAATATGTGCTTCCGGTTTGCTCTCATTTTCTAGGGCGAACCAGCTTTATAGTCTTCGGGAGACGGAATATGGTGTAAAAAAAACAGCGAAATTACGCTATGATAAACACAATCGAGCGATGTTTTGTTTGCTCTGGGGATAGGTATGAGGATAGGGGAATTTCCCTTTGATTAAGCCAGTAGCATTACTTGGGGATGTTTGATCAAGGTATTGATGGTTACTTGTTCTTTCAGAACTGCTTCGTGAAAAGACGCCGGGATCATCAATTTAAATGTTTTTTTTGTGGTTTTGATTACAAATAAGGCACCGTGAACGACCTGTTTATCATCAATAATCAACGTGTACTGTTTTGCCAATTGATTTCCTAATTTTTCCTTTTCGATGAGTTGTATAAGTTGTTGCATTGTATCAGAATATTTAGCCAAAATTACCAAATACTTAGCATTTATTGTTTTTTTTCTAATCGTTGCTATTTGAAATTTATCCACTGCTTTCAACCTTTTATTATTTTTTTAATAGCTAATAATCGTTTTAGCAAAGAAGAGATTTCAAAACATAGCGCAATCGATTGCGTATTTAGTCTGCTAAAATGCTAAATATGAGAAGGATGTATTTGCTAAAGTTTGTTTAACTTTTTTAGCTTTGTGCAACAAATATCCAATAAAACAACATTATGAGTGGTATAACTACACTAGGTCAATTTATCATTGAAAAACAGGCTGATTTTCCGTATGCTAAAGGGGAGCTTTCTAGACTACTGCGCGATATTGGAATCGCAGCAAAAATTGTAAATAGAGAGGTTAATAAAGCGGGATTGGTTGATATTTTAGGCGATGCAGGCCAGGTCAATGTGCAGGGCGAGGGACAAAAGAAACTGGATGTTTATGCCGATGAGCAGTTTATCAAAGCGCTTCAAAGTGGGGGAGAATGCTGTGTAGTTGCCTCAGAGGAACATGAAAATCCAGTGTATATCCAATCAGGGGTTTCCAAAAATGCGAAATATATTGTGTGTATTGACCCGCTGGATGGCTCAAGCAATATCGATGTTAACGTATCTGTGGGGACGATTTTTTCCATTTATCGACGAATTTCTGATACGGGTGTTTCTTGTAATAGCAATGATATTTTACAGCATGGAACGAAACAGGTCGCTGCAGGTTATATAATCTATGGTAGTTCAACCATGTTGGTGTACACAACAGGAAAGGGCGTAAACGGATTCACATTGGATCCTTCGATCGGCGAGTTTTGTTTATCCCATCCTGATATGAAAATTCCGGCTTCGGGTCAAATTTATTCGATTAACGAAGGAAATTATTCCAAATTTCCAAACGGCGTTAAGCAATATATCAAATATTGCCAAATGGAGGACAGTGCAACGCAACGTCCTTATGCGTCACGGTATATCGGCTCAATGGTGGCCGATATTCACCGTAATCTCCTCAAAGGGGGTATCTTTCTTTATCCAACGACTTCTGCGCACCCTAATGGTAAGCTAAGATTGATGTATGAGTGCAATCCAATTGCCTTCATCATTGAGCAGGCAGGGGGTAAAGCTTCGAATGGATCGCAGCGCATACTAGATATTGAGCCAAAAACTTTGCACCAGCGATCAGCAGCTTTTTTGGGCAATACCGATATGGTGGAATTGCTGGAAGATTTCCTGAAAAAATACAGTGATTGATTCTGTAGTGATTCAATGACAGGTAAGATTCTTTAGACAATAAGAATTATTTATCTTTGTCCTTAGAAAATGGCTTCATTATTGCGAAGCCATTTCTTTTTCACGATTTGTAATATGTTACGTTTTTTAGTTTTTATTTCATTTGTTTCAGTAGTATTTTTTTCTTGTAAGGATAATCCTCCGACTTATGGTGATGTGTTGGCGAAAGAGTTTGAGAATAAGTCCTATAAGGATTTTGACACTGCAGCGTATGTAAAAGTCTTCCGTGAAGTGTATGGCAAGGAAAAATCTCAATTGGTTAATCCAAGCTGGATGAAGGAATTATCGGATTCTACTGAAGGGATGACTTTAATTGCCGAACACCTTTTTGATGGTAGTATAGACACCATGTTAACTTACTTTGAGCGGAGTGATGCACATGGTATTCGAGCTAGTTATTTCCATACAGCTGCGATTAAGGAAACATTATCTTCGCTTCGAAAACTGAAAAGCAAAGATGTTGCTGAAGTTTATCCATTATTGGCCAAACTTGACTTATTGAGTACTGATGGGCTCGTGGCTTATATCAGCAGCATAAAATATGGTGTGGTCAACCCCAAACGCCTTTATGGAAGATATTTCGTTCCTCAAAAGCGTATGAGCTATGGCAAAGTTGTACAAATGCTGGATAGTGTAAAAATTGGAACTGTGTTGACCGATATCCAACCTAAAAATCAGTATTACACCAGGTTTCAGGATTTATTGGAAAATGGGAACCTAAACAGTGCACAACGTAGCCAGGTGTTAATGGTATTGGAAAAATTGCGCTGGATGGGAGATGCTTTTCCGGAGAAATATGTATTTGTGAACATACCTGAACAACGGTTACATATTATGGAAGAAGGGAAGACAAGTCAACTGATGAATGTGTGTGTAGGTGAAACTGATAATCCGGCTTATACGCGAAAAGGTGAGAACCACGAGACGCCTGTCATGCAGGGGGTGTTGGATGCCATGCAAGTAAATCCTGTATGGAATATTCCAAGCAGTATTGTCAAGAAAGAGTTATTGTCAAGCGTTCGAAATAATCCAAACTATCTGGCCTCGCGTAATATGGTAGCCTATTACAAAGGTAAACAAGTGGACCCTGCAACGGTCAACTGGAATTCGGATTCTGTGGAGAATTTTCGTTTTAAACAAAATCCTGGTTCGGATAATTCATTGGGGAATGTGAAGTTTTTGTTTGAGAACCCCTATTCCATTTATTTGCACGATACGCCTGCAAAACAAATGTTTGGGCAGAGCAATCGCGCTGTGAGCCATGGTTGTGTGCGTGTTGAAAAACCCGTTGATTTGGCGTCTTACCTTGTCAATAATGAAAAACAGGCCGAAAAAATTGCAAAAGAAATTACCACAGATTCGATCTCAAAATCACGTTGGGTAACACTGAAACGGCAGATGCCAGTTTATATCACCTACTATACAACCTGGTTGGATGACGAAGGAAAAATCGTTACGTATCCGGATATATATGGTTATGATCCGCGTTTGAAGGAAGCGTTAAAGAAATATTGGACAAATTAATCAAAAAGGCTTAACTTATTTAGTTAAGCCTTTTTTTATCGCTAGTATTCAGAATTGTAGGCTAGTGCTATCCGGACAAAAGGATAGTCTTTGTTGACATTGTTATGGTCTTGATAATGACCTTCCAATCTAAAGTAACCGGAGTAAAGGTTGACACCGAAATTTTTCCAGATACGCATTGAAGCACTCGTGGATACCGCGTGTAGAAAATGGTGGGATTTGTTGCCACTGATTGTGACAAAATATCCGCCACGATAATCTATACCAAATTTAAAGCGGTTTAATGTGCTCAATGTGGCTGAAGCCCTAACATCTGCCCCGGGGCCATAATCGTAAGTGCGACTTTCACCAAAATGGAGATAAGGATCAGGTACAGCAGCCAATACCACTGGACCACCACCAAGGATGGTTGTCAGCTTGGTACGGCTACCAATATTGAAGTTTGAAAAAACATTGTAATTGATGCTCTGTGATCCGTAATAAAAAGCTTCATTGCGTAGAAAGTCGAAATGCGCAGACACGATACCACGATGACGTCCTGTTAAATTGGATAAAATACGGTTACCGTATAACGAGGCATACACATTGACCGCATTGACGATGGAACTATCATCTGATCCAAGTTCCAAGTTGAGGAAGAAATCATCAAAGGGTTTCTTTTTGTCTAGATCATCGTTGGTGTAAATCAGTTTGATACGAGCATAGATGTCATTCTTTCCTTTATTCAAGATGTCATGTTCTTTGGCATCAAACCGTCTTAGCCCCAATTCAACTTCAGTGTGTACTAAAGAACTGTCGACCACCGCACCTTTTACCTTATCTCCCCAGCGCCCGTCGAGCAGACGGTTGAGCCCGTTTATCGGATTGATCAACATGGCCAATAGTTCTTTTTTATTGCGTTGTCCTTTGGTCAGGCTTGGGCGCGAAAGAATATGATGCGATAGTCTATGGGTCATTTCACCTAAAATAGTACCGCCAAAACTTGTGTTGATGATATCATTGATGGATGGTGGTTCTGTTTCACCTGCAGTTTCCCAGATATAGCTACCAGCTACGGTTGCTGCTGTCGATTGTAGAAAACTGTAGTTGTTGGATCGGAACGAATTAAAATAAAACTGACCGTGATAAGGATGCGCTATTTGATTTGTTGCAAAAAGATTGTCGTCCCAGGTCCAGGCTGACAGTTTTAAATGACTAAAGAAGTTTTTAAAGGAAATATGGGAAACAGGATCTTTTCGAATGAAGTAATTAACCGATGCAGGAATAGCTTGGATGGAAAACCACTCAATTCCCGCCCTTAAGAAGTTCTTTTTTTGGTAATCGAATAGACTGTCTGTTTGTTTCACGTTGATAAGATGATTGTTCCAAAGTCGTGGTTGCTCATCGTGGTACATGGGATATTTTTCGATAGGTTTCGCTCGAAATAGGCTATCTGAAGTAACTAAGGAGTCTCTAGCTGGTAGGAATGTAGCCTTACTAGGCCCTATACTCACGAGCTGGACAAGCAACAAAATGATACATATTAAGAGACTATAATAACGTTGGTTAATGCGTTGTTTGATCGAAATGAACATACTGTTTTGCGATAAAATTTGTAAAGAATAACAAATATTGGGGAAAAGTGTTTGTGTGATTAGTACCTTTGCGGCAATTATCCCGTTCAAGTAAATTAAAAATGAACAATACCTTTGAAATATTCAATATAAAATCGACTAATCTTAAGAATGAGTTGTTTGCAGGATTAACGGTCGCAATGACAATGATTCCGGAATCACTCTCATTTGCAATTTTAGCTGGGCTACCACCGTTGACGGGACTTTATGCAGCATTTTTAATGGGTTTGGTGACCTCCATTTTGGGCGGTAGACCAGGGATGGTTTCCGGAGGTGCTGGCGCAACAGTGGTTGTATTGATGGCCCTGGCGGCAAGTCACGGTATTGATTACCTGTTTGCTGCTGTCGTCTTGGCGGGGCTCCTGCAATTTTTAGTCGGGCTTTTTAAATGGGGGAAATTTGTACGCTTAATTCCGCAGCCCGTTATGTACGGTTTTTTGAACGGACTGGCCATTATCATTTTTATGGCTCAAGTAGTCCAATTTAAGGTGAATACCGAACAGGGGGCGGAATGGATGTCGGGAAGTACCTTATACATCATGGGGGGACTGACTCTGCTGACGATGTTGATTGTGATTGGATTTCCTCGGATAACGAAGGCTGTTCCAGCCTCTTTAGTCGCTATTTTAGTTGTATTTGGTCTAGTTTCTTTTTTAGGTATTGATACCAAAAAAGTAGTAGATATTGCCTCTGTTAGTGGGACATTACCCCATCTACATTTACCTAATGTACCCCTGAGCTGGGAAACATTGCAACTGATTTTTCCGTATTCTTTGGTGATGGCTGGAGTAGGGTTGGTGGAATCGCTCCTGACACTGAACATGGTGGACGAAATAACGGCGAGTAAGGGAAATGCAAACCGCGAATCCATGGCGCAGGGGATAGCCAATACAATCAATGGATTTTTTGGGGGAATGGGTGGCTGTGCCATGGTTGCTCAAACACTGGTCAATTTAAATGCTGGTGCCCGCACGCGACTTTCTTCTTTTATAGGAGCGATGACCATCTTAGTGATTATTTTGGTAGGTGCTCCTTTTATTGAGCAGATACCCATGGCCGCGCTGGTCGGTGTGATGATGATGGTGGCCATTGGAACCTTCCAATGGGTGAGCTTGCGGATTGTCAATAAATTTCCCAAATCAGATATTTTCGTTGGGATTATTGTCGCCGGAATTACCGTGGTTTTACATAATTTGGCACTTGCGGTGCTGATTGGTGTAGTGGTATCCGCACTTGTATTTGCCTGGGATAATGCGAAGCGCATTCGTGCAAGAAAATATTTGGATGCCGAGGGCATCAAGCATTATGAAATCTATGGACCTCTTTTCTTTGGTTCGACAGCTAATTTTTTGGATAAATTTGATGTTTTGGAAGATCCTGAGCGTGTGATTTTAGATTTTAAGGAAAGTCGTGTGGTGGATATGTCCGCCGTGGATGCACTCAACAAAATTACCGAACGCTACGCTGCACAAGGGAAAAAAATCGAATTGTGGCACCTCAGTGAAGATTGTCGCTCTTTGTTAAAAAATGCTGCGGGCATTGTGAAGGTCAATATCATGGAAGATCCAACCTATCGGGTCATGCCGGGCAAGTAGACTATTTTTTGCGCAGCTCAAAAAAGAGTTCATTTCCCTGTCTTTGGGGAATACTGTTGGTTGAATCTGTCAGCTGTAAAATGTCAAATTGCGAAGCGAATAATTGTTGATATTCCGTTTGATCTCCACCGAAAGGTGGTCCCTGTTTTGCAAATTCCCGTTTGAACAATAAACCCATCAGAATACCCTGCTGCTTGAGCAAAGTATGCATTTGTTGTACATAGCTGGGACGTAATGAAGGATCCAGTGCACAAAAAAATGTTTGCTCAATTATATAGTCGTACTGACCCTGGTGCTGGAAGAAATCTTGACATACAATTTGGATCTGAGGGCTATTGGCGAACTCTTTTCTTACCTTCGCAACGAGGGTCGGAGCGATATCAAGTAAGGTAATTTGATGGAACCCCATGTCAAGTAGAGCCTTTGCTTCATAAGCATTTCCACAACCGGGAATTAGAATAGATGCATGTTTGGCAATAGACGCTGCTGCATAATTGATAATAGCAGGAGAGGCATAGCCAATATCCCAGCCTGTTGCTTTGTTCTTATAACGTTCATCCCAATAGTTCCCATCCAATAATGAAGAATTCATAGCTGTTTTGTTCTATATACTTTAGCAATTTACGCAAATTTTAGGTCAAGGTTGCCTTCCCATGGATGAAAATTTAGTTTGGTTATCCTTCCGTAAGTTGATTTTATTGAGTTGATTTGCACTATTGTGGTCGAAGTTCGATTGGCAAGAAGTAGCATCCGGGAGAAATCTTGAAATTCACGTGTGTTCCATACGATATTAAAATTTATAGCGTTCAATTACTCTAGTAGGGATAATCCCCTGATGTTTTTAGATGAATTATATTAAAGTAGTTTTATTTATTGTTTTATTTCTAATTGTTGGTCTTGCCTACGCTAATCAAGATTGGAATGGTTTGGAGAGCGCGCATCACTATATCGGTTATTTGTTGTTATCACTCTATATATCGGGCTCAACACTGTTTATGTATAAACCTCTTAAAGGGGATCGAAAACTAAAACGACATTTTTTTATTCGATTTTCTGTAGTCTGTATCGCCTTTCTGCTACTTCTTGTCCCATATTTGATTCTTAAACAACAAAATGATGCTTTGGGGGCTGGATATTTACTCTATTTTATGACCGTCAGTCTTGCAGCACCGTTGTCCATTTATGCCTTTATTGAGATCCTATGGTTATTTACCCAAAAGAAATATCCGCAAATAGGTGTTAACCTATTACTTGTTGGCTATATCTACTGCCTTTTTTTATTCAGTGGTCTATTTGGATATTAAACCTATGGGAGACACGGACTTGTCATCATCGCCTTTTAATCGGTTAAAATTAAGCATGTTTCTGCTCGTTTTTCTAGAATTACTTTTTTGTGAAAAGAATCATTGATTAAAATTGTTGTTTGCTTCTTATCCGGAAAATTGCTAATTTAATAAGGATTCTTAAACCTGAATTTAAAGAATCTCGAGACTAAACCTGATCAGGTCCTTGTTCTTGAAGATAACAATTTTATAACCAATTAATGGATTGAGGTATGATACACAAAGTAGTTTCCCTTGTATTGGGAGGAGGTCGAGGGTCGCGCCTTTTCCCATTGACACAGCAACGGTCGAAACCAGCGGTTCCAATAGCTGGAAAATATCGTTTGGTCGATATTCCGATTTCGAACTGTTTGAATTCTGGCTATAATAAGATCTTCGTACTGACGCAGTTCAATTCAGCCTCTTTGAACACACACATCAAAAATTCTTACAATTTCAGCATTTTCAGTAAGGGCTTTGTTGACATCTTGGCTGCTGAGCAGACCAATGAGGGCGATCGTTGGTTTGAGGGTACGGCTGATGCCGTTAGGCGAACGCAGAAACATCTCCTGAATGTAGATTACGACTACATTCTTGTCTTGTCTGGTGATCAGTTATACCAAATGGATTATTCGAAGCTGATTGACTTCCATGTTGAAAATGGGGGGGATGTTACCATTGCGACTATACCAGTCAATGGTAAGGATGCTACAGGATTTGGTATTTTAAAAGCGAATGAAGCGAATGAGATTACCGCTTTTGTTGAAAAGCCCGATAAGGATGAAGTATTAAATTGGACCTCAGAGGTCTCCGAGGTTTTGCATAAGCAGGGAAGACATTATCTGGCATCCATGGGGATTTATGTTTTCTCAAAAAACATCTTGCGCAACCTTTTAATTGCCAACCCCGGGATGGATTTTGGCAAGGAAATTATACCGGATGCCATTGAAGCACTTCGCGTGTTAAGTTATCAATTTGATGGTTATTGGACCGATATCGGAACCATCAAATCCTTTTTTGATGCCAATATCGGATTAACGGATGACATTCCGGATTTCAACCTGTTTAATGAAACCGTGTATACACGTGCGCGGATGCTTCCACCTTCGAAAATTTCGGGGACAACCTTGAATAATACGGTAATTGCCGATGGATGTATTTTAAATGGAGATAAACTGGAGAGGTCTGTTATTGGGATACGTTCCCGTATTGGTGAAGGGACGGTTATTAAATCGACCTACATGATGGGAACAGATTACTATGAGCAATTGGAAGAAGTGTTGGAATTGGGAAATACACAAAAGCCACCACCGGTAGGCGTGGGTAAACGTTGTTATATTGAAAATGCTATTTTGGATAAGAACTGCCGTATTGGCGATGACGTTCGTATCATTGGTGGACCGGGCTTGAATGATGGCGATTTTGATACGCATATGATCTGTGACGGCATCGTTGTTGTGAAAAAAGATGCTATCATTGCCAATGGTGTTACGATAGGATTTTGATCATTTATATATGTTGAAGCGAAAGTCCGCCGTCTATTTAAAAGCTAAAACAGCGGACTTTCGTTACTTTTCCTTTGTTTAATGATAAAATGGAGATTGATGCCCAATATTGCCGTGCTGTATGGATTAATACTGTCAAAGAGGTAGTTTATAAAACTGTCAAAGAGGTAGTTTATAAATATTATCTTTGCGCATTATAAAATTTTTTAAGGCTAAAATGATCGATTACTGGAAACAGATTGTTTTTTATTGGCTACTGGTTTTACTTTTTGTAATGCCGGTTACCTCATTTGCGCAGATCTTGTCGGAACAACCTTCGGATTCGAGCAGCAGATCTCATTTTTTTAAGAAAATTCCTTACAAAGAACTGGCTGTTCCTGTAGGATTGATCACCTATGGTACCGTTGCCAAAGGGAATCCCTTTTTAAAAGGGATAGATGAAGACATTAGAGACGGCGTTTCGAGAAGGAACAATCAAAAAATTAAGTTGGACGATTTCACACGTTTTGCTGGAACTGCCGGAGTTTTTGTGCTGGATGCGGTCGGGGTACCTGCGAAACATAACCTTAAACAACGCCTGTTCACAACGGCGGTTTCCAATATTATCATGACTTCAACCGTGAGAATTATGAAATCTACTATACCTGTTTGGCGACCCGATAGTTCAGCGAACAATTCCTTTCCTTCAGGGCATGCTGCCACTGCATTTGTTGGTGCGGAATTACTTTGGCAGGAATACAGACAGGAGTCAATTTGGTACGGAATAGCGGGGTATGCTGTTGCCGCGGGTACCGGTTATCTGCGGATGCACAATGATAAGCACTGGTTCTCGGATATCGCTATGGGAGCTGGGGTCGGGATCTTAAGTACTAAAATCGCCTATTGGTTGCTACCGCTGGTAGACAGTCGATTGCAGAATTCAAAAAAGAGTTATGTGGTATTACCAACCTATAATGGACGGCAGTTTTGTCTAAATGCCAGCTTACAGTTTTAGGTTCTTATTTTTTTTAGTCCCATTCGGAGCCTCTACATTGATCGTACTTGGCTCGCCTGAAAATAAAATTTCCTAGATATTATTCATACAGGGATGTAAATCCACTTTAAATCCCTGTGTTCACTACCGTTTTTAGGTGTCCTACCTGAAGATCGGGACTGCTGTGTCCGGCATTTCCATTCCCTGTTTTAAGCATGTAACGTTTCTGTGAATTTTAGATTAAAAAATCATATTAATTTCGTTAATAGGATTTTGTTTTTTAAATTTAATAGACAATCTAATCCACTTTTGCTGTTTTTTATAAAAAGAAAAGCATGCAAAGTCAATAAACCAAAGTTGAACCCCACGGTTCTTTATTATTTTAAACCAATTTGTAATTATGATGAGAAATTTTTTTCTTCATGGAAAGGCGAGACCCATTAGCCTTTTGGGGCTCTGCCTGCTGTTTAGTCAGCCCGATTCTTACGCGCTGAATCTGGATCCGATCAATGCTATTGTCGATCAAGATCAGGTTACAGGGATAATCAAAGATGAGAAAGGTCAGGCATTAGCCGGTGCTACCATCACCGTCAAAGGAACATCCGTTCAAACGTCCTCCAATCAACAAGGTGTTTTTTCTATTCGCGCAAGGCGCGGTGATGTTTTGGTCGTGAACTACCAAGGATTTACAAAGCAGGAGGTGGCCGTTTCCACAGGCAACGTCAATGTCGTCATGGTTTCGAGTGATCAAGCACTTGAAGAAGTTGTGATCATTGGTTATGGTAAGCAGCGGAAAGGGAATATTACTGGTTCGGTCGCTACCGTCAATGCAGAACAGTTAAAAAACATCCCCAGTTCAAATCTTTCCAATTCACTCGCCGGTAGAGCTGCAGGTGTCAATGTCACCAATACTTCGGGGATGGCCGGAGCATCGTCGAGCTTGCGTATACGGGGGAGTTTTGCCGAGCCACTTTATGTAATTGATGGCGTAGTTCGCGATAAAGCTGCATTCGATGTGCTTGAAGCGAACGAGGTTGACCAAATGACCTTCTTAAAAGATGCTGCAACTGCCGCAGTGTATGGCACCCGGGCCGGTAATGGCGTAGTGGTGGTAACGACAAAAAAAGGAACGGCGCAAGCCCCTGTTTTTAATGTACAAAGTAATTATACTTTCAATACGCCAACACAGGAGCTCCTTGCTAATTTAACGACTGCGCAAGATGAACTCACTTATCAAAACCGGGTCGCCGAATTTCGTGGTCTTTCTATCCCCAATGGACAAAAAGAGTTTGATTATTTCAAGGACAAAAATTACAATGCTAATGACGTTATCTGGCGCAATCCGTTTACACATCGACAATCAATATCGGTTAATGGGGGTGGCGACAAAATTACTTATTATAGCTTGCTGAGCTACCGTAAAGAAAATGGATCTTATAAATCTTTGGATCATGAGAAATTTAATCTAAGGAGCAATATTTCCGCACAGATTACCGAAGATTTTAGCATGGATTTTAATATTTCAGCCAACCAGACTAATTCGAAGCGCTTTTTTTGGCCATTCAGCACATCTTCGAACGATGATGATTTTGATGTATCCGATTTCTACCGTGTTACATTCAACTGGCCAAAGATGTATCCGTTTTACCTGAATGCAGACGGAACACCGAGCAATACACCAACGGCTTATCCTGTACAGACGCCTATGGGAAGCTGGCAGGCGTGGAATGTGATCGATCAGGTCATTGGGGATCGCTATATAGACCGTAAAGTGCGGCAGGTCAATCCTATTATGACCCTAAACTTGAAGCTGGATAAATTGGTACAGGGCCTTTCGACAAAAGTTGTCGGAAGTTACATTGCTCAAGACTATATGCGCAAGCGTTATATGAGTTTTCAAAAGAACTATACCTTTACTTCTTTAAACCCGAATGACAACCGCTTTATACCAGCTCCGCCATCAGAAGCTAATATTAATATTTTTACTTTTAGTCAGAGCCAGCCTTTCATGGATTATAGCCCACAACGATTGTGGGAATATCAGGTAAACTGGTTTTTAAACTATAACCGCAAGTTTGGTAAACATTCCGTAGACGGAACATTGGTTTATGAACAGTCCAAAAAAGGAGGGACTTATGTCACTTCACGGGCAGAAAATCCAATTACAGCCCTGGATCAAATGTTTATTTATCCTACAGATCGCAACTTTAGGTCGACAACTGCCAATGAAACGATCGATTCGAGACGTGGTATCATCGGGCGTGCCAACTACAATTATGCGGATAAATATATTGCGGAGTTTTCTTTTCGTTACGATGGTTCACCATTATTTCCGACGGATAAGCGGTGGGGATTTTTTCCTTCAGTATCAGCAGCCTGGCGTGTGTCGGACGAAAACTTCTTTACGGATATAAAAAATACGATATCGGATTTGAAGTTCAGAGCTTCTTATGGTACAACGGGTAACGATTTGGATGTCAATGCCAATCGAATCGGGCAATTTGGTTATTTAGAAAAGTATACAACCTCGGGCGGTTATATGTTTGGTGACCGCTATTATAATGGTATTGCGTATGGTGCAACCCCAACACAAAATCTAACCTGGACAACTTCTAAGAGTGTCAACTTGGGTTTGGATTTTGGATTTGTTAATAATAAGCTGACCGGTAGCCTTGATCTGTTTTCACGCAAGGAAACCAATATTCTTGGTCCAAGATCGCTGAAGGTCCCTGACAATTACGGTCGTGCACTTGCTCCTGAAAACTATGCGGCGAGAAGTTATAAAGGCGGCGAGATTTCTTTTAACTGGAATGACAAGGTTGGTGAAGTGGCTTATGGTCTCAATGCCAATCTGGGGTATGCCAAAGACCGTTGGGACATCATTGACGAAGAACCATCTTATGCATCGGGCCAGCCGCAGAATTTTCGCTCCAGAATTGGACGACCTGAGAATAGAATTATCGGCTTAGAATCCCTTGGTTTGGTTAGGACACAGGCTGAAGCTGATGCGTTGAAAGCAAAAGGATTTAAGACCTACGGAAGGGATCCTTTTCCTGGGATGATCTTATATAAAGATATTCAGGGGGCGAATTACTCAGGTGGTCCGGATGGGAAAATTGATGATAACGATTTGCAGTTATTGTCGGACAATAATTCTCCGCGCATCAATTATGGGTTTGGATTCAATGCGAGCTGGAAGGGCTTTTATGTCTCGGCCTTATTTCAGGGAGTTCTTGCTTATGATCGCATGATCAGTAATCAAGAAGGCGGTGGAATGCGTCAGCACGGTGATACCTTCCGTCCATATTATCCAATTTGGGCTTCCGATGTCTGGACACCGGATAATACCGACGCCAAATATCCGCGGCCAACAGGATACTCTGGATGGGCCGAATCCGGTGCAGCCCCTTCGTCATTCTGGATAAGAAATGGAGCCTATTTGCGCTTACGTGACC
Organism: Sphingobacterium sp. UBA7038; assembly: GCF_002494055.1. Classification (NCBI taxonomy): domain Bacteria; kingdom Pseudomonadati; phylum Bacteroidota; class Sphingobacteriia; order Sphingobacteriales; family Sphingobacteriaceae; genus Sphingobacterium; species Sphingobacterium sp. UBA7038. The sequence continues at coordinate 382,970 of NZ_DLAV01000039.1, forward strand.
TTAATGTTTCTTATCGATTGCCGAAGAGCATGACGGAGAAACTGCGTGTGAAAGATGTCAATCTGTTTTTTAATGGGACCAATTTGTTTGTTTTTTCGCCAATGAAAGAGTTTCATGATCCCGAACAAAAGCTGTATGATTCTTATCCAGTCATGAAAACCTTTACGTTTGGACTTGATGTTAAATTTTAAATGAAAAAAAGATGAAAAAAATATATTATCCTTTAATTGCATTGGCCTTGTGCATGTCCTCCTGTAAAAATGTATTGGACATTGAGGACCTCAATTCGCTGGATGAAGCCAAGGTATGGGCTGATCCAAATCTAGTGAACGGCTATCTTGCCAATTTATATCCACTATTTGGTAACTGGAATTCTGGTGCGGACGGAAATTCGGAACAACTAATCGGCATCGCTTTTCCATTGGATGCGGTTACCGTCAACAATGGTTCTTACAAATCATGGGATTATACAACCATCCGGAAAATCAATACGGCCATACAGAAAGTCAATGAAAGTACTTCATTAAAAGACGATTTTAAAAAAACGGTGATTGGCCAAGCGTTGTTTATGCGTGCCTTTATGTATTTTAACATGGTCAGGATCCACGGCGGTGTTCCTTATATTACTGTACCGCAAGACCTAAAAAATGATGATCTTAATGTGCCCCGCAATTCGACAAAAGAATGTTTTGAGCTGATCGTTAAAGATCTGGATCAGGCAATTTCACAATTGCCAAAAACAATTGCAAAAGGAACAGCAGATTATGGGAAAATTGATGGTGATTTTGCAGCCGCTTTTAAAGCAAAGGTATTGCTATATAAAGCTTCTCCACAGTTTAACCCTTCCAATCCTTATGGAAATGCCTATTGGCAGGAGGCCAATACCGCAAATAAATTAGCTTATGATCAGCTTAAGGCGGATGGCTATAGTTTGACTTCAGATTATTCCAACATTGCGCTGGTAGAAAAGGGTCCGGAGGTTGTTTTTGCTGTGATTAATACCTATCCAAATAAAGTTGCCAATTGGGATAATGGCGTGCGTCCGGGATCCGAAAGTAGGGGGCCGGCAGGTTCCGTTCCATCCTGGGAATTTGTAAAAGCTTTCCCAATGAAAGATGGAAAGTTATATTCCGATCAAGCGGGTAAATACCATAAGACAGAAGATCAATTTTTACAATCCTATTGGGAAAACCGCGATCCGCGTTTTGACAAGTCTATTGTGTGGAATGCCAAAATCTATGAAGTTTCCGGCAAGACCGGCAAAAGACAATACACTTCTGTCGGTATTGCTCCGGCTTTAGATGACTTTGGCATTAACCCGAAGGCAAAAACTCCATCGTCCAATTTGGATCGATATAGCGGGTTTTTTATCTTAAAAAATTCCAAACTGTCATTAAAGCAAACCGAAGTGGAAACTCAGTATGATGTCGACTTTGTGTTGATGCGCTATGCCGAAGTTCTATTGAATTATGCTGAGACGGCAAATGAAACAGGAGATTTTGCGACAGCCTTAGACCTGGTTACGCAAATTAGGAAAAGAGCGGGAATCGAGCCGGGCGCAGATAATAAATATGGCATAACAGCAACCACGAAGGAGCAAATGCGTGAAGCCATTTTGGCAGAGCGTAATATTGAGTTCTGTTTTGAGGGACATCGTTTTTGGGATTTAAGAAGGTTGCGTAAGCTCAATATACTGAACAATACAACCAAACATGGAGTTGAAGCGATAGCAATAAATTCAAATGGAACGGAGATGAATCTGGATGATGCCAATGCATTGGCCAAAACATATACATTGAAGGAAAATCAGTTCAAATATAGCGTCTTGCAGGTGCCCAGTACAGGAAACAAAGTGAATTTGGTACCCGATACCTATTATTTCTTTCCCGTCGCGCAGTCGGTCATTGACAAGAACCCAAATATCAAGCAGAATAAAGATTGGGGCGGAACATTTAATCCAACCATGGAATAGTATTTTTGTCTAAACCTATTCAATAAAAAACACCCGCAACAGCTAAAGCCGTTGCGGGTGTTTTATTTAAATCTCATTTATGGTGAGTTTATTAATCACCCGATTGAGCCTTATTTGGATGATAATTTAAAAACTCTTGAACTGAGTCTACCCTGGCCTTTGATTTTGATTTCTTTCGGATAGAGTTCCAAAAGTCCATAGGCGTTGCTGGTAGCTGTTTCGATCATACCCTCCATGGTTACAAAAGGAATATTATTTGCCATTACATAATTGCCTTTATGATTATGACCGGAAAGTACCAACTTAACTTCGGGGAATTTGTATAGTATATCAAGAACCTCCCGGTTATTGAGTGTTTCATAGCCGTTTTCTGGCAATAAAGGATGATGTGTCAATACGATCACATGCTCTTTGTTTTTCCACGCTTGGGCAAGTTCGTTTTGTAACCATTCGAGTTGTTTACGGTTAACTCCGCCATTCCAGGGTTGCGTATTTTTCCTTCCGCTTGTCTGTAGGCTATCCACCAGGGTTTTCCATTCACGTTGGTCTGCTGAATTGGGCGTTGTGGCATATTCACTGAGCGCATTCGTATTTAAGAAAACAAACCGCCATTTTCCTTTTGTAAATGCATAGTATTTAGCTGGCATCCCAAAAGCAGTGTGCAAAAGATCCGGTTTGGATACGTTAACATAGTCGTGGTTTCCAAGTAGACAATAAGTCGTTTTTTTTAAGGGGGAGAGATGTTCTAACAGTACTGGAAGATCTTTTGGACCTTCGTCGACAAGATCGCCAAGAATCAATGAAAAATCGACCTTATTGCGATTGAAGAAGTCTACAGCCGTATCGACCTTCATTAATGAATTGTGGTAGAAACGGCTACCGTGGTCTGTTTTGTCTGCGTATTGCATATCGGCCATGATACCGATACGGAGGACCGGTGTGTTGGATTGTGCCATGCTGAATAAGCCGGGTAAAGAGCAGATGACGAATATGGAAAGAAACTTCCATTCCTGTTTGATTTTTAAGCCAATCTGTTTCATTTTTTTAGCGTTTTAAAATATGTTGCTATAAGAATATATTAGTCCGTATTCCGGTAATGTTGCTTTGCTGTCTGTTTAGTCTATTTTTTGAACCACTGTTCTAGGTAATTAATTATAATGTTATCACGAGTATACTGAGAATAAATTAGAGATTCAAGTAAATTGAATACACAAACGTTTGTGTAAATTGATGGATCACTAACGAATTATAAATAATTGCCAACACATATAAACTATCGATTTTTTAGCTATTGTAATACTGTAAATTGGCGATTGTGGTGTTTAACGAATAAAAGGTTTTAACTTCTGTGTTGATTGTAATTTTTTAAGGACTTATTATTTGAAACGAAATGCAAAAATAAATACGTATGATAAAGAAAATCCTGATTAGCTTGACTTCAATTACCATTATTGGCTGTTGCTGGTTTTTTTTACGCTATTCGACGCTATCGACTTGGCGCCTACGCAAAATAATCATTTGGCAAGTGAGGGAAAATGGAAAATAGAGCAGCGGGCTGATATTGTCAATAGGACAAGCTGGTCGTTGTTCTGCAAAACATGGATGACTAGTATTCAAAAAAAACGTATTTTCACAATAGACAAATTTTATCCATACCAGTAAGGACTAAAAAACTAAATAAATGATCAAACAGAATTCGGCGGAGAGAATCACTATTTACCTGAATACAAAGGAAGAGTGGCGATTTTGGCTTGAGAACAATCATCACATAGCACAATCAATTTGGGTGATCTGTAATACTAAAAAATCAAATTTACCGGTGGTCAACTGGACTGAACTTGTGGATGAAGCTTTGTGTTTTGGCTGGATTGATAGCACACGGAGGCCGATTGATGCCTATTCATTCATGCAGTTATTTAGCCGAAGAAAACCCAATAGTACCTGGTCTAAAATTAACAAAGAAAAAGTTAAAAAACTAATCGATGCGAATCTGATGACTCCAGCGGGGCATGAGGTTATAAAAATAGCGCAAGAAAATGGCTCTTGGTCAATTTTGGACAGTGTGGAAGAATTAATTATTCCCGAGGATTTGGATGAAGCATTTCAACATTACGCTGGTTCAAAAGATTATTTTCTTGGATTGAGTAAATCCGTCAAAAAAATGATGTTGCAATGGATTGTTCTCGCCAAAAGACCAAATACCCGCAAAAAACGCATTGATGAGATTGCCGCAAGAGCAGCAGAAAAAGACAGGCCTAAGCAATTTCAGTAAGTTTCCAGTATTTTGAACTGCTATTTCGAGTGGTGAATAAAGGATTTTTAGTCAGATCTAAACATCTGGTTTTAGAAATTCTATTACCTAATAGGGCTGTTTAAATAGTGCTATTTTCATGGCTATTTATTTAATAGCAATCTTTTGGAAGCGCTTCATTGTAAAACTGATTTTCAATTTTTCCTACAAAACGTATTAATTAATTTATACCAGTTCTACTATTAGCAGGGGTTTAACAGGGGGATAACAGGGGGTTAACAGGGGTATAACAGGGGTAAACCCTTGCTAACACCCTGTTAATCCCCTGTAAAAATGGTATTATTCCGGTTTAACTTACGAACGTGATCGCAATGTGGTAACTTGGTTAGCGGATAAAGAATAGCTGTCTCAACAATGCCATTTTTATATTGGGAATATGATAAGAGGTGATAGTGCGTGTTGTATAATGATGAAACGATCAAAAGACCATGTCAAAGCTTATATTAATAGCAACTTGATTTGCTGTATTTGATCAATTTTTGTATCATTGGGGAGATGATAACCAATGCAGCAGCTTAAGTCTTTTTTATACGCGTATCTCCAACTCTTTCTTCTCCTTTTCTTAGGGCAATCTTCAGTTTGGAGCCAGGTCAATACGTATGCGTTTAGAACCTTAACTTCTGACCAGGGCCTGGTGCATAATCATGTCAATTGCGCACTCAGGGATAAGTACAATTACTTATGGTTTGGTACCGAATCTGGCCTGAGCCGATTTGATGGAGCGCAATTCACAAATTTTCGCTATTCCGCCAATAAACGTACCGGGCTGAGTGGAAATTCGATTTCCGCAATCTTTGAGGGACCAGAAGGTAATGTATGGATCCGTACCAGCAACCGGATGAATGTGTATGATCAGCATTCAGGCATTATCGTCCAGCAGCTTGATTCCATACTGACCCGCTTAAAGTTGCCCGTCAAAGACGTACATACGATAAGACCGCTGGAAGGGCAGACCTTTGCACTATTGTATAGCGATCGTTCACTGATCTTGTACGATAGCCTAAAGAAAACCTATCGTACTGTACCGCAGTTGACCAAAAACAACCGAATAGCCGATGTGATAGCTGGGCAAGGGCAGACGATCTGGGTAATCTACGAAAATGGCCTGCTGGGTCACATTGATACGAAATCACTGCGAAGTACCAAAACTAGCTTATTGCCGATCAGCAATAAGCTGGTAAATTATAATCTATTTGCCGATCAGGACGGGGCGATATGGATCTTCTCAAAGGATATTCCAATCGGTGTATACTGGCTTGATCCGAAAGATGGATCAATTCAACATCTCCAAAAAGAACTATCCAATCCTTTTGTAGGCAATATCGTGCAAGATGATAAAGGGCATCTCTGGCTAGGAACTGACCATGGTGGGATCAATGTTTATGATAAAAAAACAAAAAGTGTACAAATCATCGGTAACGATAAATATGATTTACGGAGCCTACCTTACAATAGCATAACGGCTTTATATCGGGATAAGTCAGGGATTATCTGGACGGGAACATACAAAGGCGGCATCAGTTATTATCATCCCAACTTGTTATTATTCTCCTTAGTCAAGAACTATCCTGGACTTCCCAAATCACTTCCCTTTGACGACGTCAATAAGTTTGTACAGGATCGAAAGGGTAATCTCTGGATTGGGACAAATGGCGGGGGATTGCTCTATTATGATCTCAGTCAGAAAACCTTTACGCAATACCTGCATGATCCTCAGGATCCCAATAGTTTGAGCAGCAACGTGATTGTTTTCTTATTGCTGGATGCGGAAGACAGGCTGTGGATAGGAACTTATCGAGGTGGTATGTGTCGATTTGACGGCAAAAGTTTTAAGGTTTTCCACCGTGACGCGGCCCCCGGGAAATTGAATGACGATAGTGTATGGGAGATCTATGAAGATAGTCAACATCGGTTTTGGATAGGAACGCTAAGTACCGGCCTGTACCTGTTTGATAAAAAAACAGAACAGTTTTCGAAAACATATACACGGCAGGGCCAAACCATCAACAGCAATTATATCTCTGTCTTATTTGAGGATTCAAAAAAACGTCTCTGGATCGGCACAGCTACAGGATTGGCATTGTTGACACCCGACGACAAGATTACTTATATCAATACATCCAGTTCGCCTATGAAACTCATGAATGATCTAATTTATGATATCAAAGAGGATAAAACTGGTCGTATTTGGGTAGCGACACAAGAGGGACTGCATGTAATCGATGGTGCGAAAATAAGCTATCTTACACAGCAAGATGGGCTTAGCGACGATGCAATCCTGGCGCTCTTGATAGATGATCAAGGTGATATTTGGGCTTCCACAAACAAAGGCCTGTCGACGATTGTCGGTACAGGGCAGGCAGAGAAGTTTATCATCCGCAATTTTACGCAGGAATTGGGCCTTCAGGGTAATGTATTCAATGAAAACGCTGCTTTAAAAATGCGGGACGGAAGACTTGTTTTTGGTGGGCCAAAGGGGTTCAATTTTATTGATCCTGCGAAAATTAGCCGCGAAAGTGAACTGATCTTGCCGCTTTTGTCCAATCTCTATTTATTCAATAAGCGGGTCGCCGTAGGTGAAGAATTTTCGGGCCGGGTCATTTACGATCAAGCCCTGAATAATCTTAAGGAACTGAGGCTTCCGTACAACCTCAATGCCATTTCGCTGGAGTTCTCGACCTTTGACTACCTACAGCAACATAATGGACTCTATCAATATCAGCTTGCTGGTCTAAGTGATGAATGGTTTGATTTTGAACCGGGAACCATGCGGGCCAGTTTTACCAATCTGGACACGCGCAGCTACAGCTTGTATATTCGGCATGCTATCGATTCAAGTAGCTGGTCAGATGGTGTACTACTTTTGACAATCGATATACAGCCACCGTTTTGGCGTTCAACAATGGCCTTTCTTTTTTATGCCTGTTTGATATTAGTCGTCCTATGGGCTTATTTTTATTTGACAAAACTGCGTGTCAGGACGCGTAATCAACTCTATCTCGCACAAGAGCAAGCTGCACAGGCAAAGGAATTGGATGCGTTGAAAACACGTTTCTTTACCAATATAAGCCATGAATTCAGGACTCCGATCAGTTTGATTCTAACTCCAGCACAGCAGCTGCTGGATGAAGAGCAGCATCCGGAAAAAAAAGCCGACCTAAACTTAATCAAGAAGAATGCAGACCGTCTGCTTAAATTGGTCAACCAGCTGCTGGACTTTAGAAAATTGGAGAAAAGTGAACTTGAACTGAACGAAGAATATGGGGACCTCATGGGATTTATCCGCGAACAGCTTGATGCCTTTGCCGGGATAGCTCAAAGCAATCAGATCTCGCTGCAGGTCAATATCGCTCCAGACACATATCTGTCCTGGTTTGACAAAAACAAATTGGAAAGCATTATTTTCAATCTGATGTCAAATGCGGTCAAATTTAGCCCAGTATCCGGTATTGTGACATTCAATGCCGAAATCACTGAACAAGAAACAGAAAAGATACTGTGTATTGAAGTTCAAAATCAGGGTATAGCGATTCCCGAAAATTTACAAGCCCGCGTTTTTGAACGTTACATACAACTGGATGTGCCAAATGGAAAACTGAATCAGGGTACAGGCATCGGGCTTTCTATTGTCAAAGACTATGTCGAATTCTTGAGTGGAAATATCAGGCTGAGCAGCAATGCGCACTGGACGACATTTAATGTTCAGTTGCCCATAAATAAGGCCATAGCGAGCGCCGATCCCGTCGAAAGCAGTAAGCAGGATAAACCCGCTATTTTATTGGTGGAAGATGATATTGACTTCCTTCATTACTTGGAGCGGACCCTGAGTTCGGTCTACCTAATTTACGCTGTACAAAGTATTAATGATGCAAAATTGACCCTAAGCAAGCAGCAGGTCGATCTTGTCATCACCGATCTCAGCCTGCCTGGAGAGAGCGGACTGGATTTTTGCCGCTTTATAAAAGCCCAGGCTAAGCTGGTCCATATCCCTGTGCTGATTGTAACTGCGGTAGTCAATCAGAAGATCGAACTGGAGGCCTTACAGGCCGGTGCAACAGATTATATCAACAAACCTTTTAATATCAGTCTGCTGCGTTCAAAATTGGCGCAGATACTCCATCAGCAGCAGACGTTAGTAAAACGGTATAAAAAACAGATCAACGTTAATCTGGCGCAGCCCGATATCGAATCTGCTGATGAACAGTTTATCCGTGTGCTTGTAAAGGAAATTGAGCAGGATCTCAGTGACTCTTCGCTTTCTGTCGAACTGCTAGCCAAAAGAATGAACCTCACCCGCGTAGGGCTTTATAAAAAGGTGCTTGCCATCACAGGCTATTCACCGATGGAATACATCCGACATATTCGGCTCAAGCGTGCCATGCATCTGGTTCAGAACTCGAAATTATCGATGGCTGAAATTGCTTATGAAGTAGGATTCGGAAATCCGAAACAATTCAGCAAATATTTTAAATCTGCATTTGGTAACCTGCCGTCTTTTTATCGAAAAAGCTTGTAAATAAGTGAATTATCGATAGTGTTGCCCGCGAGTATTCCCGCATAAGTTAACAAAATAACCCCTAAAAGTTAACAAAACATACCCCTTATACAACCGGTTGCATTCTATATTTGATCTGTTCTTTCAATAGGAAAGGACGTGTAATAACCAAGGGAATATAATAACCAATAAATCTTATTTAAATGCGCAACTTAACGTACGCTTTAAGTGGTTTGATGCTCTTCGCAATCGTGCAGCAGGGATTTAGCCAAGCCAATAAAGCTCATTATGAAAAAATGCCTTCCGGTATTAAGGTCAGCTTCAAAAATTCGGAGACCTCCATTGATCAGGATATTTATTTGGATGTCGTAACCGACAAGATTGTGCGTGTCACAGCTGTTCCGGCTGGTGCAGTCTTACCGGGACAAACAAGCTTAGTGATCGTCGATTCAGTGCGCCGGCAAGTAAAATCACTCGCGGTAAGCTCGACAGACTCGACGGTAAATGTACAAACGGCCAATATGCAGGCAGTTGTTTCCTTGATGAATGGTAACGTGGAATTTTTTGATCTTAAGGGGCAATCCATCCTTAAAGAAGCAAAGCGGAATTCAAGTTCTTTCTTAGCCAATAGTTATCAAGGTGATGCATTTTATCACATTAACCAAGACTTTATTGTCAATGCTGAAGAAGGGATCTACGGACTCGGCCAACATCAGAATGCGGTGATGAACTATAACCGTGGAAAACAGGTTTCGCTGCTGCAATATAATACAGAAATCGGAATCCCCTTTTTACTGTCCACCAATAACTATGGTATTTTATGGCACAATTACTCCATCACAAAAGCGGGCGACGTGAGACCGTTATTGCCCTTAAATGCTTTTAAACTACAGTCAAAAGAAGGTGAACCGGGCTGGCTCACAGCAACCTATGTAAATCGGAACAAGGGCGAAGAGGTTTATCTATCCCGACCGGAATCGATCATTGACTATGGCTACCTAACAGATCAGCACAAGTTTCCAAAAGGCGTAAATCTGGCCGAAAGCAAAGTCATCTATGCCGGAAGTTTCTCTTCGCCCTACACAGGCAAACATGTGCTGCATTTTAAATATTCGGGTTATATGAAAGTCTGGATTGATGGGGAGCTGGTCGCCGACCGCTGGCGGCAATCCTGGAATGCAGGTACCTTTGAGATTGAGAGAGACCTCCAGAAAGATAAGACCCACCAGATCCGCATGGAATGGATACCAGATGGAGGGGAGTCTTATTTTACCTTAAACTGGCAGAGTCCTATCCCGGAAGTGCGTAAAAACGTATTTTCCTTTAATTCGGAAGCTGGCGATGCCATAGATTATTACTTTGTTCAGGGCGCATCAATGGATGAGGTCATTGCAGGTTATCGCCACTTGTCCGGCAAGGCACCGATTATGCCGCTTTGGAGCTTCGGATTTTGGCAGAGCAGAGAACGCTACAAGACGCAAGCGGAAATTGAAGCGGTCGCAGCTGAATTTCGCAAACGTAAGATTCCAATCGACAATATTGTGCAGGATTGGTCTTACTGGGCTGAAAATGACTGGGGGAGCCAGAAATTTGATGTAAAGCGTTTCCCAGATCCTCAGGCCATGGTGAAGAAGCTGCATGATCAGCACTTTAAGATCATGATTTCGGCCTGGCCCAAAATCAATGAAGAGTCTTCCGTATACCAAGAATTTAAAGCCAACAAATGGATCTATCCACGAAATATTTATGATGGCAGAAAAGACTGGATCGGAAAGGGCTATACCTCGACATTTTATGATCCTTTCAACAAAGCGGCACGCGATGGGTTCTGGAAATTGTTGGACAACAACCTGTTCAAAATTGGGATCGATGCTTGGTGGATGGATGCCAGCGAACCAGATATTCACTCCAATATTGATCTGGATGAGCGTAAATCGGTTTTTCAGCCGAGTATAGGGTCATCTGTTCGCTATTATAATGCGTTCCCTTTGCAAAATGCCAAGGGTATCTATGAGGGCCAGCGTGAAACAGATCCTAACAAACGGGTATTTATTCTGACGCGATCTTTTTTTGCAGGGCAGCAGCGCTATGCTGCGGCGGCCTGGAGCGGCGATATTGCTTCGAGATGGCATGACATGAAAGATCAGATTGCCGGGGGCATCAATTTCTCGATGTCCGGGACACCTTACTGGACCATGGATGCGGGTGGCTTTTTGGTTGAAAATAGGTTTCACAAACCTAATGCGGCAGACTTGGAGGAGTGGCGCGAGCTGAATAGCCGCTGGTACCAATACGGGGCATTCTTGCCTTTGTTCAGGGCGCATGGACAATATCCCTACCGTGAGCCGTATAATATCGCTCCTGTGGATCATCCGGCCTATAAAAGCATGACCTATGCGATCAATCTACGGTATAAATTACTGGCCTATAATTACAGTCTTGCCGCAAAGACTTTTTTTGAGGACTATTCGATGATACGTGGACTTGCCATGGATTTCCCGCAGGACAAAGATGGATTCGACAGCAACGACCAATACCTTTGGGGGCCATCCTTGCTCGTCAGTCCAGTCACAGAAAAAGGAGCAACCTCACGCAAGATACACTTTCCAAAAGGAGCCAGCTGGTATGATCTATACAGTGGCCAGATGGTAGCAGGCGGGCAGGATCTGCTTATTGCAGCACCATACGAACGTATCCCTGTTTATGTCAGAGCCGGAGCAATAGTGCCCATTGGACCTGTCATGCAGTATACGGCCGAGAAAAAGCCGGATGTGCTGGATATTTATATCTATGCCGGAGCAGACGGTCAGTTTTCACTCTATGAAGACGAAGGGAGCAATTATAATTATGAAAAAGGGAAATATAGCCGCATTGATTTCAGCTACGATAATTCTGAACAGATACTGTCTTTGGCCAGCCGTCAGGGAGATTTCGACGGCATGCTGACCAAAAGAAAGTTCAATATCATTTTTGTCAGCGACAGGAATGCCGTCGGACTGGATGTTTCATCAGCAAAATCTACAGTGGTAACCTATGCAGGTAAAGCCTTGCAGGTCAAATTAAAATAATAAAAACCAATTTATAAATCAAGACATATGATAAGCAAACAATTGTTGAGCAGGGGCATGGCCGTCGTTGTCATGACCAGCGTGACCTCTTTGGTCTGGGCACAATCCTTCACCGGATCGGTTGTTTCGGCTGATTCAGGATTGCCGATCGGGGGCGCGAGTATCAGCGTAAAGAATCAGAAGATTTCAACGAGCAGCGATGAATCGGGCAAGTTTTCTATTGCAGCCAGCACAGGGACTGTATTGACCATTACTTACGTAGGGTACAAAACGGAGGAAGTTAAAATTACTGGTCCCAATATGGTGATCCGCCTACAGCCGCAAGCTTCCGATCTCGAAGAGGTGGTAGTCATTGGCTACGGTGTACAAAAGAAAAAACTGAATACAGGAGCCAATTTGAAGGTGGAGGGTGAAGAACTGCAGAAGCGCAATCAATTGAACCCGCTGCAGTCGCTTCAGGGACAAGCACCGGGTGTATCCATTACATCAACTTCCGGTCAGCCGGGAGCAGATATGAAGGTCGTCGTCCGGGGGTTGGGAACAATCGGTAATTCGGGCCCCTTGTACGTCATCGACGGCGTTCCGGGAGGTGATATTTCGGTCTTGAATGCGGCCGATATCCAATCTATCGACGTACTGAAAGACGCAGCTTCGGCCGCCATCTATGGTTCGCAGGCTGCCAATGGGGTTATCCTGGTCACCACCAAAATGGGCGCTGCGGGAAAAAACGTGCTGTCGTTTGATGGCTATACGGGTATTCAGAACGTTTCGCGTAAAGCAAAATTGCTGGATGCAGATCAGTACAAGCTGATCATGAATGAGCAATCGCTGAATTCGGGGGCCGCGCTGATTGATTTTAACGGCATGGACGGTCTGGCCAATACCAATTGGATGGATTATATGTTCAAGGATAATGCAAAAATGGACAATTACAATGTTGCCCTGACCGGCGGCAATGAAAAATCCACCTACGCCTTATCGATGAATTATATTGGTCAGGAGGGGATTGTCGGTGGTAAAGATGTTTCCAACTATCAGCGTTATGGTTTCCGGACGAATTCGGAACATAAACTCTTCGATAACTTTGTGAAAATAGGTCAGCACCTCAACTTTAATTACATCAAAAATCGAGGCATCAGTGTCGGCAATCAGTACAGCAATACGCTGCGTGGTGCGTTTGCCACTTCGCCCTTGTCACCGGTGTATTCAGACAACGGTTTGTACGGAAGTCCTTTCAATGATACTTCCAATTCACCTTGGTACAATGGGGACAGCAATCCATATGGGGTGATGATGACCAATTCGAACAACGCCAATGATGGCCAAAAATTATTGGCCGATATCTTTGCGGAAATCGAACCGATCAAAGGCCTAAAGGTGCGGTCATTGCTGGGATTCAACTATTATGCTTCAGAATACAGAAGTTTTACGCCCTTATACCGCTTCTCCATCTACACCTACAACCAAGATCATACAACAACCTCGCAGAACATGAGCAAAGGTCATACGCTGACCTGGACAAATACAGCTTCTTATGACTTTGATATCAATACGGATCATCGCTTTTCGGCGATGGTCGGTATGGAATCGCTACGTTACCAGGGAACTTACCTTTCGGGGTCCAACTGGAATCTGCTTTCGCAGTTCAATGATTTTGCACATGCTTACCTGGACAATACTACAGGCCAGGCACACCTGGATGAAAAAGGAAACGTCGTTGAAACGCGTACGGTGTCTGGAAAACCTGAGAACATCACCCGTAGGGTCTCGTACTTTGGACGGCTAGGCTACAATTATAAAGAAAAGTACCTGTTGAATGCTACATTGCGTGCAGATGGATCCTCTAAATTTTCGCGCAGCAACCGCTGGGGATATTTCCCTTCGGTATCGGCAGGCTGGGTAATTTCTTCGGAAGAGTTTTTTAAAGAACATTTAGCGGCTGTAAACTTCTTTAAACTCCGCGCTTCATGGGGGCAAGTGGGCAATCAGGATATCGCTGATTTTCAATATGCGGCACCAATCAGTACCTCAACAGGCATTACATCGTCCAACCCCGGCGCACATTATGTCTTTGGAACGAGCAACAATAATATTGCCGGGGCTTATCCGAGCCGCTTATCCAATCCGAATCTGACCTGGGAAACTTCCGAACAGACCAATATCGGATTTGATGCCAAATTTGCGAACAGCCGTCTGGATGTTGTTGCCGACTTTTATGTCAAAAAGACGAAAAACTGGTTGGTTACAGCGCCTGTTTTGGCGACAACCGGAACGTTGCCCCCTTTTATCAATGGCGGTGACGTGAAGAATACAGGGGTGGAACTGGGACTAAATTGGGCGGATAAGATCAATGAAGTCAAGTATCGCATTGGGGTAAATGGTGCCTATAACAAAAATAAGGTGGGACAGATACCAACAGAAGATGGTATTATCCACGGACAGACAGCCATGTTATACGATAACTCGGAAGAATTTTACCGCGCCGCAAACGGCCTGCCCATTGGCTACTTCTGGGGGTATAAAACAGACGGTCTATTCCAGAACCAAGCCGAGATCGACGCCTGGAAAACAGCCGGAAAAGGTATCCTTCAAGCGGATGTAAAACCGGGCGATGTGAAATATGTAGATCAGAATAACGATGGTATTATCAATGCCTCGGATAAGACAAATTTGGGCGTGGGCATGCCTAATTTTACCTATGGATTTAATATTGGACTGGATTATAAAGGATTTGATTTCTCGGTGAATGCCTATGGTTCCCTTGGAAACAAAATTGTACAGTCTTACCGCAATCATGCCAATAAACAAGCAAACTATACCACACGAATATTAGACCGATGGACCGGGGAAGGTACTTCCAGTACGATCCCCCGTGTTACGGAAACTAATGTCAATTGGCAGTTTTCAGACCTTTATATTCAGGATGGAGACTTTCTTCGGATCAGCAATGTGACCTTAGGTTATGATCTGTCGAAACTGATCAAATGGAAGTATGCTAATCAGATCCGCTTCTACGTACAAGGTCAAAACCTGTTGACGTTCACCAAATATGATGGGATGGATCCCGAGATTGGTTATGGAACAGATGGTTGGGTATCGGGTATCGACCTCGGTTACTATCCAAGACCAAGGACTGTATTATTTGGCCTAAATGTTAAATTCTAAACACAAGAAATCATGAAAAAAACGAGCTATATCTATCATTCCATGTTATTTGGATCTTTAATCTTAGGATCATGTTCATCCAGTTTTTTGGATGTCGAACCGATGACAAGCGTTTTGGAAAGCAATTTTTATAAAACGGTAGCCGATGCCGACATGGCTCTGGTCGGCTGCTATGATGGTTATCAACGGACGACCTCCAATGGGAGCCAGTCTTTCTATCTGACAGCAGAGGTGGCCGCCGACAATTGTTTTGGCGGAACAGGTACAACAGACGGTCGCTCATTTCAGGCAATAGACCGTTTTGATATTGCGCAGTCCCAATCGGACAATAATATCTTTGATGGTACCTGGTCTGATTACTATGCGGGAATTTTTCGCTGCAATACGCTATTGGGAAAATTGGACGGCACTGATTTTTCAGGCAACACAACAGCGCGGGCGCGTATCGAAGGGGAAACGAAATTCCTGCGGGCCACCATGTACTTTGATCTCGTCCGTCTATTCGAAAACATCCCTTTGCTAACGAGCCCGACCAATGAGAATATTCCACAGTCGGACCCCAAAGCGATTTATCAACTGATTGTTTCAGACCTTAAATTTGCGGCTGCCAATATACCAGCAACAGCTTACCCCAAGTCAGCTGCGGCAACCAATGATGGTCGGGCAACTCCATTTGCTGCTAAAGCGCTACTGGCCCGTGTTTATCTATTTTATGCAGGCTATTATGGCGGCGAAGATATCGGTGTCTCCAAGGTCGAAGCCCTGGCGGGACTCGAAGAAGTTATCAGCAGCGGCCAGTTTGCGCTGGTGGCAGATTTTAAAAATCTGTGGCCGGCAGCGAGTTATATCCCCAATGCAAGCAATAATACGCTAGATATCTCCAAATATGCCGGTAAGGGAAATGCTGAGGTTGTATTTGCACAGAAATTCAACAATACATCGAACTACAACGGTTATGTTGACGGCAACCGCTGGGTCGTCTTTCTGGGCTTGCGCGGTAAAAATTGGTCGCCTTATGGCCAAGGATGGGGGGCATGTACGGTAAGCAAAAAGTTCTTCAATGAGTTTGACAACATGGATACACGCAAAACTGCCTCAATTATTGATATCGATGGCGAGAATATCACGGGATTTGATCTGAAAGACCAGCGTGAGTATACAGGTTACACCATAAAAAAATACGCCCCCACAGCATTGCCGGACGGCACCACCAATACTGGAGGGGATAAGGATATGCAACTGTCCCAAGACCAGGATTACTTTGTCATCCGCTATGCTGATGTCTTGCTTATGGCGGCAGAACTTGGTTCCGCAAACGCACAGAAATACTTTGACGAGGTAAGGAAAAGAGCGTATAAGACCAATTTTGTGTCGCTAGCAGTTTCAAAAAACAATATTCTGAAGGAAAGAAAATTTGAATTTGCGTTTGAAGGTATCCGCTATTGGGATGTATTGCGGCAGGGGCTGAATAATGCCGCCGCTACACTGGAAACAACCGAAGATGTGCTCAGTGGATCTGTACCGGAGAAGGTCACTGTGACTAAAGAGCGTTTTTTGACAACGAAAGGATTTATGCAAATACCTAACAAGCAGATTACCTTATCCAATGGTGTACTGAAGCAAAATGCTGGATGGAACTAAACACAGGTATACTAGGACTTACTATTGGTTGAATTATAACTAGACAAACATGAAAAAGATATTCACATATGCCATCTGCTTTTTTGCGGCGATGGTACTCTTTGGAGCCTGTTCTCCCGAGAATTATACACTGGGAGACATTGATGTCACTTCGGCGCAGTTGGAGAAGGGAAAGGCCTTTATCGTTGAACATGACGCCAGCAATCCCAATATTGTGTATTTAACCAGCTTGATGGATTCAAAATACACCCCATTGTGGGAACATTCAGAAGGACGGAGTCAGGAGAAAAAGTTAACCCTGAAAATGCCTTTTCCCGGTGAGTACACCGTTAAATTTGGTGTCGAGACGCGTGGTGGTATTGTCTATGGCGAGCCTGTGACATTTAAAATCGATCAGATGTATGCCGAGTTTATCAGTGACGAGACCTGGAGCTTATTGACGGGCGGGGCAGGGGAAGAGAAAACCTGGTACCTCGATCTGGATGCTGAGGGTATTTCCCGCTACTTTAAAGGTCCAATGTATTTTTACGGCACCGGTGACTGGTGGGGAAGCATCAATAAAACAGCCGCGCCTTTAAATAGCGATAGCTGGAGCTGGGAACCCGATTGGAAAGGCAATAGCTGGCTTATGCCTGCCGGTGATTATGGAAGTATGACTTTTGATCTGAAAGGCGGTGCAAACATCAATGTGAATCATGCTATGCTGGGGAAAGTCCAGAAGGGGACTTTTAATATCGATACCGAAAAGAAAACCATCCGTATGACCGGCGCTTCGCCTTTACATGGAAAGCCACAAGATGGGATCGTTGTCGACTGGGGCGATGTCCGTATTATGTCGCTGACCGAGAATACGATGCAACTGGCGGTATTGCGGGATCCTGTGCTTTCGAACGACGGAGCAGCTATGCTGACCTTTAATTTTATCAGCAAGGCCTACAAGGAGAGTTTGACCGAAAATGCCTCGGATACCAATAAGACTAAATAAGCCTATGTTGAAGCGACTATTTCACACAGGATATAGCCGAATGATGATCCTGCTCTTCCTGTTATTGGGGGCGACGGTCTCCTTAAGGGGACAGTCCAGAAAGGTTATTGATTTTAATGGGGGCTGGTGGTTTAAACTGGACAGCAGCCAGCAATATGGCCATGGACGAAAAGGAGAGGGCTGGCGAAAACTCGATCTACCCCATGACTGGAGTATCGAAATGCCATTTAGAGAAAACAGCCCCGCAGGTAGCGGGGCTGCTTACCTCGATGGTGGCGTAGGATGGTATCAAAAAACGTTTAAGCTGGCTCAGGCTGAGTACGGGCAACGGATATTTATTGCATTCGAAGGTGTGTACGAAAACAGTGAAGTCTGGATCAATGGGCATTTTTTAGGAAAAAGACCCAATGGTTATATCGGATTTGAATATGAGCTTTCCCCTTATTTATACTGGGATGGTAGAGACAACCTGCTTTCAGTAAAAGTAAACAATAAGAATCAGCCCAACTCGCGTTTCTATTCGGGGTCGGGGATCTATCGGGATGTCAAATTAATCAGCCGGAATCCAGTCAGCATAGGAACGAACAGTACCTTCATAAGAGCTGGGCAGCTCAGTGAGAAACGTGCTGTCGTGGATCTCTCCCTGGAAATTGAGCATAACCTTGAGGAATCAAAAAAGATTACGCTACTGACAGAGGTTCTTTCGGCTCAAGGTGCTGTTGTCGCAAGCGAACGTACCATGTTGAGCGCTGTCAAAGCAGGTCTGTACTCCATCGCTCAGCAGATAGTCCTCGAAAATCCCGTCTTATGGGGTATTGAAAATCCCTATCAATATACTGCAAAAATTAAACTTATTGTTGATGGTCGGGTTTTAGATGAACAGCTTACGAAATTTGGCTTACGTAATTTTAGCTTCGATCAGCAACGGGGCTTTATACTGAATGGGAGGCAGCTTAAAATCCGGGGTGTCTGTTTACATAGTGATCTCGGCGCTTTGGGCATGGCATTCAATACGTCGGCAGCATTACGTCAGCTCCGCATCATGAAAGCAATGGGGGTCAATGGGATACGCACCTCACACAACCCTGCGGCTCCAGCGTTTTTGGACCTTTGCGACAGCTTGGGTTTTGTCGTGATGAGTGAAACTTTCGATGTCTGGAAAGGGCATAAAAACCCTTATGACTATCATTTATACTGGGACGAATGGTACAAGCGGGACTTTGTTGACCATGTCAAAAGGGATCGGAATCATCCGTCGCTGTTTATTTGGTGCCTGGGCAATGAAGCGCAGGAGCAATGGCATTCCAAAGCTGATGGTACAGCGATTCCGATCGCGCTGGCAGCAATCGTCGATAGTCTAGATGGCACACGTCCAACCACCATTGCCAATAATGAGCTCTCCAAAGCCAATCCGGTGCTGATGAGTTCGGCGGTAGATCTGATTGGCTACAACTATAACCATAAGAAATGGGCAAGCTTCCCACAGGATCACCCCGGAAAGAAGTTTATCGTAACGGAAAGCACTTCGGCGTTGGAAAGCCGCGGAACGTATGATTTGGTTCCTTATGATTCTAGCCGCATGTGGCCTGAACGATGGGATATTCCTTTTTCTGGCGGGAATGAAGACAGGAACATATCGGCTTACGACAATGTATTCACACCATGGGGTTCAAATCATCAGACAAGCTTGAGGTTGATGGAAAGGTATGACCATATTGCTGGGATGTATGTATGGACGGGATTTGATTATCTCGGCGAACCCACACCGTACACCTGGCCGGCACGAAGTTCGTACTTTGGTATTGTGGATCTAGCCGGGTTTCCGAAAGATGTCTACTATCTGTATCAAAGCGTATGGACAGAAAAGCCGATCTTACATGTATTGCCTCATTGGAATTGGAAGCAAGGTGACCGGGTAGATATCGTCGTGTATTTTAATCAGGCTGACCGGGTGGAGCTTTATCTGAACGGTAAAAAGATAGGGGAGCAGTCCAGAGACCCAGACCGGTACGACCTTGTATTTAAGGCCGTTGAATTTGAACCAGGGGAGATTGAAGTAATATCGTTTCAAGGTGGCAAGAAACTGCTAAGTAAAACGATCCGTACGGCAGCAAAAGCGCATCGTATACAATTGTCTTCAGAAAACCTGACTTTCAATTCGGCAAACAAAGAACTTTCCTTTGTGCATGCCTATATCGTGGACGAGTTTGGTACGATCGTTCCTGATGCAGACGATAAAATCGAATTTGAGGTGAAGGGAGACGGTGCAAAAATTGTGGCGACAGACAATGGCAATACGACGGATCTGACAAGCTTCCAATCAGCTTCTCGCAATGCTTTTCATGGTAAAGCCTTGGCGATTGTCACGAGCAAAAACAAAGGTGAAATACGGGTAAGGGCAAAAGGTGAAGGACTAATTTCGGGGGTTATTCAGCTTGAAGCCAACTAGCTATTGCCCCCGTTCTGCGCCGGATCTGTATGTTTTTTGTTCACTAATAAGAGCAAGGTTTTACCATGGTAGGACCTTGTCTTTTTGTTGTATCGTGCTATCGGCAATTTGTTAAAGACGTTGTTTCTCCATTATTACCGATAAAAGACTGTGGTAAGTACAATATATCCTAAAAAGGAAATAATTTGATAAATGTTCGTGAAGATATTTATATTTGATCAGAAGCCATTATTAGCAAATGATACCTGTATCGCTGACACAACAAGAAAACTTACAAGGTATTATTAAGTATTTTATCATAGGATCTTAATTAAAAATAGCATGAAAGAAAAAGAATTAAGCGAACTATCGGACCAAGAATTATTAAAAAAACGGAAAGATTTGCTGATCTTCAAAAGGTTCTCTGTAATATTAACCGTATTGTGCCTTCCGGTTGTGGTTTATAGTATTGTGAAAAAATAACTTTTCCTGTTTAAGAAGAACAAAGAGTAAATTAGGTGAACATTTTGTGATATATTTGTATTCTATCCCTAACAAAGCAAAGGAAAAATGGATTATGATCAAAGTATTGTTGTCAGCACTTCTTTATTTTTCACTAGTATTCTCCGTATTTGCTCAAAAAGCTTCTAAACCGATCTTCGGTACGTATGGGGAATATTCGACCCGTCTGACTCTAAATCTAGACAGCACATTTGAGCTTATTGAAGCAGATCCTATTTTCCCCTATACATTTGAATCCTATACGAATAGAGGAGATTGGGAAGTAAAGGGAGATACAGTAATTTTAAATCCACACCTGGAAAAAAGATTACCCAGGGTATCGGTACGGGAAAAGTCAGTCCAAAAAGATAACGATTCTATTTCAGTAACGATCAACTATTATTTGGAAACTTATGAGAAAAACGAGATGAGCAGTAGAACTCCGTTTTACTTCGAATTACTTTCCATATATATTAACAAAAAGAAAAATTATCGAAATATTGTCCATGTTCCGCAATATAGACATTGCATGTTTTCTTCCAGACTAAGAAAACAAATCGTTATTGATTCAACGAAAACATTTAATTTTCCGAGACAGGACGTTTACAAGTTAGGTGTATATTCGTACGGCTTTGAAAAAGCTATCGAAATTAAAGTCAATAATACCCAGGCCAACCATTACGAGATCACTGTTATACAACCCGTGGACAAAGAGCGGATGCCTAGGAGCAAGAAGGTTATTATCAAAAGGAGGCAAGCCTACTACTATGAATGGAATGGAAAGATCTCCAGTGGAATTTTCTCTTTGTCTCCTTTGGAGCGTTTAAATTAGTCTGTAAGAATAAATGTAAGTAACCAGTAAGGTTGTCAAAATCACTCCCGTGCTTTAATTTATCCATTTTAGGTACATAAAAACCACTAAATGCATTATTGTAATTGAATCTATAACTAGAGAAGTTATTTAAAGTATATTTGACCGATAAAAGGAAGTTATATTGTATATGCAGTAAGCAACTGTAAATAAATCCATATGGAGCTCTAGCATATTCTAGGATCCAACCCCTTGAAAAATAGAAAGCCAATAAAAATGGGATTAATAATAGGTTTTCAAAAGTCATATTGTAGCGCTTATAGTGAAGTATTGCAAAGATTATCGCAGACAAAATGAATATTCTACGTTGATTATATGTCCAAAATTTATTTAATGCATCCTGATTTTTAGAGTATGCGATACCGTAATAAAAATTAATATCGAAAAAAGTGAATCTTCAATAGTTGTTTTTTATAATCATAGCACTACGGCAAGTCCAGTCCATGTAGCTGTGAGAAATTCTAATGGACAGTATAGCTGGAAAGTAGGTGGGTTTAATTTTGAAGAAAACCAGGACTATTCAGTTTTATTTGAGCGGTAATACATTTTAAAGATAAACATTAATAATGAAAAAAATCACTTAAAATGTTTATTTTAAGTGATTTATAATCAATGGTGGTTATTGTTTATTATCGTTAATTAAGATTTACTTTCCGATACAAAACTTGGAAAAGATATTATCCAATAAATCGTCTGTAGAAACACTTCCGGTGATTTCACCAAGATGATATAAGGCTTGGCGTATATCCATCGCTAGGAAATCAGAAGTGACAGGATTGTCAATCCCATAGATTACGCGTTCCAGTGAATCTGCTGTTTTTTGTAGCGCTTCTACGTGACGGATGTTGGTGACCATGACATCGTCGGTATTTAAATTTCCTAAATGTACACGATTGATCAATTCGTCTTTCAGTTCCTCGACACCGATTTGTTCTTTCGCTGAAATGTAAAGCGGATTAAGGACATTGTAAACCTCTTTTTGCGCCTCAGAAAGCAAATCTGATTTATTGATAATGGTGACAAATGGAATTTGTAGGCGCTCGATTTCAGGTAATTGCGCTTGTACTTCCTCGACTTTGTCCTGTGTAGGGTCAAATAGGTAAATGATCAATCTCGCCTGTTTCATCTTTTCACGGGTACGCTCAACACCTTTTGCTTCAATAACATCTGCCGTCTCACGTATACCTGCTGTGTCAATAAATCGGAACGTGACGCCATGAATATTAATTTCATCTTCAATGGTATCGCGCGTTGTTCCTGCAATATCTGAAACAATGGCACGTTCTTCGTTTAAAAAAGCGTTCAATAGGGTTGATTTTCCTACATTAGGTTTCCCGGCAATAACAACAGGAACACCATTTTTTAGGACGTTACCCTGTTCAAAAGACTGCACTAATTTTTGAACAATAACCTGTATTTTATTGATTAGATTTTTTAGCTGATCCCTGTTGGCAAATTCCACATCTTCTTCCGAAAAATCAAGCTCTAATTCAATCAGTGAAGCAAAGTGAATGAGATCTTCACGAAGGGATTTAAGCTGATTGGAAAAGCCGCCACGCATCTGCTGCATCGCCACTTGATGTGAGGCTGCAGAATTAGATGCAATTAAATCGGCAACTGCTTCTGCTTGGGATAAATCCATTCCGCCATTGAGAAATGCACGTAGGGTAAATTCTCCCGGACGGGCGGCACGTGCTCCTTTTTTGATGAGTAAATTTACAACGCGCTCGATAATATATTTGGAGTTATGCGTTGATATTTCCACCGAATTTTCTCTCGTATAGGAGTTCGGAGCTACAAATAAGGAGACCAATACTTCGTCAATGATCTCTTCGCCATCGCGTATGGTTCCAAAATGGATGGTATGTGATGCTTGTTGAAGTAGGTTCTTTCCTTTAAATATTTCGTTCGTAATTTTTATGGCATTTTGGCCCGAAACGCGTATGACAGCAATAGCGCCATTTGTTCCGGAAGATGTCGCTAATGCAACAATGGTATCTTCAGTGATATATCCCGTATTTGACATGGTACAAAGATACGTTAAATTGAAGTAATGGATTCTATATATTGCAGCACAAATTAAATTCATCTTGATCGATTAAACCTTTGTTCAAACATTGAAGTCATACCCATAGAAACGCTTGTAAAAAAGAATGGAACACAGGCAGAGTGGAATTGATTTTTAAATTTAAATTATACTGTTATGAGAAAGATGATATACTTCGCGTTGGCAATTGGAGGGCTGGTTTTAATCGCTCCTCAACAATCTTCGGCTCAACATCGTGGACATGAACGTGAATGGAAACAGGACAAAGAGCGTAGAAAATATGAAGAGAAAAGGGATAAGGAATATCGAAAATATTTAGAAAAACGCGAAAAAGAAGACCGTAAGTATCATAAAGAAGTAGCTAAGTCATACCGAAAAGGATACCGTCATGGAGCACCGGCCTGGGCAAGTGCACATCGTTACGATAGTAGACACCATGTATACTTTAGAGATTACAAAACATTCTACGATCCTTACAGAGGAGGTTACGTGTATATGCGCAATGGTCGTTGGAATTTTTCAGCAAACGTACCTTCTTTTATGTTGAATGTCAACTTGGGAGCAGCCAATATCCGGATTGTAAAAGATGTTGCAATTAGCAGACATCCTGAAGATTTTTACAACGACTACCGTTGGGATTAGAAAGAATTTATCTTGTTGTTTGAATAAAAAAGCCTCAATCTTTAGGAAGATGAGGCTTTTCTTTTTGCTATTCTTCTTCGAAACTGACTTTATTCACTTCAAGCGACTTTATCCGCGCTAACGATTCAATTCTTAAATCGGGCAATTCTCTTAATCTTTTGCCACCTTCCTGGAAGGATTTTTCAATAATAAATCCCATGCCCAATACTGAAGCCCCCGATTGTTTAACGAGATCGAGCATACCAAAAGCGGCATTCCCATTGGCCAAAAAATCGTCTATAAAAAGAACATTGTCGCTCGGCGTAAGAAACTCTTTGCTGACACAGATGTCATAGGTTCGGTTCTTGGTAAATGAATGCACCTGGCTTACATACATATCAGCCATGGTGGTCGGTTTTGCTTTTTTTACAAATACAACCGGTAATTCCAAAAGGTAGCCAAGCATGATCGCTGGGGCTATTCCGCTTGCTTCAATTGTAATGATTTTATTGATCGGGAGGTCTGCAAAACGACGGACAAATTCCACCGCAATAGATTTCATCAATACGGGGTCCATCTGGTGATTGATGAAGTTGTCTACTTTAAGTATGCCTCCTGCAAGACTTTTACCGTCATGAAGGATTCTATCCTTTAATAATTTCATGTTTTACTCGTATAAATATAGCGCGCTATGTCAAAATTTTGATTTGTTAATCCTTAATCCATCTCCATCTGATAGAGGTTATTGAACTCTTCTTGATGATGTTCGAGAATTACTTTTCGTTTCATTTTCAAGGTTGGTGTTAACTCTCCATTTTCAATAGTAAATTCATCTGTTAAAATAATTGGTTTCTTAATCTGCTCCCAGTTACCAAAGTGCTGGTTCGCACGACGTACCTCCTGATTGACTTTTTTTACAATGGCAGGGTCAGTCAGAAAATCATCCTTTGTCATGGTTGCAAGTTCAGGAGCATCTGTTCTGGCCCAATCCAACAAATGGGCATAGTTTGGTACAATAAAGGCAGAAGCAAACTTCATCCCGTCACCGATAACCATTGCCTGTTCAATAAATTTAGATTCAACGAGCTTGGTTTCGATAGGTTGTGGTATGACGTACTTCCCGCCCGAAATTTTGAACATCTCTTTTTTTCGGTCAATGATTTTCAAGAATTTTTCATCTTCCCACTTTCCTATATCTCCGGTATGCAGCCATCCATCAATGATCGTTTTATCCGTTTCGGCCTTGTTCTTATAGTATCCCATCATGACATTAGGGCCTTTTACTAATATTTCTCCGTCTTCAGCAAGTTTTATTTCAACAAAACGGACAGGAAGGCCAACAGTACCTATGCGTATTCCTTTGATATAATGATTGACCGAAATGAGTGGGGAGGCTTCGGTCATGCCGTAACCCTCATATAATGGAATTCCTGCAGCTAAGAAGGCACGTGTTAGTTTACTATGAAGAGAGGCTGATCCAGAGGCAACGGTAAGTAATTCGCCACCTAATGCTTCATACCATTTGTTAAGGACAAGTTTCTTGGCAAGCTTTAGTTTGAGATTATAGGATAGACTTCTTTTCTCAGAATTTGGATCATATTCTTCTGCAACTGAAACAGCCCAATCAAATACTTTGCGTTTGAAACCACTGAGATCATGACCTGTTTTCATGATTTTCTCATAAACTTTTTCAAGAATACGTGGGACAACGGTCATGATATGAGGTTTTACTTCCTTCAGATTATCACCAATCTTGTCAAAAGATTCTGCGATATAGATCGTAAAGCCAAGATACATATAGGTATATAAAACCATACGCTCGTAGGCGTGACAAGGAGGGAGGAAGGTCAGTCCGCGGTCATAAGCTTTACAAGGGGTAATTTCTGCTGCGCCCAATACATTGGAAAAGATATTATTGTGTGACAGCATTACGCCTTTTGGTTTGCCCGTTGTACCGGATGTGTAAATCAGGGTAGCGAGATCTTCAGGTTTAACCTGGTCACGTAGTGCTGCTAGTTTTTCTAGGGAGCAATTGGAGCCTATATCATTCAGTTCTTTCCAGCTACGTGTGCCTTCCTGATCTGCGATACAAAAAATATACTTCAATGTATAGATTGAGTCGGTTAGATTCATCAGGCGATCGTACAGGCTTTTGTTACTGACGATGCAAACCCTGATTTCGGCGTCATTAAAGATATATTGATAGTCTGTATCCGTAATATTTGGATAGATGGCCACCACCACTGCACCAATTTGCTGGATTGCAAAGTCAATCAAATGCCATTCCATACTGCTGCCGGCAATGAGGCCAACTTTCTCGTTGGGTTTCACGCCAAGTTCAATCAGCCCTTTGGAGAGGCTGTCTACTTGTTCAAGAAAATCTGCTGTTTTGATATAATTCCACTTGCCGTCCACTTTGTGTGCAAACATATCAAGATCGGGGTATTTGCCCATCTGTTGACGTGCAAGATCAAATAATCTAAGTTTTTCTTCCATTTCAAATCGTATTCTTTTAAGCTCCGGGGGAGCACCCTTCCAGTATGAACTTTGTTTTAAGGGAAAAGTTTGCAAACATAAATAATAGTTTCAAGAATATGGAATGATTTTGTAATTAGCTTGTTTCAAAAGGATGAAGGGGAGTCGAGTGATAGGTAAAGTGCTTTTGTGCTTTTCAAAAGTAGGGTGTTTCTTGGAGACCATTTGAGCATAGTTCCTTGAGTAGATGGACTTGATGCCCGCCAATTATAAAAAAAGCTAGTCGTTATCGACTAGCTTTTCTTCTTTGTTTTTCTTTGATCAAAAGCCCGAGCTCCCGACCTGTCGCTCCTGCGACGGAAGTATTTTCTTGTGCTCTACGGAAAAGGTATGGCATCACCGCTTTAACCGGTCCATAAGGCATGTATTTAGCAACATTATAGCCATGTGCCGCTAAGTTAAAGCTCAGGTTGTCAGACATACCCAATAATTGCGCAAAGAAGATGCGATCGGTGGATCTATCGATACCACGTCTGTCAATTTCCTTCGCCAATAACATGCTACTGTCCTCATTGTGTGTACCCGCCATTAGCCCAAAGTTGTCCAGGTGGTCCAAGATAAATTCAATAGCTTCATTATAATCTCTATCGGAAGCTTCTTTATTTGGCTGGATGGGATCGGAATAACCTTTTTGTGCAGCACGAGCACGTTCGATCTCCATGTAGGCACCACGAACGATCTTAGCACCCATGTGAAAGCCTCTAACTTTTGCGTATTCAAAGTCGGCTTTCAAAGATGCCAACTTATCACTACGGTACAATTGATAAGTATTATATACAATTGGTTTCTCCATATTGTATTTTTCCATCATTTCACGTGCAATATCATCGATCGCATCTTGAATCCATGAATGTTCAGCATCCACTAAAACTTTTACACCGGCGGCATGACATGCTTTACAGATACGGTCAGTACGATCCAACATGCGTTGGTATTCTCCTTGTTCTGCCTCTGTTAAAGTTTCTTTGGCGTTGACCTTTTCAAATAACTCAAAACGTCCTAATCCAGTTGGTTTAAATACTGAAAATGGAATGTACTTGTTTTTACTGGCCGCAACTACGGTACGTAATACCTCTTCGCAGCAGGCGTCAAATGCACTTTCTGTTTCTTCTCCTTCAACGGAATAATCCAATATTGTCCCTACACCATTCTCTCCCAATTCGTTGATTGCTGCTTCGCAACCCACGATGGTTTCTCCACCACAAAAATGTTTGAAGATTGTTTTACGGATAATGCCTTGGATAGGCAGTCCTATGTTCAGGGCAAAGTTGGTCATTGACGGACCTACTTTTGTCAAGAAGTTATTCGCTATTATTTTGAATAACCAATACGCTCTTTCCAAATCCTTATCGCTTTTACTTTTAAAAGCAATCTCTGTATTATCAAAGGATAATGTCTTGGGCTCAGAATTCTCAATCATAATCTTTATTTGCAATAAGGCAAATGTAGCAATTTAGTAAGCATTAAAACGATGATAATTCTTGTATTCCTCAGTGAAACCACTATTTTTGTGAAATGCAAGAATTTAAAATCGAGGGCGAATATATCCAGCTTATACAGTTACTTAAAGCTTTAAATTGGGTGGAGCATGGTGCTATGGCTCAATGGGTTGTGGCGGAAGGGTATGTGAAGTATAATGGGCAGGTTGATTACCGGAAAAGACTCAAATTAAGACCAGGAGATGTTGTTGAATTTGATGGGATGGAAATAAAATTGGTGTAATATTAAACAATATTGGTAAATAGAAAACTTAAACCTTAAAGAATCATAGAATGGAAGTCATAGAAAGTTTGGGCTATCAGGTATATTTTGATGATACGTTGGCCTCTTTAGAGGCGTTTTTAGCTGAGCGCAATTACTCAAAGATCATCGTATTGGTGGATACCAATACTTTGGATAATTGTTTGCCGCTATTTCAGCAAGCTTTACCCAATTTAGCGAATTATGATGTGATAGAAGTAGATCCGGGCGAAGAAAATAAAAATATTGATTTCTGTATTGGTGTATGGCATAATATGCTCGATTTCGGAGCTGATAGACATTCATTGATGATCAATCTTGGCGGTGGTGTGGTGACTGATATGGGAGGATTTGCCGCATCGACTTTCAAAAGAGGGATGGATTTTATTCAAATTCCGACGACTTTACTTTCCCAGGTAGATGCATCAGTAGGGGGTAAAACCGGTATTGATATGGGAAGTGTGAAAAATATTATTGGAACTTTTGCACAACCCCAGGCTGTTTTTATTTCAAGCCAGTTTTTGAAAACTTTAGATCAACGTCAGTTAATCTCAGGTTTTGCTGAAGTAATCAAACATGGCCTGATCTTCGATCGGGCTTATTATGAGCGAGTGAAAACATTGGAGATCGATCAAATCGATAATTCTTTGGTCAAACATTCTGTTTCGATCAAAAACCGTGTTATCCTTGAGGATCCGAAAGAAAAAGGACTGCGTAAAATTTTAAACTTTGGCCATACAATTGGTCATGCTATTGAGGGATACTCTTTGTTGAACGATGCTTCACCTTTATTACATGGAGAAGCTATTGCAGTAGGAATGATTTGTGAGGGGTATCTATCGCATAAATTGAATGGCTTGCCTTTGGATGAATTAAACGATTTGATCCAAACTTTTAGAAAATATTTCAACGATTACACATTTGATTCATCCATTGATACAGCCTTGTTGGATCTGATGCGAAATGATAAGAAAAACCTGTCCAATCAGATCGGTTTCGCATTGCTTGACCAAATTGGCAGTTGTCAATATGATATCTACGTTTCTGAGGATGATATTATAGAAAGTCTTGATTTTTACCGTGAGCTAATCACACAATAATAAAACAGAAAAGCCGTGTATCGGGAGAATGCGCGGCATTTCTGTACAGCTATTTTTATCGCGATTTCGTTGCGGAAAATAGTAAACCTAAACTTAAATCATCATAATAACCATTTATATCATGAATAGAATCTTCATTTTTCTGTTTCTCCTGTTGGGGATATCAGCTGCTGTTCAGGCACAAAGGCAAGTATTGATCTTTAGCAAGACAAAAGGGTTTAGACACGGAAGCATCGAAAAGGGTGCGCAGGTACTTAAACAGTTGCTAGATAAAGAAAAGATAAAATCTGATCATTCGGAGGATGCTGCTCTGTTTACAGATCAGGGATTGAAAAAATATGACGCTGTTATCTTTCTGAGTACAACTGGCGATATTCTCGATAATGCGCAACAGGAAGCTTTTGTGCGGTATATCCAATCAGGAAAAGGGTTTGTGGGTATTCATGCAGCGACGGATACGGAGTTTGATTGGCCCTGGTATAACGGCCTTGTAGGGGCATATTTTGCATCTCATCCTGCCGTACAAAAAGCCAAAATTGATGTGCTGGATAGAAAACATGCGGCCACCAAGCACCTCGATCCGATCTGGTGGCACAAAGATGAATGGTATAATTTCAAGGACGTGAAGGACGGATTGCATGTGTTGATGAATTTGGATGAAAAAAGCTACCAAGGTGGAAAAATGGGGGATCAACATCCAATCTCCTGGACCCAGACCTACGACGGAGGGAAAGTCTTCTATACCGGGCTTGGACATACCGATGAGTCCTATGACGAACCCGAGTTCCAAAAACATTTAATTGGGGGAATTTTATCTGTTCTTCCCAAGAAAAAGTAACTTATTTTATAGTTGGCGTTTTCTTAACTAGGGCATGGTACATGCTTCTATGTGTCAATAGCACAATGAAAAGTCCCAAATGGTCATTCCATTTGGGACTTTTTTATAATTGATGGGAAAAGGGAAGAGAACCGATTTTGCCATTTGATCGGGTTTAATAGTTCAGTTTATATTTTGCGCCGATACTAAACCAACGACCGGGCATTGGAACGGCGGCAGCTTCTATATAACTCTTGTCAAATATATTCTGAACATCCACAAAGATGTTTAAGTCGTGGAGTTGGTACGATCCTCTTACGTCAGCGATGAAATAAGATTTGTAACTGATACGCTCATTAAAGCGGTTTGCAGAAGTTAACATCCAGTTCTTGTGGTTTATGGTAAAGTTGGCAATAACTTGATGCCTTAAGCTTTCAATAGCATATTTGGATAGTATCCCGTCTGCTAATGTTATGCTTGGGTTGAGATAATTATAACTTAGCGTTGTAAAGTATCGTGTCGTTGCGCTGGGATCATTGATATTATATCGGAATGAAGCATTGAATCCATCAATTTTATTTTTTCCAATATTTATTGGTTTCCAGGGAATGATCGTTCCGCTTCCTGTAGTGGCATCCTCTTTTTGCCAGTCTATGAAATCGCTTATCCTTCGATGGAAATAGCCCGCTTGAGCAATAATCCGATTGGATAAGTATTTTATACCACTTTCGATCTGATAGGCATTTTCAGAGCTCAGTGTGGGGTTTCCGACGTTGGCTGTCTGATTGGTGTAAAGATCCGTAAAGGAAGGGATCCGCTGGCTAGAACCTGCGTTGACTACAATCTTCCAATGTTCGGTAATATCATATCCCAAATCTAGACCCGGGAATACCTGCCAGCCAAATTTTGAGTTGTAATTGATGTAGGCACCAGAGTTGATCATCAGTTTTTTGATCGCCTCTGTTTTGAATTCAAGGTAGCCGCCGTAATTCTCCCGGTTATGGTCGCCAATACTGGTGCTATTGATGCGTTCAAATCGACTTTCTAATCCTAAGCCAAATGTACCATAACTTTGCTCCAATGTAGCATTGATTTCTGCTCCGAAGACGTTGCTGTAATGTTTGGATCTACCTTTGGTTGTTTCTCTGCCTAAATACCAATATTCATCTTCGTTGTAGCGATTACTGAGACGTGGACTGATGGAAAATGCCTGTGTTAATTGATGCTTGGACTGCAGGGAAGCGAAAGCTGTCTTAACCTGTTCATAAGCTTCCTTGTCACTCGGCGCAGCATAGTAACCATTGGCTCCAAATTGATTGTTGATATAGCCAACATTGGCTTTTATCATATTGGCTGTATTCGGTTGATATGTACCGTCATAATAGAGTTTATTATTGTTGGAGGCTGTATTATAGCGTTGTCCATTCGAATCTTCGTGACCAAAATATAAACCGTGGCTTGTTTGCTTGGTTAAGAACTGTGAGCCAAGCTGAACACCTTTACCATAATACTTGCCTGCACTTGTCTGCTCATTATCTTTGAATGAAGAACCACTATATACCTGGGCGCTAATTTGATTTGATTCAATTTTCTTTGTTACGATGTTAATGGCACCGGTTAGTGCATTAATACCGAAAATCCGTGAAGCCGGCCCCCGAATTATTTCGATGCGCTCGATGGCCTCTAGAGGAACCGGAAGGTTCATGTTGTGATGGGCACTCTGTGGATCAGTGATTTTAACACCATTGAGTAGGATCGCCGTCTGTTCAAAAGACCCACCGTCGATACTTATATCTGCCTGCGAACCAAATGGTCCACGTTGGCGAATATCAACGCCTGGGATATTGCTAAGCAACTCGTTGATTGATCGATTTGGTAGTCTCTGTATATCTTCCTGCGTCAATATTTGGATATTTTTGCTCTGTTTTGAAAAAGGGATCTGTAAGCGATTTTGATTAATGATGACTTCGCCCAAAGTGGTTGTGTCTTTAATCTGAGCAGTCGCAGCTCCAATACTCAGCACTAATGCAAGGTTTGTTAACGTAATATTCTTATTCAACATGCTTTCCTAGATTTTACGCTGCAAAAGTAGCTTAGCTGACTAAAAAATAAATAGTCCGGCATGAATAATACTGGTAGTCCGGATGATATTTTGTAACCTTCTTACATCCATTCTTCTCGGCCGATACGCTTTTTCCCCGTTATATCGATGTGATCTTGCTTGTCGCTGCTTTTTATTTTTTCGATGTTAGTCAAGTCGGGTTGGCCGGATTCGAGCCAGGCTGAATACCAATAGGAAGCAACGCGTAAAATGGTTTTTTGCATTCTCCTTTCAACCATACCGTTCATGGCTTCATGATAAGCTCTAGCATAACTGTCGGAATAGGTCCATACCAATTGATTGTTTCGCTCAATAAAAGATTTTTTTTGAGATGCCTTAAATTGACGATTAAGCCGGGCTTCAATGCTCAATACAGAATCCACAAGGCGATTGCTTTCACGGACGATACCCCAGGCTTCCGCTAAGGGATCTTTGATATAGTTGGCTTTTCCAACGCGAAGGTTGTATTTTTCTGAAAACATTTCCGGTAAGCGGCTCTCCCAGAATGCGTGTATACCGAGTTGATTCGTCAGCTGTCCATTATAATTTTTAGTCGTGTGCAATGGAACATGGGCATCAGCAATATAATGGCCGAGTTCTGCTGAGTGTTTGATGATCCGTTTATAATCTTTTGCTTGAAAGGCCTTAACAAGCTTTTGATAGGTAAGATTGATTTGCCAGGGCACAATACCATTTTTTAACAATTGCCTTTCTTGAAATTTCTCTTTGGCCTGTGACCAATGTATCGGCATGGAGTCAACTGTACTTTCCTTGCGGTAGTCCTCTAAATCTATAAAATGTCTTGGGCCTTCAGCGCTGTCTGTGAAGCAGCGTTTATCTGGATCAACAGCTTTTTCGGTAATAATGTCAATATTGGATTTATAGAACTTAGCCAACTGAGCGGGGAGCGCAAAGACGGCATAATGATTAATTTTTTTATGAGCAAAAAATCCCCACGATGTTAAAATTAGCATGGCGACTATGCAAAGCATTCGATAAAATAGAGACTTCATGGGGTATCAAACTGGCTATTAATTAATTGTTGATATTAAATATACGTAAAGGAAAATTAAAAATGGATTAACGATTTTTTTTATTGATGTTAATTTATATTTTCTTAACATAACTAAACAATAAAATAATATTGATACTCGTTAAAATTGATTAATTTGCCGACACAAAATACAGTCGTTATGAAGATATTGTATGCCGTACAAGGGACAGGAAATGGACATCTGAGCCGGGCAATGGATATTGTCCCCTGTTTGAGAGAGTTAGGGGAAGTCGATGTTTTGGTTAGTGGAATTCAAGCAGATCTATCATTACCTTTCGAAGTGAAATACCGTTTTCACGGGTTGAGTTTTATCTTTGGTAAATCCGGCGGAGTAGATCTGTGGAAAACATTTATGAGTTCGACGATCCGTAAATTTACGAATGAAATTAAGAGCTTGCCTATAGAAAACTATGATTTGGTGATCAATGATTTTGAACCGATTTCTGCTTGGGCTTGTCATTCAAAAGATTTGGACTGCATTGGGTTGAGCCATCAGATCGCTGCCTTAGATCCATCGAGTCCTAAGCCAGAAGATAGTGATATGCTGGGCAAATTTATTATGAAAAATTATGCTCCGTCTACCCATTCCTATGGTTTCCATTTCAAGCGATACGCCAAGAATATTTATCAACCGGTTATCCGTAATGCTGTTCGTGAATTGAACGTGACAGATCAGGGACATTATACGGTTTACCTCCCAGCATATGACGATGCGCATCTTTTAAAGCATTTGATGAAGTTTCCGGATGTGAAGTGGGATGTTTTTAGCAAACATAATTCGAAGGCATTTGACATGAAAAATGTAACGATAAGACCGATCAATAACCAATCTTTTATTGATAGTATGGCATCTTCTTCTGGAGTTTTATGTGGGGCAGGTTTTGAAACACCGGCAGAAGCGTTATATTTGAAAAAGAAACTGTTAGTTATCCCGATGAAAAACCAATATGAGCAGCATTTGAATGCAGCGTCATTGGAAGAGATGGGGGTGCCTGTAATTTCGAGCTTAAAACAGAAAAACATGCTGGCGATAGAAGCCTGGCTCAACAGTAAATCTAGGGTTGAAGTTGATTACCCTAATATCACGCAGGAAATTATAAATGAAATCGTGCAGAAGCACCGTTAAACAAACATGAAGTATATTGCATTAGCCCTATTATCCTTGACAACAGTCACAGGATTTGCCCAACAAAAAAAAACGAACATGACGGCGAAGAAGAAGGTCGTCGCAACTAAATCAAGTACAACAAATCAACTGAAAACGAAGGCCGATTCTGTGTCATATGCGTTTGGTGCCGATATCGGAAATTCACTAAAATCTATTGAGATCGATTACTTGAAGTCAGATGTTATTGCAAAAGCAATTTCGGATGTCTTGAAAGGGGAGAAATCGCTATTGGAAGATGGCCAAGGAAGAGCTGTTATCCAGCAGGCGATCATGGACGTTCGTGCTAAAAAAGAGGCTGCTAGCCGTGCTGAAGAAGATAAATTTTTTGCCGAAAATGCAAAGGTTGTTGGGATGAAATCTACAGCTGAAGGAATTCAATATCTTGTTCTAAATGAGGCGGAAGGTCCAAAACCAAAAAGTGACGATGAGGTAACAGTACATTATAGAGGTACCTTACTCAATGGAAAGCAATTTGATAGCTCATACGACCGTAAGGAGCCATTGAAACTATCCTTGGGTCAGGTGATCAAGGGTTGGCAGATTGGAATCCCGTTAATGTCCAAAGGGGCAAAATATAAATTTTTTATACCTAGTAGATTAGCGTATGGCGAACGGGCGACAGGTGAAATTCCTGCAAACAGCACATTGGTGTTTGAGGTAGAATTGCTTGATATTGGTGCAGATGGAACAACGTAAATTAGGAAATACAAGCTTAATCGTTTCGGAAATAGGTTT
Source organism: Sphingobacterium sp. UBA7038 (assembly GCF_002494055.1). Classification (NCBI taxonomy): domain Bacteria; kingdom Pseudomonadati; phylum Bacteroidota; class Sphingobacteriia; order Sphingobacteriales; family Sphingobacteriaceae; genus Sphingobacterium; species Sphingobacterium sp. UBA7038. The sequence goes on from NZ_DLAV01000039.1 coordinate 418,325, forward strand.
GGGCTGTATGTCGCTAAAAGGCAATCAGTCCAAACAATCCAAAGATATTATCCAAAAAGCTTACGAGAACGGGATCACTTTCTTTGATACCGCTGATCTCTACGATAAAGGCCTAAACGAGATGATCGTCGGGGAGAGTGTGCAAAGCTTTCGCAAGCATATTGTTTTGGCGTCGAAAGTTGGTAACCTTTGGCGTGCAGATGGATCCGGTTGGGATTGGAAGGCTTCGAGGGACTATATTATCAAGGCTGTGGAAGGTTCGTTGTCACGTTTAAAAACGGATTACATCGACCTCTATCAGTTACATGGTGGTACAATAGAAGATCCGATAGAGGAGATTGTTGAAGCGTTTGAGTTGTTGAAGAAACAAGGGAAAATCCGTGCTTATGGCCTTTCATCAATTCGCCCAAACGTTATCAAGGCATTTTTGTCCAAATCTGACATTGCCTCAGTAATGATGCAATACAGTCTATTGGATAGAAGACCAGAAGAAGAAATCAGTGGCTTGTTGGAAGAACGGGGTGTAAGTATCGTCGTACGCGGTGTATTAGCCAAAGGTGTTCTCATCAACAAACCTATTGAACCTTTTCTTCAGTATAGTTCGGGAGAGGTGGCCCATATCGTGAGAAACTTGGCAAATCTTTCCAAACGTATCGGAAAAGACAATATGATTGTTGCACTATCTTATGTGCTTTCTAACGCAGCTGTTGGTACAGCACTCGTTGGTGTGAGTACCAAATTGCAATTGGATGAATTGATCAGAGCAAAAGCGCAGATGATCAAATTAAGTGATTCGGATAAGCAGGTACTATTGGAAGGTGTCCGGTCGTTATACTATACCGAACACCGGTAAGCTTTACTATTTATTAAAAAATAGTCTTAATATTTTAGCGAGGTCTTCTTTTGTATCCACCGCGACAGTTTCATGCATTGTAATTGCCGTTTGAATGGTGTAACCGTTTTCTATCCAGCGCAGCTGTTCCAATGCCTCTGCTTCTTCTAGCATAGAAATGGGAAGTTGTGTCAGGGCTTTTAATGTATCTACCTGGTAAGCATATATTCCGATATGTTTATAGAATGTTTGCTTTTGTAACCATTGGTCTTTTTCCACACCTCTTAAAAAAGGAATGGTCTGCCTACTAAAGTAGATTGCTTCTCCTTTGCTGTTTCGGACAACTTTAGGGATGTTTACATTGAATAGTTCTTCCTCCGCAGTAATTTCTTTGACTAGGGTCGCTATCTGCGTAGTGGTATCTTCAAAACAATGTGCTAAAAGATCAATTTGCGCGGGGTCAATAAAGGGTTCGTCACCCTGTATATTGATGGCAACATCATAACCTTCTATATCCGTTATAACTTCGGCGCAACGATCTGTTCCCGATTGGTGGTGCTCTGCTGTCATGACGACTTTGCCACCAAAGGAAAGTACAGTTTGTGCTATCCGTTGATCGTCGGTTGCGACAACAACTTCGTTTAATTTTGTTGATTTTTTGACCTGTTCGTAGACACGCTGGATCATCGTTTTTCCTTCGATGTCGATCAGGGGTTTTCCAGGGAATCTGCTCGATGCATATCGAGCAGGGATAATACCTAAAAATTTCATCTTTTATTTTTTATCAATGGATGGGCAATTGAAATTTATCAAAAAGCCTGTAAAATAACGTTATTTTACAGGCTTTTTAATTCGTTGATTATTCGAACAATCCGAATAATTCGGCTTCGATCTTTTGAATGATATCGCCGAGGTCTTCTGGGTTTTTGGTGAAGTCCAGATTGTCCTTGTCCAGAATCATTACCTTACCTTCTTTGTAATTATTGATCCATTTATCGTATTTATCGTTCAGCTTCGACAGATAATCCAAGCGAATTGCGGATTCATAGTCACGGCCTCTTTTTTGGATATTATTCACCAGGGTAGGGACAGAGGCTTTGAGGTAAATCAATAAATCTGGCGGTTTGATATAGTGGATAATGCTTTGAAAAATATTACTATAGTTTTCAAAATCACGTGCGCTCATTAAACCCATATCATACAAGTTTTCGGCAAAGATATAAGCATCTTCATAAATGGTACGATCCTGAATCATATCAATGCCAGTTTCCTGCAATTTTACAATATGTCTAAAGCGACTGTTGAGGAAAAAAATCTGAAGATTGAATGCCCAGCGTTTCATGTCCGAATAAAAATCTTCCAGATAAGGATTGTTGTCTACAGCTTCAAACTGAGGTTCAAATTTAAAGTGACTGGCCAACATTTCGGTCAACGTTGTTTTGCCGGCACCTATATTTCCAACGATAGCGATGTGCATATTATTTCTAGCTTAATAAAATCTTTTAATACCAATAATCTCACGAACCTCTTTCAGTGTCTTGTGCGCAGATTCGCTTGCTTTTTCAGCGCCCATTTTTGCAACTTTAGCAATGTATGCATCATCGTTTGATATATCCTCAATACGGGAGCGTACATCGTTGGTTGCAAGTACCATATCTTCTGCCAATTGTTTTTTGAAATCACCATAACGAATTTCACATTTGTTATAGAGTTCATCAAAATGCTGTAACGTATCTGCAGTAGATACGACCTTCATTAAATCAAAAAGATTTTGGATAGCTTCAGGCTTAGGCTGGTTCATCTCAGTTGGGCCAGAATCGGATACAGCACGCATCACCTTTTTACGAATTACGGTTTCACTATCCGATAGATAAATACAATCTGCCTCACCATTGGATTTACCCATTTTTCCCTGGCCTGCAAGTCCGGGAACTTTCACCAATTTGTCGGAATAGGAGAATGCAAATGCTTCTTTAAAATAATCTACGTTGTATAAGCGATTGAAGCGATTGCCAAAAGTCCGCGTCATCTCCAAATGTTGTTCCTGATCTTTTCCTACTGGAACTTTTGTGCCATGGTGAATCAATATATCACAGGCCATCAAGACCGGATAGGTCAATAAACCTGCGTTAACATTGTCGGGATTGCTTCTAACTTTATCCTTAAATGCTGTAGCACGTTCAAGCTCGCCGAGATAGGCATTCATATTCATGTATAGATAGAGTTCCGCAACTTCTGGAACATCTGATTGAACGTAAATAGTCGATTTTTCGGGGTCTATTCCTGCAGCTAGATATTCAACAATAACTTGGCGAACCGTTCCCTGAAGTCCATGAGGAGTGGGGTGGGTCGTTAGTGAATGTAAATCCGCAATGAAAAAAAAGCAATTATATTCGTTTTGCATTTTCACAAAATTGCTCAATGCGCCGTAGTAATTTCCTAAATGTAATTTTCCGGTACTTCTGATACCGCTAACAACTGTTTCCATATTCCTGCGAATTTACGCATAAATTTGACAAAGTCGAATTAAATTCGGTCGGTGACTCCCTTTTTAGGAATTGCTTTATTTTTTTAATTTTTTAGCTTCATTCCAATAAACGTCCATTTCTTCTAAACTCATTTCCTGCAGCAGCTGCTTATTTTCAGCGGCTTTTTGTTCTAAATAGGTAAATCGCTCAATGAATTTTTTGTTGGTGCGTTCTAGAGCATTTTCAGGATTGATACCAATATGCCGTGCATAATTTATTAAGGAGAATAAGAGGTCGCCAAATTCCCCTTCTGCTTTTTCCTGATCCATAGGAAGTGCTGTCTCCAGATTAAATTCTGCTTTAAATTCGGCAAGCTCTTCCTCTACTTTTTCCCATACTTGTTTCTTATCTTCCCAGTCAAAGCCGACACCGCGAACTTTATCTTGGATACGATAGGCCTTTACCAAAGCGGGTAGGCCTTTCGGCACGCCGGAAAGAACAGATGTATTGCCTTCTTTGAGCTTGATTGTTTCCCAATTGGATTTGACTTGATCTTCTGTATCAGCACTGGTGTCGCCGTAGATGTGGGGATGGCGCGTAATCAATTTATCACAGATTGCATTGAGTACGTCTACGATGTTGAAATGTCCGTCTTCTTCGGCAATGCGGGCATAGAATACAAGATGCATCAAGACGTCACCAAGCTCTTTTTTGATTTCTGGATAATCTTTTTCCAAAATGGCGTCGGTTAATTCATACATTTCCTCCATGGTCAAATGTCGAAGGGATTCCATGGTCTGTTTTTTATCCCAGGGACATTCAATCCGTAAGGTATATAAGACATCGAGTAATCGTTGAAAAGCTAGTTGAGGTGTATGCTGATACGCTGGTGCTGCTAGATTTGCCATATTTCATCGTGTTTGGTAGCACAAAAGTAGAAATATGATTTCGAATAAACTATTTCAAATTGCGGAAAACAAAACTCTTTTGTCAATCGTTTTATAATAAAAATTAGAATTTAGATCGGATTTAGAACAATCAACTATGGAAAGAATGCATGGATACTCCTCTGCAAGTGTTGCCTTGGAAAAGTTAAACAACTTAGGTTACACGATAGATTATAATATTGAATTTGACGATTTGTTGGCTCATGCAGATCAGTACAGAATTGACTACTTATTTCGCTATGAAGGTGCATCAGATCCTGATGATGAATCGTCGGTGTATGGTATTAGCAAAAATTCGGGACAGAAAGGTGTTTTTGTTGCAGGCAATTTGTCTTTAATTGAAGGTAAGAAGCGGGATATTCTATTACAAATGGAACTTAAAGAGCGGGAGCGATAGCCTTATGGAAAAAAATGGAATGGAAACAACGGAGCGGCTTGAGCAGCTTAAGCTTTGGGCCTTGAAACGTGATGGTAAAGAGGCGGATGCGCAATACCATGATCTTGCTTCGGATCGATGGTTGCAGGTTTATAGAAATGAAGCATTAAACCTCATGAAAGCGGGATTCTACAATAAAGGCTCGGCTTTGTTTGAGTCTTATGTTGAGGTTCATTATCCGCATGAACTGGAAAAATTGATTGGCAAATTAGAACGTAGTTATGACAGTTTACAGCGTTTTAGTCCAGGATTGCTTGAAGATGGTTTTTATAATCTCGTTTTGGGTGATATCCCTTTGCTCATGGCTGGTACGATCGTTGTTTTGCTTAGGGCCAAAGAGTCTGATTTTCCATCCATTTACAATAATGATGAGGATGCCGACATGCGAAGCTCTCCAAATTGGCTTATACAGCAGTCAAACAATGATATTTGGGTTGATATGCACCAGACAGCTTTAAATAATATTCACTACCCGGATAAAATTCTTTAGTCTGGCAAAATTTTTGTTGTCGATCGTGCCAAAAAGAGGAAACCTGAATAGGTTGTTCACTTTTTGGACTTTTTATTGAATTATAAACCCATTCTAAATTTTATTTTATGATGTTGTACATTGGTATTTTTGCCGTTATCGTTGTGGCTTGCGTATTCATTTCTCTTATGATGATGAAAAAGCAAAAGGAGACGGCCAAAAAGTATGAAGGTGAATCCGGGATTGCCCTAGCTCCAGGCGTAAAGGATGAATTGTTAAGTGATGAATTTAGTGAATTAAGAAAACAGTTGAACGGCGCTCCGATCGACGCCTTTACGCAATGCGCGTATATTGCAACAGTTGGCGACAAAGTTGCTTCAGCTGCAGCTACAGCGGCCAAGACTGTTGCTTGGGCGGCTGTAGGTGTAAAGGCTCGTTATAATGAACGGGATAACGCTTCTTATCTGGTGCTTAGCAACAACGAGTTGCATTACGTATTTTTTGATGAGGGGGAGGTGAGAGATCATTTGTTTTTTGATCATGAAACCTTGCTCGATGCGCGAACTGCGCAGATTACTAATTCTGAAAAAGTAACACGCATGGGCTCTGTCATGGGCTTGAAACCTAAGAAAATGCATCTTGACGTCAATGGAAATGGGCTCGATATTATTTATTACGGCACTGTTCAGCGTATGCCACATGGTATTATTTCTCCAGGTTCAGGTATGTTCGAAACACAGGCGAGGCTTCAATTGATGGGGCGTTTGTTTTTGGATAGATTATATAAAAAATATCCGCAGCTACAGAACTAAGCCGCCGAGAAATGTCATTTTAGTTTCGTTTTAATTGAAGTAAGTGGCCTTTTTGACTTGATTCCGCATTGCTTTTAGTAAATTGTCTGTATCATAAAATTTATATCATATGAAAATTTTAGCAGATAAAGTAGCTTTAGTAACAGGGGCGGGTTCGGGGATCGGACTGGCAGTTGCATTGGCTTATGGTAAAGAAGGTGCAAAAGTCGTTGTCTCGGATATCAACGAGCAAGCGGGGAATGAAACCGTAAAACAAATTGAATCTCTAGGAGGAGAAGCTGTGTTTTTCAAAGCAGATAGCTCATCTCCCGCTGACAATGAGGCCTTGGTTGGTTACGCTGTCAAGACATTTGGCCGGCTTGATATTGCATGCAATAATGCTGGTATTGGTGGAGAGGCTGCACTAACGGGAGATTACAGTCTCGATGGATGGAAAAAAGTAATTGATATTAATTTCAATGGCGTATTTTATGGATGTAAATATCAAATAGAAGCCATGGAGAGGAATGGAGGCGGTGTTATTGTCAATATGGCTTCCATTCATGGTACCGTGGCTGCACCTATGTCAAGTGCTTATACTTCAGCCAAACATGCTGTAGTGGGACTGACAAAGAACATCGGCGCAGAATATGGTCAAAAAAATATTCGTTGTAATGCGGTTGGACCTGGTTATATTGATACACCGTTATTGGCTAAGTTGGATAAAGAGCATATCAATGCGTTAATCAGTAAACACCCCATTGGACGTTTGGGAAAGGCAGAGGAAGTCGCTGAGCTGGTTCTTTTTCTAAGTTCGGATAAATCGTCTTTTATGACCGGTGGGTATTACCTAGTTGATGGTGGTTATACTGCTGTTTAACAGATCAGTTTAAGAAAAAAGGGATCCAAATGTGTCGTGTTGGATCCCTTTTTTTGCACTATAATTGTGCTGCCGGACGTATTTCAGTCCCTTCCATGTTATTTAATCCGTCACCCAACGTGCGACGATATTTATCTGCTACCTGTTGGAGTTGTTTGACAATTTCGGGATATTGATCTTTTAGGTCTCTATCTTCACCGGGATCAATTGCAAGATTATATAATGCCAAGGGGACTTTTACTGTAGCATATTTTCCTGGATACCGATCGCCGCCTATGGTTGCAGATGCTTCGTATGTTTCGGTTTCAGCAGGAAAAACAAGCTTCCATTTTCCTTTTCGGATTGCTTTCAAATTGTTTTTATTATGATAATAAGCGAGTTCATCTCGTGGAGTACTTTGGGTATTACCCAATAGAAGCTCTGTAAAATCAATCCCATCGATTTTCTTTGTTGGCTTGACTGCCTGGGTAATATTGACAATCGTTGGTAGTAAGTCCATATTGGTCAAAAGCTGGTTACTTACAGTTGCGGGTTTAACATGACCGGGCCAGCTTATAATGCAAGGTACTTTTAATCCACCATCAAATATAGTTGCTTTACCCTCTCTGAGCCCTCCTGTCGAACCGGCGTGGTTTCCAAACGTGAGCCATGGACCATTGTCACTCGTGAAAATAACAATAGTGTTTTCGAGCAGATGATTTTGTTCCAACGTCTTCATCACTTCGCCTACGGACCAGTCTACTTCTTCCATAACGTCCCCAAACATACCGGCACCGCTTTTGCCTTTAAATTTTTCGGAAACGCCAAGTGGGACATGTACCATGGCATGGGCTAAATAGAGAAAGAAGGGGTTATTTTTATTACGTTTGATAAAAGAGACCGCTCGGTTTGTATAATCGGTGGTCAATTGATCCTGACCATCAAAAGAATCGATAATTTTAACTGTTTTGTTGCCTTCTACTAAAGGAAGTGGGGGGTATTGGGCCCGCCAAAAAGTTGAATCTTGCCATTTTTTTCCTTCATAATCGTAGGCCCACATATCATTGGAGTAGGGAAGTCCATAGAACTCGTCAAAGCCATTTCGAAGGGGAAGGTAAGGCTCTTTATGTCCAAGATGCCATTTTCCGACCATACCGGTTTTATATCCTTTGCTTTTCAATAGTTCGGCGATCGTTTGTTCATCGGGGTTAAGTGCAAATTTGGCATTATGGTCAATCGCGCCGCTAATGCCAATTCGCGTAGGGTAGCAGCCAGTTAATAGGGCACTTCGGGAAGCTGTACAGATTGGCTGCGCGGCATAAAAATCGGTGAAACGAAGACCTTGTGCTGCGAGTTTATCGATATTTGGCGTTTGGTAGGGGCCACCACCATAGCAGACTGGGTCGGCATAGCCCATATCATCCATTAAAATTATAATGATGTTTGGGGGCAGAGCTGGTTTATTCTCATCCGTAATAGAAGCTGCTGAAGCTCCAAGGGTAAATAAGAATGATATAAAAGAAAATATATACTTCAAATCCATCGTTTGCATTTAATTATTTAACGATTAAGTTTTCTTGTTTGAGAACCTGCTGAAAAGCTGGTCTTGTTGCATCAGCATCGCCCGCTTCAGCTTTAAGTTTAGTCAACTTTTTCTTCAACCGGGCAATTTCTTTGACATATTTTTTGTCTAGAATGGCATTGTGTGTTTCCATGGGATCTTGCTGCAAGTCATAGAATTCCCAAGCAGGAGCTGTTGTTTTAGAGTCGCTGCCCGTCATTTCTAATGGCTGTCCATAGAAGTAGATCAGTTTGTAGCGTTCATCACGGACTCCAAGATGCGCCGGGCGTATTGGTGCATGTTGCCAGTAACGGTAATACATGGCAGACCGCCATGCTTTGGATGTATTTCCTTTGAGGTTATTCCGAAAGCTTTCGCCTTGGATGTAGGCAGGTTTTTTGATGCCCGCATAATCTGCAAATAGTGCAGCGAAATCGATATTTAGAATCATGTCATCTAATCGACTACCAGCTTTGATTTCTTTGGGGTAGCTGATCACAAAAGGCATGCGCAGTGATTCTTCGTACATCAATCGTTTATCCATAAAATTGTGTTCTCCTAAGAAGTATCCTTGGTCGGAAGCCAGAATCACAACGGTATTTTCGTCCAAATTTGCCGCTGTAAGATAGCGCATAATTTTCCCTAGATTATCATCGATTCCAGCGACGCAACGCAGATAATCTTTGAGGAACTTTTGGTAGATCTTTTTGCGGGCTTCCAAAGGGTCCATTCCTTTTGTTGAAAACGGAAGCTCAGGATAAGATGTCCAAAAGGGGCCTACCGAAGCTTGCTCATAACGGCGGCCAAGCTCTTCCAAGGGCTGCCCTTCGAAAGAGCGTCCAGTTGTGATTGCTCCTGAATCCAAAAATGTCGGGGGATAAGGAAACTCCACATCTTTGTAGTAATCTTTGAATCGCTCGGCAAAATCAAAGGGTTCATGCGTCGCTTTGTAATGACACATTAAGAAGAAGGGTTTATCGGGGTTGCGTGATTTTAACCAGTCCAGACTCATCGTTGTGGTGATATCATCTACATAGCCTTCGTAGGGTGTACCAGCCTCTTCCTTATCATTCCAGTTGTCTTTAGAGAGGTAAGTCGGGTTATGATAAACACCATGTCCAGGAAGAACTTTAAAATCGTCAAATCCACTTGGCCTTTTTTTCAGATGCCATTTCCCAAACACAGCAGTTTGGTAGCCCGCATTGTGCAGATCCTTGGCGATATTTTCCTTATCGGGATCCAACGCATCTTCCAGTGTGTAGACTTGGTTTTTATTACTGTACTGTCCTGTCAGTATGGTTGCACGCTAGGGGTGCAAATTGAATTGGTACAGAATGTATTATTGAGTACCGCCCCCTGACTGGCTAATTTTTCAATATTCGGATTTTTGACAAAATCTTTTAAAATACCGCCATATACGCCCCATGCTTGGGCTGTGAAATCGTCCGTCAGGATAAAGACAATATTGGGGCGTTGTGTTGCGTTGTTTTTTTTCTGTGCTTGTGAAAAAATGGGCAATAGGCCGCAGATGAGCAATACAAATTTTTTATTCATGTGGATTCAGCTATATATTAGTCGACGAATTGACTATATCGGATTGCAATAATAGTTATAATCTCTCGTCTTGGTCTGGTTCTGTCTATTTGATTGTAGACAAATCTACTCTTTATAGACAAATATATAGCGGATAAACTGTAATAAATATGTTAGTCATCAATACCTTTTCCATCTAGAATATGCTGATAGTATTTTTCGATTCTCGCCACACGTGTTTTCTCCTGTTTTGCCTGGTTAAAGTAGAATAGATACCCTTTTTGTCGACCTGGTGTAAGTGATTGAAAAGCTTTTTGAAGTAAAGGGTCTTCAAGTAAGGCGCGCTTAAATTCTTCCGGTACAGGGTAATCGGCAGCTTTCCGCATGTCAACTTTCTTGCCTGATTTTTCAATTTCGATGGCCTCCTGAATATAAGCCGATATCACTTCTCGCAATGATTCTATCTGCTCAATAGTGGTGAATCTAAGCTGTCTGGCTGACTGAACATTTTCGGTTTGCTGGATCAGTATATTTTTGGAATCTTTTAATAATGCACCTTTATGGAATAGCAGCGCACAGTATTCTTTAAACCCGTGTATCAATACGACATTTTTACCTTCAAATGTATAACAAGGATGCATCCATTTATAATCCTCTTGCAGTGTTTTATTGCCACGGACAATTTCTCTCAACAGATTGAATTCTTCATTCCATCTTGTCGCATTTTCAAAAAAATGTTCAATTTTTAGATTCATCATGTAGTGCTTTAGGTAAGTTTAGCAAGAATTTCTTGTAATCTGTTGTGCGCCATATTGATTCCTTGCGCAAAAGGCATCTGTAACAGCTGGTTCCGAAATGCGACCGACTGAAATATTATATGGATGTGAAGCCTGCTGCGTTCTGCACTTATTTTTTCAAATGTTAAATATTCCAACTGCACAGGAAATGCGCTGTTTTCCATTTCAAAAGTCCGTGTGATGCGTTGATTGGGGAGGAATTCATGTATCGTTCCATTTGCTTTGAACATGACCTGGCCATTGTGCGAAGTTTCAAATGCATAGGAGCCATGCTTTTTATTTTCCAATTTCAGGACTTTAGTTCCCATCCACTGTTCGAAAATTTCGGAATCCTCGTATGCTTTGAAGAGCAGTTCAACAGGCAAATCGAATTCCCTTGTAATGATAATCTCCTGTTTATTATCCTCCGCCTGGACGTTAGTTTTTGACTCCATATTATTTGTTCTTGTAGTTTTGCATAATAGTTTCCAATTTATTGAATCTGTCATCCCACATTTGACGGAAAGGTTCAATAAAATCCGCAATTTCTTTCATCTTCGATGGGTTGAGTTGATAATATATCTCGCGTCCATTTTGTTGAAACTTTAATAATTCACATTCCGTCAATATTTGCAAATGTTTTGAAACGGTCGGTCTTGCCGTATTGAAATTGGCTGCAATTGCACCAGCAGTCATGGCTTGTGAGGCTAGAAGAAGTAAGATCGCTCTTCTGGTTGGGTCTGCTATAGCTTGGAAAACATCTCGTCTTAAGTTCATATTGATTTATTTGACTACTAATATAAGTGTAGTTATTTGGCTACGCAAATTTTTTATAAATTATTTGTAACGGAATAGCTGGGGGTGGAGCTAACGTGGATCAACGAATAAAAATTTTTTCCTGGCGAATTTAAAATGAAAGCGATCGGGAATTAAACCTATGGATCAATGTTTGGTGAATAATGCTAAATTAGCGTAATTAATTATAGCAGAATGAAAACACAGTTATCGTATTTAAAAAAATTAAGCGTATTAGGGACGAAAACCTTAGTCAAATATTATTTGCTGGCTATTGTTTCGACTTTACTGTATTTGGTGGTTGGCAGTTTTCAGTTTAAGGCTAGTCATGAAGCTTTCTTTTCGACGGTCAGTCCTGTGCAAGCCGCAGCTAAATTCATTTGGCTGATTGGACTGATCCTGCTACCTGTACTACTTTTTATTTTTAGCAACAAATATGTGTTTTCAAAGATTGCAAGTCTTGTTGTAGAAGAAAGGCAGGATGATCTCATTCTTCCGGCATTTGACAAAGTATTATTAATTTTTCAATCGAATCAGCCCGATGTAATACAAAATGTCGCTGATTATTCTTTTGCAAAACTTAAATTGATCAATGACGTGAAAAATAATAAAATCGAGAGCCCTTGGGTGCGACGCATTGTCATTTTTGGTCTGAATAAAGTGAGATTTGATGCCCTCGATTTAGACAAAAACGATAGCTTTTATGCGATCGTACGATCGAAGTTTATCCAGGTACTCGAAATCTTAACAGAACCAAGTAGCAAACCATTTTGGCTATGTATTCTTGCGCAATGGCTTATTCTACTTTTTTTGTGGCTGGCCAACTAAATGTGTTGATCACCGCAAGCAAGCAAGCAAGCAAGCAAGCAAGCAAGCAAGCAAGCAAGTGCTGAAATAACAGAATATCACGACGGTATAAGTTTTATTTTGTATTTTAACTGTAAGAATAAAAACCATAGAGTTTTAAATGGATGTTATGATGAAAAATATTTTTTTTACTGTTGTTCAGCTTTTGGTTGTATCATTTGTTTTCGCACAAATGCCCCAGGTAAAGGTTGAAGAGGGGATATTAGAAGGAATTACTTTGTCAAGCGGGGTAGAGTCCTTTCGAGGAATTCCTTTTGCAAAACCGCCAGTAGGTGACCTGAGGTGGAAAGAACCTCAAGCTGCTGAACATTGGTCTGGCATCCGTAAAGCAGATCATTTTGGTTATTCTCCGATGCAGAAACCGATCTATGGGGACATGCGATTTCGGTCACCAGGGATCAGTGAAGACTGTCTTTACCTGAATGTATGGCGTCCAAAGAATCTTGGTTCAGGCAAACTTCCTGTTTTAGTTTATTTTTACGGCGGAGGTTTCAATGCTGGTGATGGATCGGAAAACCGCTATGATGGTGAAAGTTTTGCCAAAGAAGGTCTTATTGTCGTTACTGTCAACTATCGCCTTGGTATCTTTGGCTTTTTTGCGCATCCAGCATTAACCGAGGAATCTCCGAAACATGCTTCCGGAAATTATGGACTGCTGGATCAACATGCAGCTTTGGTTTGGGTCAAGAAAAATATTGCTGCATTTGGTGGGGATCCCGATGCCGTCACCATCGGTGGTGAGTCGGCAGGGAGTATGTCGGTTTCTGCCCAGATGACGAGTCCGTTGTCCAAAGGACTATTTAAACGTGCTATCGGTCAGAGCGGAAGTGTTTTTAACTTGCGGTATGGCACTGCCTCTATTACGGAGCAAGAGCAACAGGGGACTGCGTTTGCAACGCGCATAAATGCCGAAGGGCTTGATCAACTGCGTAAAATTCCTGCGGCCGAACTCCTTGATAAAGCCAGCGAGCCAGGGGCCTTTGCGACCCGTTTGATTGTTGACGGCTATTTTCTGCCTAAATCTCCTTTGGCTATTTTTGAGGCAGGGGAACAGTCTAAAGTCCCGCTACTTGCAGGCTGGACGTCTACGGAAGCCCCATATACCGCCTACATGGGTAAATTGTATCCATCTCCGGAGAATTATGAAAAGTTGGTAAGAGCACAATATGGCGTTCAGGCTGACGAAGTGCTCACGCTTTATCCTGGAAAGACAGAGGCGGAAGTCATTCGGTCAGCAACTGCCTTAGGTAGCGATAATTTTATCGTTTATAGTACCTGGAAATGGCTTGATCTGCAACGAAGAAATAGCGGTCAGCCAGTCTTCGTTTATATATTCGGTAAACCGCGACCACCCATGCAACCGGCATATCGCGATGCACAAACCGGGCTTGCTGGAGGAATTAGCAAGAAATCTGCACAGGAAGCCAAGGAAAAAAGCCCAGAGCCCCTGCCGGGTGCTTTCCATGCAAGTGATATTGAATATTTATTGGGAAATCTGCAGAGTAATGATGTTTTTGCCTGGACTGAAGATGATTACAAGGTATCAAAACTTGGTCAGCGGTACTTTGTTAATTTTATCAAGACGGGCGATCCAAATGGAAAAGGGCTGTCAACATGGCCGAAAACAACAGCACAAGATAAGCGCATGAATATTCTGAATTTGAATATCAAAGTAAAAGTAGCTGCCGAAGAATTTCGGAACAGATATCTTTTTCTGGATAAATTGTTTGTCGACCGTGAATATAAATCCAGATAAAAGCCTTATTTATTCAACTTATAGCAGTGGTTAAGTCGTTTATCTATCAGGTAAATTAAAGTGCTTTTTTATTTTAAGGCCAAATAAAAACTATTTATTGCCAAGGGCTGTTATCAGATAGACTTTTTATGAAAGCGTATGGGCGATATTGTCCTGTATAGGGGGATTTTAGACAGTGGATAGATTTATCAAGAATCGTTTATTGAATAGTGGGGGGCAACCAATTTAGGAAACTGAAGTACGATTTATGGCGTTGATTTTTTGTAGATGATACTCATATAGAGCAAACTTGGATATATGACAATAAATCCTGATGTGATTATTATAGGCGGTGGTTTGGCTGGACTTACAGGTGCATTGCATCTGTCTAAACAAGGATTCAACATAACGTTAATCGAAAAACATGTTTTTCCTCGTCATAAGGTTTGCGGCGAATATGTTTCGAACGAAATTTTGGCTTACCTTCATTGGCTGAAAGTGGATGTTGAATCGCTATGCCCAACACATATTCAGGAGCTTGAGTTCACGACAGAAGATGGACAGATGAATAGGGTCAGGTTACCCTTGGGTGGGATTGGTATCAGTCGTTACGCGTTGGATGATCTGTTATATCAGCAAGCAAAAAGTAATGGCTGTACAATTGTTATTGCGACTGTAACGGGTATATCCTTTAGCGCTGATACATTTACTGTTTCGTTTCAAGATCAGGTATTAAGATCAAAAATTGTACTGGGCGCGTATGGAAAACGCAGCAATATGGATCAGCTCTTATCCCGTGATTTTATAACGAAAACCTCTCCTTGGATGGCTGTTAAGGCACACTATTCTGGCGATTTTCCGAATGACTTAATTGCCTTGCATCATTTTGAAGGAGGCTATTGTGGGATTTCCAAGGTCGAAGATGACCGGATAAATTTATGTTATCTGGCCGATGTAAAAACGTTCAAGAGATACAAAAACATCGGTGATTATCAGAAGTATGTTTTGTCTAAAAACAGACATCTTAAGTATTTTTTTGAGCACAATAGGCTACTTTTTGAAAAACCGCTCACAATCAGTCAATTTTCATTTGATAAGAAATCAACGGTAGAAAACCATATTCTTATGATTGGTGATACAGCCGGTCTTATTCATCCATTCTGCGGAAATGGGATGGCGATGGCGATACACAGTGCAAAAATAGCTTCTGAGCTTGTCCTGGAATATTATCGGGGCCATATTCGTTCACGAAAGCAATTGGAAAAGGCTTATGTCAAGCAATGGAATCGAACGTTTAAAAGACGCCTCTTATTCGGTCGACTTCTGTCGCGGCTGTTAAGCTATAAAATAGGGACCGCAGTTTTGATGAAGACTGCCTCATTTTTTCCGAAAATGCTCAGCTGGATTATTAAACAAACTCATGGAAATGCAAGGTCAATAAAATGGGAATAAACACAAAACAGAGAACATCGGAGAATGAGATCATGGACGATTTTCTGCTCGAAGGAGAAGAACTTCGGACCACATTAGACAGGATAGCAAAGATTAATCGTTTTTTAGGCGGAAATAACATTACGCTGAACGGTGTAAAAAAATTGCTTTCAACCAGCTGCAAGAATGAAACAATAACGATTGTGGATATCGGTTGTGGCAATGGGGACATGCTTCGCATGTTGAGCGATTATGGCAATAGACATCATATTAAGCTTTCAATGCTCGGTATAGATGCCAACCCCTATACAATAAATTATGCGGGGGATTTGTCGAAAGATTATACCAATATATCCTATTTGTGTGCGGATATCTTTGAAGAGAATTTTGAAGATGTCAAGTATGACATTGTTCTGTGCACGCTTACCATACATCATTTTGACGATGAAGGGATTCTTCGTTTGCTAGGTAGTCTGGTCAACGTATCAAAATTGGGGGTCGTCATTAATGATTTACAAAGGAGTAAAATGGCTTACCGGCTTTTTCAAACCATTGCTGTTCTTTTTAGGTTAAATAGAATGACAAAAGTGGATGGGCTTGTTTCTATACTGCGTGGGTTTAAAAAAGAGGAACTTACACAATTCTCCAATAAACTGAAACTAGAAAATTATAGCATCCAATGGAAATGGGCCTTTCGTTACCAGTGGATAATTTCCAATATATGAATGTTAAAATAATAACTGTTGCGAAGCAACTCCCTAGATACTCTTGTGCTACCGTTGATATCCTTCCGCTATTGGATATTTGGCTCCATGGACAAGAGCCTCGCTTTATTAAGAAGATCAAGAAACTTTTCGAAGGCTCCGCTGTGGAAAGACGATATGCAATTATGGATCCGAGAGAGGTCTTCACTGCGACGTCTTTTGAAGAAAAAAATAATGTGTACTGCCGGGAGGCAACGGTCTTAGGGGAGCAAGCACTTCGTAAGGCCCTTGAACAGACGGGATGGGATCCGCAGTCTCTGGATTATATCATTACAGTGAGTTGTACTGGAATTATGATCCCCTCCCTAGACGCGTATCTCATCAATAAGATGAAACTCCGACAGGATATTGTGCGGTTACCAGTTACCGAAATGGGCTGTGTTGCCGGTGTTTCAGGTATTATTTATGCTAAAAATTTTCTTCAGGCTAATCCAGGCAAACGTGCTGCGGTCATAGCCGTCGAAGCGCCAACAGCAACTTTTCAGCTGGAAGATTTCTCCATGTCAAATATGGTCAGTGCCGCAATATTTGGTGATGGTGCAGCTTGCTGTCTGCTTTCCTCCGACGAGTCAGACAATGGTCCGGTGATTATCGATCAGGAGATGTACCATTTTTACGATGCGGAAGATATTATGGGATTTAAGCTGACAAACAGCGGTATGCAGATGATACTGGATGTTGAAGTGCCGAATGTGATCGCGTCTCATTTTGACGCTGTTATAAATCCATTTTTGAAGAAGAACCAGCTTAAAATTAAAGATATTGATTACATGATTTTTCATCCAGGTGGAAAAAAGATTATAGCTACAATCGAAGATATTTTTGCTGAATTTGATAAAGATATTGAGGATACTAAGGCTGTGCTGGCACAGTATGGTAATATGTCGAGCGCTACGGTGTTATATGTCCTCGAACGTATTATGAAACGTAGTCCTCAGGTCGGTGAATTAGGGCTGATGCTGAGTTTCGGTCCTGGATTTTCGGCGCAGCGCGTTTTATTACAGTGGTAACCTACAAAATTTGAATGATGGATCTGAATTCTATACTAGCGAAATTGCCTTACAGTGCCCCGTTTTTATTTGTCGATGCGTTGACCCATGTCGATGAGGAAGGTGTTGCAGGTACCTATACCTTTGATGAAAATTTGGATTTTTATAGAGGACATTTTAATGAAAAAGCGATCACTCCAGGAGTTATTCTGATCGAAACGATGGCCCAAATAGGTTTAGCTTGTTTGGGAATTTTTCTGCTCAATAAAGACTTGAAAAAGGGTTCTTCTATTGCGTTGACTTCTACTGAAATACAATTTTTAAAACCCGTGTATCCGAAGGAAAAAGTTACGGTAATTTCAAAAAAAATATATTTTAGGTTTGGAAAGTTAAAGT
The DNA here is from genome assembly GCF_002494055.1 of Sphingobacterium sp. UBA7038. NCBI lineage: Bacteria > Pseudomonadati > Bacteroidota > Sphingobacteriia > Sphingobacteriales > Sphingobacteriaceae > Sphingobacterium > Sphingobacterium sp. UBA7038. The sequence continues at coordinate 435,974 of NZ_DLAV01000039.1, forward strand.
GTACAGTTACAATGAAAAATGAAGCTGGCCAGGAGGTTTGTAAGGGAATATTGGCAGGTATGATTACTGAGGAGCTATGAAGAGAGTTGTTATTACTGGATTAGGGGTCGTTGCACCCAATGGAGTGGGAGTACCGGCCTTTACACAGGCGCTAAAAGAGGGTGTCTCCGGTGTTAGACATGATGTGCAGTTGGAAAAATTGCAATTTTCCTGTCAGATTGCTGGAATGCCACAAGTATCGGATGATCTCAAAAGACAATATTTCACGGAACTTGAGCTCAGGGGTTTTAACAGTACAGGCATATTATATGGTGTCATAGCAGGAATGGAGGCTTGGACAAATGCAGGTTTTCCTATTGCCTTAAATTCGGTCCCCGATTGGGATAGCGGAACAGTATTTGGTTCAGGCACCTCAGGTATCGATAAGTTTCGGGAGAGTATTTATAAAATTGATGAGCTGCAAACACGTAGGCTAGGCAGTACAGTCGTTGCCCAAACGATGAACAGCGGTGTCAGTGCATATTTAGGTGGGAAATTAGGGCTCGGAAATCAGGTAACCACCAATTCCTCTGCCTGTGCTACCGGAACCGAAGCAATTCTAATGGCATATGACCGGATTAGGTCCGGAAGAGCAAAGCGCATGCTAGCAGGTAGTACTGGAGATAGTGGACCTTATATTTGGGGTGGTTTTGATGCACTGCGTGTCTGTAGTTCGCAACATAATGACCGCCCTTCGGAAGGTTCTCGCCCAATGAGTGCAACAGCCACAGGATTCGTCCCGGGTAGTGGAGCTGGAGCCCTGCTATTGGAGGATTTGGAAAGTGCCTTAGAACGCAAGGCCATGATATATGGCGAATTATTGGGCGGTCAAGTAAATTCTGGAGGGCAACGGGGAACGGGCAGTATGACAGCTCCAAATGCTGATGCTGTACGCCGATGCATTGCGGAAGCCCTAAAAAATTCGGGTGTCTCCGGATGGGATGTCGATGCCATAAACGGTCATTTAACGGCAACGGCCAAAGATGCTTTTGAAATAGAAAACTGGACTGAGGCCCTTGGACGTACAGGGAAAGATTTTCCATTGATAAACTCGCTAAAAGGAATGACTGGGCATTGTCTCAGTGCGGCAGGTAGCATAGAATGCGTGGCCACAGTTTTGCAGTTATATCATGGATTTGTATTTGGAAACAGTAATTGTACTGATTTACATCCTGAGATTGCAGCAATGATTGATTCATCAAGAGTACCATTACATCAAGTTGATGTCAAACCTCATATTATAGCCAAAGCGAGTTTCGGATTTGGGGATGTAAATGCCTGTTTAATATTTAAAAAATTTGATAACTAACCCTATGAACAGAGAAGAATTGATCGGTGCTTTAAAGCCAATTATAGCACCTTACACAACAAACGAAGAAGCATTTGGAAAGCTTACTGAAAAGACTGATTTTATGCGTGATCTACAAATCAATTCAGCAAATTTGGTTGATATTGTCCTGGATATCGAAGATCAATTTGGGATCGTTATTGAAAATTCCGATATGGAACGTATGCTTAATGTCGGAGCTGCAGTCGAAATAATCGAAAGCAAGTTACAAGAAAAATGATTGGTAATGACGTTATCGACCTGGTTCAGTCCAGAAAAGATAGTAATTGGAGACGTAGGGGCTTTGTTTCAAAGCTATTTAATGAGCATGAACAACTGTTGATTGTGAACAGTCCAGATCCAGAAATTGTTGTTTGGCTCTTATGGAGCATGAAAGAGGCTGCCTATAAAATATGGAATAGACAGACAGGAATTCGGAAATATATACCTAAAGGGTTGCTATGTTCAGTTATTGAACGGTCTTCTAGCAACGCAACGGGAGAAGTCATCTGTGAAGGGAAGAGGTATTACACTAAGACCATTGTTTGCCCTGATTTTATACATACCATCGCAGTTGGCGAATTGGTTCATTTAGGCAATATTGTAGAAATCGGAAAAGGTGAAATTGTTAAAGATGCTCAGGGGATACCAAGCATCATTCTGAAAGATAGCGGCACACACTTACCCGTTTCTGTAAGTAACCATGGCCGTTTTGAGAGAATAGTTGCGATTACATGAAAAGTTAGTGTCATTAACCTTTATGTTTTATGTAACTATATGTCATTAGTTGTACTATTCCAATTTATATGTTTAATGTTTTTTTTAATAGCGGCATTATACGATTGAGTTTTTTCCTGCAGCCTCCTAGTTGCATTGCATAACTAGGAGAGCCTGATGACAGCAGCTACTTTTCAATTCATAAGATAGCTAGCTAGGGTAGATCTGAAAGAAAAATTCCAAGAACCACGTATAGCTTATCAACTTAGTCAGACGAGCAAACACCTTATTGCACTTGGATTGATTCTTCCCGAAGCATCTGTTTGAATTTGGGATCTCGTATATAACGACTAAAATCATGGCTTGACATTCCTGTGAAATCAGTCATAGAAAAGATGCTGTAATTTTTCTTAAGGGCGTTATAACTTTCCTCTTTGTATCCAAGATCAGTTGGATTAAGTTTGTTCGATAAGAATCCAAAAAACTTCTTCAACATCTTGTCCGTTCCGTTGATCGTGATGTGTATTTTCTTGACTTGTGAGCTGAGATTCACAAATTTTTTTGTGTTACTCGCCGTATCCGTATATTGAAACTCGGAAAGTCCTATCGCTGGAGCCAGCATAATGCAGGTAATTCTATTTTTGTTTTCTAACAATGGCTTTGCCCGCTCGATATCAACATTGTGAACGTCTTTTGCTTGAGCAGAAAATGAGCTATTGTATTCAGGATTTGAAATAGCGCTCATAACCACAGATGCTCCACGACTATGTGATATGATGAAGACATCCTTATCGGCCATATTGTTCAGTATACGTCTTAATCCAAATTCACCGGCCATCTGGCTAAAAGAGGCCGCTGAAAACCAGTTTTTGGCGGAACGAAAAGGGGAGGTAGATCGTAGACCATCCCAATAAAATCGAATGATTTCATCGGTTTTAGGGTTTGTAACGATATGATCGGAAATATATTTATATTGTTTTACAACAGATTCTTCATCAGCATTGAAGCCATGGACTAAAATAAACACACGTTTTTTTGGGGCAATACGTTTAGACAAACGCAGCATGTTACCGCGTTCAAAAGCGAGTAATTGTTCGCGATCCCCTCTGTCGGTGGCAATTTTCATAAGCGAATAAGGATCTCGAGCAGCTTTATTGGAAGGAATGCCATAATTTTTCTTCCAATTGTCGGGGTAGAAATTACCATTTTGATCCACAAATGAATACCATAGGTTAGGATCTACACCGGTATTGGGGGTAGCCGAATCGGGAAGATTATGGATAAGGCCACACGAAGTGAACAAGCTGATAACGATGATAATATAGAAAAAATACCTTTTGTTCATATGATTTATTTTCTACTATTCCTGAATTTAATTTTTAACTAGGATCCAATGGCTACTAAATTGGATATATTTTCACAAAAAAGCGATTTGTTGTAATATAGTCATTATTTTGGATAGCGAAAAGTAGGCTTGTATTTTGAACCGTTAATGTTTGCTGAAATTTAGCGGTACCAAGCTACAAATCATTTCTTTGTGATTAAATAAAGTTTGTTGCGTTGGTTGGTGAAAAGTTGATAATTTAAAGCTGGATTCGTATAAAAACCATAGGCATTAAATTGGTCGGTATTCTCAAAGGTTAGTGTGCCGATGTTTTTATTGTTGATATCGACTTGAGACCAATGCCATTTTTCGTCCAAATATAAGCTGTCTTTAAATCTTAAGGTGTCATTTTCGACAATAAGCTGTGAGAATAGGCAGCCTTGCCAAAGATCTCCTTTTTCATATTTCCCCGTTTTGACGTCATGTCTATTGCGAACACGTTTGATTTTCTGGTAATAAACTGATCTAATGTTAGGGGGAGTAGTATTCGTTACCCATTCATTCTTATCCCAGTGACCGAAAAGATCATTTACGGTACGGCCCTTAGATGAGCTTTGTGGGTCTAAATTATTATCATCCGATATGTTTTCGTTGAATACATACCATTTATCGTCCATAAAATAAGTTCGCTTTGTATAGCTTTTCGAATTGCTTTGATCGAAATGATAGATTTTCTCTGACAGCAGATAGGTGGCTTTACTTTTAATATCATTTAGATTTTGGTCTTGTTTATCTGTGGACCAATTTAGATTTGCGTTGAATACTTCAATTGTTTTTTTTGTAGTATCTCCATTCAATGGCCAGCTGCGAAAGTAATGTTTTCCTATGTTGATCAGATAGCCCTCGAAAAGAATCTCTGTATCCTTATCTTCATCCTGTGTGTAAGAATATTGATCGATCTGCTTGCCGTTTTTGTCCAATTTATAAAACATATGGATGGTTGGTTCTGCATCGTTAGCGTTTTTAGCCTTGCTCAAACTATGGATGATTAATTCGTTGTTCTTTGTCAAAAACTGATCAATAGGATTACTACTCGCCTTGAAAAGAATGATTTCATGTCGTCCAAATCTATTTTTGGTGTTATTGATATCGAGATATTGCCCGTATTTTTTCGGGAGTGTCGACGAGTGAAAGAAGTTTTGAATCCTAATATCGATATCAAAAATACCATTTGTATATATAATTGTACCGGCTATCAGCATACATCCCAGTAGATAATATTTCAAAGTACTGGTATCTTTTAACAGCAGATAGAAATAGCAAAATACCCAGCTCAGTATAAATGCAAGCGGCGAAAAAATAATATAATTCAGATTCACATTGTTGCCTGCATCAAAAATAAAAAAACTGATGAGATAGGCTGCCATAAACACTAGGCATCCGAAAAAAGACTTTAATAAAGGACTCTTTTTAGCTTTCTCCGGATTTTGATCTGTCTGTTGCACGATGTTATAATTTAGGATAGTTTGTATACTATTTAACACTGGACTGATAAGGGCGTAATTTAATTTTTTTCTTTAAGGTTTCAAAGAGTCGATTACACATTTGATGCTAAAAGCATGCATATGGGTTCATTAATTTTTATTGGTCCTTGGGGAAACTTCCTTAACGCCACCTTTTGTTAAAATAAGGGAATTGTAAATTCCTGTTTTGTCTCTAACAAACTCGATTGTTCTGTCGTTGTCGTCTGCCCTGAAAAATTTTGTTTTAGACTCGGGAATGAGTTCAGTATCCGCATCGTTATAGTAGAGTTTGCCTGTAATTTTTAATATATGTATTTTCCCATATTCACCTGCATAGTTATCGTACAGCGTCGTATCTATTTTGGTGGGATAATGTTTATAGGGAAGCTCTACTTCTTTACCCAGCGCAATCGCAGACAGTCCATACCCGATGATATGGGCGGGGGAGCCGTTGTTGGAAAGGACAGTGACAAAGAGTTTGTCGTCAGTAAATCGATTAAAAGAAGTCATTGTCCCAAAGAATCCGCCGTCATGTGCAATCAAATAATGTCCGTGATTATAAAATGGATTGATGATGAATCCATAGCCCCAATTTTCGGAGTTATATGGTGTGAACATTTTTTTCTTCATTGTGGCTGATAGAATCGTTGTTCCATAAAGTGCTTGGTCCCAAATGGCTAGATCTTCCACGGTTGAATAAATACCGTCGTGACCTAGGTTGATCTCCCAGTTGATATAGGGGTTATGGATAAAACCTTCGTCATTATGATAATATACTTTTGCTTTTTTCGGCACGATGGATTCATTGTTACTAACTCCGGTGTTATTCATCCCAGCTTTATCAAATATATTTTTCTTTAAAAAAGTAGCGTAATGCTCACCGGAGACTTTTTCAATAATCTTTGCTAACAAATAATAACCGATATTACTATAGGCGCTATTTGTTCCCGGTGAGAATTCGAAAGGAATTTTCTTGATGGCGGCATAAGCAGAATTGCGACTTATGCTGCTTAACGCGATTTCTTTGAAGCCCATAGCAAGTCCGGAGCTGTGTGACAGCAACATGTGGATGCTGATACTATCGGCTTTTGGATAATCGGGGAAAAATTTACTGAGTTTATCATTTAGGGATAACCGCCCACTGTCGACGAGCTGTAAAATAGCGGCTGCGGTAAATTGTTTTGTGACCGATGCCAACTGGAATTTAGTGTCTAACGTGTTTTTTATATTCCATTCATAATCTGCCAAACCGTAGGCTTTTTTTAATAAAATAGCGCCATTTTTCATGACAAGAACTGTTCCACTAAAATTATTTACATCAGCTTGTGCCTGCATATAGGCTGCAAGTTTGGCTGATGTTTTTTCTTGGGCCACAAGAAAAACTGGACAAAGCATAAGTAGGATTAAAAGCTTCATAACGTATTGCATAAATAATTATGGAGCAATGTTACTGTTTAATAAAATAGTGTGATTGTATTTTTGTAAACCTGCTAAATAAAAATCCATTTTATCTGGCTCCGTTCGAGATTAGCTATTTTGGAAAAGAAAACTTTTGGCGTAAATCCTGTTAATTTTTTAAAATCTCTAATCATGTGGGACTGATCGAAATAATCCAGGTTATAAGACAGACCTATTTTGTTTCTATCTTCGAGGTGGCTTTGAATTGCAGCTCGAAATCTGATGATTTTTTTGAATTGGGAGGGGGTTTTACAGATATGTTGATCAAATTGCTTATTTATGGTTGTTCTCGATCTTCTTGTTTTTAGCGAAAATTCTGACATCGATTGATTGACGTTGCTTGTATCTAACATTTCGGTAATTATGTTTTCGAGCAACGCATTTTCAAATGGCCAAAATTTTGATATCCAATAGTGTTCTAATGCCTTGATTCGCTCGTCCTGGTCATCTATGGACAGGATGGATCTCATAGCATCTTTATAATCCAGGTGTGGGTTAAAATCGGGAAATGTTCCGCTGTTATAATCGCTTAAATCATTGGGTATAAAGGCATTTATCCCAAGAGGTTTGAAGTAAGTGGTAATTTCATTTATTTTCTCCTCGTAACACACTAAAACAGGTTCATTAAAATTGCATACAAGGTTTGTTTCTATCGAATTGGATGGAAAATGCTTCGTAATCACCTTATTTGGGCTTACCATCGTTTGGGTCTGCTCACTTATCGTCACAATGGTGTAAATACTCGGAAACGTAAAATATGCCGTCGCTTTTTCTTCGTCAGTTTTCTCAAGTATATAGAAGCATTCAATATATTTTTTTAGGAGTAAGCTCTCTGGTCTATATATTTTTATCGTCATCTCTTTTCTTCATGTAAATAGGCGTTGTTCTTGCCTCATCCTTTTAAACTTGGAAGTATTTGATAATCGATTTAAATATAGACAACCTTTATGATAATTTTCACCAAGCTTTATTTCTTAAAACACTTATTTTTAGATTGAGGAAACGATGAATCCGATAGAAATTAATTTTTATTGTAATTTAGTAGCTAATTAACCGTTTAATTAAAAAACAAAATGAACGATTTGAACCCGGAAGAGAATTACATCGCAATAAACAAACACTCGTGGAATAACAGAACGGATACGCATTTAAAATCAGATTTTTACAATCTAACAGGATTTTTAAAAGGGGAGACTTCATTAAATTCAATTGAATTAGCATTATTGGGTGATATCAGTGGGAAAAAAATATTACACTTACAATGTCATTTCGGACAGGATACAATTTCTTTGAGTAGACTTGGCGCAAAAGTTACTGGTGTTGACCTATCTGACAAGGCTATAGAAAGCGCCTGCGAAATTGCGAAAGATACGGATGCCGATGTGCAGTTTATCTGTTGTGATCTATATGAGCTTGAAAATCATCTTGATGAACAATTTGATCTAGTCTTTACAAGTTACGGAACGATTACTTGGTTACCTGATTTAGATAAATGGGCGAAAATAATTTCACGTTTCTTGAAACCGAACGGGAAGTTTATTTTTGTCGAGTTTCATCCAGTTGTTTGGATGTTCGATGACAATTTTGATAAAATTGGCTATAACTATTTTAATATTGCTCCAATTGTTGAAACAGAGCAGGGAACCTATGCCGATAAAGATGCCGCTATTTCGCAGTCCTATGTCACTTGGAATCATAGTATGAGTGAGGTCGTTGGTGCTTTACTTCATAATGGGCTGAACATTCAAGACCTGAACGAATTTGACTATTCACCTTATCCCATTTTTAAAAACATGACAGAGCTAGATCCTAAAAAATTCAGAATAGCCCATTTGGGAAATAAGATTCCGATGGTCTATGCTATTGTTGCGCGTAAAAGTGAATAAATAAAATTCTGGGAATCGACCTAGTACTTATTTCTTTTTCAAATAACGATTTATCATGGGGCTAAAATCTATTTTGGATGAAACCTGAATATGTTCTGCCAATACTGAGGCGGGAAATTCATCCAAAGTTTTGAAATTAATACAGCCTTTTTGAAACTTGGCTTTCGGTATTTTTAATTTTAGTTCTTCCATTAATTCGGGGTTAGTATAGATGACCAAGGAATGGAATGAAATATAATTCTTCGAGACTGTTAACCCGTATTTAAATACACCTTGTTCATTAAAGCTGATTGCATTAGGGTTTGACATGAATTTTCCAAAGCTTTCCGAAACGGTATTGTCATTTTCTGATATTGCTTTCCGAAATTGACGAATTATTTGTTGCTCAGTGTCTGAAAGTGTATCAATATATTGATCTATTTCCATTAATTTTTTATTGTCCATAAAGGCTGTAGTTGTTCGCTAAAAATATTAAATTTTCTTTTATATCGATGTAGGCCAGCAGAAAAAGATTCGATAATTTATCTTCGATATATTTTGACCTGTCTTTAAAATTTTACCCCTCTTTATTTGTGATTTTACCCCTTGTGGTTGATAAGTTATTTATAATTTAATGTTATTAATCAAATTATAAAATTCGTATTCGTCGGAATAAGAATACTTCTGTAAAAATTATAACAAATTATAAAACTAAAAACAACATTATGAGAAAATTTATGATGGTGATTTCTATTGGAGTCATTGGGCTACTGAGCTGCCAAAAGTCTGTTCAACTAGATTCTCCGACATCCCTAAAAACAAAAGCGAAGGCGAATCTGGCAAGTGTGGGCAATACTTACTACATAGATCCCAGCGGAAACGATGATAGCACAGGAATGAGCACAACTACAGCATGGAGAACGTTGGCCAAAATTAATACATCGGTTTTTGGTCCCGGCGACCGTATCTTATTCAAGAGCGGTGGCGTATGGAATGACACTTTGCATATGAAAAATTCGGGAACGGCTGAAGCTCCCATTATCATAGATAAATATGGCGGTGATGTTCGTCCGATTATCAACGGCGGTGGAAAGAGGAATGGATCAAATGCGCTATACCTTAATAAAGTATCTTATTTTGAAGTAAATAACCTCGAACTGACGAATACAATCCCAAGCGGGACAAGTTATGCTGCCACGGGAATCCGCGTGATTGGAGGTAGTTCTGCAGGAACAGCAATCAGCAATGTCTCCATTAGAAATTGTTATGTCCATGACGTCAATGGTGCTATCGATGGACAGACCAATTATAACAAAAGCTCTGGCGGGATTATCTTAGACGGTAAAATATACGGGGCTTTGGTACAAAGTTGTCATGTCGCCAACTGTTCCGTTGAAGGGATAAGGACCACTGGCGATAGGGCTATGGCAGCAAGATCAAAAGATATTATTATCGATAACAATTTGATTGAATATATCTACGGCGACGGTATCGTTATGTCTGGCGTGACGGGAGGAAGTAAAATTACACACAATACGGTCTATAAGGCATGTATGAACACAGGCTCTGAAAATTATGCGGGTATTTGGACAATTGGCAGTTTGAATACGCTGGTGGCTTATAATGAGGTTTACGGTATGACAGGCGGAGGGGCCAACGATGGAGTCGCGTTCGATGCCGATGGTTATGATACCAATTCAGTAACCGATGGAGATATCTTCGAATACAATTATTCGCATGATAATAACGGCGGATTTATGCTTTTTATGAACCAGTCTAAGAATATTAAAGTCCGCTACAACGTTTCTGTCAACGATATCGGTACAACAAGGTTAAAGAAGCTCTTTTTGATCGAAAAAACAACATACGATTCCCGTGAGATTTATAATAATGTATTCTACATCAAAAATCCAACCGCCAGCCTGTTTAACGTCATGAATGGCGTGAGTTCAGGAAAGCCTTATGCAACATTTTCAAATAATATTTTTTACACAACCTCGACCATTAGTAGTCTGTCTACTCAGGCCGATAACGGACTGAAGTTTAACAATAATTGTTTATTTCCGTCAAGTACTTTTACGTCATTGAACTGGGGAACTACCGTGCGGAATAACAATTTCTATGAAGATCCGGTATTTGTCAATCCAATTGGTGGAAACGGCCTTGACGCTGCAAAAGGTTATGATGTCGGTTCCGGTTCGGCTGCCCTTAATGCTGGTATATTTATAAGTAACAATGGGGGCGTGGATTTCGCTGGAAATGCGTTGCCATTGGGTAATCCAGACGTTGGAGCGTTTCAGCATGCTGTTGTAGCCAATGCCGGAAGTTCTCTTGCCGATGCCTATGTCCGTAACGGGACCTATGCGAGTACAAATTATGGAACTACAGCTGATCTTGTCATCAAATCCGACGCTACATCTTACGCGCGTAAAGCATACGCTAAATTTGATATTGCGATGATTACTACACCTAAAGTGAGTTCGGCAAAATTAAAAATGTATGTTGCAGGAGTGAATACAGCACCACAACGGACTATTAATATTTATACAACCTCCACGACATCTTGGTTGGAAAATAGCATTAATTGGAACAATGCACCAATGGATACTGTACTTGTCGGTAAGATTTCTGTTTCAGGGATAGGTTTACAGACCGTCGACGTCACTTCGGCCATTAACAGATTGCTTACCGGTACTGATCGTAAAGTATCCTTTCTATTTTTAAATACAGCTGCGGCTTCTTCTACAAATGATATGTCTTTTAGTAGCAGGGAAGCAACCGCCAATAAGCCAACGTTGGAACTGCTTTATTAACGGGTACTTATTTCAGGGGTAATTCTCTTGTATTTAGAATAACTGGATTAAAAAGCCGCAAGGAATACCAATTCTTTGCGGCTTTTGACTGGGGGAGCGTAAAAGTCTGAAACTAATTCCTAATTGAAAGTTGTCGCTCGTGCGTCATACTATAGCCAGTTTTTAAAGTTAAATGGACATCCGGTGCTCACAAAAATTATTATTTCGTAAATTCATACTATGAAGTATCCGATACACTATTTGGATAGCTTCCTCATACTAATAAAAGGAATGCATGAAAAGCACGAAACGAAGTAAAGGTTTTCTCTTCAAACAATATGAAGAGCCGTTTCAAACGCCTTTTGATAAATTATTTGACATTTTCAAAGAACTGATTACCCATACCTCTGGTGATTTTGATGAAGCCATTGACTGGCTTAGGCAATTGGATAAAGAGTTCAAACTGACGACTCCAGCCTATACGATAGACGATTTCATTGCGGATCTGAAAGATAAAGGTTATATCAGAGAAAAAGTGGAGTTTGGTGATGAAGGCGGCGTAGATATTACCTCAAAGCTGGAGAAAGCCTTGCGTCAGCATGCCTTGGACCAGATTTTTGGGAAAATGAGGAAAGGGAAATCAGGCAATCATAAAACCAATCACCAGGGACGGAGTGACGAAAATATGGGCGATTTCAGAAACTATCAGTACGGAGATGGCTTGGAGAAAATAGTTTTGACAGAGAGCTTGAAAAACGCACAGATCAATCATGGGATAGGCGAGTTTGCCTTATCAGAAAATGATCTCGTCGTAGAAGATACACAGTTTAAGTCGCAGATGAGTACAGTGTTGATGATCGATATCAGCCACAGTATGATTTTATACGGCGAGGATCGAATCACTCCTGCAAAAAAAGTAGCGATGGCTTTATCAGAACTTATTTTGACTCGATATCCGAAAGACTCACTTGACGTCATTGTTTTCGGAAACGATGCATGGACTATCGCGATAAAAGACTTGCCTTATTTGCAAGTTGGACCATTTCATACCAATACGGTCGCAGGCTTAAAGCTAGCGATGGACTTGCTAAGGCGAAAACGGCATGCGAATAAGCAAATATTTATGATAACCGATGGAAAACCGAGCTGTTTAAATATGCCAGACGGTACCTATTATAAAAATCCTATGGGTTTGGATCCTTTTATCACTAGCAAGTGCTATAGTATGGCTGCGCAAGCCCGAAAGCTGGGAATACCAATTACAACCTTTATGATTGCTTCAGATCCTTATCTACAGCAATTTGTCGACGAGTTTACAGCTTCAAACCAAGGGAAGGCTTATTACACTGGACTTGGGGATCTAGGTGAAATGATTTTTGAGGATTACGAAGAAAATCGAAAAAAAAGAATACGATAAGAATATATGGATTACACGAAGATTACAACATTTGGTGCATTAAAAACTTCGGGTTATAAACCTAAAACAATAAAAGAAGAATTGCGTCAAAATCTGATTACAAAAATAAAGGCGGGTGAAACCGTGTTTAATGGAGTATATGGTTATGAAGATACCGTTATTCCAGAACTTGAGAGAGCAATTCTTTCCAAACACAACATTAATTTCTTGGGCCTTCGCGGTCAGGCGAAAACACGTCTAGCTAGGCTCATGGTCAACTTATTGGATGAATATGTGCCTGTGGTTCAAGGTTCAGAGATTAATGATGATCCGTTTAACCCCATATCGCGTTATGCGCTAGAACTTCTGCAGGAGAAAGGTGATGATACACCGATAAGCTGGCTTGGTAGAGGTGATCGTTTTGCGGAGAAACTGGCTACGCCAGATGTGACGGTCGCTGATTTGATTGGTGATGTAGATCCCATTAAAGCCGCAAACTTAAAACTGAGCTATGCAGACGATCGCGTGATTCACTTTGGTATGATTCCTCGGGCAAACCGTTCTATATTTGTCATTAATGAGCTGCCTGATCTTCAAGCTAGAATCCAGGTAGCTCTCTTCAATATATTGCAGGAGGGAGATATTCAGATCCGTGGTTTTAAGTTACGCTTACCGTTAGATGTACAATTTATATTTACTGCAAATCCGGAGGATTATACCAATAGAGGAAGTATTGTGACGCCACTGAAAGATCGCATAGGATCGCAGATACTCACACATTACCCTGCATCGGTTGAGATAGCAAAGGCAATTACAGCGCAGGAGGCGAACTTGGAAGCGGCCCAGAAGGAGCAGATATACGTTCCTGAGCTGGCTAGGGAACTGATTGAGCAGATAAGCTTTGAAGCACGAAATAGTGAATATGTTGATGAAAAGAGTGGCGTAAGTGCGCGTATGAGCATTACAGCATTTCAGAACTTATTAAGCACCGCTGAATTGCGCATGCTCAGAAGTGGGGCGCAAGCAACTGCAGTACGGCTGAGTGATTTTATGGGTATTGTGCCTGCGATAACGGGTAAAGTTGAGCTCGTTTATGAAGGCGAACAGGAAGGAGCGGGTATCGTCGCATTGCAGCTGATAGAAAACGCGATTAAAAACCTTTTTCCGATTTTATTTCCAAAAATTGAGAAACTGGAAAGAGAAAACGAACGTTATCCCTACGATGATATTGTTCGTTGGTTTTCAGAATCAGAGGGGATCGAGTTATCTGATGAACTCAACGATTCAACGTATGAGCAGGTTTTGGATCAAGTGAAACCTATACATGCTTTAATTCAGCAATACCAGCCGGAAACGAAGCCCGAAGATCTCCATTTTCTGGCCGAATTTGTATTATGGGGACTTACGCTCAACAATAAATTAAGTAAATATAGGTTGGGGACTGGCCTTCAGTTTCAAGATAACTTCCAGGGATATCTGAGAAATAATCTGTAACAGGCAACTAGTAACATGGTGGGTAAGTGTACAGCGCAAACTTACCCATCTGGTTTTTAATTAGGTCTCACAAGGAAAAAGGGTGGATAACTATCTTTTCATTAAAATTAAGTCAATCGATAGGCCAATAATAACGACGACGACAGTAAATGACAGATACCCTAAAATATAAACTGCGAGCGCTTTTAAATAACTGGGTATTTTGTAGGGATCGAAAAATTGTCCAATAGCCCAGATGCTATATAACATAGCGACGATGCTAGCTTGCACCATAACGCTTGTATGCGTTACACCTTCTACTAATGCAAAAATAGTATAGATCAACATCGTCATTCCTAAAATAAAACACAGCAGGATGACAATTTCAAAAAGATTAAAACCGTATTTATTAAAAAATAGTTTAGCCCAGAAAGCGATAAACAATCCAATCATGATATTAGCGTAACCATAGTGGCCCTGAATCCAGAGGTATATCGAACCCGTGGTAGAATGCTGGGATTCGTAATAACTCACATATTTGTCGTTTACATGAAAAAAATGGCTTACTATAGAGTATATCAGTGAGGTGATGATGATAAAAATAATGGGTTTTACCAGGCGGCTTCGGTTCTCGGCAATATATTTTTTTACATTTTTTCCCGGCGTGGTAATAAGTTCACGAATCGTATATAAGATTCCGCGCTCGAAATGAAGGACATGTTCAATTTCGTGGACGATTTAATGCGCATCAATTCTTTTAAGGACCGCTGGCTGCCCACATTTCGGACAGAAATTCAGTGTTATATCAGTCCCACAGTTTTTGCAATTTGTCATGTTTATACTATGCTACAGGTAATAAATTTGTTAATATTCGAGGATTCTATCCTTATCATGTTATGTAGATCGTTGGCTCTTGCTTCTTATCGATTAGAATTTGTCCAAAAATATTATAGATTATGTCAATCAATGCTACACCTAAGTGTAGTTTTATACAAACCTCCTTCTCCTGCGAAGAAAAGAGAATTAATGAGCTTTAGTGTAACCACCCCGTTCGCAGAATCTTTTGTTTATTTTGTTCAACCATTTAAATAAAACTATTATATTTGCAAAATACTTGACTAATCAAGTATTTTGCAAATAATAATATGACCGCAATAAATACGATTTTGAACATTATAAAAGTTCAATCTGTCATCACCAAAAAGTTTGATGGGTTGAGCTTGCATGGACTAAGTCTGACAGACTTTATGATCCTACATATTTTAAGTCAGGCTTCCGGGAACCGGTTACGGCGAATTGATCTGGCTGAAAGTACCGGTTTAACGGCCTCAGGGATTACACGGATTATTTCACCTATGGAAAAGATGGGGCTAGTTGTAAAAGAGCACAATGATAGAGATGCCCGGGTCAGTTATGTGAAGCTTACGGCGGCTGGTGATCGAATTTTTAAAGAGGCTACTGTTACAGCTGAGCACATCGCCAATAAGCTATTGGACGGAATGGCCGTAACAGATCTCCTTATTTTTGCTGCGCAATTGAAATCATTGGGTGGTGATTTATAATTTTAATTTAAAAGCACATGAACAAAATAGATAAAAAACAATTGAAAGCCGAATTCTTGGAAAGTAAACCATTGATGGGAGTTTTAACAATTTACAACAGGGCCGAAAATAAAATACATATCGCTGATAGCATGAATTTAACGGCTCTTTCTAACAGAATCAGATTTATGTTAAACATGGGGCAATTTGACAACAAAAACTTGCAGGCGGATTGGAACCGATTGGGTGAGGGAAATTTCCTGTTTGAAAATACAGTTATTATTCCATTTGAAAACGACAAAATCATTGATTATAAAAAAGTCGTACTTCACGCCGCAACTGAGTTGAAGAGTAAAGTGAGTGAAACAACAAGTATCTATTGATATGACAAGAAAGACGTATTTGTATCCCGGTTATGAAGCAGGAAGGAATCTGGCATTGAAAAATATCCAAGGCCCTATTGTAAACCTCAATTTAATTCAGTTGAGGAAAATCGCGGACTATACTAATTTTCCGGAGATTGCACCAATCAAAGAAATTTCGGGATACGATGCTTTTATGAATTATATAAAGCTAGCCAAGCCTTTTGTGGAAGAAAGCGGCGGTGAGCTACTTTTTGTTGGGCATGGTGACCGGTTTCTGATAGGGCCCGATCAGGAACAGTGGGATATCTGTATACTGATTAAACAGAAAAGTGTGTCGGATTTTTTTTCATTTGAACAAAATCAAGCTTATATGAAGATTATAGGGCATCGGATTGCAGCTATCTCGGATTCAAGACTCTTACCCTTGGAAAATGTCCCGTTTTAAACGATACTTATCATAAAAAATACCGTCTATTTGAACAATAAGTGTATATTTGACATTAATAAAAGTAGGCCTCGTATCGTATTCTTCTACAGCTTCGTGGAAAAGTGTTTTTGAGCAAATTTAAATTCGTGTTGAATATCCCTTCGAGATCAAGATAATTTGGAATTTGTGCATTAAATAATCCATGGTTAAGTTTTAATAAAGAAGGTTTGCTTGACAAATGAACATTTAGAAAAACCTAAAAATTGATCAAACATGAAACTAAAACAAATGGGGGTATTGAGTATTGCATTAATGAGTTTTACCAATGCCATAGCGCAAAAAATATACAATGCAGATAAGGCGGCGGGTTATCTTTTTGCTTATTTTGAGGGTTCGGGGGATAAAAATACACAAGAGCAATTGCGCTTTGCAGTCAGTCAGGATGCGCAAAACTGGGTTGCATTAAATAACAATAAACCTATTTTGTCATCCGCGGATATATCCCAAACGGGAGGGATTCGTGATCCGCACATCCTTAGGGGAGAGGACAAAAAGTCATTTTATATGGTCGCAACTGATATGTTTACCGCCAAGAATGGTTGGGGAAGTAATCCTGGCATTATTCTGATGCGATCTGATAACCTGACGGATTGGAAACACAATACTGTTGATCTGGCTAAATTATACCCTAAAAAATTTAAAAACGTAAAATGGGTATGGGCACCACAGACGATCTATGATCCAGTTGCGAAAAAATACCTTGTGTATTTTACGGTGAAATCATATGAGAACGATAAGCTTGATTTTTATGCAGCCTATGCGAATAAAGATTTTAGCGGATTTGAAAGGGAACCTACCTTATTGTTTAGTCCAAAATTTGGCGGTATTGATGGCGACATCGTCTATAAAGATGGGTTATACCATTTTTTCTTTAAGGGCAATACAAAAGATGGTGCGGGCAAAGAAGTGAAAAATGGGATTCAGCAGGCGACAAGTAAATCCCTAAAAGGACCATGGAAAGAAGACTTCCGGTATCTCGATGCCTATGCAGACACTTCTGTTGTTGTCGAAGGATCGAGTCTTTTTAAGCTGAACGGAACAGACGATTATATCTTGATGTATGATCTGTATGCGAATGGAAGATATGAATTCCAGCGCACAGATGATCTCTTTAATTTCTCCTCGAAACCTGAGGCTTTGCGTAAAAATTTTAACCCGCGACATGGAAGTGTGATTTCAATTAGCAAGGAAGAGTCTCGTCTTCTGAATAGTAAATGGGGTGGTG
Source organism: Sphingobacterium sp. UBA7038 (assembly GCF_002494055.1). Taxonomy (NCBI): domain Bacteria; kingdom Pseudomonadati; phylum Bacteroidota; class Sphingobacteriia; order Sphingobacteriales; family Sphingobacteriaceae; genus Sphingobacterium; species Sphingobacterium sp. UBA7038. The sequence continues at coordinate 453,506 of NZ_DLAV01000039.1, forward strand.
TACCCGGTGAATTACTATCTCCAGAGGATGTGGATGACAGGTATCGTTTTACCGCAAAGGGAAATCCGATTATTAAGCATCATTTTACGGCTGATCCAGCAGCAATGGTTAAGGGAGATACACTTTGGTTGTATGCAGGCCATGATTTTGCAGGTGGTCAGCAAGGCTATAAGATGAAAGACTGGATTGTTTATTCTACAACGGATTTAAAAAATTGGACGGAATATCCAGTGTCTTTGAGAATAAGTAATTTTACCTGGGCAAAAAGCGGCGATGCATTTGCGGGACACGTTACCGAACGTAATGGAAAATATTACTGGTACATCAGCTCTAATTGGTCCGGAATAGGTGTTGCTGTCGCAGATAGACCCGAAGGTCCCTTTAGAGATGCGTTGGGGAAACCGTTATTGACCAATAAAGACTGTTTTGCTTCTTCCCATTCTTGGGCCTGTATCGACCCGGCTGTTTTTATTGATGACGATGGCCAAGCCTGGATTTTCTGGGGTAACCGTGAGTGCTACTACGCAAAGCTCAAGGAAAATATGGTTGAGATTGATGGCGAAGTAAAGCAATTGAATTTTGAAGGACTGGCTTTTACGGAAGCACCGTGGGTTCACAAGCACAATGGAAAATATTATTTGAGTTATGCCACGGAATTTCCGGAGAAGATCGCTTATGCCATGGCCGATAAGATCGAAGGTCCCTATGTGTATAAAGGGATTCTGAATGAAATAGCAGGCAATAGCAATACGAACCATCAAGCAATTGTCCCTTTTAAAAACCAATGGTATTTCATTTATCATAATGGGGGGATTAACCCGGATGGAGGCAGTTTTAGCCGTTCGATTTGCATAGATACCCTAAATTACCGTGCAGACGGTACAATCCATAAAATTGAAATGACAACGGAAGGAACTACCGGGGACTAAAGTATGAAAAAGACGGCGAGCAAGCTAAAGTTGCTGCCGTAGAAGGTTGGGTGGAGACCGATTTAATAGATTAAAAATGTGGAACGACAGCATCGTTCCACAAAATGTTTTTCAGTGTAGTATTGTAGGATTCTTTTTACAGTATTCTTATCGAATCAATTCAGAAATTTAAAATGATGAGATAGGCATCTCCATTCATTTCAGCAATTACTTCTTTTGAGTCAAGTTTACTTATGAGGCAAATGTAACTTAGAATAGCAGTAGAAAGAATATGAAAAAGATACTTTTTTATGTGAAAATGGGAATATTTGGTTTTTTGAGAAAAAAAACACCATTATCTTACCTAATATTCCGGCCTCGAGTCCGAAATATTAGGCAAGATAATCCAGAAAAGGTTTTACCAATACCAGCTAAATAATTAGCAGATGTAGTGTGCTCCTAAGGTCATCTGAAAGAAATATTTCTTTTTTCACTCAAAAAAAGAACTGCCTATTGGTTAATTTAGCCCAGCTACTTTCCTCTTTTATTCATAGCGTTGTAGGAATGTCATTTGGTCTATTGCGAATCAAAACGGACCTCTAATTTATTGGTATAAGTATCTTATGGGAACAAAATTTGTCGATCTAAAAACAGTAACTTTAATGCAGTTAAGTAATGCATTAGGGACATCCTTGTTTCCTGTAAAAAATGACAATTACTTAGTTGCCGAGGAAGATGCCGCAAATTTTTCGCTTTACCTAGATTTTTATTATCGTTCAGAATATTATGCGCTGATTTTGATCAAGCAGGGGACTGTTGAGTTAAGTGTTGGCTCACGTAAATTCATCGCTTCAGCTGGAGATGTTCTATTTTGCGGCCCTATGGAAGCCTTTGTTATTCACAGCATATCAGCGGATATGCAGATGAAAAGTATTTATTTTACCCAGAAATTGATCGAGGAAGCAGGCTTCAACTATAAAACCAACGATATTCTGAAAAGTTTCTCCAGTACGCCTTCTTATATCTTATCCAAACAGGAAAAGATCTTCTTTCGAATCGACTACCATATTAGCCAGCTCGGCTTTCTGAATGTTTGTCGTGACCGGATTGACTATCCCAACGATATGATATGGCATCATTTTTCACTGTTGATGTACGAAGTGCAGAATTTTAACAGGTACCTTGAACAGCAAAGTCATATTTCCCCTCGACTTGAAGCTATTACAGCAGATTTTTTTAATCTGGTCAATCAGCACTACGTTAACAATCATGATGTACAGTTCTATGCCGATAAGCTGGCGATCAGCAGAAAATATTTAACCAAGGTGCTGAATACAACCTTGGCCAAAAGCCCCAAGGAGATTATCAATAACGTATTGCTGATCGAGGCAAAAATATTGTTGAAAAATAATAAGTTCAGCGTTAAAGATGTCGCTGTGAAACTTTCATTCGCAGATCAAGCGACCTTTAGCAAGTTCTTTAAAAAACTGACGGGCAAAAATCCGAGCTGCTACAAAGTCAGTGCAGAGTTTTAGATTCGTATACTTATTATTAACTAATAAGATTTATTGTTTCCTTTCTATTTTCTTGTTGTTTTCTAATTATTAATGCTCACTTTCATTTTGTGAAAAATTAAAAATGTCATTTTATTGTCTTTAATGGCTGATTTTTCATAGAGTTTTTAGCGAGATCGGATCTTTAATTTTTTCATTGTTGTCTTTTTGACAAGAAATGGAGTCTTAACTTTAAGTTATATAGTTTTAATTTTTAGTAATTTTGTAAACACTGAATAAATAAAGCAATAATATACTTATGAAGCGAAATTTCGTTGTTAAATCATCGACACTCTTTCTTGTGCCCCTGCTGTTCATGTCCTGCAGCAACCGAACTGGTGAAGGCGGGTATACAGGGGGACCGGCGGAGGTCAACTTTGCTGCTGTTAAAACTGGCGATGCGCAGGTAAAAAATGAATATACCTGTGCCATTGAAGGCCGTTCAAATATTGAGATCAGGCCGCAAGTGACTGGTTACCTGAGTAAAATTTATATGGAAGAGGGGGCTTATGTAAAAGCCGGACAACCACTTTTTAAGGTGGAAGACCGCATATATCGTGAACAGCTAAACAATGCGAAAGCCTCTTTGCAGTCTGCCTCAGCGAGTCTACTAACGGCCAAAATAGAACTGGACCGAAAAACAGAGCTTGTTCGCAATAAAATTGTGTCTGAACTGCAAGTGCAGGAAGCAAATGCGGCCTATCTTGGAGCCAAAGCTGCAGTGGCACAAGCTGAATCTGCCATTCAATCGGCACAGATCAACATTGACTTTGCGCTGATTAAAGCACCTGTCAGTGGTTATGTGGGGAGGTTTAATTACCGTTTAGGCAGTTTATTGTCCCCAACAAATCAACAGGCCCTGACCGTAATTTCGGATAATCAACAGGTTTATGCTTACTTCAGCCTTAGTGAAAATGATTTTGTAGCCTTCCAAAATCAGCATCCGGGAAATTCGATCGCAGAAAAGCTAAAGGGTACGAGCCCAGTTACTTTATTGCTATCGGATGGTCGTCCTTATGATTTGAAAGGGAAAATTGATGCCGTAGAAGGTCAGTTTAATAAATCAACAGGTTCAATAACCCTACGGGCTAAATTTGATAATCCGAAGGGTATCCTACGCAGCGGAAATACCGGCAAAGTGCTTTTGGAGCGAAATATCATGCAGGTTCCACTATTACCAATTGCCTCCACAGTTACCTATCAAGACAAAATTTTTGTCTATACGGCAGACAAAGACGGAAAAGTAGTGCAATTGCCTGTCGCGGTCTCTGGCAAGTCCGGCGATAACTTTATCCTATCCAGTGGGCTGAAAGCAGGGGATAGGTACATTGCTCAAGGTTTTGAACGTTTACAGGCAGGAATGCCAGTCGTTGAAAAGTCCCCGATTGAACACAAATAAACTAGTCGATTTTCATGTTAAAACAAATTATAAAACGTCCCGTATTGGCGACGGTGATCTCCGTATTGCTTGTTATCTTGGGGGTTGTGGGAATGCTGAGCCTTCCCATTACCAAATTTCCTGACATTGCACCACCGACAGTGACTGTAACAGCTGTTTATCCCGGTGCAAATGCTGAAACGATTGGCCGCTCTGTGGCGCCACCATTGGAAAATGCGATCAATGGGGTTGAAAATATGGATTACATAAGCTCTGTGGCCAGTAATGATGGTACGTTGACCATTACTGTGATTTTTAAATTGGGTACAGATCCGGATCAAGCGGCCATCAATGTGCAAAATAGGGTTTCTCAGGTGACCAACCAGCTACCAGCAGAAGTTATACAAAGTGGTATAACGACCATTAAGAGACAGAATAGCATGATTGCAATGGTAACGCTGACCAGCGAGGATGGTAGCATGGACGATCTATTTCTGGAAAACTATACTAAAATCAATATTGTACCCGAATTAAAACGTATCAAGGGCGTTGGAGATGCCATGGTCTATGGAAACAAAGACTACTCGATGCGGATATGGTTAAATCCAGATAAACTAAATGCCTACAATTTGACTCCCAACGATGTGTCGGCAGCGATACAGGCGCAAAATTTAGAGGCTGCTCCGGGGCGGTTTGGCGAACAGTCTACCGAGGTGAAAGAATATGTCATGCGGTATAAAGGGAAGTTTACGGAGCCGGAGCAATATGAGAACATCATTGTGAAAGCACAGCATGATGGTTCAGTTCTTCGGCTTAAGGACCTAGCGCGGGTTGAATTTGCTGCCTACAGTTACACTGTACAGTCCAACTACAATACAAAGCCCTCGGTCACCATGGCGATATTTCAGATGAGTGGTTCAAATGCTAATGAGGTTCAGATCGCCTTGCAAATTCGGATGGAAGAACTTTCAAAATCTTTTCCGGGAAAAATGGAGTATAAAATTCCGTATGCCACGAAAGAGTCCTTGGATCAGTCTATCAAGCAGGTGATAAAGACACTAATTGAGGCGTTTATTCTGGTTTTTATCGTTGTCTTTATTTTTTTACAGGATTTTCGTTCGACATTGATTCCTGCAATCGCCGTTCCGGTATCCATTGTGGGAACATTTTTCTTTATGCATATTTTTGGGTTCTCCATCAATATTCTGACACTGTTTGCTTTGGTGCTGGCCATTGGTATTGTGGTCGATGACGCTATTGTCGTTGTCGAGGCTGTGCATGCGAAGATGGAACGCCGCAAGCTGGGGCCCAAGGCGGCTACGGTATCCGCTATGGGAGAAATCTCCGGAGCAATTGTATCGATTACCTTGGTGATGTCGGCTGTGTTTATTCCGGTCGCCTTTATGGAGGGATCAACGGGGTTATTTTATAAACAGTTCGCATTGACCCTGGCGATCGCCATTGTTATCTCAGCAGTGAATGCATTGACGCTTAGTCCAGCTTTGTGTGCCTTGTTGCTTAAGGGCCATGACGGTCATGCCCAGGAGAAACTGAACTTTAAACAGCGTTGCTTTACCGCTTTCAATGCTGGGTTCGATAAACTGACTTTCCGCTATGGCAAATCAGTACTGTTTCTGATTAAGAAAAAATGGATTGGACTAGGGATATTGCTCGCCTTTGCAGGTCTGTTTGCCTGGTTTTCTTTGCGGACACCAAAGGGCTTTATACCTGATGAAGACCAGTCTTTTATTATCGTGACGGCCAATCTGGCTGCTGGTACATCCAAGGATCGTACGACCAAACTGATGTCCGATACAGAACATAAGCTCGTTGCACATCCCGCTGTTCGGGAGGTTATTTCGGTGAATGGTCTGAGCTTATTCTCCGGTGCAATGTCTTCCGCAGCCGGCACATTTTTTATTCGGTTAAAAGATGTAAAAGAACGGGGAGAAGTTAAGGATTTGGGCGCTGTCATGGGGCAATTGCAGGGCATGCTTTCGGGAGATAAACGGGCGAATTTTCTGGTGCTGAATACCCCAACGGTAGAGGGGTTCGGTAATTCTAGTGGCATGGAGCTCGTTTTACAGGACCGCACCAATGCGTCTTTACAAAACTTGGGAAATATCTCCTACGGCATGATGGGAGCCTTGATGCAGCGACCGGAGATTGCCGTTGCTTTTACGACTTTTGATGTCTCTTATCCACAATATGAAGTGGTGGTAGACGAAGCAAAAGCTGCACAGCTTGGTTTAGCTGTACGCGATGTTCTTCAGGTGATGCAAGGCTATTACGGAAGTATTCAGGCTTCGGATTTCAATCGCTTTGGGAAGTATTACAGAGTGCTTGTCCAGGCAACGCCTGATACACGTGCGGATGAAAAGTCGCTGAATAGCATCTTTGTCAAAAATGCCAACCAAGAGATGGTTCCTGTCAATACGGTGGTGACGCTAAAGGCCATTACAGGGCCAGAAGTGGTGGAGCGTTTTAATCTGTTTAACGCTTCAAATCTGACCGTTATGCCGGCTCCCGGATTTAGTACTGGACAAGCTATGCAAGCCATTAAGGAAGTTGGTCAACAGGTGCTGCCTCCAGGTTATACCTATGATTATAAAGGAATGAGCCGAGAAGAAAGTACGTCTACCGCACAGTCAACCATCATTTTTATCCTGTGCATCGTTTTTGTTTACTTTCTGTTATCTGCGCAGTATGAAAGTTATATCCTCCCATTTGCCGTATTGCTAGCTATTCCCGTTGGACTGTCGGGCGTATTCCTCGGAATAGGCTTTGCAGGAATTGCGAATAATATCTATGTGCAGATCGCTATGGTGATGCTGATTGGTCTGTTGGCTAAAAATGGAATCCTGATAGTCGAGTTCGCCTCACAACGACGTCAGGCGGGCAAAAGTTTGGTGGCAGCGGCGGTGGAAGGAGCAAAGGCTCGTTTTCGCCCGATCTTGATGACTTCACTTGCCTTTATGACAGGGATTGTACCCTTGATATTTGTGACGGGACCATCAGCCATGGGGAATCATTCCATTGGTTATGCAGCAATCTTCGGCATGTTGGTTGGTACCTGCTTAGGCTTGTTCTTGACTCCTTTGCTTTTTGTTATCTTCCAATTCTTCCAGGAAAAAATGAGTGGTAAAGTGAAAGACGACACAGAATGGGAATTTTAAAAATTAGTGTGAATGTATACAATGAAACAAATAAAATTGATGCCCCTTGCTGCCTTGCTGTCAATTGTTCTGCTTGATTCATGTGCGGTGCAGCAAGCTAAAAAAACGGATCTGGCACTGCCCGAGTCTTTTGACAATAACTTTGTTCCGGCAGATAGCAGTGTGGCTAAAATGACTTATAGGGATTTCTTCAAGGATCCCGTGCTTGTCGAATTAATAGATTTGGGTATGGCCAAAAACAATGATCTTCAAGTCGCGATAAAACAGATTGCTATTGCTTCCGAGGGGTTTAAGCAGTCGAAATGGGTTTATGCGCCGGTTGTGAATGCCAGTTTGGTAAATGCCAGTATTAATAGACCATCCAATAATAGTATGAACGGCATGATGGCGTCCCAGTTTATGGGGCAGCATTATACGACCGATTACACCAGTGCGGTCAATATTTCTTGGGAACTGGATATCTGGGGCAAGCTCAAAGCTCAGAAGCAGGATGCCGTTATCGAGCTGTTAAAAACGAAGGAAGCAGCCAATGCGGTAAAAACTAGACTGGTCGCCGAGATTGTGCAGGCTTACTATAATCTCCTCATGCTCGATAAGCAACTGGCCATAACGAAGGAAAATTTATCTTTTGCCGACAGTACTTGGCAGATATTAGTGAAACAACAGCATCTCGGGATGACAACGGCCTTGGCCGTACAGCAGCAGTTTTTGGTGAAAGAGCAGGTATCCAAGCGGATACCGGATATTGAAGGCGCAATTGCGATACAGGAAAATGCGCTTAATGTACTTGTGGGAAATTATCCGCGGCGCATTGAAAGGGAAAAAGGCTTGGATGAAGTTTATGTACCCAATCAGCTTGCTGCGGGTATTCCCGCTGCATTGTTGAGCTTTAGACCTGATGTGCGTTCGAAAGAACTGGATCTTCGAAAGAGTTATCTCGGAGTTCACTTTGCGCGGGTGAGCATGTATCCGGGATTGAACATCACAGCGCAGGGGGGCCTTAACTCTTTTAAAGCAAGTAATTGGTTTACTATTCCTGGTGCGCTTTTTGGAACTGCGGCGGGTGCGATTACGCAGCCAATATTTAATGGTCGCCAACTAAAGACAAAATATGAACAATCCAAGATCATGGCAGAACAGGCTGAAATCCAGTTTAAACAAGCTGTACTCTTGGGTGTGGCCGAGGTTTCCGACGCATTGGTGAAAATTCAAAAATTGGATGAACAGCGTTTAATTGCTGCGGATGTTATCAAACAGTCTCGGGAAATTGTTGACAAGTCACTGCTGCTTTATAAATATAATGAAGGTACTTATCTGGAAGTGATTATTGCACAAACGAACCGACTGCAGGCAGAAATTGATCTAGCAACAGTCCAAGCTCAAAAACTTAATAGCATAGCCATACTGTATCGCTCTTTGGGCGGAGGCTGGTTATAAAATGAACGCTTGATAGGATGAAAAAGAGTATTTGTATTTTGATAAATCCAAGCACCAGACCACCGGAGCTTACGATAAGACATGAGTTTATTGGAAAATATCAGGAGTTTGTGCTCGTCGATGCAAATTTGGATTTTTTAGATCATCTGGCACTTCAACTTGAAAATATGGACAAATCAGTCATGATCATCGATCGGCTAGATGAACTTTATCGGTATGTCTGCCATAGCAGGGCAGACATACAGGATTCAATCGAATTTAGGTTTTTTTAATTGAAGAGAATAATAAAAAAATAAGATGAGCCATTTTGTACATACATTTTCGATCAGTAATACGGTACTGACGAAGAAGAAAGAAGTTTTGGATTACCTGAACCTAAGGGTTCCCGGAATTTTATTTACTGCGATTTATCTGGACGATCATTTAACTTATTTGTTCGTGAAGACTAAAGGCAGGGTCAGCGATTTGATTCTACTCCTTCTTGTGCAAAAAGGAATCGTGACCCAGCTACTCAATTCAGACGTTTCCAACGGAAATGTCGATATTCCGATCATCGTCTGATCAAAATATTACCCTTAATTTCATGGAAAGCCCGACAACTTGTCGGGCTTTTTTGCGTAGATGCACTCCATTTTTATGCTTGTCCAACCCAATTCATTGCTTATACTATCAAGCTGATGGCTGGATTGCTGCTAAAGACTTTTTAAGGGGGGCAGATTTACATGTATTGTTATCTATTTTGAACGATAAAGTATGAGCTCAAATTGGTACAATATGATACATTGTATCAATTTTACGCCGATTTGTTCCACCATGCTGAATTGTCATAAAAATTCTGTTGATTAGTCCTTTGTTTGTTATTGCTTTGGATTAGATCTTGTGTTTAACTTCATCAAGAATTGCCCTGTAGAAAATTACTGCGATGAAAGCCGATCAATCTCCTGTTGATTCCTTCGGATGGACGTTAATACTAATTTTTAAGTTATAGCAGATCAACTATAAATTCGTTCTATTCCATATAGCCACATGAAAAGACAACATCGCTCCGTTTTTCTAAAATCTATTGTTTTAAGCAGCACAGCCTTTTTGGTTCTAGGTGCTCTTTTTTCCTGTTCGAGTAATCGAGGTTTTTCGGGTAAGCAGGAGTCGATATATCGCCATGAACTTGATCGTTTAAAGGAAGTGGCAAAAAATAACCTAACAGACAATATAAAGGAGTTCAATGCTTACGAGCACCGGCCAAAATCGGACGGTGCTTTTGACGAATCCAACAACAAAGAATTTTTGGTCAATAACATTCCGTATTTTGAGAGTTCCAACGATACCCTAAGTCGCGTGTATAATTATCGTTGGTGGATGATCAGCAAGCATCTTCGGGATTATTACGATCCACATGATTCAAAGAAATATTGGGTTATAACAGAATTTTTCGGGTATCCCGCCTGGGGATCCTTGAGTGGAGCGATTACCTGCCCAACAGCGCATCAGTTTTACGATGTACGTTGGCTTCGTGATCCAAAATACCTTCGATCTTATGCCGAATATTTTATGCTTGGATCAGCTTCCAAAATAAATCAACGGGAAAACGGTAATTTTTTGACCCATTTGAGCAGGCCCGAAAGTGTTCATTTTTCCAGCTGGATGGTCGATGGTATTGAATCATTTTTAAAAATTCATCCCGATCAGGCCTGGACGCAAAAGATGCTTCCCGCAATGGAGACCCATCAGCACCTTTTGGATAGCCTATTCACTGTAAAAAATCCAAATGCGAAGACCGACGGCATGTACAAAATTCTGGATCTGTACGATGGTATGGAATTCAGCCTTTCGGCGGTACTTGGCTTAATTGAAAGTAAAGGACCTTATGCTATTTATACCGATAGTACATGGAGAGATCTCTATTTAGGTTGGGGAACGACAGACAAGGCAGCAAATACGACTGCAGCGAAGGACTTTCCATTAGCCTTTACCAAAGGTTATCCTGATTTTTATTTGGTGCGCCCATCCGTTGGAAGTTATTCCTTTGGAAATACCAACGCATTGTACAATCTCTATAGACTGGAACAGCAACAACATCCTTCGATTACGAATAAGGTGAAAGCAGATTACTATAAGGTCAGAAGCCAGGAAATACAGCAGAAATTTCTCCGGACACTTTGGAATTCAGATGATGGTTTTTTTAATACCTTGACTGCCGGTGACAATGCGTATGGTGTACGGGATTACGAAGCGCGGGTGCGGGAATCCGTTGGTTATACCCCCTGGTATTTCAATATGATACCGCCTGAGGACAATAAAAAGTATGAAGTAGCTTGGGCGATGTTTACTTCTGAAAAAGGTTTCAATAACCACAAAGGAATGACCACGGCCGAAAGGCAACACCCCTATTACAATGAGCAGGCTTATGCCTGGAACGGCAGAGGATGGCCTTTTCAAAACTCGGTCGTCTATAAAGCATACAGCAACTATTTAAGAAATTATAAGAATCAAATCACTGCGCAGGACAAAGAGACCCTTTACGAACAAATTATGAAGCTTACCCGACTTCACGGTTATACCCACCCAAATATCGGTGAATGGTATATACCAAGTGACGGCGAGCAATTTGGTGGGCAGAATGATTATTTTCATTCAACCTATCCTGACATGATCATAGCAGATCTCATTGGCTTTAAGGCTACCCATCACAACAGCTTTCAACTTCAGCCACTGATACCTGCGGGCAAAATGGATTATTTTTACCTCGGAAACTTAGACTATCACGGGAAAACTATCGACATTGTCTGGAAAGAAGACTGGGATCAAAACAAACCAGGAAAACAGTCTATGTTATGCATTTGGGTAGATCATGTTTTAAAGGCAAGCTGCAAGAATCTTGGTGTCAAAATAGACGTAAATTTAGACTAATATCAACAGGTGTTTAACCAATTTAAAATACATCGATTGGATGAATTTATTTTAACGGAAATTTAGAAAATAAGACTCTATTGCACAACCGTCATTTTAATTATACGGAACTCAATCGTTAAATTTGAGAAATTGAGCGGCACAATGGTAAATGATTACAAAAAATATGAGCTATTTGGAAGACCGATGATGCAAAAAATTGCTTTGAAGGCACCATTTACATTTGAATTTCCAGTAGCGGAACAGGCTTGCTTCCTCTATGTGCTGGAAGGGGAGATGCAATACCAAGCAAATGACGAAGAGCTAACTATTGTGAAGCATTATTCCTTATTGCTGAATTGTATTAATTCTGGAAAGCGAATCCAAGATGTGAATCCAACGCAAGATTGTCAGCTGTTAATCGTCACTTTTTATCCAGATACCTTGAAGAAAGTTTACGATAGAGAGTTACCCTCGTTGCTGCTTGAACCCGAAAATATCATTTCAAACCAATCAAAAGAAAAAATTGACAATGATTTCCTGATCCAGAAATATGTGGAAGGCTTGCTGTTCTATTTTGAAAATCCTTCATTGATCAATGAAGATATACTGGTGCTCAAATTAAAAGAAATTATATTGCTCCTGTCCCAAACGAGAAACGCGTCGGTCATACGGGTGATATTATCACAGCTTTTTTCTTCAAGTACCTATTCGTTTAAACAGATCATTGAAGCCAATCTCTTTTCTCAATTGACCATTGAGCAGCTTGCGGAACAGAATAATCTGAGTGTTTCTTCATTTAAAAGAGAGTTTGCCAAATTATATCATGATACACCTGCCAGCTACATCAAAAATAAGAAGCTCGAAAAGGCGGCAGAGCTCCTTTTGGTTTCCAATCAGCGTGTTTCCGAAATTGCCTTTAACTGTGGATTTAACGACCTCGCAACATTTACAAAGAGTTTTAGTGACAAATACCACATATCGCCAACAAATTATCGTCGACAGCTTAAAAGCAACTAAAAACCAATGGTCATTTGTATATGGTATTCCATTTTTATCGAGGGGACCAAGTTTTCTCCAATAAGATTGTAGTCCTGTTATTTGAACTAAAATATCAAATCTTTGAACCAAATCAAAAAACCATTTTTCTTATTCTATTGCAACTTTGTAGTGTTCCATTAAAGGGTTGTTATTCCATGGATTGTGCCGTGAAAGCCTGACAACGACCTTACATTACAGGAACATTTTTTTGAAATTATCAACGTTAAAAATAGAAAAAATGAATTTATCAGGTTTAGGAGTTTTCCACACAGTTATTGGTCTTACAGCACTTTTAGGCGCTGTATTAGGTTTTATCAGCTATGGCAAGATCAATCTTAAAGTATTATCGGGGAAGTTATATTTTTATGCGACAGCCATCACTTCTCTTACGGCATTAGGAATTTCGAAACAGGGTGGCTTCAATGCCGGGCATGTTTTTTCACTCTTCATCTTGGTTCTTGTCACGGTGGCCTATTGGCTGCACGCAACAAAGAAAAGTAGGACGAAGGCCCGGTATTTTGAGAATTTTCTATGGTCATTCAGTTTTTTCTTGTCGCTGGTGCCTGCTGTTAATGAGATCTTTACCAGAGTTCCAGTCGGACGTCCCTTGGCAACGGATATAAATGATCCAATTATTGGACAGACTCTTCTTTTCCTTTTTGTGCTTTTTATTATTGCGGTCATTTTTCAATACTTCAAACAAAAGAAAATTAACACTGAATTGGGGTCAGAACTAAAAAATCGAATCCAGTAGATCTATTTGATCCGGGCCGTTCCCGAACGATCATCTTTAGCGCTTTTCGATTCATGTGATGCTGTAATCTAGTTGTACACTATTTAAAATATGACAAACTAATCTTTTGCTTTTTTTGTTTGGTCTTGTAGAAGTTTAACAACATAATCATTTTGAAATATATGCTTAATTACGATTGTCTAAAGAATTTAAAGATGTGCAATGGAAAAAATAATTCAACGGGATTACTTCTCGCAATGGTGGCGGGAGCAGCAGTTGGTACATTGGTCGGTCTATTAGTGGCACCGAATAGTGGAAAAAAAACGCGGAAAAAAATCAAGGAAAAAACAAGAGACCTCAATGAACAGGCAAAACACACATTCGAAGAAGTAGCCGATAAAGTGAAAGAAGAGTATGATCATGTGTCATCCTCGATTAGCGAAACAGCAGGCCATGTGGCTGATAAGGTCTCAAATGAATTTGATAAGTATAAAGATCAAATAAGTGAAAAGACCGCCGAAGAAACTAAAGCGATTAAAGATACAATTAAAGATCAAAAAGGAAAATAATCTTTGTTGTTTCAAACAGCAGACCGGATAATAGCTATTGCTTGGTCTGCTGTTTATTTTTTGATCTCCGCCCCTAAAATTATAATGTCCATACCTAGATGGACCGTTTTACTGAATCCAACGGCCATTCGATGGTCACGGTTAGCTTTCACTAACTTAGTGAAAGCCCGCTCGAAATTCCAGGGGCGAAAGTTTGGTTTTTGTTTTAAACAAGATCGCCACGGATTACCTGAGCACCTAAATTGGTGATTATTTCTGCTGATTTTTCTGAGCGTGCTAAACCAGATACTTGATGTCCCGCATCGATCATTTCTTGAACAACTGCTGAACCTATGAAGCCCGAAGCTCCAGTTATAAATACTTTCATAATCTTTTTTTTCTTGAGACAAAGTTCTGTGTAAAGTTGACGGCAGATGTATCCAAATGTCAGAGTGTTGTAGCCATCTTTCAGAAAATCGATGATCTCGCATTTTGCAAGCCGCCGTACTTTTCAAAAAAGATCTTCTGCCAAGAAATAAATACAGTATTCACGAAATAAGCAGGGTGTTAAAGCTTCGGGATGATCAGTCGAACTGTCCCATATACAAACGATAGTATTTACCTTTTTGCTTTAGCAATTCTGTATGCGAACCGAACTCGGCGATTCTCCCTTTTTCGATCAGACAGATGACGTCGGCATTCTTGATGGTCGAGAGTCTATGGGCAATGACGAAGCTTGTTTTGTTTTGCATTAACCGGTCAATACCTTCCTGAATAGCGATTTCAGTTCGTGTATCGATCGAGCTGGTCGCTTCATCCAATATTAAGATTGGCGTATTGGCAATAGTTGCCCGGGCGATGTTAATTAACTGCCGTTGTCCCTGACTCAGATTGGCTCCATCATTGGTCAATTCGGTTTTATACCCTTGTGGCAATTGCATGATAAAGCTATCCGCTGCGGCAAGCTTCGCTGCCGCTATCACTTCATCATCTGTTGCGCTGAGCCGGCCATACCGGATGTTTTCCATAACCGTATCGGTAAACAAATGGGTGTCCTGAAATACAATAGATAGTTTTTTACGCAGTTCATTGCGGTCCAGCTTAAAAATCGATGTCTTATCTAACAGAATATCCCCGGATAGCAAAGGGTAGAAGCGAGGCAGCAAATTGATAATTGTCGACTTGCCAGCACCAGTTTCACCCACAAAAGCGATCTTTTGACCTGGTTTTACGTCGATGTCGATATCAAATAAAACCTGTTTTTCCGGTACATAACCAAAATTTACATGCGATAGTGTCACTTGGCCCTGCACCGGTGCCGGCATTGGCTGCGGATCGACGGTTTCACTTTCAGGAGCCGTGTCAATAACGGCAAAAATACGTTCTGCGCCCGCCAACGCTGCCTGTAGGCTATTGTATTGACTGGAAATCTCATTGACAGGCCGTCCAAATTGCCGTGCATACTGTAAAAATGCAGTTAATCCCCCTAAATCGAATCCACGTGTGATCACTAGAATACCACCTGCGATGGTAGTCAGCGCGTAGTTAATGGTGCTCATATTCGCCATCAAAGGCATCATCATGCCAGAATAAAACTGTGCCTTTGTTGCTTTTTCCCGGAGCACTTGATTAAGCTGTTCAAATTGTTCGATGGCGGCGTTTTCGTGCCCGAAGACCTTCACCACTTTTTGTCCGCTGATCATTTCCTCTACATAGCCATTGGCATTGCCGAGTGCAGCTTGGTTGGCGGCAAAAAAACGCTTGCTTTTGTTGATGATCAGTTTCGCCAGATATAACATAAGGGGGATCATGATCAATGCAATAATAGATAGGATAGGGCTGATATACAGCATGAGGGCGAGTGTCCCCAACAAGGTAATTGAGCTGATTAAAAGTTGTGTAATGCTATTATTTAGGACGTCGCTTACGGTATCCATGTCATTGGTGAAGCGACTCATCAGATCACCATGTTGATGGGTATCGTAAAACTGCAAAGGTAGGTACTGCATGCGGTCGAACAGCTCATTTCGGAGGTTGGAAATCGTTTTCTGTGCAACTTTTATGGTCAGCCGGTATTGCAACATGTTGAAGATTCCTGTAGCGATATAAATTCCGATCATGACGAGGGCGATATGTCCTAGACCAACAATATCTTTTTTAAGTACATAATTGTTGATTGCAGGCCGTAAAAGGTAGTTGCCCGCTAGTGTTCCCGCAGTTCCCAGCAAAAGTGAAATTAAAATCAGCAGAAGCATCAGCCGTTGCAAAGACAGGTAGCGCATCAATCGCCATAAAGCCCTAAATCCCTGTTGGGGCTTTTCATTTTTAATGCGTCTTGAACTTCCGGGGCCGGGTAAACTCACGGGGATGGATTTGTTTGAGGTACTCATTAGGCTTCTTCTTTTTGCAGGTGTTGGGACTGATAAATTTCCTGATAGATGGTATTTGTTTGCAGAAGTATCTCGTGTGATCCGGAACCGACAATGCGGCCTTCTTCCATGACCAATATCTGGTCGGCGTGCATGACGCTTGAAATACGCTGTGCAATAATCAATTGTGTGGTATCCTGCAGATAATTTTTTAAACCTTCACGTATTTTTCGGTCGGTGTCGATGTCCACAGCACTTGTACTGTCGTCCATAATTAAGATTTTAGGTTTCTTCAATAAAGCCCTGGCAATACATATGCGTTGTTTTTGTCCTCCCGAAACATTGACGCCCCCTTGTCCTAGTAGCGTGTGATATCCGGTGGGGAAGGAGCGTATAAAATCGTCTGCACAGGCAGTCCTGGCAGCAGCATAAATATCCTCATCCGTTGCCTGCTCATTTCCCCATTTGAGATTTTCTAAAATAGTTCCTGAAAAAAGTTGATTTTGCTGCAAGACAATCGCAATCTCGCTGCGCAGTTCCTGTAGTTGGTAATTTCTGACATCGATGCCATCGACCAACACGCTACCTTCTGACACATCATACAGTCGTGGGATTAATTGTACCAACGTGCTCTTTCCGGAACCTGTGCCACCTATGATAGCTAAGGTACTCGCAGGCTTCACGTCGAAGCTAATGTTGTCGAGGTTGGGTTTCTCACTTTGTTTGTTGTACCGAAAAGTGACTTGCTGAAAGGCGATCCGTCCTGCTGTGATAGCGTATCTGTTTTGGAGACCTTCCACCGTATCCGATAAGGAAGGCTGTTTCTCTAAAACTTCTTCAATTCTATCACCCGAAGCGATTGCCCTTGAAATCATCATGAAAGTCAATGAGAGCAACATCAAAGAAATAAGGATCTGCGTGATATAACTTAGAAAGGACATCAGTCCACCAAGCGCAAGCGTTCCGGTCATTACTTTCTGTCCGCCAAACCAGGTCACGGCAACAAGCGACAAGCCCATCACCAATTGCATAACAGGCATAATAAGGACAACGATGCTTGAAGCTTTGGTCGCAACATCCATCAAGTCGAAATTGACTTTGTCGAATTTCTTTTTATCAAAATCCTGGCGGACAAAAGCTTTTACCACCCGCACATTGAGTAGATTTTCCTGCACAACACTATTGACACGATCGACCGCCTGCTGCATCTTGATAAAAAAGGGGAGCCCTTTGCGTAATAATATGAAAATGCTTAAGGCTAATATAGGCAACGCAATGGCCATTACGATCGACAGATCCTTATTTATAGAAACCGCAAAGATAATGGCAAAAACCATCATAA
Source organism: Sphingobacterium sp. UBA7038 (assembly GCF_002494055.1). NCBI lineage: Bacteria > Pseudomonadati > Bacteroidota > Sphingobacteriia > Sphingobacteriales > Sphingobacteriaceae > Sphingobacterium > Sphingobacterium sp. UBA7038. The sequence goes on from NZ_DLAV01000039.1 coordinate 470,877, forward strand.
GGGGTGCCCTTAGGAGCATACGCAAGCACATCATCATGACTTGCTGCATCATATTGGTGTCGTTGGTGAGCCGCGTAGTAAGCGACGCCGAACTGAAATAATCGGTATCCGCAAAAGCAAAAGATTGTATTTTTCGAAACAGGGCAGTCCGGAGATTCGTCGCAAAACCCACAGATGCATGTGCAGAGTAATAGATGTTGCACAAATTGGCAACGATGGCAACGATGGCTAACCCGATCATGGCCAATCCAATTTTCAAAATGTAGTTGATATCTTTATGCAAGATTCCGTCATCGACAATAATAGACATTAGACGAGGTTGTACAATTTCGCAAAACACATCAATTACAACGAAAAAGGGAATAATCAAAAAAGCCTTTCTAAATGACTTGGTATAAGGGGTAAACGTGGAAAGCTTCATCTACTTGTATATCCATTAAATCATTTAGTCCAGTTTGTATGCCTGAACGCTGTTACTCCTAACGGTAGGCACATAAAGCATACCCGAAGATTTGTCGTAACCGATATCGGCAGCATTTATCTTCTTGTCCCGTGTATCAAGCAATACCGTATTGGAGCCGTCAGGTTTGACATGATAGATCAGTCCTTGCCAGCCCGAAATTACAAATTCGTTGGGTTTAATTTGTACGACACCGTCCAATCCACCTTCCATACCTTTCAATATTACAGTGGTATTTTTATCCTGATCTATCTTAACAAGAGCACCATCCGATAACACATACAAGTCTTTGCCGAAAGCCAGCAGTCCGTTTGCACCTTTGAGATTTTCGGCATATAGCATAGGGGTGTCATTTTCAATGCGATATACTTTTCCAAGTCGCGTATCACTCACATAAACAATACCCTTTGAGTCAACTGTAATGTCATTGAGCAGCTCAGCACCATCGATGGTAATTCTTTTAACGATGCTTGCTTTATCTATATCGATGACGGCAATCGATTTAGCGAATGCTTCCGCTGCATAGAGCCGGTTTTTGTAGATTCCTAAGCCCAAAACAGCATTTAATCCTGTCACCCAATCTTTTTTGATAAATTTTCCGTCCATATCCAGTTTACTAATGAATGCCGTTGTGTTAGGTTCGAAGGCAATCGTATTTGAAACATAGAGTACTTTGTTTTTGGCATCTACCCAAACGGACTCTGGAGATCTTAGGGTAGTGTCCGATTGCCATTGAGGCGTTAAAGACTTCTGTCCAAACAGGACTTGTACAAACATGATAAGGGTTAATGTTAACGTAATTTTCATAGAAAATCGGATTGGTGTTTATATTAGTTTAATTTATTCGAGTTAAAAAACGACTACTCAAATGAACTTTTGGTCTTCTGTTAAAGAATAAATAGTTGTAGTCAAAAAAACCGACCATTGAGCTCCTTTAATATACAGCATTTAGATCGTATTGTTTTCTTTTTCGAAAGAAAACCCCATCAGATCGCTTAGATCAATACTTCTTTATAGATAAATTGCTGTAATATTTCTTTTCAATATACGGCAAAATTGCTTTAGGCCCACCAATATATTTATAAATAATTTTTCGTTTCATACCCATTTATAGAAGCTATTAATTTCTTGTTAATAGTTCATTAATGGTACCTCATAACTTTGATTTCGAGAATAAGCCCAATAAAATTTTTGGCCTTTCAAAACAGCGAAGCAGTATGGGCACCAGCATTGAAATAAACCAATATGTATAAACCAGTTTCAACCATTTATAAAAAAAATCACTTGATTATGAGTATTAAAAAGCAAACAAAATTATGTGCGGTCTTCTTGTTGGCAACTTTGCTGGCGTCCTGTTCGAAGAGCGAAAAGATGATGGAGCAACCGCTCCCGAAAGAGGAGGCCAAAAAGGCAAATGGCAATAATGGAGTTTCCGCGACAGGCGATGTTGTTGGCCAGATTACTGTGGGATACCAGGGCTGGTTTTCCTGCGCTGGCGACAATTCTCCCATGGGAACACATTGGTGGCACTGGACCGAGGCCTGGCAACAGACGCCGTCCCAGGGTAATTTCCATATTCCTTCTTGGCCCGACAATAGTGAATACCAAAAAAAATACAACAGCAATTTACCGGCGTTGGGCAATGGTTCACCTGCGTCTTTGTTTTCTTCATTTGACGATCGGACAGTCAATGTCCAGGTTAAATGGATGAAGGATTATGGTATCCACACGGCGGCATTGCAGCGATTTAATCCCACAGGGATAGAAGGTCCCATTCGCAATGCCATTACCGCTAAAGTTAAAACTGCCGCCGAGCAACACGGTGTCAAATTTTATATCATGTATGATGTGTCGGCCTGGGTTAATATGCAGGCTGAGATAAAAAATGATTGGCTAAATCTAATGAAACAATATACTCAGTCTCCAGCCTATGCCAAACAGAATGGCAAGCCTGTGGTCGGTATTTGGGGATTTGGTTTTAATGACAACAACCATCCCTGGTCGGCGGCCGTCTGTCTGGATGTGATCCAGTGGTTTCGCGACCAAGGCTGTTATGTCGTGGGCGGCACGCCAACACATTGGAGGCTGGCACAAGCAGGGGGAGATTCGAGGCAGGGCTACATCGACGTTTACAAAGCATTTGATATGTTGTCGCCTTGGATGGTAGGACGTATCGGAACCATTGCAGACGTGGATCATTATGCACAGCATATCCAAAATGCTGATCTACAGTTTTGTAATTTAAATAACATAGACTATCAGCCCTGTGTATTGCCGGGCTCACTGCAGGAGGGGCAAAGAAAACATGGTGATTTTATGTGGCGACAATTCTATAATCTGACTTCGCTCGGTGTCAAGAGTATGTATGTGTCTATGTTTGATGAGTACAACGAATCCAATCAGATCGCGAAGACTGCTGCAACCCAACAGGATGTTCCGGTTGGGCTGGGGATTAAATCCATGGATGAAGATGGGACTGCTTGTTCTTCGGATTACTATCTCCGGATCACAATGGACGGTGGAAAGATGCTAAAGGGACAGATACCGCTGAACCCAAATAGACCAACCTCCCCACAATAAGTCAACTTTTAACGAACACAATTGGTTTATATAGTTTAATAGTGCGGCCGAATCTTCGTTATGAAGATTCGGTTTTTTATAGGGTTTTATTATCCGATCAGAAAAGCACTTTTCATTTTCAATTCAGACTTTCTTTAGTAACTTTAATCTATGATGAACGTTGCGCTTACCGTTTATAAAACTTCGCAGCATACGTTTTGTCTTGTACAGCGTTGGTCGGCAAGGTTGTCATGTACCATCCTTGGTCCTAGGTCCAAGGGTATTCATCGACCTAAATTCAGACGATGTTGGGGTGGTTTCGTGTAGCTATAGATTGTCATGTTTCAAAAAAAAATAAAAAAAATGCTCTTTATAATTTTATTCATCGTGGCGGTAATCGCAGCAGGTGTAGCCTATTATTTATTCACCAATGGTAATGTTAAAGTAGATATGGCCTTGAAGTCAGCTACGCTATATGATTTTAAAGTGAAGGGGTTGGATGGCTCGTCCATCGATTTTGCGCAGTTTAAAGGTAAAAAGATACTTGTTGTAAACACCGCTTCTAAATGTGGATTTACACCACAGTACGAGGGACTCGAACGCTTGTATAAAAGATTTAGTGATAAGTTGGTCATTGTAGGTTTTCCATCAAATGATTTTTTAGACCAAGAACCTGGTAAAGATGCCGAAATAGCTGCTTTTTGTCAACGGAATTACGGCGTAACTTTTCCGATGGCAGCAAAGATTGATGTTAAAGGAAAGCGGCAAGCGCCTATTTATCAGTGGTTAACAAATAGAAGCTTGAACGGCGTAGAAAGTTCTGCTGTCCTGTGGAATTTTCAGAAATATCTGATCGATGAAAACGGCAGGCTTATCAAGCATTTTCCTCCAAAAACAGATCCCGAAGATCCAGCAATTGTAGCGCTGATCGATTAGTTAGACAGCGTTCATTCAACTTTCTTTAAACAGTTGAAAGTCCGCGGTAGTGGCTGGCTGCAGAATGGGAGAAATTCTTTTTTAACTTATTTCTTCACCGCCACTTGCTTACCTGCAGTACTTTTTCATCCAGCTGCGCAGCCAATGATTTCACCCGCGCTTTTAAGATCAATTTTCTACCAGCAATTGTTTGGGTAAAAATTAATTCACAATTCCCTACATGTGCTTCCCACTGCACGGTATCCGATTGAAGAAAAAGTTCACAAAACCGTTGTATCCATTGGTTACGGATTGCACGTGTCGGTGCGAGAATTAGCGTTGGTTTATTGATGCGTATAGCAACTTCAAGCCCCAGGACCGTCTTACCTGAGCCGGGAGGTGCCACCACATGTAAATGACCATCTTTAAGATGCTCCTGTAATTCTTCAAGTACCCGTAATTGGTATTTACGCCATGGATATTTGAATTTAATTGCTTTAGGGTACTCAGTCAATAGATTCGGATAATTTAAAATTTACACCATATTGCAGCGCAATATACCAATTTAGTTGAAATTACGATTTGTTGGAGAGGCTTGTGAAATTACCTCTATTGACCTCGAATTTAGGCGACGATATGGAGACTATGTTTTCTTTAAGTTAAATATTGTATATGCTCGCCGAGGGAAAAAAACAACCATTTTATCCACGATAGAGATACTTTCATAGTGCGTTTAAAGCACTTTCAAGGCACTAACCCCTTGTACCCGAACAGTGCTATATCCGTGCTTTATCTGTGCTTAGCATGTGCTTCATCTGTGCTTGATCTGTATAGCCTCCAAAAATGGGCTCTTTTTAAGCCCTGAATTTCAGCAGGTGGTTAATTAAAAGTTGAAAATAAGCAGGGTGGATTTTGGCTCCGTTTTGTCTGCTGTTAGGCTTATTAGATGGCATAATAATTACTATTCGCCGAGATTGACTTTATATTCGTGTATCAGTGCCAGAAAATAATTTGATATCTTTGTAAGCGTACTTGAAGGAGTTGTCAATGCATAAACAAAACGTTATCTCGGTTATATTATTCATAAAACCAAGAAATCAGCAACAGCAATTGTAAAATACGAAGTAATATGGGAAAAATTATATTCAGATTTTGGTTGGTTAATGTATTGATAAGTGTCGCGCTATTTATACTGTACCGACTTGTTATCGCAGAGACGGATACGGCTGCTACGGGATTTCTCGAGACAATCATCGTTATTCTGGATATTATTGTCAATTTGGGTTTTTCAACAATTTATCTTTTCGCGGTGATTTTATGTTCCTTACTATTTTTTCTAAATCATATCGAAAAAATTCGCCGTAATAAAGGATTATCGTTTTTGACATTTTCGGGAATACCGGCTGTTTGCCTGATCTTACTGATCATTTATATTTTGGTTGGATTTTATAGATATCATATGGTTCTTGACCCGTTAAAAATGCTGCTTCTGTTCTCCGTTATTTATCTAGCCAGCACCATCTTAGAATTTATCCTGTTCCGGAAAATAATCGAAAAACAGCAGGCTGACCCGAAAGTTCAGCAATAAATCGCGTTGTTGTCGTTGGTCGCACTAGTTCTTTAATCAAAATTGGCTGAGTTCAGATAACCCGATGATCTGAATGTTTCTAAGATGTGATTTGCTTCAGCTTGATCCATATCATTCGCGAACTTTATTGTTTTAAAACCATATTCAAATCGAATAGTACCTCTATTTTTAAAACGGTGATAAATCATTCCTGCGGCTTAAAAAAATGAACTCAAGAGGTTCTTCCTCAACATGAAAATGCTTTACTTCGCGTAGATCAAATGCCTTGTCCCTGAAGAATATATCATTTTTTCTGGCAATACTGATCTGCTCACGGTCTTACAAGATGATTTCTTTGCCAATTAAATACCACAATAAGGTTTTAATAACAAATAAACCGACAATGGTCCAACCGGCTAACCAGACTATCGTAAATAGACGATCAAATCCCAATCCCTTAGTTCCGTTATTAAAAAAGTCATTTAGGTAGGCTGAACCAACAAACATGAATCCAACAGCCCAGGCGACCAGCCACAAACTCAGGAACATCATGACAGGCACATGTTTTTTTGCCGGAATGGTAATCTGATATCCGTTTGGCGTTTGCTCAATGATTGCTATACCATCATAAGGTCTTTCCATGGTAGTAAGTTTTTACTTGTTTAAAATGGGTTAATTTATTCAGCGCTAATATGCGAAAAATAGAAGAATAAAGAATCAACTTTTTATCATTAAATCGGAGTTGAATCAGGAGAATTCTACTACTAATCAAGTAGGCTTAACTAACATATCATCAGTTTGTTGTATGGTTATTTTCAATAAATGCTAATGCTTCTTCTAACTGATTTTCATCAAAATAACGCTCTTCTAAAGCCGAGTTAAATAGATGGAGTATCTTGTTTTCAATATGGATTATTGACTTCATGAAATCTGAATGAGATACAACGGCACAGCGGCCGATTTTTCCGAAATGTTTAATTCCCCATAATTCACCTTCAAAAAATGCTTTTAATTTCATGTCTTTAATCACAGCCATACCTGTAACTTTAATCAAGATGTTAACATGCACATAACCTTCATTCAATTTTTCTTTGAAAAGCTGCTATATCAACAGCGCATCAGGTTCTGTAAATGATCCGAGTATTTCCAAGGCAAGCGCATTTCCCTTTAATTTTTTTATTTGATTGATCATATTGGTTTTTTATTTTTATGTAACTATCGGTAGCGAAGTTAACAGATTATAGCATGCAACTGGGTTATCCCTTCCTGGCGTATCTACTGTCCTTTACAAAAAAACGCAGGGGTAGGACTGCGTGCTCCTGAGCATAAGCGATACCGATTCGTGCTGCTTTTCCGATTTGTGCTGAACTGTATTTTATTCCCTGATCTTCAATCCATATGCTATCACCGGTCAATAATGCGCTATTAAATGAGGCGTCAATTCCCAAAGCTTTAGCTGTAGATCCCGGTCCGTTGGAGAAGGAGGGTTTTTCGGGTCGCACAGGTCTCCGCAATGCCATTACGTCAATGCCAACCAACGGTTCAATCCCTCTAATTAGAACGCATTGGGGATCGTCTGCTCCAGAAGTCACAATATTCAACAGATGGTGAATACCATAACAGAGGTATACATAGGCGACGCCACCTTCCTTGTACATCGGCTCGGTTCTCGATGTTCTCTTTCCGTTAAATGCATGGGATGCTTTATCCATAATGCCAAAGTAAGCTTCGGTCTCGACAATTCTACCCGCTGTTACCAGGCCATCTTTTTGCGTATAGAGAACTTTTCCTAACAGATCTTCCGCCAGGAATATGGTATTTGTATTAGTGTAATAAGATTGAGGTAGTTTAACCATTTTTTATCCTTCTAACTGTCAACGATTATGTTCGTCGCATGACGGTGATTAAATATAGAGAAAATCATTTGATTCGCTATTCATTAGCCAATCAAATGATTTCAGGGCTTATATTCAGGAGCAGATGAAAAGCCTGTTTATCTTAATTTTCGTGTTTCCTTAGCAGATGTTATTGGTAAGACGGCACAGTTTGACAAACAATAAGTACAGTGTATGCTGTGTGGATTATTTTAAAAAGCTATTCAGATAACCTAAAATGCTACCAGTTTGGCCTATCAGGCTGACGTGGCTTTGTCCTGGGATAATAGCTAATTGGGATTTCGGCATTTGTCCAAAGTCACCAACTACTTCACCGCCCAATAATTGATATGTTTTTACCAGCTCGATCTTGTCTAGACCGTCGTTGTCTCCAGCAATCAAGAGTACAGGTGAAGATATTTTGGCAATATTTGCGTCTCCCAGATCATATGGTTGCTGTGCCAATGAGATCATCTGTTCCAAAAATTTTGTCCACTTTGTTTTGTCGGGAGCAACGGTTTCATAGGCTTGCTGCATCGGACTATTTTCAAATAATGCTGGTTTCATGTTCTGGAAGGCTTTGTTAATTTCCGGCATCCATCCCTTACTTTTATAGGTAGCAGAAATAATGACTAATTCATCTAAGCGCTTCGGATACTGAATGGCAAATTGGTAGGCTACTGCCCCTCCAAAGCTGTAGCCAAGCACTGCAGCATGTTCAATTTTCAGATAATCCATCACTTTGGCAACATCAGCTGCAAGTATGGCGTGGTCAAATTTTCTATCAGAATAGGGTGAATGGCCATGGCCCTGCAACTCAATGGCGATGACTTTCCTGTTTTTTGACAGTTCGGGTATGAGCTGACTCCAGTTTGTGCTGATGGTCATAAAAGCGCCGTGTAATAATACAATCGGTTTTCCAGTACCATAAATTTCATAATATACCTTGCTGTCCTTAAGGTGTACTAAACCTTGAGCCGAGGGTTTAATTTGGGCATAAGATTGCATAATAGTAATCATCATAATGATATAAAGTAATGATTTAAAAATAGTATTGGTTTTGATACGTGTGTTCATAACGAATTTATTTAAAATGTACATGACAAATATCATTACGATTTCCCAGGAAAATACTGTGGAAATACGACAAATATAGGGGCGATTGCGTCAGAAACGCAAGCAGACAGTTCGGTAAAAAAAGATCGGAGCGCGATAATACCCGAGGAGAGGATTTCGTATCGCTGGGGCAGTTGAGGTGTAATTAAAAAAGACAGGGACCAATATCCTATACCAGCCCCTGTGTTTTGCTATTATTTCAACTTATCTTTTACACTTTTAGCATGATCTAAGTGGTTTCTAAGTGTTGGTAGAGTCTTATCTACAAACGCTTTCAGCTCGGTATCTTTAAGATTTTTACTAGCGTCCTCAAACAGCTTGATATCCTTTTCATGGTCTTTAACCATATCTTCGATATACGATTTATCGAAGTCTCCGGGCGACTTTTTGGACAATTCATCCTTCAAATTTTGCTCATCTGTACCCAAGGTGGCTGGTAGCGTGATATTTTTTGCTTGTGCAAGCGTTGCAAGTTCATCATTTGCTTTGGAATGATCTCTAATCATCATTTCGCCGAAGGCTTTTACATCCAGATGCTGGCCTTTTTCCTTTGCCAGTTTTCCAAGTTCTACCTCAGCCATGCCACCGTTCGCTGCTTCAGTAACGAATTTTGCATCGTCTTCACTGACAGCAACAGGCGTCGTTGCCGTATTATTATCGTCTATGTTTTCTGGTGCTTTTGTTTCGTTGATACTGTCCGCTGTTTTTTTGCTGTCGTTATTTGCATTGCCGCAACTTTGGACAGCAACAATAGAAAATGCAATTGCTAGGGTCAAAAATATTCTTTTCATGATCTTATGAGTTTTGATTTCTAGATAAACAGTGGTCAAAACAGTATCGTTTCAAAAAAATGACCAACGCAACTATCTCATATTACATTCACGTGTTTTTTAGCTTCAAAAATTTAATAGTGATACCCAGCTGACCCAGGTGGTAAAAATCGTGATGGATAAGGCCTGTCAGGAGATATTTAAGGTTATGCGGGAAATCAGGATTCGCATGTTTATAGGGTTGTTCGAGGAAGGAATCGTCTTTGCGGTTGAGAAAGTGAATAACGTGTCGCTGACTATCCCAGAAATCTTCCAACAGCTTTTTCCAGCCTGTTGTCTTCAGTTCGTCATTCGTTCGCCAATTCCTAGCTTCGTTCATTTCGAGTCCCCGTGGATTTCCCTTCAATCGGCTTAGAACCTCCTTACGCCATTCAATGAGATGCGACATCAGTTCCGCTACACTGTGCATTTCTGGGATAGGACGCTCATAAACAGATGATTCGGTCACCGTAGCTAATTTTTTTTCAAAATTTTCATCGATCCATAGATCGGCGTGCTCCACATCCTTTAATTGCTGAATGATATCTTTTATCAGAATAGTGCTCATAATGACTTAGTTTTAAAATGATTAAGTTTGAGATTTTAGAAAGTAAACCGAACTATACAGGAATTAGTTTTAACCAATTGTGTATTCGTTTAAAATGCTAACATCGTACTGAAGAATTCCAGCTAGCAACGCTGGAATAGTTGCGGAGTGAAAAGGTTCTATGGAGGATGTAATCAGTAGACAAACTATTATTTGCTGAATCTTGTCCTTCTATCGAGATTCCCTAGGAAAGGCAATCGCTTTATGATCCGGGCTCATACCCGCGTTTTATGGTCTCGAACAATCGTATTGAAATGGCTGATCAAAGATCCACAGCACGTCTGTCTATCAACGAATTAATGAAATAGGCTAAATTGTTAGAATCCGAAGGCAAATTGGAGGATGCTGTCAAAAACTATCATACAGTTATCGCAAAGGATAAGCTGTATACCGCTGCATATAATCGGCTCATGATTGTATATCATAGGCAGAAAATGTACAAGAAAGAGCTAAGTACCATAAAGAAGGCGCTCGCTGCCTATGAAAATGATCTGTTGAAAGATCAGCGCAAATGGAAGAAGCTGAACGGTGGGTCAGCGGACTTAAGTCAGCGTTTGGCCAAAGTACTGGGATTAATGCAGGAGGATGGCCTTCCAAGATATGAAGAACCGCAAGTCATGGCCTGGAGAAAGCGTTTGGGAAGGATAGAGCAATCTATCAAAAAGGCAAAAGGTGTAAAGACCTAGACGCTTTAAATTTGTTATAAAATCGTAAACGAAATTGTAGATGCTACTGTTCACTATAAAACTCATTAGTTTTAATAAGTCGATATTGAGCCGAAACCCATTTTAGAAATGACGATGAAATACATATTCTGCACGGTTGAAACACCCAAAAATTCAAATGCTAAATACAACTATGAGCCAAAATGTGGCGGATTTGTTCTAGCAAAATACCTTCCTTTGGGCTCAGTTTTCCCCTATGATTTCGGTTTTATCCCGGGCACGGTAGGAGAGGATGGTGACCCTTTGGATATTATCGTTATTTCGGAACAAGGGACGTTTCCTGGCTGTATATTGAAATGCAGAATAATTGGTGCAATAAAGGCGATACAGCAAAATAAAGATGGCGACACTGTAGAAAATGACCGGTTTTTGGTTGTGCCAGAGGCTTCAGCCGTCTTTGGTCACATTCATCGTGTCGCCCAATTGCCTGAAACCGTGCTCGATGAACTGCAACAGTTCTTCATAAATTATAATAAACAGGAAGGCAAAAATTTCCAGCCTTTGAAAATTCTAAGTGCTAAAGATGCATGTAAGGCAATAGAAAAAGCAAAAAGTAACAGTCAGCCCATCAAAAAAATTGAACTTTTTCTTCCACTCTACGATGCGTCGGGAACACCCTTCTCCGCTCAACTATTTCAGGATATTGGTAAGCAGCTCATTAAAGACTTTGGCGGGATAACAGCTTATACGCGTGCCCCTGCCATTGGTATATGGATCGATCCTAAAAAACAGCCAATTAAAGACGAGAATGTGGTTTATGAAATCATGGTTGCTGAAATCGACCATGCCTACTGGAAACAATTCAAGAAAAAACTTGAAATACAATTTGCCCAGAAAGAGTTAGTTATTAGACAAAGTGAGGTCGGGCTGCTCTAGTCGGTATATTAATACTGTAGATCTGCTGGAATGTAGATCTAGTAGGCTTATAGATTTATTTAGTTTGAAGCGTAGGTGAACGGAAAATCAAAATAGAAAATAGATCCCTTATCCTTGGCGCTTTGAACGTGTATCTGTGAACCATGTTTTCGCAGGATTTCTGCGACCAAATATAGGCCGATGCCAAATCCAGATATGTTAGAAGTATTTAGGTTATCCACCCGATAGAATGATTTAAAAATATTTTTTTGATGTTTGGGCTCGATTCCAATCCCTTCATCCTGAACATATATACGTACTTTTTCGCCTATTATCTGCGTGCCAATAATAATCGTTCCGCCGTGGGGAGAGTATTTTATGGCATTGTTAAGTAAGTTGGCAAAAACCTGATCCATTTTGGGCCAGTCAGCTAAAATATGAACGGTAGGATCGCAACGCAGTTCAATGCTGTGCCGATTCGTTTCCAAATCATTAATACAGTCTCGCATTAATTTGTCAAGCTGAAAAATGGTTTGGTGAAGTTGCAATTTTCCTTCGTCTACCTCCGTTATACTTAGAAAATCCGCAATCATGAGCATCATTTTTCTTACTTGGGATTCGATCTTAGTTCCTATCTGGGCACTTTTTTCACCAAATATAGTTGCATGCTGTTGCATCATCTGCGCACTCATCAAGACTGTGGTGAGCGGTGTTTTGAGTTCGAGGCTTGCTACGGATATAAACGTATTTTTTCGCTTCTCTTCCTGCTTTTTTTCGCTGATATCCCTTGCAATTTTTGATACACCAATGATCTCGCCGAGATCGTTTTTTATGGGGGATATCGTCAGCGACAAATCGACCAATTTGCCTGATTTTGTCTGCCGAACAGTTTCAAAATGCTTGATGGAATGTCCCATGCGCATTCGCCCCAGGATATAATCTTCTTCAGAATGCCTATCTCGTGGAATTAATTTTAGGATGGACTGACCGATCATTTCCGCATTTGAATAGCCAAAAAGATTCGTCGCAGCGTCGTTCCAGCTGGTTATAATACCGTCTAGTGTCTTTCCGATAATCGCATCGTAGGATGAGTTAACAATGGCTGCGAGTTCGGCACTTTTTTCTGTCGCTTTTTTCTGATCTGTCACATCCATAAGCGCTCCGATAATCCTGCGCGATTCTTTGCTGCCGCTAAAGAAAGCCGATCCCGTGATTTTTACAAAGGCAATCCCATGTGTGATAGGTCTTATAATGCGGCAGGTAAACTCAAAATGGCCGTCCATTTTATTTTCGCTCAGCCCTTTCATTTGCTGGAAAATAGCGGGTTGATCTTCCGGATGGATGAGCGTTATCATCGCTTCTTTCTTTTGGATTGGGGCAGAAAGTTCCAAAATTTCTTGAGCCTGTGGGGAAAGTTGAACTATTCCTTTCGCAGCGTCCCAATCCCAGGTCCCTAGTCCGGTAGAGGCGATGGCAAGGCGAAGTCGCTCTTCCTTCTCCTGTAGGATTGCTGTGAGTTTATCTCTTCTTTTTTCTGCAAGTACGGCTTCCGTAACATCTTTGGTAAAACACATCGAATGGACAAATTCGTCATCCTTCATCAAAGCACTGGAATTTATAACAACATGCTTTATATCTCCATTTTTGCACCTCAGACTTGCTGGATAATCCTCCACACGTTGATTATTTAAAAGCATGTGTAGGATTTTCGAAATGGTATCCTGATCTGTGTGAAAGTCTGCAATGGGGAAACCAATATATTCTTCCTTACGATAACCAAGAAGGTCAAGTTCAGCTTGATTGGCCCAAATAATAACCCCTTCCCGGTTAACCCAATGTAGTGCTAGAGATGCACTGTCGATAAAGTCAGTTAGTTCAGTAATCCGGTTGTTGAGCTCGAGATTTTCAATTCGTAATTGTTCTCTTTGTTCGGAGCTGTTCATAAAGATGTCGTATGGTGTTATAAAGACAATTATATGGATATAAAACTACTTTAAAAAAGGTAAAAGTACGGGTCATCTTAATGATAAATAACAAAAATCGCACTGAACTATGTTTGAAGGTATTTAAAGTAAACAAAAATTGGGTGACGGCAGTTTGAAAGTAATAATATCGAATAATTTTAAGTATAATATTTCATGGCGGACAGCAAAAAATAGAGGCTATTATATCATGGACAATAATAAAACATCAATTTACAGTGCCCTTGCTGCCAATCTTCTGATAGCGCTGACCAAATTTATCGCCGGATCTTTTACCAACAGTTCTTCTATGATTTCTGAAGGAATTCATTCCACAGTTGATACGGCTAATCAGCTGTTGATATTATATGGATTGAAACGTAGTAAAAAGGCGCCCGACCAGTCTCATCCCTTTGGTTATGGAAAAGAGCTTTATTTTTGGTCCTTTGTCGTTTCTATTCTCATATTCGGTTTGGGGGGGAGCGCTGTCCATCTATCAGGGATTGATGCATATACTGGAGCCCGAATTGATGAAAGATCCTTTCTGGAATTATATCGTCTTGATTCTCTCGCTTATTTTTGAGGGTACTTCTTTTATTATTGCTGTAAAAGCATTCAACAAAACCCGAAAGGGGGTTGGCTGGTGGGATGCGATCATTAAAAGCAAAGACCCCTCCAGTTTTCTTGTTGTTTTTGAGGATGGAGCAGCAGTGGCGGGACTATTGATTGTCATGATCCTCATGTCGCTAAGCCATTCCCTGCAGATTCCCGAATTGGATGGATTAGCTTCTGTAATTGTTGGGGTGCTGTTGGTTTTTGTTTCGTTTATTCTCGCCAGGGAAAGTCGGAGCTTGCTGTCTACCTATCAGCCTCCTGAAGACGTTATATTGATGCTTATCATTGATTTTAAGGATGATCTTGATACAGAAGATATTACCGAAGCAATTGCCCGCATCCGTACACGCATTAAAACCGAATTTCAATTTATCCATTATGTCATTATCCAACCAGAATAAATATTAACCGCCAATTAACCTTGATAGCTATTTTAATAGCAGCTGCTTCGTTTTGAAAGTGAGCTTTTGCAAGGACATCGCGGGGGACTTATGCCAAGATTGCAAAGAACACAGCGTTGGCTAGCACAGTAAAATGTAGCGTTGGCCTATCTTTAGGATGGATAACCGAGTTTCGGAACTTTATCGAAAAATTATGTAAGAAGTAGAAGAATGAGAATGTAAACGTGTAAGTTTGTAGATCACCAATATTAAATTTAAGGTTATGCTATATTTAGGAATTTTGGTCTTTTTTGGACTTATTACATTATTTGCTTCATTTTATACGGTAAAGCAAGAGTCTGCAGCCGTGATAGAAAGGCTGGGTAAATTTTTAAAAGTAAGTCATGCAGGTTTGCATTTAAAAATTCCATTTTTGGATCAGATCGCTAAGCGGCTGAATCTTAGGATAAAGCAATTGGATGTCATAATTGATACCAAAACATTGGATAATGTTTTCATTAAGATGAAAGTTTCTGTTCAGTATCAGGTAATCAGAGATAATGTAAAAGACGCGTATTATCGTCTGGAGAATCCCGAAAATCAGATTACATCGTATGTTTTTGATGTTGTGCGTGCTGAAGTTCCAAAAACAAAATTAGATGATGTTTTTGTAAGAAAAGACGATATAGCCATTGCTGTAAAAAGTGAATTGCAGGATGCGATGCAAAGCTACGGTTACGATATTATCAAAGCATTGGTGACAGATATTGATCCTGATGAACAGGTGAAACATGCTATGAACAGGATCAACGCTGCTGAACGCGAAAAAACTGCCGCAGAATATGAGTCTGAGGCGCAAAGAATACGAATTGTTGCCGTTGCAAAAGCTGAAGCAGAATCTAAAAAATTACAGGGGCAGGGGATTGCAGACCAGCGAAGAGAGATTGCGAAGGGATTGGAAGAATCGGTAAAAATGCTGAATGCGGCCAATATCAATGCACAGGAAGCTTCTGCCTTAATTGTAGTGACGCAACATTATGATACGCTGAATGCCATTGGAGCCAATAGCAGAAGCAATTTGGTCTTGCTTCCAAATTCGCCAACAGCAGCAAGCACTATGCTGAATGATTTGGTAGTTTCAATGGCTGCAGCACAAAAAATTGATGGGCATACTAGTGCGCAATTGCCTGAAATTCCTAAAGATAGCAGTCGGCAGGAATAAAACAAAGGTAGCGTGGTATAAGCGCTACCCTTGTTTTATTGTTTCATTAGTATCCCGGGTTTTGGATCAGATTGGGTTCGACTTGAAAGCTACTTTCGTGGAAAGGCCAGAGGTATTGATGTTTCAAAAATTTTCTATCTTCAATTTTAAGCACCTCAGATTTCCCGTCCGCACTTTGTCGCATATGACCCAATGCAGGTTGATTAAGAACTACTTCTGCTGTTTTCCATCGAAGAATATCACTATAGCGCAGCCCCTCACCGGCAAATTCGACTCTTCGTTCATTGCGAATTAAGTCAATCCATTCTTGTTGAGATCTCACCGTAAGATTGACATCTGCTACATTCATATCGAGTCCTGCACGTTGTCGAATCTGATTGATACAGCTTTTCGCTAATTCATCTACGTTATTCAACATAATTTTGGCTTCGGCATAGGTCAATAACACTTCTGCGTAGCGTGCCAAAGCAAAGTACATATTACCTCCCGTCCGAAATGCATCAGCTTCATCGACAAATTTCTTAAACCAATAGCCCGATCGGCTGCTTCGTAAGTTTTGATAATAGAATAGACTCTTTGAATCATAAATATCTATTTTTTCTTTGTTGAATAGGTCGCCCTGCCCAAAAATACTTGCTGTGTAACGTGGATCGCGATTTAATTTGGGGTTGAGCTCATATTCCTGCTTGCTGTGTAAGGGGCATTTGTCAATCGAACGTCCTTGTAGTGTCCAATAACTATCAACCAAAGACTTCAAAGGAACGACATAAGATTGCCCATTTCCGGTCTTATATTGTGGGGCAAGATGCTGAAAGGAATTTGTAGCAGAATTATTGTGGCTTTCCATGTCAAATTTGATGATAAACTCCTTATTGGTCTTGTCAGCTTGATAATTGAATAGGCTAGCATATTGGGGGTGAAGTTGATATTTGCCACTGTCCATTATTTCCTTCGCAAGGGTTGCGGCAAGCTCATAGCGTCCATTGTAAAGAGCATATCGCATGACCAACGTTTTGAAGGAGTATTTGTTGAACATATAGGCGTTTGTGGTACCTTCATTTTCAGGGAGCCTGTTTGCCACATCTTGGCTCATTTCAAATAGTTTGTTCAGTATTTCAGCTTTCGGCGTTACTGGAGGTATTGCTTCTTCAAGTGTAACCGGGACTAGGACAAAAGGTACGTCACCCCAAACTTCAGTGATCCTGAAATAATGCCAGATACGTAGTGCTTCTAAGATTGCTTTATATTTTTGTCTTATCGACTCATTTTCCACATAGGGAATGTCAATATTCGCGAGGTAAGTATTGATCCGCCCCACGTGTTTATTATATAATGTCCAATAGTACTCAGCCAAACGTGCGTTGCTTGTCATATTGCCATTGGCAATGATCATATGGTGGTCTGTCTCTATTCTAGCATAGGCGTTATCGCTACGACCATCTAACATATAGAAGAGCAGGCGACGTTCTCCTGGTCCCATAAAAACATCCAAATAACTACTGTAGACTACCCGACGTAAATCTTCTTCGGTATTGAAGAACTCGTCGAAGGATGTTGCGGTAGGATCTCGTTTATCAAGAAATTTTTCGCAGCTACTTAACGTTGCTAGCGCAATTATCAAGGTTAAAATTTTCTTTTTCATTAGCATAGTTTTAAAAAATACTCGCACTCAGTCCAACACTGTAGGTTGCCATACGTGGATAATTTCCGTTCCCATCATTTGTTCCAGGACTATCGACATCAATACGTTCGGGGTCAAGACCTTCCCATTTCGTGAACGTGAATACATCCTGCGCATTAACATATATTCTAAAATTTTTGATGCTTTTGCCGATTTTAGGAAATGTATAACCAAGCTGAAGAGACTTGATACGGAAAAAGGCAGCATTGCTAAGCCAAACATCACTAAGTAGGGTATTGGGGCTTGGCCCCGTCCAAAGACGTGGAAAACGGCTATTCGGATTGTCGGGGCTCCAATGGTTTGCTACATATTCGACACGCGGTGCGCCGAGATCGTTACTGTTTCCATCAACATACACCGGATAGGCCTCTTGTCCGATCAAGCGGCCCGTGCGCTTTCCGATCCCCTGACCCAATGCTGAGAAATCCCAGCCTTTATAGCGAAAGTCCAGATTTATAGCATAGTTATAATGGGGAAGAGGGTCTGCCAGATAGCTGCGGTCCTCATCGTTGATTATACCATCCTGATTTTTATCCACGTAGCGGATGTCGCCAGGTTTTGAATTTGGCATTTTAGCGGGCGTTGCGTCAACTTCCGCCTGCGTTTGGAAATAGCCATCAGACTGGAAGCCATAATAATTGTTGATTGGGACACCTTTGTACCAGATTCGGTTATTATCGCCTTTAAAGATCAATCTATCGTTTTCATTGTAGCCCGCTTTGAGCATTCGGTTGCGGTTATCAAAAATCATTCCACCAATCGTATACGAAAAATCGTCCTTTTTGTCGGACCAGCTTGCTGACAGCTCCCAACCGTTATTTTCCACGGCACCGATGTTGACCGCAGATTCCAGACTATTTGATCCCGTGAGCGGAGGGACGGCAAATTGGTCATAAATAAGATCGTATGAATTTTTATGATAAAGCTCTGCCGTAAAGGATAGTCTATTTTTAAATGCATTGACGTCTAGGCCCAGATTCCATTGCTTCTGTTTCTCCCAGGAGAAATTTGGATTGGGAACACGTATTGTCCAGCCCCAGGTATTAACAGATTCCTGCCAGAGGTATGGCGCTACATTTTCGTTTCCGATAAGTCCATAGGAAGCTCGTATCTTAATATTATTAACTGTTCCCGATTCGAGAATAGGTTTAAAAAAATGTTCGTTATGTAAGTTCCAGGCGAAAGCTCCCGAGGGAAAAAATCCCCAGCGATGACCGGGGGCAAACTTGCTACTCCCGTCTGAACGTCCAGTCAACTCTAAAATATAGCGGTTGTTAAAGGAATAATTTAATTTACCGAAAAAAGAAGCTTTGCTGATTTCTCTAAAATCGGTGAAGGTGTAATTCATGACTTCTGAACCTGCGGTTAGATAGATCTTGTCTTTGTGCTGGCGGAGCTCTTTGTTAAAGTTAATCAGCATCCGAGCGGTGAGCTGGCTTTCACTAACACCTTGCGAGGCATTGACATCATTTCCCCAAATTGCTGCCGGAGCACCATTTTCATCAAAGAACTTATAGGTCAACCTTTTTTGTTTATTGGCCGATTTGTTAATCATGTAGGAGACATTTCCCTCAATATTGAAATTGCTGTTGATGTTATATTTGGGACGTAAGTTGATGGTACTACGATCGTACATATTGTTTTTTGTGCCACCGTGTTTTATTGAAGCAATTGGGTTGATGTTATTATGCAGGATATAGTGTTCGGGGAGGTCAGAATCATAAAAAATTTGTTGCGTTGGGTTCAGGCGCCAGGCCTGTTTATAAAGGCCGTGCCCATCATCGTTTGCCAAAAGACGATCTACCTGTAGACGGTGCGCATAGAAATCGGCCATTAATACAAATTTATCGGCAATGTTGATATTTGTATTGAAACGTGCCGAAAACTTTTGAGTACCTTCAATCTTATTGAGGCCATTTTCTTTTATATGGCCAAGCATTAAATTAAAAGTACCAACCCCACCACCGCCAGATATACTTGCGTTATTATTCATTGCTGTCGACGTTCGTTCCATGACTTGATCGAGCCAATTGACTTCTTTTAATTCTCCGGAAGCATATTTGTTGATTGTTTCTTCGGGGTAGATCGCAGATTGTCCCTGTTGGATTAAGGTTTCGTTCCGCAATTTCATAAAATCAACGGCTCCGACAAATTTTGGAAGATCAATGGGTTTATTGACTGCAAACCAGTTGTTGGTAACGACTTTAAACTGTCCTGTCTGTCCGCGTTCTGTTTCGATGATGATAACGCCATTTGCGCCACGGGAACCATACATAGAAGCGGAGGCGGCATCTTTTAAGACGGTAATGCTTTTAACCTGATTCGGGTCAATATCATGTATGCTCTGTTCCATACCGTCTACGATGACCAAAGGATCTGCATTTTGTAAGGTACTGATTCCGCGAATAGAGATGGTGCCCGGAACACTTCCTGGCATACTGTTTCCGCGCATCATTGTGACTCCTGGAATCGTTCCTGAAAAAGCATCCTGCATTTTAAAAATTGGACGATTTTTTATTTTCTCCATATCCATTTGTGATACGGAAGATGCAACGTGCTTTTTGTCTACTTCGGAGAAGCCGACGACCACCACTTCATCAAGCCCCACTTCATCTGCATCCATAATAACATTTAGCTCCGATTTATTGTTAATCGGGATTTCAAGCTGTTTGAATCCGACTGCACTAAAAATCAGGGTTCCTTTTTTGCCATCGGGCAGTGTCAGTTGGAACTCTCCTTTCGTATTTGACGAAGTTCCTGTATTGGAACCTTTTAGCAGGATGCTGACAGCAGACAATAGATTTCCCTTGGTATCATGTACTTTTCCTTTTATGACTTGTTGCTGCAGATTGGATATGCCGGAGGTACTTTGTTCTGGCAAAGAAATATCTTCATTTTTACGCTTGATAACAACAGTACCACGATGTAACATGTAATAGAAAGCGCTGCTTTTGAAAATTTTATCTAAAGCCTTATCGAGTGATACATCTGTGATTTCAACCGTTGCTTTTTCGTTTTTTAGTAATCCTTCTTTAAAGATAAAATGTATACCAGTCTGTTTGGTAATGCTTTCCAGGACAGTCTCAATCTTGGTATTTTGGGCATGTAAAGTTATCTGAGCGGAGCTTGAAGCGTAGGCGCCCATCATGGATGTCGCCAATAAGATTCCTGTCAGTTTCATTTTTAATAAATGGTTCAGAGTTTTCCCTTTGTCAACGGGACATAAGGTCCCTTTTGAATAAAATAAATTATTCATAAATTGGTATAGAATTAATGGTTTATGATCAGTGTTAATTCAATTTTGATGCAGGAGTATTTGCCGTACTTCTGCATTTTTATCATCTTAATTTAGGTTTTTAGCTTTTTTACATACAAAGTCCTCCTCAATAAGTTTATCTGTTTATAATTAGTTTATCTGTTTACAATTAGTTTATCATTGTCAATGGTCAATTTATAACCTGTCAAATCTTTTAGTACATTACAAAGTTCCGCCAGCGTTACATCTCTTTTCATGCTACCTTCATACCGTTCATTATTTAATGGGATCTTACAATCGACCTGAATTCCGTACCAACGGCTTAATTCATCAAGTATCTGTTGCATATCTTTATTTTTAAAATAGAAATATCCGTCTTTGAAGGCTGTGGCTTCAGCCTTACTGGCTAATGGAAAAGTCTTTAGCTTTTTATCGACAATCTCCGTTTCGCTGCCAGCATTCATATAGATTTCGTTTTCATAGTTGCTAACTTTAAGTTTTCCTTCTGTCAATGATACTCTCGTATTTGCATGATAGGAATTTACATTGAAAGCTGTTCCGATCGCCTGTATATTGATATGATTTGTTTCAACAATAAAGGGCCTATGTGCATCTTTTGCAACTTCAAAATAGGCTTCACCTTTTAGTGTCACTCTTCGCTCTTTTTTATCAAAATTTGCTTTATAGCTGAGCTCAGAGGCAGCATTTACCCACACTTTAGTCCCATCGCTAAGGGTTAATACCATGGTAGATCGTTTAGGAACTATTAAAGTATTTTTTAGGTTTTCTGCTAAGCTAGCGGGGTATATAAGCCGTCCTTCTTTTAATTCGATACCTTGCGCAAAATATTGGATTGCCTTTTTTTCGGTTAATCGTATTTCTTCTTTGCCCTCAATTTTTAAAACGGCACCTGCTCCTCCTGGAAGAACATCATTTTTATGTCCGTATATCTTGTCCGGAATTAAATAGTTTATAGGGTTTTCTGGCTGTTGTCTTTGCCATAACAGCGTTAGGACAAGTAATAGGGCGGCAGCAATCCCAATAGCCTTGTACCATGGTTTATTTAAGAAGAGATACTTCTTTCTTGATTGTAAAATCGTTTCCTTCGCCGTAAATTTACGTTGTGTGATGAGCCATTCTTGTTTTACATCAGTACTGCGAAGATCAAAAGGAACATATATGTCGGTCTGTGATAACCGACGAGATAAGCTATCCCTTGCGCTTGGATATTTTTGTAAGAGATTTTTTAATTGGTTTTCTTTGTCGGATGGTAACTCACCATCCTTCAAAAGAAGAGCAATCAGTTCTGCTAATAGTATTTTGTCGGTTTCTATCATAATTCAGAAGCTAAATAACTTGAACGGTTGAAATGGGTGATCCGTTTATGGAAATAAGTGGAGGTTTAGTTATAAGGTGCTGATTGTTAGAGTGTAAAAAATGTAAGAAGTAGGCTTAGAAATTTTCTTTTAAGCAGGTTTATGGCACGCATCCGTTGTGTTTTAACCGTGTTTACTGAAACATTGAGTTCCTGTGCGACCTCGTCATACTTCATTCCGTCCAGATAGATTAAACGGCAGATTCGTTGACAACCTTCGGGCAATTCATTGAGTTCCCGATGTAGAGCTCCAATCAGTTCGGCGTTTATTAAATTATCCAGGATATCATTGTCATCCGGTTGGTCAGGGTTAAATTGGCTCCGTACACGATCAAATACCACATTTCTCCGTTTGATATTCATCGCTATATTTTTTACAGCGCTATAAAGGAAGCTCTTAATGACGGGCTCTCCCTTTTGCAGTAAGTCCTGTCTACCCATTAGAACGATAAATGCGTCCTGCACGATGTCTTTTGCAATTTCTTCGGAACCAACCCATGGAAATGCAAATACACTGAGTTGCAGAAAATATTTGTTAAAATAATATTCTGTGGATAACATTTCGTTTGCTTTTTTTTAAAATATAAATTTCAAAAGTGAAATAAAGAAAAATATTAGAGATTTTATGTAGGTAAAACGTCTTAAAATTTTGAAGCTTTATAAAGCTACTATTAAATGCTGTTTTTAGTGATAGTTTACTGTAATTTAATATAAATATGATATAACAGAAGGTTTTCTGTGTGAACATCTTGGTTTTTCGGAATCTTTCATATGTTGTTTCTATCGATTTTTTTTCAGATAGGCTACTTTACAGTAAGGCTTTGTACGTTTTTATCTCATAGCGATTTTCCCCATAATTTTAGTTATTCAGTGAACAAGCCCATTGCGAATAGTAACGGATCAGCTACGTATTCTAAGTGACCATTTACAAATATTTAATCATCATTTAAATAATTAAATGTGTCTTTATTTTTACCGTCATATACAAGGGTATGCCATCAAATCATACCATGGTTTAACAAGTAAATTTAAAAACAATGAAAAGATTAATGATGAGTTTGGTAGCAGTGGTTATGCTATCATCTGTTGCTTCGGCTAAGACAGCGACAACACCGGTCAACGGAAATGCATCTATGAAAACAACTTCCCAGCGCCTGGCCAACAATACGCTCCGGGTAACCGAGGAAACCACGGAAACGAATGCAGCCTTTGTACGCTGTAATTTTAAGGTAAGCATATATAGCAGCGACGGCGTTTTGCTAGGCAGCGCAGTCTATACAGATTATGCTTCTTCAGCTGGCGGTTGTGCGGGTTTCTTTGCTGCAATGCATGACTGGGTTGCAAACAACTAACTTTTTATTCATTATCACAAAAAACAAAAGCGGGGCTTTGACCCCGTCTTTCTAAACTAAATTATCATGTGTAAATATTATATATTCTTTTTATTTCTGTTCCTTTCCAGATTATCTTCTGCACAGCGGCTTCATGCCGCATATGAATACATTCCATCGGCAATGGCTACTTTTAAAGAAGCGGTCTATTATGATGGAACAGTGAAGATTGCTGTTCGTGATTCGATGCCAATTCGTAAGCAAGAGCTTAACAAAGATGCCGACGATGAAGAAGTAGCATCTTCATTTTCGATAACAATCGGTTCTGGCAAGAGGTATAACAGGGTCGTGATCCATCAAAATAAGACTGACCAACAGTTAGAAACCCGTTCCATTCAAGGTGTTAACTATTTGGTGACGGACAAATTTCCGGCGCTGGTCTGGAATACGGATTACACCGATGTGGATACATTGGGCAAACATGTATGCCATAAGGCAACGGCCTCTTATCGAGGGACTACGTTGGTAGCTTATTATACGAATGATATTCCCGTGCCTGTTGGACCATCAAAATTTGGCGGCTTGCCAGGCCTTATCGTGATGCTCTATAACGAAAGTGCTAATCCGAACTATTGGTACTTGAAGGAGGTAAATTATCCCTATACTGGCGATATTCCCGTAAATGATAAATATATTCAGTCTTTACCCAAATTGAGCCTGGAAGAGTTTGTCAAGAAAGACGACCAATTCAATGAAGAGCAAATGCGCATTATGTACAGCAAAATGCCAATGATGGAAGGCGTAAGCGTTGAGAAGCAAAAAGTTAGGGGCAGTGTAGAGCAAGTGTATGAATGGGAACATCAATAAGCGGATAGCGGTCTTACTCAGCTTTTGTCTGTTGTGTATGGCCGTATATGGACAAGTTGCTATTCATGGAAGCGTCAGTACTGAAGGAAAACCTTTAGGAGGGGTGCGTATTGATTTACGGCGTGATGGCGATAACAAAATGCTGGCTTATACGTTTAGCGACGGTCAGGGGAAATATCATGTGCAAACGGCCCAAAGTGGATCATTTACGTTGCTATTCAAGGCGCTGAGCTTTAAGTCTGTTTCCCTTTCCATCACACCAATGCAGGTCGATACGCTAATTGATGTGCAGTTATCAGCTGGGGGAGTGGAACAATTGCAGGAAGTGATTGTCCACTCCAAAGGGGCTTATCGTCGGGGCAGAGATACCATTGAGCTTGCTGTGAAATCCTTTTTGCAGGGCGACGAGCGTACGGTAGAAGATCTACTTCGAAAGATCCCAGGTATTCAGGTGGGTACCGACGGCAGTATCAAAATAGGTAATAAAGAAGTGGAAAAAGTGATGGTGGAAGGGGATGATTTTTTCGAAAAGGGCTACCGCTTGCTGACGCAAAGCATGTCTGTTCGTCCCTTGGAAAAAATTCAGATATTGCAGCGGTATTCCAATAATAAGCAGCTGAAAGGTATCGAAAATTCGGACAAGATTGCACTAAATCTGCAACTTAAGGAGGAAAGTAGGGCACAGTGGCTTGGCTCTGTTGATGCGCAGGTGGTTCCCATAGGCCCCAAATATTCTCAGGCGAGTGCTAACCTGATGAATTTTGGGAAGAAGAACAAATATTATCTCTTGGGTGCTGCTAACAATAACGGAGTGGATGCCGTAAGCAGCATCAACCACCTCATTCAGTCTGGTTCTCCAGATGAACCAGGTCAGATTGGTGTGGGGGTAACAACACCCACTTTGATAGATAATACACCAAATCTGCCTGGTTTTGATTATAAAAGAACCAATTTCAATAACGACAAGTTGTTGTCATTGAATACCATTTTAAATCCGACCCCACAGTTAAAAATCAAATGGCTGGGTTTTGCAAATCCTACTAAAAAATCATTTTACCGAAATACCGTGCAGAACTATCATTTGGAGGATATCCAATTTACCAACACCGAAGATTATCAGTTTACCAGAAACATCGATAACTACTTCACGAAATTGGAGCTGCAGTTGGAGCCCAATAAGCGTACATTGTTGAGCTATTCAGGTACACTAGGTTCTTTGAGGAAAAATGATTTGGGCGCATTATTGTTCAATGGTGTACAAAGTGAGGAACTGACCAAAAGCAAGGGGTATTTGACCAACCACAATCTGAGTTATAGCTACAAATTTTCGGAGCGGGATGTACTGGTCAGCTCACTACGTTGGCTAAACCAGCAATCGCCAGTAGATTACAGTATCGATCAATATTATTATAAAGACTTGTTTGGGGGGGAAGATATCCGTGCGGTAAAACAACATATTGAAAATAATCTACAGTATTTGGGTGCCACTACGCATTATGTAAGCCGGAAAAAAAATGGTGACTTCTTTGAGTTGGCTTTCAATATGGCCTATCAGCAGCAACAGCTTAATACCGAATTAGATTTGCTGTCAAATCCAGATGAGTTAGGGGGAAAAGCAGTCTCTCCCTCGGGATTTTCTAATGCGATGGACTTAAACGTATTCCAGACAAACTTTACTTCCAAGTACACTTTTAAACGAAATAAATGGGAATTAACACCTCGTTTGCAGGTAGGTCTCGTACAGAATAGGTTAACAGATTTTGGGAAAACCATGCCTAAAAATAACCTCTTGCTTTCGCCTGGATTATCGGGGAAATGGGTTATCCACCCAAAAGGGCGCCTGGAAACCGACCTCTATTTTCAGCAACAGAATACCTCGCTTACCGAGCTCATTCCCCATTATTATACGACAGGAGTTCGAAACTTTATTCGAGGAATGGATAAGCTAGCGACGCTAAGCAGTTCTGGTGGCACGCTGATGTATACCTATGGCAGTATGACAGATCGTTTTTTTGCGAACCTCTCGGTCGGACATCAGATTTTGTTTGATTATATGGGTACAGAAAGCAGTTTAGACCCCAATTTTAGCCTTGTGCAACAGGTATTGCTCAAAAACAAAAAGAGCAGCAATTATAAGGCGGATCTTAATTACTACCTGAAGGCTGTAGGAGGAAATTTTCGTTTGGACTTAGGTGCAAATACAGCAGATTACGAAACATTGGTGATGGGCGTGGGCAATCGTCGCATCCATACAGAGACATACGATTATGGACTATCGTTTAGAAGTGCATGGAAATCCAGGTTGAATATTTACACAGGTTACGCCCTGCAGTCGGTCACTTATCGCTCAGATAGCAAAACTACACTACATAATAGCCGCGGGTTTCTGAATGTATTTTTGAATATGGGAAAAAACATACAGTGTAATCTAAAGAATGAATCCTATCGCTTTGGCAGTTTCCTTGGCCAGGATTCTAAGACCTATTATTTCTCGGATTTCTCCTTAGCTTATGAACTGCGGCAGCATAGGACAAGATTTACCATGACAGCAAAAAATATTTTCAATACTCGCTTTTTCAGAAATGCTGAATTGACAGACCTTTATAATACCAGCACCGAATATAAGCTTTTGCCTGGTTATATCAGTTTTGGGGTAGATTATAGCTTTTAAGTTTTTATTTTGAAACTAGGACACTACTATCCCCAAAGCTGAAAATCCTACGCGGATAGCCAACACAATCGTTGCTGGTTGATTACAAGTTGATTTCGTCTGAAATTAGATCGTCAATAAAAACTCTTTGATCAATTCGGCAGTTTCGATAGGTTTTTCGGCAAGAATAAAATGGCCACAGTTTTCAATTTTTTTAAGTGTTAGATTACAGGTGATTTCCGGTAAAGAATGATGCAATAGGTCATAACCACTCGCACCAATCGCTAGGACTGGCATTTCTAATTTATCATAGCTCCCGTAATCTTTAATATCTTGTGGAAAGGCCTGATACCATGCATTGGAACTACGAATGGCATCCTGGTTGTCATACGCTTTACTATACACCGATATATCAAATTGGCTTATGCTATCTTTATTAATCAGCAGGTTGTCGAATAACCAAGAGATGACGATTGACATGCGTCCCTCAAGCAACTTTTCTGGCAATTCTTTGACTTGGTTGAAAGCTAGCCACCACGGATATAAATAACTGCTCCCTAAAATAGGTAACATCGGAAGCTGATACATGCTTGGGTCTGGATGTGGTGTATCCAGCAGTATCAATTTGCTTGTTGCTTGTGGATAATTACAAGCAAAACTAAAAGCGACATGTGCACCGATATCATGACCTGCAATACAAACGCTGTCGAAGCCTAAATGCTTGACTAATTCGTAGATATCCTTGGCCATGTTCTTTTTATCGTAACCATTTTCCGGTTTATCCGAGCTACCCATCCCTCTAATTTCAACAACAAATACTTGGTTGTCTTCTGCTAATATTGGCATGACATGATGGTAAGCCCACCATGTTTCTGGATAACCCGGAATAAGAATTATGGGGTCTCCTTTGCCCCCTTGAACATAATGGATTGATAGGCCATTTATTACAATAAAATTGTTTGTGAAGCCGGGTACAAGTTTAATAAGTTCTTTGTCGGAATATCCTATTTTCATGATAAAAGATAATTGATAGTTACCATTGATTTTCAATAGACAAATTTAAACTGTATTTTTACAACCCACAAGTATGAAGTATACTATATACTTTTATTATTTTTTTAAACTATTGATTATCAAGTGAAATTAATTAGTCAACTAGCGAAGGAAGCGAACATGCCTATTGGAACTATACGCTTTTATGAAAAGAGCGGACTCATTTCTGGCATGACAAAAAAGGATGTAACTTCCAACAAGTACGTGTATTATGACGATGAAGTAACCGAAAAACTGAGGTTCATAAAGATGGCGAAAGCTGTAGGCTTTACCTTAGCTGAAATTAAACAGGTTATTGATGCATGGTATCAAAAAGAGCTGACTCAGGCAAGTAAAATGGAAGTGCTTGATCTTAAATTGCAACAGATAGACACTAAGATAAAGGAACTTAAGCTAATGAAAAAACAAATTGTACGATGTAAAAGCAATATCGAAAATGGTTTAAGTCGATAACCTATAAAAAACTTTGCGAAAAAGAAAATGATGAAGGAATACAGCATTGCTATTGGACTGTCAATCGTATTGTGTCTAATTGCCTTTTTTATTAGAGATCGGTTTTTGGTGTTTTTTACCACCGAAATAATAGGTGAAAGCCCTTTGCTTAATAATAGTTGGCGCCTACCCGGTCAGGTTTTGCCTGCACTGATTTTTATTTTCTCTTTTGGGATTCTTCCTTTTCTGTATCTGTCAGTCAAAAATTATTGTAAAATATCTTCGGTAAGAAATCAATTGTTTACTATACTATTGATCTGTACGTCAGGATCTATATTTTGTGGAATACGCGTGATTTATTTAAAATTTAAAGTTGCTCAGATACGTGACCTATTAAAAAGGGCCGAGTTTTCTTCGGATAGTGATATACCTAGTGTTAGTTTTCAGGATATGCACCTGGAGTCTTATCTCTTGGCAGGTTTACTTGTGTATGATTATTTTTAGAAAATCTACATATCCTAAACTTTAGCTTTTAAACCCACCCTGAATGTTTAACGAACGGGGCATTTCATACTACGAACTGCATGAAAGTGTAGAACATCCTGCGGTGTCGTCATAGCTTGAAGGACGCTTGACGGAAAATTCCGGAAATAATTCCTGGTAAGGATTTTCTAATGCTTGCGTTAGCTTCATTAACAGTGCTGTTTTTCCGGCACTAATTTCTTCAATACATTGGTAAAGAAGATAGTTCCGCAATATAAATTTGGGGTTTGTTTTTTTCATTAATTCCACGGACTCAGCTTTTGAAATAGCATTTGAATTCAGACGGGATCGATAGTTTTCCATGAAGTCTTTCAGTCTGCTGAGCTTTTCTTCATTTAAAGCGCCGTAAGCTACCGGGCTGAAATGTTCCTGTAAATCAGTTTCTGGTGTTGTTTTCTCCAGTTGATTGAAGAATAAGGTATGATCCAATGCGAGGTCCTGCATTAAGCTCTGCCAGTTATTAAAAAACACCTCATCCTCTTCTTTTAGTTCATCAAATCCGAATTTTTTGCAGAGCATTCTGTCATGAGTTTCCCAAAAATAAACGCCAAAATTATTTAGGGTGTTTTCAAGAAACTTTTCATCGTTGATGATGGGCTGGAGGGTATTTGCGAGTTTCCATAGATTCCATTGGGCAATCTGTGCCTGCTTTCCAAATGCATATCTTCTTCCCGGTAGATCCGTAGTATTCGGGGTGAAATTTAAATTATATTCATCCAGCATTGAATAGGGACCATAATCGATCGTTAGGCCTAAGATGGACATGTTGTCTGTATTCATTACCCCATGTACAAAACCTACTCTGAACCATTCTACCATTAAGTCTGCTGTGCGGATACATACATTCTCAAAAAAATCTTTGTATTTCTGCTGATCGGATGAAACAATTTCAGGGAAGTAATTTTCAATTGTAAAATCAAGCAGATCCTGTAATAACGTATGTTCACCCTGAGCAAACATCAGTTCAAAATGCCCAAAGCGAAGGAAGCTTTCGGCAGTTCTGATCACTACGGCTCCTTTTTCGTATTGTGGATTGCCGTTATACATGATATCCCGAAGAACATCTTCTCCTGTAAAGGCCAGGCTTAAGGCCCTGGTGGTAGGTATGCCTAAGTGATACATGGCTTCACTCATAAGGTATTCACGTACAGAAGACCGCAATACGGCTCTTCCGTCTGCACGCCTTGAATAGGGTGTTGCACCGGCTCCTTTCCATTGTATTTCGGTCTTCTTACCAGCAGCATTAGTAATTTCTCCCGCCAGAATGGCCCTGCCGTCGCCCAGTTGCCCGGCCCAATTACCAAATTGATGTCCGGCATAAGCTGTAGCGTAGGTCTGAATATTGTCGGGTAGGTGAGAGCCTACCAGAAAGTTAAGATCCTTTTCTTCAAATTTACCCAGCCCTATTTCCTCAGCAAGAGCTTCGTTAAAAGCAATCCGTTGAGGCTGTTCAAACCCTGCAGGTTCAATCGTAGCAAATAGCACTTTTGGCGTGCCTCGCTGTGTAGGGTTATTGGAAAAATCTCCAGGGAATTTTTTGAGGAAAGGTTGTTTGATCTGTTCAATATTCATACAGCAAAGATATTAAATCTAAAAGATAAAGACCTTCCTTTTTTATACCTAGATGGTGTCTTCATAATGAGTACATAGATAGCCAAAATAAAGAGCCGATAGCTAATTATTGCAGTGAATGAACATTTTATGAAGACAAAGCCTGTCTAAAAGAATATAGCATGCTGTTTTTATCTAGCACGATCGTAAGCCTTTTTCAAGAGATAACAGGCATAGGCAACATCTTGCTTATTGTGAAGATAAAAACTGATCCAGCCTGAATTTTTAAACACATGGTGGTCCTTAATTTTTCCCTCCATCATCAATGATTTTTTTAGCTCTTTATTTAATAAAATGTCCACTAAACCATTGCTATGGACATGTGCAAATTCCTTTCCTAAATAATTGAACGCAGTCCCACCATATTTATGTATCCCAATCGTCGTCCCGGGCATTCCTTTTACATTTTCTTCCAGGTCATCGATCCAATTTAGCAGTTCAGGCTTGGCAATGAACATCCAAAATCTCATGAGACTATCAAATAGAATGGCTAATAAGGGGATATCCTTTAAAAAGCCAACTCTTTTTACCACAAAAGAAAACATAGTTTATCGCTCGCTTAAAAGTTTAATATGCTCCATGACTCGGAAATGGACATTCCTAGTGATACTTTCTGCCCAAAGGTCATAGTACCAAGTCGGGAAAACATGGAGATTATACCAACTGTTCCCAATAAGGGTAGTGGTACCATTTCCATTGTCTTTCAATATAAATTGACCTCTTTTGATATCGATATGTCCCATGATTTCAGGGTCTTTGGGTTGATCAATGATATCAAAAATTAAGTTTTCATTGACGTCAAATTTTACAATCTTCTCATCGAAAACATACCCGTTGCTAAAAATACATTTTCGGTTTGCGCCCAGTTTATGTTCACTTACCGTTGTAGCCATGGGGCTCGGCATTCCTATACTAAAAAGCCAATAGTTTTCCTTCTGAGATATGGGATCGAAGGCGACCACGTGTTGCCATACTTGCGTTGGACTCGCATGAATTAAGATCTCATCGGAGACCATATTTTCATGATGGTGATCAGTCAGGGAGTCGACAATAAAAATTCCAAGTAAGAGGCTAACAATGCTTATATTCAATTTTTGATTACTCTTTTTAAACATTGACCTTCCAATAAAGGCACCTGCGATAACAAAGCCAAAGATAAGAGGTGAAACAATTAAGAGGCAAATAATGCCCTCACCTAGGAATATAAAGCTGAGTAAGATAGCCATAAGGCCACCCAAGATAGAACATGCGGTTATTTGTTTACCTCTCATGTCAGTATCTTTCCAACACCAAGCCATGATAATACCCATCAACAGTGGAATAATCACAAACTCAGAAAAAACAAGTACCCCTGCATCCTTGGGCAGCAATGAAGATTGCATACCAATAATTAGAAATGCAAAAATGTTGGCGATTAGAATTCCCTGAACTGTTTTAGAACTTCGTACTTTATAAAACGTTTGTTTCAAACTCATGATACTTGATTTTTATGTTCATAAACCGGTTGTGCTAAAACTTTGTGTGGCTAAGGTATTAAATAATTCGCTATTTAATAAATCGTGGAATGCTGATTAATATGATGCTATTCAATTGAAGCTGATCAAAATGTTACAAATACAAAAATGCCGTTGCGTTGGATGTATCCTACTGCTGAATTCGATACAAATCGCGAAAAAGTTGATGAAGCAAGTCAACGACAATGTGTTGGAGTTGATAATGTGGATAAAATTATTTGGTTATTACAGAAATAAGTAAGAAACTCGCTCATATGATAATGGTAGAAACCGCTCTCGGCAAGAACGTTGCGGTAACACTTTCCAGTAGAAATAGACAACTCCAATGAAATTAAGAAAGATGATATTGCTTTTAGTGATAGCCCTTTTGGGGCATACACTCTTCGCTCAGGCAAAAAATGAGGTAAAAGTACTGCAGATCAACATTTGGCAGGAGGGGACTGTTGTGCCCAATGGGTTTCCTGCGATTGCAGACGAAATTATTGCCAAGCATGCAGATGTCGTTCTCTTTAGTGAAGTCCGCAATTACAAGGGAACAGATTTTATTCAGCGTATACTAATGGAACTCAAATCTAAAGGGGCTATCTATTTTGGCCAGTCCAGTGATGCAAAACTGGATGTCGGTTTTATTTCCAAATATCCGATCGAATCACAGCATGCGCTTTATGAAAAAGATAGTACCATGGGCGGTGTTTTAAAAAGTAAGATCAAGATTGGGAAGCGTTCTTTTGTATGCTATTCTTTACATTTGGACTACACAAATTATGCATGCTACTTGCCGCGTGGTTACGATGGTTTGACCTGGGAGAAGTTAGATCGTCCTGTTTCAGATGTAGGTACCATTATTGAGGCTAATCGGAAAAGCAAACGTGATGAAGCTATCCAAGATATCCTGAGCGACGTAGAAAAAGAGGATCAATCACAATCGTTTATTATTGCAGGTGATTTTAATGAGCCTTCACATTTGGATTGGACATTGGCTACAAAAGATCTTTTCGACCATCGTGGGGCAGTGGTTCCTTGGGACTGTTCGGTTTTATTAGAAAAAGCCGGATTTATAGATAGTTTCCGTCAATTATATCCCAACCCGGTCAGTCATCCTGGTTTTACCTATCCTGCTTTTAACAAGGATGTTCCCATTGGGAAATTGGCATGGGCACCCACAGCGGATGATCGAGATCGGATCGATTATGTTTATTACCGCAGCAAAAAACCGTTGAAACCAGTAAAAGCTAACATTGTCGGTCCTGTAGAAACCGTAAAGTATGGACAGAAGCAGGAAAAAGATAGTGAATATAACTTCCTGCTGCCCGAAGGCGTGTGGCCAACCGATCATAAAGCGATGTTGGTTATGTTTAAATTCTAGAGCATTAATAGCCAAATGAAATATACCGAAAAGACTGTAAGTGGCTACGAATGATAATTTATCTGCAGCGAATTATAATTGGTTCGATTTTCAATAGGTTGTACTATTAAATTTGTGTTTAAAATGATAAGTTTATCATGAACAAATCAAGCTAATGAAAAAGATTAAA
This sequence comes from Sphingobacterium sp. UBA7038, assembly GCF_002494055.1. Classification (NCBI taxonomy): domain Bacteria; kingdom Pseudomonadati; phylum Bacteroidota; class Sphingobacteriia; order Sphingobacteriales; family Sphingobacteriaceae; genus Sphingobacterium; species Sphingobacterium sp. UBA7038. The sequence goes on from NZ_DLAV01000039.1 coordinate 504,390, forward strand.
AGGTTCGTTTTAGTGGTTGTCGTTCTATGCGTAGTAGCCCTGGTTGTTGTGGTGATAACCAATAGCAATGTAACGGCTAAAACAGATTCGGTGATTTTCACTGAACTTAAGGATGTGCCAAGAACCAAGGTAGCCATCATTTTTGGCGCTGGCATCAATGGTGATCAGCCAAGTAGGTATTTGAAAGATAGACTCGATGCCGGGATTTCGTTGTACAAAAACCACAAAGTGGATAAAATATTGTTGTCAGGAGACAATGGAAGAGACGAGTACGATGAGCTTAGCGTAATGAAGTTGTACTGTCAGAAAAATGGCATCGATACCGCTAAAATTTACATTGACTATGCTGGGTTCGATAGCTACTCGACCATGTACCGGGCAAAATATATATTTAATGTTGATACGGCAATTTTGGTATCTCAAAAATATCATCTAAATAGATGTGTTTATCTGGGTGATAAATTAGGCATAAAATCATTCGGTTATAGTGCCGATCGAGGAGTTTACCCTGGATATAAATATTATGCATTTAGAGAAAAACTATCGGTAACGAAAGCGGTTTTGGATGTAATGAGAAATAGAAAACCAAAGTATTTAGGTAAGCAGGTGGATGTAAACGGAAAGTCGAATTATACGAAAGAATAATTTAGGAGATTTTACGGATTGATAGACCAGTTATTATCGTAAAATTCAGCAACCTCCTAAGAACAACCAGGAATAAAAAAATTAAAGGCAATGTCTCCAGTAGTTTGCGGGAATCATGTTGAATAAGTATTTTCGTATATATTCCAATTTGATATGAAATTCCTTTTAACCTTTATTTTTTGTTCCTGGTTTTCTTTTTCACTATTTTCTCAGGTTGGGAAAGTAGGTGGGCAGAAAGATCAATTTAAAGCAATTGATTCTGTTCTCGGCCAAGTTTTAAAAGATCATCATGTGGCGGGTTTTGCCGTTGCTGTTGTAAAAGGCGATAAAATAATTTATAATAAGGGATTTGGCTATCGTGATTTCGCGAATAAAAAACCTGTTACACCGAATACGCTTTTTGCAATCGGTTCGAGCTCCAAAGCTTTTACCGCTTCATTGTTAGGTTTGTTGAGAGCGGATGGCAAACTGACATTCGAGGACAGAGTGGTATCTTTACTGCCTGCGTTACGGTTTTACAATGATGAGATGGATAATCAAATCGTGGTTAAAGACCTAATGGCGCATAGGACAGGCTTGTCCCGCTATGATTTATCTTGGTTTCTGTTCAATAGCAAAAATAGAGATAGTCTGATTTCACGGGTCAGATTTATGAAACCCAGTTCAGGCCTGCGCATGAAATGGTTCTATAATAACTTTATGTACCTTGCTCAAGGAATGATTGTGGAGCGATTGAGTGGTAAGACATGGGAACAAAATATACAGGAAAAGTTTTTTACCCCTCTACAAATGACCCGTTCTAACACCAATCTCTTAGCCTTCCAACGGGATAGCGATGCATCTTTGCCTTATACACTTTCCAAAGATAACACGATAAAACTAATTGATTATTATAATATTAGTGGCATGGGGCCGGCAGGAAGCATAAATAGCAGTGCTAATGACATGTCTAATTGGCTCAAGGTTTGGCTCAACCGAGGTTATTTCAATGGGAAAGAAATACTCCCTGCAAATTACATAAAGGAGGCTGCGAGCTCCCAAATGGTGATGGATGCCGCTTTACCGGACAAACACAAAGATGTTTTCCTTTCCAATTATGGATTAGGCTGGATGATTGGCTCCTATAGAGGACATTATCAAGTAGAACATGGTGGAAATATTAACGGATTTTCTGCGAATGTGGCATTTTTTCCAACAGATACACTCGGAATTGTCGTATTAACCAATCAAAACGTATCTAAAGTTCCTACGGTGGTCAGAAATTCTATAGCGGATATACTTCTTGGTTTGAATCCAATCGACTGGAATGGTGAAAAAAAGGCTGAAATCGATTCGCTGCGTCATGTTAAAAAAGAAGAAGAAAAGTTGCCCATTCCAGCGACGAACCCTTCCCATTCCTTAAAACAGTACACTGGTTCTTTTGAGAATCCTGCATATGGAATTATTGAGGTAAGGCTTAAGGATAACAAGCTATACAGTGAACTCGGTTATGAGAAGGTTGTCCTTATCCACCGACATTATGATGTTTTTGACCCACGGTCTGTCGATAAAGATGGCGCAGCGGATCCTGAACCAAGTAATCTTCTCTTTAACTTCTTTAGCGATGTGGACGGTCAGATTCAAGGTATAGGAATTCTGTTGGACGGTAGTGAAAAACCGGTTATGTTTGATCGTAAACCCAGTCCTGTTACTGCATCCCAGTAACCGACCAATCGTATGGAGCAATAACATGAAAAGGAGGTGCCCCGACGGCACTCCTAAGCCAGCTGCCACAGAAAAGATTAGCTGTCAAATTGTATTTGAACATACGAAAGCAGAAGATTGGGAGAATTTAAAAATGGGGACTTTAATGAATCTTAAGTATTTGAGATTTAATCCCTGATAATTTATAGACGCATTATGAGATATTCACCTGTAAAAATAATACTAATTGAGGTCGTACTTTTGATGGGGTGTAATTTCGATAGGGAAAAACAGTATTTTCTGGAATTCAGAGAAGAAAAGACAATAGAATCCATGCCCAATGATATTTATTTCAACGATCAAAAAATAGGAACGGTGGATCGGGTATTATTAAAATCAAAGGTTCCAACTTTCAAGGTGAACTTATCTGATCCAATACCTATACATTCAACTATTGAATTAACTGAAATGGATCTGCTTGGTAATCACAGATTATTATTGAAAAAGAGTAGTGCTGAAAGAATATATCATCATAATGACACCATTACAGGTTTTTTAAAATACATTAAACAAAAAAACATAGATCCAAAACTGCGGGATAGTATTTATAAATCAATTCGCGAGGGGAAGGGGATCCTTCAATTTGATACTGAGTAGTTTCCCCCCCTTTGAATATTTAAGCTTTTATACCTATTTTTATTACTTGTATAAGGCGCTTATCTCCGTGATATCTCAGTAACCCAAGTGAAAAAATCAGATCTTATTGTAACCTAAATGACTTCTTTACCGAAGCTCTTATTGATTGGAAAATTCTTCTTATGGAGGGGAGGTCTTTATGATTATGTCCAGAACAGCATAGGCGCTCCGAATATAAAGGTAACCGAGTTAAATACTCGCAAAATCTAGCAGGATTGCTTTCGTCAAGTTATGGGTACTACGAATCAAGACAGGTACGTCTGAGCTTCAACTAATAGGTTCATTTATGGCGCGAATAAGGATCAACGTAATCGCAAAGCGACTCTCGAAAGCGAATGCGGTCGGATACAATAAGATAGAGTCCGGCTATGTCGACTTTGTGTTTATACCTTTCTATATAAGAGCGTAATTGTGATGAGCGCTCAAATGATTAAATCCTGATCCTGGCGTATAGTTTACCAAGTGAGCGGAGAGCAATACTGTTTTTGCATTTTTTTAAAATTAATAATTATAGAGTTTTGTAAGTATAAACGGCAGATCATGAAAAAAAACACGTTTTTACTAATCGCTATATTCTTTTGGATACCCATTGTTGCTCAGGTTAGCAGCAAAGGCGAACAATATTCAATAGACAAAAAGGTAGAATATTATTTAGGGAGTATAGATATTGCAGGAATAAGCATCGGTGCCTCCTTCGATAGCCTAAGTAAAATTAGGAGCTATGCAAACAGGTTTCCCAACATAAGCAACCAAGCGCTGACTTATATCAATAATGGAAATAGGGTACAATTCAAAATTCGTACTAAACTACTTTCAGGCATAAAGAACTATCGCTTTGCTGTTGTCGATGATTTAAAAAATACGTTGTTATCCGGACGCTTAGAGGACCTGACCTTTAACAAACACGGCTTATTTGGTTATATAGCAGAATTGCCAATAACGGAGATCCGAAATAAGACCATTTCTGTAACCTTATATAACGAAAAAGATCCTTCAGAACAGGGAAGCGTGATTATATATAACACAGCGATCCCAAAAACTGATATTATCTTTCTTGGAAGGGAGCTAATTGATAGATCAAATCGATCTGCGGTTGAAATGAAAACAGATGCGTCGAAAATTATCTTGGACAATGATGTTACAGGTCTGAAGGTTGCAGTTAGAAAAAATGATTACAGTTCCATTTACTCGTTATTGGTAAAAGAAAAGGAAACTGGCAACATTGTATTTAAAAGTAATTCTTGGAATTACAGTTTTTACACTGTAGATGGAATAGAGCAACCGAATATTTCAATAGGTCGGGAGAATTTCAAAAATTCTGGAGAATATGAAATCATTATTCGACCACAATTAGAGAATATGACGGAGCAAGAGATGGAATCGTCTAGTTTTAGACAAAATGTCAAAATACAAATTGATAGAACTTTCTCTATGCAAGATATGATCATGTGGTCTCTATCATTAATTATTATCTTTAGCATTATAAGCTTTCTTCTAATTTATGTACTGCGTAGAAGAAATAGAAAAAAAATCCGAGAAGAGAGTTTAAATAAAAAAATATCGGAAACTAAACTGATCTCGATTCAGGCGCAACTCAATCCTCATTTTCTTTTCAATTCGCTCGCTAGCATTCAGAGTTTTATAAATAACAATGATGTGGACAATGCAAATAGGTATTTAAGCAAATTTGCCCGTCTCACCCGAAATGTGCTGGATAGTGAATCGGTAAATACACTCACGGATGAGCGAAATCTTTTAACCGATTATCTTCAGATGGAACAGCTACGATTTGGTTTTGAATATGCGATTGATGTTAGCGATCTTGATCCTAATAACATCGAAATACCAACAATGCTCCTACAACCATTGGTTGAAAATGCCATAAAACATGGGATATCAGAATTGAAGGAACGTGGAAAGGTTAGCTTATATTTTGAGAGGAAGGAGAGTGATATGGTAATAACTATATTTGATAATGGTCGAGGGTATGATATAGCACATACACCATTCGGATTAGGAATCAGGTTAACCAATGAGCGTATACAGCTTTGGAATGAATTGCATCCAGAGACAAATATTTTCATAGATACAGAATCTAAAAGTACGGGGACATGCGTATCTTTAATTTTTAAAAACTGGTTATTATGATACGTGCTATTTTAGTGGACGATGAAATTTCAAATACCAAAAATTTAAAGGCGCTATTGGCTAAGTATTGTCCACATGTTGAAGTTGTGGCAATCGCAAATACGATTACTGAAGCAGCGAGCTTAATTAAAAATAATAGACCCAATTTGGTATTTCTTGATATAGAAATGGGGAGTCAGACAGGTTTTGACCTGCTTAAGGATTTTGAAACAATAGACTTTCAGGTCATTTTTGTTACAGCATACAACCAATATGGTATACAAGCCATAAAACATGCGGCATTAGATTATCTTCTAAAACCCATTGATATAGACGAGCTCAAATTGGCCGTTGAAAAGGCTTGCAAAAAAGTAAGTACAATAGTGCAGAATCCCGGGGTAGAATTTCTGATTCAGCAGTTGACATCGAAACAGAGGGTGCCTCAGAAGATAGCTCTTGCTTTTCAAAACGAAACTCGATACTTACTCATTAGCGATATAATACGTTGCGAAGCAGACGATACATATACCGTTTTTCACTTACTAAATGAAGAGAAAATAATTTCTTCAAAACCGTTAAGAGAATACAGCGAAATACTAATTCCACACAACTTTATTCGAACACACCAAAGTCACCTTATAAACCCTTTTTATATCCAAAGTTGGCTTAAGGAAGACGGCGGGACTTTACTATTGGCAAACCGTGAGAAAATACCAGTATCTAAACCAAACCGTGAGCGCGTAAAAAACGCTTTGGCACAATTGTAAAACAACTTGGACCTGCAAAAATGGGAAACGGGTATGCATGAATTACGCTCAGTATACGACAGTTTACCCCCGAATGAAAAAGCAAGTTGTCTTATTTGGGGCAAACATTACTCGCAGGAGGGTGCAGTCGAACTGATGAAGAGTACATATGGGCTTCCGAACGCCTTTTGTTATCACGGTAGCTTCTATAACTGGGCACCGACAGGCCGGATGCCCCAAACGGTGATTGCCATTTGTTATAACGATACCGGTGACAATTTCTTCTGTCCTTTTTTCGAAAAAGTTGTTCCTGTGCGAAAATTATATAGTCCCTATGCAAGTAGCGAAGATTGGGTGCTGCAAACGATCTATCGCTGTAAAAAACCTAAGCAGGACTTTAACAAAATGAAAGATTTGTTTAAAAGTTGAATATTTGAATACTCATGCTGCTTACTTTATTTGACTGGGCTGCAAGAAGTATAAAATTGTATTAAGAAGGGGCTATCTAACCTTTAGATAACCCCTCGCACGTTAAGTTCTTCGTTGCTACCGCACTAAATCGATTGAATTTGTCTGATCATTTGGTTGGTAAATCCCCATTCATTGTCATACCAAGCCATCACTTTCACCAGGTCGCCATCGACAACTCGAGTCATTTCTAGATCTACTGTCGCTGCAAATGGACTTTTGATAATATCGGTAGATACCAAGGGCTCGTCGGTTACCGTTAGCACCTTTTTATAGCGATCAGTTTTTGACTCTTCGATCAAAATTTGGTTGATCTCTTCGATTGTGGTGGACCTTTCTGCAATAAACGTAATATCGGAGATGGATCCTACTGGAACAGGTACCCTAACAGCTATACCGTCAAACTTTCCGGCGTATTGCGGAAGTGCTTTTGTCGTCGCTATTGCAGCCCCCGTGGCCGCGGGGGCAAGGTTAATGCCTGCAGCCCGTCCCATACGCGGTTCTTTTTTTGATGGAGCGTCGACCAATGCCTGTGAAGCTGTATAACCGTGTGTGGTATTTAGTATGGCCTTTTTTATTCCCAGTCTCCTGCCTAATATTTCGATTACTGGACTTATATTGTTGGTGGTACAACTTGCGCATGAAAAAACAGACACCCTGCCATCTTCGGTATTTACTCCATGGACCACTGTCGGCGTATCTTTAGTAGGACCAGAAATGACGACAAATTTTGCTCCAGAAGTCAAGTGTTTTTCAGCGTCCGGTTTGTTTGTGAAAATACCCGTACTCTCTATAACGATATCCGCTTGGATATCTTTCCAAGGTAACTTTTCAATCTCCCTGATACTTGTATATTTAACCACCTTTCCATCGACCACAATTGTATCTCCTTCGATACGCACATCTTTTTCATATTTCCCATAGTTACTATCGTATTTAAGCAGATATGCGGCGTTTTCAATACTCATCAGATCATTAATTCCAACGACCTCAAGATCGGCAGTTTCTGTTATTATTTTTAAGGCAGCGCGTCCGATGCGACCAAATCCATTAATTGCTATCTTTTTCATCCTATTCCTTTTAAATCTGTTTATATTATTTCTTTTGTTTTTATATATAGACTAAGTTCTTTTATTTTTCGAAAAAAAAGATTGACATGGATCAAGAATTTCGCTTAACTAAAGTTACTCCATTAGTTTTCAGGGATTAGGGGGCGAATGCAGTTGATATGGGCCTATCGGTATTGAACTATGACAGAGTTCTGACCATAATGCGCAGATCAAAGCGAGTACAGGCGGACTGTAAAGTTTTATTCCTTACTTCATTTTAAACTCCGTAGGTCTCATGTTTGTAAGCAGATAAAAGTTATTGCTAAAAGCCGCTATATTTGAATAGCCAATATCATACGCAATCTCGGTCATATTCAAATCTGTATCGTTGATTAATTCCATTGCCTTAATAATCCGTAGCATTTTTAAATACTGAACAAATGTAATGTGCAGTTTGGTTTGGAATAATCTGGTCAAACTACGAACACTCATTCCCGATTGCTGAGCAATAAAAGCTAAGCTTAGATTTTCATTTAGTCGATTTCTAAAACTCTCAATTATGGTATTTAGCCTTTGATCGTCAGTTGTAGGAAGTTGTATGGAGAATTTTTTGAGATTTTCTTTTGATAATACACCTTTAAGCGTGATTAAAAATTCAAACTCCCACGAACCTTTGTAATAATTACCTTGCCACTTCTCACTAAAAGAAAGCATCTCTGCCAGCAGCTTACTCACCGGATAAATCCCCAACTCCTCATAAAAATTACCAACACTTTCCTCCGGAAAATAAATATTGATAATAGACAGGTCCTGGGTGTTGAACATCAGGTTGTGCCGATAATTTTTTGGTATCCAGATATAATGATTTGAGGGAATATAGAAATCCTTTTCGTCAGTCTGCAGGTAAGCAATCCCGCCATAAACCAATAACAACTGAGCTTTCTTGTGCTGGTGGGCAGGCAAACGTTGTTCCGTCTGCTGTCGCATCACCAGGATAGAATCAGGATTTTGATCAACAATATGTATGATTTGGCTCAGAATTTCCATATGGCCAAATTTAACAAATATTAGGCTAATTATATAAAATGATACTTCGCCATGCTGGATACTTTTGCTATGTAATAATAGTAAAGTCATTATGAAACATAAAATCATAACATCGCGCAAAGATCTTCAACTTGAAACACAAGACCAAAAGTCTGCTAATAAATTACATCATTCAGATGAAGGAATTGACAGTGCACATATTTTCTGGTTTGCTTATGGGTATAACCATGCTTTTATGGCAATGGTAGATTTAACTTTTGCTTTTGATGAATTGAAAAAGATTGTAAAACCATGGCTAGTAAAAAGAAAGAAATATATAAACAAAACCGATGAAACAATATAAAATAGTCCCGATTTTGAGCTTATTGTTAACCCTATTTGTACAATCACTCTATGCCCAAAATATAGCTAATGAGCTGGTATTAAGCTTGGAAGAAATTTGGAAAGTAGCCGAAACAAATAACCGTCAACTGAAACTATCCGATCTACATCTTCAGCAGAGCAATTTGGAAATATTGGAAGCGAAAGATCGTTTGTTGCCTGAGCTTTTTGTTGGCGGAGATGCAAAACTCAATTCCAAATTCCTGATTTATGACAATGGATTATTCTCTTCTCCACAGGATGTGCCGGTAAAAGGTTATGGTTACAGCGTGGGTTACAACCTGAACGTCAATCTTTACAATGGTGGTAAGGACAAAAGAAACATCGCCATGAAAAAGGAAGAAGCGATACGTACACAATATGAAGTCGATCTGCAAAAACACAACATAAAATACAATGTTGCAGCTGTTTACTTTGATCTGTATAAGTTTCTGCATTTTCAGGATTTTCTTGCGGCAGAAATTGAAGCCGAAAAAAAACAATTGACACTGGTAGCAAGCTTGCATAAAAATGGCACCGTGCTAAAGAGCGATGTATTAAGAACCTCCGTGAAATTAGCGCAACTGGAACTCAGCCTTTCTGATATCGCGAAGAAGATTGAAATCGCTAAACAACGGCTCAATATCCTGATGGGGAAAGAAAATGATGCTGAGCTTGCAATAAAATACCAAGATACAATCGAGTTAAAGGTTATCACTCAAGGTGGTTATGAGGATTATCTAGACATCGCATTTAACAAATCGCCGGAATACAAGATAGCCTATGGCGCTGTCAAATTGAGTGAAATGATCATCAAGCAGGTAAAAGCGACGCTGTTACCCAAAATCTCCTTGTATTCAACTTACAATTACACCTATCCGCAGATTTCATTTTATCCATATTCGAATGATTTATGGGGATTTGGTCAGACCGGGATCAAAGTCCAGTTTCCTATTGATAATCTATACAAAAGCAAGCATTCCATCGCTCATGCTCAAGTGATCAGTAATGAGGCAAGAGAAAAAGCAAATATTAAAAAAGAGGAGATCTACCTTGAGGTAAAAGAGGCTTATTTACAGCAAAAACAGGCCTTGGAAAGCATGGAAACAGCAGAGCAAAATATCATTAAAACCGCCGAAACTGCTCGTGTTATCAGAAGTAGCTACTTAAACCAGGAATCCCTTCTGACCGATCTTCTGGAAGCCGAAAATGCTTTGTTGGAAGCTAAATTTAATCTGACAACAGCACAAACAAACGTTAAACTTAAGCATATCAGGCTATTGGCAATTATCGGAATTCTTTAATACAAATATCATGAACAAAAATAAAACAGATAAAATTGTTGTAGACCTAACCAAATGGCTCGGTATCACATTATTCGTGGGAATTATTATTTGGGCAGCTGTTTATTTCTTCGAAGGATATCGCTATGAACAGACCAACGACGCTCAGATTGATGCCTATCTTTCCCCGATAAACGTAAAAGTAGGGGGTTATATCCGTAAAATATATTATAAGGACAATCAGCAGGTAAAAAAAGGCGATACCCTTGTAGTGATCGAACAGGACGAGTACGGGTTAAAGAGAGATGCTGCGTCAGCAGAACTCATGAGCGCGCAGGCCAAATTACCGGTCTTGGCAGCAAGCGAGGAAACGCAGGTTAAAAGCATTGCCGTCATTAACCCAGAGTTTGTCGCTCAGGAAAAATCCAGAAGGAGTATCAGGGCTGTAGAAGATAGTATAATTCATCGGATAAACTATGCTGACTATCAATATCTGCTTGGTCGAGTGACTTCTTGGAACAAGGTTATACAAGCTGTGATGGAACGGGAATATATCCAAAAGGAACAATACCTCCTGAATTACAATAATAAGTCAGCGCTCGATAAATATCATCATGTCCTTTCGAATGAACCAAAGCTCATTCAGCGCATAGCGACACAAGACCTCGCCTCATATCTGGGCATCACGCAGCGATCTCTTACAAGAGCGAAGGGACAAATACATCGCGCCAAAGTATTATAGGACAAATGTCCTTATTTATTTCTATAGAGTGCCATAGTTTTGCAAAAAAAAGCTATGTTACATCAAATTGCCCAAGAAGTTTTTCATGTACCATTGATGCCACGAAATAGTATCAACTGCTATATAGTAGAGGGTGTGTTGGTTGATTGTGGGATACGCAGTTCATATAATACGGTGAAGGGAGCCCTTCAGAAAATACCCGTCCATCAACATGTGCTTACGCATGCCCATGCAGACCATCAGGGCTGTAGTGATCAACTATGTGATGAATTTGAAATACCTTTACTTTGCCATGAAAATGAAATTTTTAGGACTGAAACAGGTATGGTAACTAATGACTATCCAAATCCCAAACATTGGTTAGCAAAACTTCAACAAAAATACTGGGCGGGGCAGGGCCACAAAGTCGATGGTACACTCGTTGAAAATGATAGCATTGGAAACTTTCGGGTCATAGAAACTCCAGGCCATTCAGCCGGTCATATTTCTTTATTCCGTGAGCGGGATGGTGTATTGATAATCGGGGATGCTGCTACAAATATGAACCTGCTCACTACAGTGCCTGGCCTAGGGCTCCCTCCAAAAATATTCACGTCGGATCAACAGCAAAACATCAGATCGCTCCAAAAGTTAGCAGGATTAAATCCTTCTATGATATGCTTTGGTCATGGCCCGGTCATGCGAAATACGGATCGAAAGTTTGAGCAATTTGCGGCCAAATGTGTATCGTGGTTTAATTCGTAAACTTCCAGTACAGACTCGTCAAGTAGGGAATTACAAATGAATAGACAGTATAAAACTCTTTTTTGAAATCCAGTTTTTGCGATGATTATCTAAAGATTAACATCCTGAAAATGGATATCTTCGTAGATTCAATATCGATTGGCCTTGAAGCCATATCAAGATATCGTATCCACTGTCATAACTGTCCCAAAGAAAGACTGGAAAAATCTTATTGCCTTAGAAGTTTTAAGTAACTTAATATTATTCCGCTGTGCTCGGCTTCGTGAAAGTTAGCGGCTTGAAGCGCTTGGATATGATTATTGATGGAGAAGCCAATTGGTAAGCTGAACGATTGGTATTCAACAAATATACCTGATGTTAAATCTTTACTAAGTTGGTTTACTGTATAAAGCAATAGATGTTTTATTTCATCAATGTCTGGCGTATTTTTCCACGTATGTGGTGCCGTTCCAATTTTGAATGCTTCCATAAATTCCTGCGATATATGCATTGGTAGTCCACTACGCATGTACATATGCCGCTGCTGAGAAGTGATACAGTGGCCAATTTGCCAGACGATATTATTGTTAAAGGTCTCTGGAATTTTAAATAATATGGTATTATCAACTGTTTCCATTACTTGTAATAACCTGATTCTGCTAGCCTTTAAAATTTCAAATTCAAATAATTCAGTTGTCATCGTATTGGTTAAGATTCTAGATCAGTTTAATAAAGTCTTATTGGAGCGAATAGATCAATTAATTCGATTAATGATTATGCCAATGCGATTTTTTGCCGAGTACAAGAAGTGCATCTCTGAAAGCTAGTGCCAGCTCCCTAGAAGGACCGACTCCAAAGTAATGAAGAAAGATCATGTGTGGATCATCTCCAAGCATATGGTTGTGGATTGCTACAATTTCGATATGGTGTTTCCTTAAAGTACTGATAACTTGATTGACCTCATGGTCTAACATTGCGATGTCACCAGCAATATAGGCTTCGTTTTCGGATCCGGTAAATGACGCCCAACTGTTTAAACCGATCGATGATGTCATTTCGGCTCCCATTGCCATAATTTTTAAATCGGATCGTCCTACGGTATATTTGATTGTTGAGCCGTTTATCGCGGCCTCATGACCGATAATGTTATTTAATTCGGTAACATTAAATATCTTATCCCCTGGATCTTGTTTTTGATTCAGTGGTGCTGGTTGATTTCCAACAGCTATTTTAGTGTTTGAGATAGCTGTTGCGTATTTCTGAGCCAATTCGACTGGTTCCCCCATACCGTGGATGTGCATATAAAAGATTCGGGGTTCTTCATAAAAGAAATGATTATGGATTGCCCCAACTTCCAGACCTGATTCAAGGGCAGCAGTAATAAGGGGATTTACTTCTTCCTGAAGTAGAACACAATCACTCATAAGCACAGCACTCTTTCCATCCATGGTCCTCTTTATCGCAGCCCATCCTCCAAAGCCAAAAGATATAGAAACATCCTTACCTTTGACGGTCACAGCTAGATCATTACGGGGAAAACTGGTATTATGTGTAACTTCTTTTGCGTTATATTTTCCTTTCTTTCCTAAAGCTTTTTCAATTCCTTGGATTTCAGCCTCGGTGAGATCAGGCGTATTCGACGTGGTCGTAGAAAACGCACGAACTGTTTTAAGACCAACTAGTCCGCTGCCTGTTAGGAGCAATCCCATTTTCAATAGCGTTCTGCGTGACGTTAAGTTTCTAAAATTTTTCATCCTGATCTATTATATTTTGAAAATATTACTACGTATAAACAATAAACTATCCCTTGCAACAAATGAACACCACTATTGTTGTTCATTTGGGAATTTTAATCGATCACGATTCGATTTAGAATATATATCCGAATTGAAAAGCAGCAGCAATAGAAATTTTTTGTTCATTGCCAAATCGGACTGGGAAGGGAGTTGCTAGAAAAAGTTTTCCAGCCTGACCATGTGTTATGACCTTGCTTAATACCGGTGTAAGCCCATATCGTCCGGAAGTTTCAAATGCAGCCCTAGCGATAAATGTGAATTCCTTTCCGATGGGAAATAATACGCCCGGATGGAACAAGAAATTGCTCATTTTGCTGTTCCCGGATGCTATTTTAATGTAGGGAACCATTTCCAGTGAAAATCCCAAGTGTCCTTCTCTAAGTATATTAATACCTGTCGGCATACCTACCTGATAGCTATCTTTAAAATTTGGCGTTATCGTACCAGATGATAGGGAAACAATGGGGTTTACTATACCAACATAAGCAACTAGTTTGCTCGGTTGTTGGGCTCTTAAATGTAATGATGATAAGAGTATAATAATGATCGCTGCACAAAAAGTTTTATGGTAAGAGGAGTGGTATCGGTTTAGTTTCATAATATCTGCTTTATAAAAGCAAGTATAACTAATACGTAACATCTCAAAATAGAATAAATTTTACTATTTTGTATATTCCTTACTTTTTAAAAGATTTCCTCCTATATTCTGAAGGATTACTTCCTGTAAATTTTTTAAAAATGCGCGTGAAATGACTTTGATCAGAAAAACCTGTGAGATAGGCAATGTCAGTAAGGGAAATTGAGCGGTCAGACATAAGTTCAATGGCTTTTTCTATTCTTTTTTTACGGATGTACTCACCATAATTTAAGTTTTCAAAATATTTTGAGAATTCGCGTGACAAATAGCTTGAACTAATATCCAGTTCTTCGGAAAGTTGATTTAAGCTTAATGTTGTATTTGTATCGATTTGATCCTGTATCATTTCCCGCAATAATGCAGTCCATTCCGGAGATTTTTCTTTTTGCTTATCATTTAAATGTTCATGATAGATTTTAAGGAGCAAAACCTCAGTTGGCCCTTCATTGCTATGTTTCAGTCGGTAGAGGTGTTGAGCCCAGCTATAAAGGCCGTCATAAATGACCATTCCGATCTCCAAAAGCTGATTGTCGTCCTTGATATTGTAAGCTAGACCTGAAAAAATCGCCTCGAGACCTGAAGATTGTGGCATTAAATCATGTCTATCCGTGTCCGCACTACGAACAATTGCAGCAATTCGTTTTAATGCCGGATCGTTTAATTCATGTTTTTTAAGGAAATAGTCAAATGTACACTCGTCTGCATAATGACTGTATTCTACACCAGGAATATCAAACGGAATGGCGTTCGTTTGTTTAGCAATTTCAAAGACCGTATCTAGGGGGCATATATTATTTTTGCGTCCGGATTTATAAAACGCTTTATCAGCCATGGACAAGCAATCCTATCGATCTTTGGTCTTTCACGTGTAATCCAATCCATATCTTTTTTTCCGTCAAAATATTATGATTAAGATCAATAATTATTGTGTAAAAACAAAGGGAAGTATTTAATTTAAATTTTGAATTACTTGTTTAAAATTTAATTTCAATCGTTCGATAGCTTTCCAAAAAAAAGTATGGTATGGCGATCGCTTAACAAAATAGAGGTTAAACGATCGTCCAGATTTTTATAGATTTTTTTAATACATTTATTATAATAGCAATACATTGTCTTTTTATTCTGTTTTAAAAAAATACTTTCTTTATTAGTGTGTTTTATTATATTAGAGTGAAACGCTTTGAAAGATTAAGAGGGAGGTAATGCTTCATTCAAAACATAGCTAATAGATATTTAAACCAAAATCTTATCATTATGATCCATACCAAGCTTAGTATACACTGTAAGATTTTGGTATTCTTTTTTTTTCTTTCGAGCTGCACAACAGTAAATATACCAATAGCTAACTTAAATAAGGTTTCTCCAGGGGCAATGAATCAATTGACAAATGATTCTTTAGGACTAAAGATTGACTTCTATGGGAACGCAAACTTTGGATCTAAGTATCTAGATTTAAAAGATGTCAGGTCTATTTTTCGAAAAAGAAAGATAAAATTTCCATCAAAAAATATTGTTTTTTGGGGTACATATGATGTGACAAGAAATCCAATGTATTTTGTCGGCAGTTTGGAAACTTCTTTAGATGTCTCAAAGTTCACTGCAGATACGTCTATGTATAAATGTGTTTATTATCGTAGTATCCAGAAAAATAGAGATAATATAATAAGTCGTGTAGCGATCCCATACCACAGAGATTCATTTCTTTTGGTCAGTGAAGTTAGGACGGAAATCACCGATATGCAAGAAAGTGTTAAAGATGTTTTAAATGGCATAAAAACGTCCTACAATTCCTTGGCTTACGGAGAGAAATTTGTCGAGCAGAAGCCCGTTCAAGAACCAGATTATTATAATATAGCTGAATCAATTTTTAAAGATAATGGATATGCGAATTATTTGTCTACAAGAGATACGCTGGAAAAACTTGTTCTGCAAAATGAAGATAGCCAATTTGCCAACGAGCTATTAAAATCATATCGTTCGTTTCTTGGTGAAAGTGTTCAATATGATAACGAAACTAAACAAGAACAACAGTCAGTCGAAAAAACTGCTATTACCATTGACCAACTGGTAGAGAAAATTAAGGAACATCGAGTGGTTATGTTTAATGAGAATCATTTACAAACACGTTGTCGTTTGTTAATCAATCTTTTACTGCCAAAACTTTACAAAGAAGGCTTTAATGTCCTTGCTTTAGAAGGTCTATCCGAGGATGATGACCGAATTAATAAGCTGGGATTTCCAAACGTTGAGAGCGGATTTTACACCAGGGATCCTAATATGGCGAATCTCATCAGAACAGCAAGAATTTACGGCTTAAAAGTAATAGGCTATGAAGATTTTGAAAACACAATCAATAGAGATCTACAGCAAGCTAAAAATCTGATTAGAAAAAGTGAAATCGTTACAAAAAATCAAGTTAAACTTATCGTATTAGCTGGCGGAGGACATATTGAAGAAGGAGATATCGGAGAAATCAAAAGTATGGCTCAATATTTTAAGAAACTAAGCAAAATTGACCCTTACACAATTAATCAAGTTAAGTTTTTATCTATTAACGATGTTAATGATTTGGTATATGTTATCGAGAGCAAGATATTGAATGGTTATGACTTGTATTTATCAAATAATCTGAATAGCGATAAAATAGTAATTGGAGCAAAAGATTTAAACCGCAGCTATAGTATACCGAATACTGATTCGACCAAATCAGGCACATCGGCCATTTACATTTATCATGAAAAGGAATATCAATTGGATAAAACAGCTATTCCAGTTTACTTGTCACTTTCTAAAAAGGATTCGCTACAGGTAGACCTTCCGAAAGGAGTATATAGATATGTCAAGCGAGATCATTATGGGGCTATAATTCATCAAGAAACTATTGCGGAGAATGATTAAAACATCGCGCAGGATATAATTTTCGCTTATGTTATTTTTCGTTGTTAAAGGGACATGGGGGGTGAAGGTAAAACCATGTTCGAGAAGCTAACTACGCCTTTTTTTACAAAAAATAAAACGAAAGCAAATCAACCGTTGTTATAAGAATACTTTTCATAAATTAGGTTAATAACAGGTAGTAAAAACCTTGAGATCCCCCCTCAAGGTTTTTTGTCTTTATCTCACTGTTTTACTGAGCTATGCACAAACTTTCAAACAACTTGGTATTTATCCTAAGCCCATTAAAGTCGCAGCAGCTCCGGTAGGCACTAGTTGATCAGGTCTAGTTCTTTAAATTTTCCCAATATAAGTCGGACGACGGCAGAGGTTCTGCCAACATCACTGAGGGTTATCCATTCAAATGAATCGATTTCACTTGCTGCCTGTAGTGTGCCCGAATAATCCGCAAAATAGCAGGTCATCTTCACGATTACATCAGCCTCTTTGCCATCGGCTGGGGCTTGGAAGGTCTCAAAATAACGGATCGAATCTTCTTGGACCTCAACGTTGAGTTCTTCCTTAATTTCTCGCTTCAGACATTCTATGTCAGATTCATTAGGTTCTCTTTTGCCTCCTGGCAAATAGAGCTTTGACTTTGATTTGGAAAGTGCCGTCAACACTTTTTTATCCGAAATGCTGATCAATGCGACCTTATCTATAACCTTATTGTCCATATTACAAATTTAGTGAATTAAAATGATGTAATCGGTTAACAAGCTATGATCACTTCGCTTTTTCCTGTTTGGATTAAAGTTGTTTTTTTTTATTCTTATTACAGCATTTTAACGATGTACTTCTAAAGCAATGATCGTTAATCGATCCAAATGAAACCCTGAGAATAGGTACGGGCCTTACCGGCCACGATCACTCTATCGTTTTTGTTTTCGCAATAAAGTTGCCCCTCTCTTTCAGACAGCTGACGGGAAAAAAGAGTATCCTTGCCCAATCTTGATGCCCAAAACGGAATAAGGGAACAATAGGCAGACCCAGTAACGGGATCTTCGAGGATCGTTGATTGCGGTGTAAAGTATCTAGATACAAAATCACTGTCGTTTCCTGTTGCTGTAACGACCACACCTCCGGGATCAAGATTAATCAGATCAAAAATGGATCTGTTAATGTGGATGTTTCTGACCTCTTCCTCAGATTCGTATAGTAAAACATAATCTCTTGATTTATAAGTCTCTTTGGGTTGGATGTTAAGCGAGTTTTTAATAACGTCGGGCAGTGCGGAAGGCTGTGGCATTCTGGATGGAAAATTCATATAATAAACTTCGTCTTTTATATCAACAGTTAATTCACCTACTTGCGTTTCAAAAACAATTTTGCTTTTTTGATAGTCTAGGTGCTTAACCAGGCAATGGACGGTCGCTAAGGTTGCATGGCCACATAGGTCCATTTCAATTTCAGGTGTAAACCATCTTAAATGGATTGTATCACCGTTATCTATGAAAAAGGCCGTTTCCGCCACAGCATTTTCACGTGTAATTTTAAACAGTGTCTCATCGGGTAACCACTCTTTTAACGGTACCACGCAGGCTGGGTTTCCCCGGAAAATTTCTTCTGTAAAGGAATCTATTTGATATAGTTCTAACTTCATGATGGATAAATTGCTGTCGTTTGTAAAGTTAATTCAATTCATGAAGATTAGCTTCATTGTTTACAGAATTTGACAGTAAACGCTATATTAACCGATGCTGTACAATCCCTTTGAACAGGTCCCGGGCTGTCAAATCCAAAGATTATTATGTTCTTTTTCGCTCAAATTTTTCCTAACTGTAATTAGGTAGAAATACAGCAGATGTTATTGTGAAGCAAAATGATGAATAGTAATAAACAGTTGAACAACATTTTGAGGGAAATATTTTAAACCTTTTTCATGCTACTATTGTGTTATAGAGAAAATGGGGTAAAGTAAATAAATAGCTATGGGACTATCGAAATATCGTGAAAAGCGTTCTGAAGAGAAAACCCCGGAACCGTTTGGGGGACAGCCAAGTGGGACTGAACTACGCTTTGTTGTGCAGAAACATGATGCCTCTCATTTACATTACGACTTTCGTCTTGAGATGGATGGTGTTCTGAAAAGTTGGGCAGTACCAAAAGGGCCTTCTATGGATCCTAGTATTAAGCGCCTCGCTATGATGGTAGAAGATCATCCCTATGATTACCGAGACTTTGAAGGGGTGATCCCCAAAGGTCAATACGGTGGCGGTACCGTGATCGTCTGGGATGAAGGGACGTATGAGCCAGCTGAAAGTGGCCTTAAGGAAGTAGCTAAACAAGAAAAAGACCTGTTGCATCAGCTCTATTCCGGCAAGCTTAAATTTAAGCTCAATGGTCAAAAGCTAAAAGGAGAGTTCGCTCTTGTTAAAGCCCACGGACGTGGAGATAACGGGTGGCTGCTCATGAAACTAGACGATAAATATGCCAGTGAGAAAGATATTACAACAAAAGATAAATCAGTGATCTCAGGCAAGACAATTCCACAGATGGAAAAATCACCCGATCAGGTTTATGGTAAACATATTATCAAAAAAGACAGTACGGTAAAAGATAAGCGTTCAACAAAAAACAAAGCATCTGAGCTAATCAATGATCAGCTTGAAGCTGTTCCTACGGCGACTTCCAAAAAGAAAACGAATATTCAGGCACTTTTAAAAAATGCGCCAAAACAAAGATTCTATTCCCATATCGAGCCTATGCTCGCTACCTTGGTCGATAAACCCTTTGATGATGAGGGCTGGATCTATGAAGTCAAGTGGGATGGATATCGCGCAGTAGCTTTTATGAATAAAGGTGAGTTGGAACTAAAATCCCGTAATGACAAGAGCTTTAATGAAAAATTCTATCCCATCTATGATCAATTGAAGGAGCTGAAATTAGATGCCATCTTGGATGGGGAAGTTGTCGTTTTAGGTGGAAACGGCACGGCCAATTTTGGCTCGCTCCAAAATTGGCGGAGTGAAGCGGATGGCGATCTGGTTTATTACGTTTTCGATATCCTTTGGTATCAGGGACAGGACCTGAAAGACCTGACATTGCTCGAGCGTAAGGCAATTTTAAAAGAAATCATTCCCAAAGGCAACAGTATCCTGGTCAGTGAACATTTTGAAACTTCCGGAATACATTTTCTGGAGGAGGCTAAAAGGCTTGGCTTGGAAGGGATTATGGCGAAGCGTAAAGATAGCACCTATCATATCCATAATCGTTCTAAGGACTGGCTTAAAATTAAAGCAAACAAAAGACAGGAAGTGGTCATAGGCGGGTATACACTGAATGATGATTCAAGTAAGCAGTTTAGTAGCCTTCTTGTAGGCGTCTATGAAGGAAAAAAATTGATCTACACCGGAAAAGTCGGTACTGGCTTTAATGATAAGCTTCAAAAAGAAATGATGAAGCTATTTAAACCGCTTGTTATCAACAAAGCACCTTTTTCTGAAGAACCTGATGTCAATAAGCCCTCGCGTTTCAGACCAAATCCGCCACATGCTACCGTGACATGGCTTAAACCGGAGCTTGTCTGTGAGGTGAGCTTTGCGGAATTAACCAGCGACGGTATTATGCGGCATCCTTCGTTTGACGGAATGCGCGAAGATAAAAGTGCCAAGAAAGTAATTCTTGAGGAGGAAACTCCTACAGAAAAAATGGTAGACGATATGGAAGATAAAATTGTTACACCCAGAGTAAAAGGGCCGCGGAAAACGCTATTAAATCCGACGGATAAAACCCAGGTCAAAAAGATAAATGGACATGAACTAAAGTTTACCAATTTAGATAAGGTGTTTTGGCCGAAAGAGGGAATAACCAAAAGAGACCTCATTAATTATTACTATCAGGCTGCTCCATTTATATTGCCTTATCTTAAGGATAGGCCGCAGAGCATGAACCGTTTTCCAAATGGCATTGAAGGCGAAGGTTTTTATTTTAAGAACGTGACTGATACGGCGCCGGAATGGGCAGAGACCTATCTCTACCACAGTGAAACAGATGAAAAGGACCGTCATTATCTTGTGGGCAAGGACGAAGCCACATTGCTCTATATGGCGAATCTCGGCTGCATTGAAATGAACCCCTGGAGCAGTACGGTTAAAAAGCCTGAAAATCCGTCGTTTTGTATAATTGACCTTGATCCGGACAAAAATTCGTTTGATCAGGTTGTTGAAGCTGCTCAGGTCACAAAGAGCATATTGGATGATATGGGGGCGACTAGCTATTGCAAAACCAGTGGCTCTACAGGGCTTCATATCTATATACCACTCGGTGGCAAATATACCTACGAACAATCTAAAGAGTTTGCCCGGGTAATTGTCACGCTAGTCCATCATGAGCTTCCTAAATTCACCAGTCTAGAGCGGTCCATAAAAGACCGCAAAGGTAAAATGTATCTTGATTTTTTGCAGAACAGGCCACATGCGACCATTGCAGCCGCATATTCTGTCCGCCCCAAGCCAGGAGCGACAGTGTCTATGCCACTCCATTGGGACGAAGTGAAAAAAGGGTTAAAAATAAGCGATTTTCATATTTTAAACGCGATTGAAAGAATGCAGAGCGAAGGAGATATTTTTAAACCTGTATTGGGAAAAGGGATTAACCTAAAAAGTATAGTGGATAAATATTATAAATAAATTTCATTTTTAAAAATCAATAACTTTAAACGAGTATTTATGAACGTAAAACGCTTTTTCGGAACAATACTGACTATTCTTGGTATTGTCGGTTTAATTTATACAGGCTATGAACTCATCAATAAAAGCACTGCGTACACCAATTTAGGGGTAGTGGGCGTATTAGCTTTGATTTTCTTTTTTGCCGGTATCGGTCTGGTGAAAAATACCAAAGACGAGTCTTAGCATTAGCCACCAGTTAAAGACCAGCAGGGATTATAGTATATGGTGATCTCGATTTTTTGCATCGCTGACCGTTTTATAAGGTAACCACTACCTTTCCGACGGTACGGCCGGTTTCGATTTGTAGATGAGCTTTTGCCATCTCGTCGAAACCGAAAACATGCGAAATGTGCGGTTTTAAAATACCATTTTCCAATAAGGATGCTATTTTCTGCATATCGCGACCACTTGAATAGACTGACATGAAATAACAGGCATGTAACTGTTTTTTTTGAGCCTGAAGCTCATCCGCTTTGCTGGCTTATGAATTTGGATTTACAGACGAAAGCCATATCAACAAGTTCTTCAAAAGACATAAGGGTATGATTTTAAAAGGGTTTCGTACCAGTGCGCTCTTGGGTAACAGGGAAGAGGCTTAAGTCAGATGCTCGGCTTTTTTATAAAAGATCAAACGAATACTGCATTCTGGTTGTTCCTAATACGAAAAATGAGACGATTGCTTTTGCTGGCTTGATTTACACTTTGTCAAGCCAGCATTTTTTGAAACCGACTATCCCATTATTGGGATCATAACTATATATCAGGGCCGGACTATTCCGGCCTTTTTTACTATATGGTAGCAAATCTTGAACCTGGGATATTTATTGTATATGTCGGGTTGCCTTTTGCAGATATTGCCTTAGCTACTTCATCTTGCTGTACGACTAATGTTTTTTCTAGATCATCCCAAGGCTGTTTCACAGCCTTGAAAACATGTTGAGAAATTTTCTAATACCATGATACTAAATTCCAGTAGCCCGTTGTTCTTTATTTTGGTTAGGATAATCCTCATTATGGCAACGTAAGTAAATCAATTTTAGAGGCAACTTTGCATTCATATTAATATTAGTTAAAAATGGAAAATAGGCAAAAGGAAAAAGTTTGGTTCATTACAGGATCTTCAAGAGGATTTGGAAAAATATGGACAGAAGCCGCTTTGAAACGTGGCGACAAGGTGGCAGCTACAGCACGTAATATAAATAGTATTGCCGCGTTAAAAGAAACGTATGGAGATCAGGTTTTGGTTCTTGAAATGGATGTAACCAATCGCTCCCAAGTGCAAAATGCGATCCACCAAGCCAAGCAGTATTTTGGCAGATTGGATATTGTGCTCAATAATGCAGGGTATTCTTTAGTGGGGACCATTGAAGAGAGTAGCACTGATGAGGTAAAAGCCATGTATGAAACAAATATTATCGGACCTATCCATGTGATTCAGGCAGCATTACCCATACTGCGAGCCCAAGGGCATGGCCATATTTTAGGTACATCCAGCGCTGTCGGCATTTATAGTAATCCCCTAATCGGCTACTATTGTTCTTCGAAATTTGCGTTTGAAGCTATTTACGATAGTTTGTCTAAAGAAGTTGCGGCATTTGGCATCAAAGTAACGCTGATTGAACCTGGGGCTTACAATACCGAATTTGGCAGCACCGAATCACTGAAAATAGCCAGCAAAAAGCTACCGGATTATGACGATTTGAAAAGTCAGGTGATGAAAAATTTACAAACGATGAAGCGGGGAAATCCTAGTGCCACTGCCGATGCGCTATTTGCTGTTGTAGATGCTGAAAACCCACCGTTGCGATTCCTTTTGGGTAAAAATGATCTGCCATATATCCGTCAAATTTATTCAGAGCGTCTCCAGGAATGGGAAACCTGGAAAGCGATTTCTCAAGCAGCCCAAGGCTAGTGATCTATGTTGTCGTTAACAATCTTGCGATCTATTCGCTTTTCTTTTTTGTGAGGAAAAGCGAATATTGTTTAACTTGTAACCTAGAATTTTTATGATATGGTTTCCAAAAAATCGAATCATTCCGTAAAAAGATTTAATACGCTGGCCGATGTCATGCAGGCATCAGGTTTTCCGCCGCCGCAGCATCCCTTAATTGTTTTGTTGAATGGGGTAGACAAGCCACTTGAAGGTCATGCTCCTCCTAAATCACATGTGTTGAACTATTATAAAATAGCTTTTAAACCAGATGCCGGAGGGGAACTAATCTATGGCCATACCAAATTTGATTTTAAACAGGGCGGTCTGTTTTTTGTTGCTCCTCAGCAGATTCTCTCTGCTATAGAAACGGATAAGCAGAAGGAAACTGGAGAACAAAGCATACTTCGCCCACAGATCACGCTGCTCATAGATCCTGATTTTTTATTGCACTATCCGTTAGCCCAAAAGATCCATCAGTATCACTTTTTCTCCTACGCTACCAATGAAGCGTTGCACCTTTCGAACAAAGAAAAAGAAACCATTCTATCACTTTTCAGAAATATAGAAGAAGAACTTGAGAACCGTATAGACGAGATGAGCCACAATGTGATCATCGCCCAGATTGAACTGTTGCTTAATTATGCCCAACGATTTTATAACAGGCAGTTTCTGACCCGAAAACAAAACTATCCAAGTATTGCCGAGCGTATTGATCAATTGTTGGAGGATTATTTCAATAGCGATAAGGTCCTGAGTGGAGGAGTTCCCACCGTGAATTATTTGGCTGATCAGCTGCATATGTCAGCGAGTTATTTAAGCGATCTGTTGCGAAACCTTACCGGTCAAAACACCCAGCAAATCATTCATGATAAAATGATTTATCGGGCAAAGAATAAGTTATCTACCACAGCTCTCCGTGTTTCTGAAATTGCATTTGAATTAGGTTTTGAACAACCGCAATCTTTTAGCAGATTGTTTAAATTAAAAACCAAACAAAGTCCACAACAATATAGAGCCCAATTCAATTAATTTTTACGGATACTTAAACTCTCCGCACTATTTTTTCCGCGGCGGATTTGTATCAGCGTTTTTGAGAAAACACTTCATTTAGTCAATTTTACAATGGAAGTTTTAACACTTGTAATCAGCAGTAAATGGTACTTACAATCTAATGGAAGATAAATATAATCTGTTAAAAGAACATATTGAGAAAGTCGTTGTACTTACTGAAGATGAATTTGACTTGGTAAAAGCATGTTTTATTCAACGGCAGTATAGAAAGTCGGAATGTATTTTTAGGGAGGGCGATACCGTAAACTATATTTACTTTGTATTGTCTGGTCTTCTTAAATTTTATTATACAGACGATGACGCTAAGCAACATATTGTTTCATTTGCAATGGAAGACTGGTGGGAAACCGATGTTTCAGCCTTTTACACGGGCGGAAATGCTTCATTTACTTTGGAATGTCTTGAGAGAACAGAATTACTTTGTCTGTCGCTGGAAAATTTTGAAAGGTTGTGCAATAGGCTTCAAAAGATGGAACGCTTTTTCCTTCGTAAATCAATTGCCGGGCATATCGGTTCCCAGCAACGGATCTTATCATTTTTAACCTCGGGAGCAAAGGAAAGATATGAGCAGCTGATCAAAAGAAATCCCGCTTTGCTGCAACGGATTCCAAAATTGTTGCTTGCTTCTTACCTAGGCGTATCCAGGGAGACATTAAGCCGTCTATTTTCTTGATTTTATTTAATTGTGAGGTTTGTCACACAGGTGAATGTAAAAATATTTTGAGCTTTGCTCCATAATAATTTTACAGAAATGGAAAAGAAAATAATCAATCCTTGGAACTGGCAGGAAGCCAGAAATTATGTGCAGGCTGTTGAAATTAAACATGCCCATTCAACCTTATATGTGTCGGGACAATGTGCTATTAGTGATGATGGCGTATCGAGCACTGCTGATATGAGAACCCAGATTTTTCATACTATTGAAAATCTTGAAAAAGTTATTCAATCAAGTGGATATGAAGCTCGACATCTCGTTCGCCTCAATATCTACACGACCGATTCTACAGCGCTATTTGAAAACTTTGATGTAATTCAGGATTGGATTACTAAAAATAAAGTGAAGCAAACAAGTACAGTTTTGGAAGTCAAGACATTGTTTGAAACTTTGAAGGTAGAACTGGAAGCAACACTGGTTAAATAACGTCAGGATTAAAAAAATGGCGATAGCTCACTATTTGCCATTTTTTTATTGTTGAATAACGTCCATAAACCGCATTTGGTTGGAAACTCATAAAGGACAATTCTAATAGCGACAAAAGGAAACAGTCAGCAAGACTTTCCCTTAAAAAATAGCAAACGCTCTGCAGCGAGGATTGTTCTTTCTTTGCAGGCATAGGTTTTTGATGCTTCGGAAAATCGTATAAATTTTAGCTCATTATTCCATGGATCAGCTTAGCTTATTTCAACATGAAGGATATATTTTTCCGGAAGATCTCCTGAACTTTGAGCCGGACTTTCTTATGCAGGAGGAAGCTGATCAGTTGTTTGATTTCCTGCTGAAAGAAGTACCCTGGCAGCAGACATCCAAAAAAATGTACGACCGAACGATATTGACTCCTCGCTTGACCGCCTGGTATGGCGACGAAAATGCGACTTATCAAATGGCCGGAAAAAGGATAGCCGTGAATGAATGGCTTATCCCATTAAAGGCGTTGAAGGAGCGGATTGAACAGCGGTTTCATTGTACATTCAATTCCGTCTTGCTCAATCTATATCGCGACAACAACGATTCAGTCGCTTGGCACCGCGATCGCGAGAGTGAATTGGGCAATAGACCCGTGATCGGGTCGGTGAGTCTGGGACAAGCACGCTATTTTGATTTCAGGAAAGTGGACGATCATAATAAGAAGTATTCGTTGCTACTGAACCATGGTGCTCTGTTGTTGATGAAAGGCAATCTGCAGGAGACATGGGAACATCGAATCGCAAAATCTACGCAAAAGATGAGCGCAAGGATCAACTTGACATTTCGCCTGATCAACGAACTAGAGAATGAATAAACAATTTTTGTATAAAGATCAAAAGAAAGAGAAACGTCCCTTGTTATAACAATACTTTTTCATAAATAAGGTTAATAACAGATAGTAACAACCTTAAGTTCTCGATTCAAGGTTGTTTATCTAACATATTTTAATTTGAATTAATTCTTTTTTTATTAAAAAACTATTCAAATAAAATTGTTGTTTTGTTATAAACTAAATTTCTATAGCATATTATAACTTTATGCACAATCAAAGATACCCCAAAAACGATAACAGCCATCCTCTTATCATGGATAATAATTATAAGCTGGTCGCTGATATGATTAAAAAAGATCTTTTTGGAGTGCTCCTTAAAGCTAAATTAATATGTAATACGGAAATTGCAGTGTTGACTTTATTTGATAACAGTCAAAATTTTGTACAGACTTATTTTCATGATGTCGATGGCAATGTAAGTATCGATAAGGTATTTTTCGACTATGTGTTTGATGTCAACGGCACGCTAGAAATTCCAGACGTTAGCACTGAGCCTCAATCGCAGCGCAATTCAGTTATTTTCCAAAATTTTGGCATACTGTATTATTATGAGGCACCGTTAATCGGTTACGACGGAAAAATAATTGGTTTTTTAAGCGTTATGGATAGACGCCCCAACAAGCTTACGGATAGTCAACGGACTCTTCTTTCATTATTGTGTATAGAAGTTCTTAATTTACTTCAAGATAAAAACCAGCATCTCCAGTTAACTAGTAAGTTGGAATATGTGAAGTCTACACTAGACATGACCAGTCAGGTTGCCAGAGTAGGGAGCTGGGAGTATGACTTAGTTGACGATTATATCGATTGGTCTGAAATGACCAAGATTATTCATGGGGTCCCAAAGGACTATCGTCCATCTATTGAAACAGCAATAGAGTTTTACAAGGATCCTCAACATAAAATGAAAATTGTTCAGGCTATAAATTGCGCAATATCTACGGGAGCATCATGGGATCTTGAATTGGAGATTGATACCTATCAGGGTACAAGGTTGTGGGTTAGAGCATTAGGCAAAGCAGCTTTTAAAAAGGGTAAATGTGTTCGACTATATGGCACTTTTCAGGATATCGATAAGCGTAAACGCTCTGAAGCGGAATCGATACGTTCTAAGAAAATGCTTGAAGATGTTTTGAATGCCACTACTGCCGTTGCTATCATAGCAACTGACGCAGAAGGGGTGATAACCCTTTTCAACCGGGGCGCAGAAAATTTATTGGGGTATAAAAGTGAAGAAGTGATCGGTAAAATTACGCCGACATTATTTCATAGCAGTAGAGAAGTTAGAGATCGCGCGAAGGAACTTGAAATTGAATTTGGCTATCCGATTAGTGAATTTAGAGTGTTCGTCGAAATAGCTGAGCGCTACGGATACGAGCAAAGAGAGTGGATTTATATAAAAAAGGATTTTACGCAACTTTATGTATCTCTTGCCGTTACTGCAATGCGTGATATTTCTGGTCAGATTATAGGTTATCTTGGCATTGCCACAGACATCACGAAGATTGTACTTCAAAGAGAAGAGTTAGAGAAAGCTAAAAAGCTTGCTGACCAAGGTAGCGTGGCGAAGTCAGAGTTTCTCGCCAATATGAGTCATGAAATTCGTACACCTCTTAATGGGATTATAGGGTTTACGGATTTGATGAGTCGAACAAAACTAGACGATACACAAAAAGAGTATCTTTCCATTGTTGATCAGTCTGCTAATCTTCTTTTGAGTATCATAAACGATATACTTGATTTCTCTAAAATTGAAGCTGGCAAATTGGAGCTTTCTATTGAAAAAAATGATCTGTATGAGATGTTTGCTCAGGTGGCAAGTTTGATTGATTTTCAGTGGAAAGCCAAAAAATTAGATTTTCGGGTAAATTTATCAGAATCACTACCACATTATGTTTGGGTTGACTCACTTCGTCTCAAACAGGTGCTCATGAATCTTTTAAGTAATGCAATAAAATTTACGGAAAAGGGAAGTGTTGCGCTACATGTTAATGTACTATCTTCGGACGAAAATTCCACGACGCTTCGCTTCTGTGTTACGGACAGCGGAATCGGTATTAAACCGGATAAACAGCAAAAGATATTTGAAGCATTTTCTCAAGAAGACGCGTCAATAAGTAAAAGATTTGGAGGAACAGGGCTAGGACTTAGCATTTCCAACCAATTGCTAAAAATGATGGACAGTAAATTACAATTGGAAAGTGAACACGGAAAAGGTAGCAAATTTTATTTTGAAATAACATTGAGATCTCTAAAAGGGGATGTATATGAATGGAAACTTTTAGAATCTTTACATATTATGATAGTCGCCCGGCGAGATGCCGAACGAGCAAATATTGCATTGATGTTGCAGATGAAGAAAGTTAATGTCTCGTTGGCCGATAACGGATTTGAAGTTCTTCAATTGTTGACTAAAGGAGAACGGTATGATGCGATTATTATCGACCATGATCTACCTATTATGAACGGTATCGATACTGTAAAAAAAATCAGGGAAAAGTTACTTTACAGAGGAGTTGGACAGCCCGTAGTTTTAATGTTATCAGTGCTTGAAACCAACCCAGCCCTTATTGCTGAAAGCAGCAATATTATTCATTGTATTAACAAACCAGTTAAAGTAGATCAACTGTATTCAACATTAGTTGCTGCGCTACAGCTGAATGAAGGATCTATCAAATATGCTGAAAAAGAAACGCTCTTTTTGGAAGGCAAATACAAGATTTTAATTATTGAAGATAATAAATTTAGTATGTTGCTCACCAGAACCATTGTACAGAATGTTCTTCCCAATGCTGAAATCATAGAGGCTGTCGATGGTTTCGCGGGATTTGAATTGTTTAAGGACAATAGGCCTGATTTGGTATTCATGGATATACAGATGCCTGAAATGAATGGATATGAGTTAACTGAATTGATTAGGAAAAATGAGGACGGTAGGATGCATACACCAATTATAGCATTGACTGCAAGCAATATTAAGGAAGAAAAAGAACGATGCATTTCGTGTGGAATGGACGATTTTGCAGTGAAGCCTTTTGTTAAGAAAACGGTGCTGGAGCTTTTGAGAAAATGGTTGATAAACGACGACAATGAGTAAAGAATAAATCTACTTCACAATTATCGAATGTCCTACTTAAATCCTAATCTCTACAGTTCGTCGTAGCATTGAATATATCTTATTTCATCGTTTAAAACAACATGTTCCTCTGTGTGGTTTTATAAACTAACGGGGTATCATACTGATCCATCACAAGATCTAATGCTTGTAGACCGACAAAAATTAATGATTCAAAACAAATTGATGAAAATGAAAAATATAAGAATATTACAGATGGCCAATGAATTTATAGCAAAGGGAGATTATGAAAGCTTCTTAGCTTATTGTACTGCAGACACGAAATGGGTCTTTGTAGGGGATCGTATCCTCCATGGGAAAGAAGAAATCCGTACTTATATGAAAGAGTTCTATCAGGAACCACCAGTTTTTAATGTGGAAAAATCTATTGAGGAAGGCGATTCTGTTATGGTGACCGGAGAAATCCGGTTGAGAAATAAGGCCGGAAAATATGAGCATTTCGATTATTGCGACATTTGGCGATTCGAAGATGGAAAAATGGCAGAGCTTAAAGCATTTGTCATTGAAAAACACGGATCGCCGCTATCGTCATCCGAATAGGCTTGGTATTTGATCTATTTCGTGTGTGGTTATACAATAATCCGTAATTTTGATTGAACGTGTGGGGCTTTTCACCGGATGTGCCGTAGTGAATTTAGCGGGGAAGGCTATTGCGCACAAACTCACTAAAGCAATGGAAAATGAATTAAAATATCAGGCAGTAAAACCTGACAGGCCGTTAGCGGATTTTGTTGACAGCTTTTGGCTTTTACAAAATCAATCGGATTGTGATAAAGAAGTTGTGGTACTGCCTGACGGAAGAGTTGATCTATTTTTTACGCAATCTGCAACAGAGCCTTTCCACATGACGCTTTTGGGCATCCAAACTAAGCCGGGGCGGGCGACCATTGCGCCTTTGCGACAGACTTACGCCATCAGTTTTAACCCGCTTGCAATCCAATCTGTTTTTCAGACCAGCATCGCCAACTTGGTGGACAGGGCAAGCCTCTCGCCTCCTAATTTTTGGAACTTTAGTGCCGACGACCTGAATGACTTTGATTTATTCTGTGCGAAAGCGACAAAAAAAATACAGTCACTTTTGCCACGTGAAGTTGACAACAGGAAACGAACACTGTTCGACCTTATTTATACATCAAACGGGGCGATTACAATTAAAGAACTTGCAGCACAATCGTTTTGGAGTCGGCAGCAGATCAACCGTTATTTCGATCAGCAGTTCGGACTTACGGCAAAAGCATATTGCAATATTATCCGCTTCCGTGCTTCCTTTCAGCACATCAAAGAAGGCAAATTGTTTCCACAACAAAACTTTGCCGATCAATCCCATTTTATTAAAGAAGTCAAGAAACTTGCAGGTGTTTCACCAAAAGAACTGTTGAAGAACCAAAATGAGCATTTTATACAATTTTCAACGCTCAGATCCACCTAATTTTGTTCAGTCAAAAAAATTAAATTGTACTGGATATGAAATTACAAGACAAAAAAGTGGCAGTCGTTGGCGGTGGTCCTGGCGGACTCACACTAGCCAAACTCTTACAATTAAAAGGAGTAAATGTAACTGTATATGAGCGTGATAGTAATAAAGAAGTTCGCCAGCAGGGAGCCACACTGGACCTGCACGAAGAAAGTGGATTGGAAGCTCTTCGCAGGGCAAATTTGATGAATGAATTTAAAGCTAGCTTTCGATCCGAGGCGGGACGTTTAAGGGTGTTGGACGGCCAGGCCATCATCAAAATGGATGAGCACGAGCTTCCACATAAGGATCAGGAAGATCGTCCTGAAATTGATCGTGCCCCTTTGCGTGATATTTTAATAAACGCATTGCATGAGGGTACCATTGTCTGGGACAGTCAGTTTGTTTCAATGGAAGAACAGGATCATGGCTGGCTTCTGCATTTCAAAAACGGAAAATCTTTTTACGCTGACCTTGTCGTCGCAGCGGATGGTGCAAACTCAAAAATTCGCCCTTATCTCACCGATATTAAGCCGACTTATTCTGGCGTGACGATTGTTGAGGGAAATGTCTACGAGGCTGAAAGAAACGCACCGAAACTTTGGGAAATCACAAAAGGCGGAAAAGTCTTTGCGCTTGGAAACGGACAATCCATTATCTTAAGTGCAAAAGGAGAGGGCAGTTTATTGTTTTATACCGGTTGTAAAGTCCCTGAAAATTGGGTGCAGGAAAGCGGCATTGACTTTAATAACAAGCAACAGGTATTTGATTGGTTTAAAGTCGCGTTCTCCTCCTGGAGCGAACAATGGCATGAACTTTTTGCAAGTAATAAAATTTGGTTTATGCCACGCCCGCAATATTATTTTCCATTGGACCAGACTTGGCCCACATTACCCAACTTGACCATGCTTGGCGATGCGGCACATCGTATACCGCCCTATGCCGGTGAGGGTGTAAACCAGGCAATGCAGGACGCTTTTGAGCTGGCCGAAAATTTGACCAGCGATCATTTTCCGGATATTCAGACGGCAATTTCACAGTATGAAAAACAAATGCAGGCAAGGGCGGCCGAAGTTACCAAAGATACGTTGGAAAACACCGAAATATTACACGCGGAAGGTGGCCTTGACAATTTGCTGGCGATGTTTAACGAGCGGAGGTAAACCACGCTCGGCCATTTCGTGGGCAAAAACCACGATTAATCCAATACCTACTCTTTTCCGTTCTATTTTATACGATCGGTTCTGCTGTACTTTGCTTTGAACAAAATATAAATACTATGCCAAGTGCACCAAAGTGGTTATTTGATACCTTAGAATTCTTAACGCCCAAGCTGCCTTTGACCGAAGTTGTCGAAACAGTCTCTTTATCAAAATCTGTGAAGAAGATGTGTTTTAAAGGGGATTTAAAAAATGTACAATTTACGGTCGGTTCGTTCATAGACTTCAGAATTAATGATACAGAGGCTCGAAGATATACCGTTTCCCATGCAGATACTGAAAAGGGCTTGTTTGAATTCGTCGTCTATTTGAATGGTAAAGGTTGTGGAAGTCGTCTTATGGCGGATTTGAAAGTGGGCGATCAAATTGTGATGTATAAGCCAAGAGCGTTAAGTAGGTACTATGATAAAACAACGCAAAGATTTGTCATTTTTGGCGATGAAACTTCGTTAGCACTTGCTTGTTCTTTTCTTCCAGTGTTAAAGAAGAACAAGCATCAGTTTATGTTTATTTTTGAATTAGAGGAAGAGAACAAAGATGTTCCAAAATTATTGGGTTTGGAAAACTGCCTGATATTTTCCAAAAACTTTTTGTCCAACAAGCAGGAGTGGGTAGGCAAACTGTCGGTGATCGATACTCCAGATTGGCAAGAAGCTAAGTTCGTGTTGACAGGTAATGCAAAATCGGTTCAACTCTTCAGAAAAATCATTAGAGAAAACACCAATGGTACCGTTTATTTACACGGCTACTGGTTAGCCGGTAAAAAGGGATTATAATTAGCTTTGAATTATCATACACATCTATTCATTAGCCGCCTGGGCTGGTCCAGCTTGGTAACTAAAGGTGAACCGTGGGCGATGAAGATGAAGGATTGTCAGCATTAAACCGTAATTTTATCGTTCAAACACGTTGAACATGACATTTCTATACCAGTATTTTCGCTTGTATTGGGTGCTAGCGGCATTCCTATTTTCCTTCCATGTTTCTGCACAAAAGCAATCAGGAGTGGACAGCAATGCGTTGGCTATTCACTTTGTTGACGGACAACTTCCTGAAGGTAACTATACCGCAGCGGTGTTGGGAATTCCTCGACCTAATGCATCGCAGCTTGCAATTGTTGAGAAAATGAAACAAGCCTTGAAAGCCAATGAAGATTGGTTTTTCAAAACAATGAAGGAATTAAAACCCGGAGAGCCTATACCATATCACAAAAATCTAGGGATTAGCGAAGCGGAGTATGCTACTTTTATGGAGTTCTCCCAGGCTATCAAAATAGATAAAATAGGGGCTATGGAGCTCAAGATCGTTCGAAAGGACAATAGCATCCATTTCGAACCTAAAGACTTCGGCGATTACTTAAAATATGTGGTCATCAATTTAAAAGACCAGCGGGTCAGGGTTGATAGCCTGGGCTTGGAATACAAAGGGCAGATCATTATGGATGCTAAACGGACAACACTGGTTGCTGGACCTTGGGCAGGTTACTCATGGCAACTCGAAGAATTTAAGAAAGACGGACAATTAATTTTAGATCCGAATAAAGTGGATCCTGCAGAGATGGGAGAACTGAATATAAAATCTATTGAGGTGATAGTTGGCAAACTCGATCATAATAATCAGTGTTTTCTATATGTCAAGAGCAATATTGTCGATAAAGGCCATGTGCTTGCAAAACAGGATATAGCCCTTTTATTAACGAAAGAATAGGCAGAAATTCAGAAATATACCTAACTTTAAATTAGAGCAAAGCCCAAAGCCGGTTTAACATTGGCTCAAGCGGAGATCTAGCCAAAAAAAGGCTCCCTTATCGGTTAATAAGGGAGCCTTTTATTTGAAAAAAATCGCCTATCCATTTTCCACTTTTGATTTTTCATGGGCGAGAAGTTCATCTGCGCAGAGTTTTCCGAATTTATCGGCCGCCAATGGGCTATCCCCAGTAATCAATTTTCTGTCAACGTGACAATCCCCGGCAATTTTTTTATTCAAAATTTCTACCCCAAGTTGTTTGAGTTTTTCGCCATAAAACCAGGGCATCTCGCCCGGCTGGTAACCACTTTCTGGCAAAGTCTTATCCATTTCATCGGGAAACGAATTGATCTTATACCCCTTAAAGGGAAATTCAGCGTCTCCGCAATCTGCAGCGCTTAAGAGCGCTGCCGGGCCATGGCAGATTGCCAAGAGATATTTATCTTCAGTTACTGCCCATTTGATAAGTTCTTTTACATCATTATTTTCAGGTAGCCCGAGCATTGCGCCATGTCCACCTGGAATAAAAACGGCCACGTAGTCAACATATCCTTTGTTCGTATCAGCTATAAAATCCCGTAGGTTGTGCGGGTTTGAAAATTGTGTATTATACTTGTCGAGGATGTTACCGATGTTTTCATCTTCGTACGGCATAGCCCACATTTCGAATTTTACAGGAGCACCGGTTGGTGTGTAGAAGTCAACCTCAAATCCAGCCTGTTCGAAATGAAGAATGGGAACGAGTGTTTCGACCGGATGATTGCCTGTTGAAAATTTCTTTCCATTTTTCATGGTCATATACCGTTCTTCTGTGCAAAGCACAAGAATCTTTTTTCGGGTGTCCTTGTTGACATCGCTGTACTTTTTTTTGCTGTAATTTGTCTTGGTCGTAACCATTGTCTTTCTTGAAAAAAAAGAAGGTTCGTAACCAATCCCGTCAAATACGGGTTCTTTGCTCAAATCGTTTGAAAATAATGACATAGTAATATTTTTTTTGGTTCGACATTCGTGCTATTGATAAGCTTCGAAGGTCAAACTTTCCACATTTATTAATCTTTAAGAGATAACAATATCAAAACCCATGCTGTTTCGCCTAAAAAATATTTGTAATCAGGGCAAAATATTTTACGAGGAACTTGGCTTTATGTACTCAAAAATATTTCATCGCTAAAGTAACTAACCATATCAGGTTTTAAGGTAGCTTGGACGCTGTTCAAGCGGGCTTTTTCTTTTTGTACATGAGGGAACATATTTTCCAATTTGCCGTCTCTTCAATACAATCCAACAGATCGATATCCGGCATCAAGGTATACGTTTCATTTGGCAGGAGTAAAAAAAATATTAGCTCCAGTGTAACAGATGTTTACCTCCATATACTTATTGTATATGAAAGAACTATTCAAAGCAATGCTGTTGCTGTTTTTAGGCACAGCTTTTACGAAAGCTGTATCGGCGCGTTCTAATACGAGTCAATCGGTTATGGTTGAGGGAAAAAAAAATGGCCTATAAAACCAGCAATCTTGCCAACCGCAAAGCGGGGGAACCTATTTTGGTGTTCGAAGCCGGATTGGGCGGCGGTACATTTGATCCGATTTTACCCCTTTTGCCCAACCATATCGCGAGTATTCAGTACGAAAGAAGTGGTATTGGTAGTTCCGAACCCGACTCCCGTATTGTGACAGATAGCCAGGTGGTGGCGCGCTTACATGGCCTTTTGCAAACCTTGGCCATTCAGCCCCCTTACTTGTTAGTGGGGCATTCCATGGGAGGCCCTTACATCCGTCTGTTTGCAGCCCAGTATCCCGATGAAGTATGCGGACTGGTATTTTCGGACCCGACGGATTTTATGTTAACCGAGCAAGAGGATGAACATGCTAAAGTGGTCTCGCAGAGTAAAACGAGCTATCAGCAGATTACAAAGATTATTATGGAGCAGATGTCCAAAAATAAAAATTCCAGTGCGGGAGCACATATTGATGCTGCTCGAGCGCTAACGTCCATTTCAAAAGGATACTTTCATGAATACCGAAAATTGCCGCCATTGAAAAAAGAAATTGCTGCTACAGTGATCATATCCTACAACAAAAATATTGAACTGCCCGATGAAGAGCTGGACCGTAAACTAAATCTGGGTATCAATTTTAAGGCATGGTGGAAAGAATACGATGAATTGCGAATCCAGCACTATGCAGCATTGTTAAAAGACAATGACCATAGCATGCTTGTCCTGCTCCCGAAATATTCACATGGTATTTACTACCAAAATCCGCAATTGGTTGCAAAACTCATACAGGACAATTTTAATAGCTATAAAAAGGAATAACTACCTCGAGTCCCTTGATTCGAGGGTGGATCCGATGTAGGAATCAAGGCTTTTTATTTTCCCATTTTCTTCTTTATAAGCGCGTTCCAATCATCTTGCAGACTTTCTGTGTCGACCAATAATAGCGCATTGTCTATCTACAATAAATCGTCTTCCCAAAGTGGTGTTGGGCAAGTTCGTGCGAGCAGCTGTTCAAGATTTCCTTTCATGGGTTTATAGGCGTGCTCGCCAAATTTTCGCCATAAGTACATGAATCCTTCACGCTTTAAATAGCTGAGTATCTTTTCGTTCATAGGTCGCGTTTTGTAATAAACAGCACGGCCGCCATCTTGTTTAAGCCAACGACCGACTATAAATTATATCGCTGACAATGAATGTGATAAAAATTAAACCATTGTGCCTTCTTGATTGTTTGCTAATAATATTAGTAATTTTGAACTGAGCAACTACCAAATTAAGAGAGGCCGAAGGACGGCTTTTTTATACAATTGAAAAAACATGGAGAGGAGTATAGTACATTGTGATCTCGATACATTTTTTGTATCTGTCGAGCGCTTGCAGAACCGCAAGCTCATCGGAGTACCCGTGCTCATAGGAGGAAGTAGTGACCGCGGGGTAGTTGCGTCTTGTTCCTATGAAGCCCGTAAGTTTGGCGTGCATTCCGCTATGCCCATGCGGCTGGCGCTGCGCATGTGTCCCGAAGCCGTTGTAGTCCGGGGCGATCACGATCGATACAGCCACTATTCCGGTATCGTTACACAGATTATCGAAGAAGAAACGCCTATTGTCGAAAAAGCCAGTATAGACGAACATTATCTCGATGTCTCCGGTATGGACCGCTTTTTTGGTTGTTGGAAATGGACCCAGGAGCTCCGCCAGCGTATTATCCGAGAGACTGGGTTACCCATTAGCTTTGGCCTGTCGGTCAACAAAACCGTCTCTAAGATCGCCACCGGTACGGCCAAACCCTGTGGCGAAAAGCAGGTACAAAATGGTACCGAAAAAGGTTTCCTCGCACCGCTATCCATCCGCAAGATTCCCATGGTAGGCGAGAAGTCCTTTACCTTGCTCCGAAATATGGGGATTTCCAAGATCGGAACCCTACAGCAAATGGAGGTGTTCACCATGCAGAAGGTCCTCGGGGAAAATGGGATCAACATCTGGCGCAAAGCCAATGGGCTTGATGATTCCCTGGTGTTGCCTTTTCGGGAGCAAAAGTCCATGTCCAAAGAAAATACCTTTCAGCAGGATACTATCGATATGGATGTACTCCGTCGCACGCTGATCAGCATGGTCGATACACTCGCTTTCGATCTGCGCAAAGAGCAGAAACTAACCAGCTGTGTCACTCTCAAGATCCGTTACAGCAACTTCGATACCCATACGCAGCAGTTGCAGATTGGCTATACCAATTCGGATCGAAAGCTTACCGATGTGGTGCTTTCGCTATTCAAAAAACTCTATAGCCGCAGGATGCTGATACGGCTTATTGGGATCAAGTTCTCGGGCCTGATATACGGTTCTTACCAGACCGATCTCTTTGACGATAGCGCCGAGGAGGTTAACCTCATGCAAGCCATGGACAAGATCCGAAAACGCTATGGGGCCGAATTTCTGATGAAGGCCATCTGTGCGCCGCTGCCGGAGAAAGGAGGGGAGCATGCTCTTAAATCTACATAGCTATTATAGCCTACGTTTTGGTACCCTCAGCCTGCAGGATCTCGTGTCGGGCATGCTTGCTGGCGGTTATGATACCGCCGTGCTTACCGATATCAACAACAGTTCGGGATCACTGGATTTTATCAAACTGGGGCGCGCAGCCGGACTGAACCTACTCGCAGGGATGGAGTTCCGCAACGACGATCAGCTTTGTTTTGTAGCCATCGCCAAAAATGAGTGTGGCTTCCGTGAGATCAATGAGTATCGAACTAAGCTCAATATGGAAAACCGCGCTATACCGGAGCGTGCGCCCGAATTTGAGGAGGTCTTTGTCATCTATCCCTTTAGCAGGCTCAATGCCTTTCCATTGCGGGACTTCGAATACATCGGCGTTCGACCCAGTGAGCGGACCCGCGCCCAGCTGATGGACCGCAAGGTACTTGATCGCTGTGTGATAATCGCACCCGTCAGTTTCCGCAAAACCGACTACACCTTACATCGGCAATTAAGGGCGATTGATAACAACTTGTTAATTTCGCAGCTTAACAAAGGGCAGATCGCTGCCGAGGACGAGGTATTTATCCCTCGGGTCAAGCTTATGCGCTTATTTGCCGACTTGCCCCAATTGCTGGCCAACACCAACCGTATACTGGGCCAGTGTTCTTTCAGTTTCGATTTCACCAGTGTTAAAAATAAAGCAACCTTTACCGGTAATCGCTACAACGATAAGCAGCTCCTGTACAAGTACTGCATGGATGGCTTTTCCAGACGCTATGGTCGTAACGACCGGGT
The DNA here is from genome assembly GCF_002494055.1 of Sphingobacterium sp. UBA7038. Classification (NCBI taxonomy): domain Bacteria; kingdom Pseudomonadati; phylum Bacteroidota; class Sphingobacteriia; order Sphingobacteriales; family Sphingobacteriaceae; genus Sphingobacterium; species Sphingobacterium sp. UBA7038. The sequence continues at coordinate 543,350 of NZ_DLAV01000039.1, forward strand.
GGCAGCCGAACGCATCCAGCGCGAGCTCGAGATTATCGAAAACCTGCGTTTCTCCAGTTATTTTCTCATTACCGACGATATCTGCCGCTACGCACGTGGGCGCAATTTTCACTATGTAGGCCGTGGATCGGGGGCCAATTCTGCTGTTGCTTATTGCTTGGGGATCACCGATGTTGACCCCATTGCACTTAAGCTTCCCTTTGAGCGTTTTCTCAATCCCAAGCGCAAGAGTCCGCCTGATTTTGATATAGATTTTAGTTGGAATGAACGCGACGAGATGTACGACTATATTTTCAACCGTTATCAGACAGGACATACAGCCCTGATGGGCGCCATGAGCACCTTTCGCTCCCGCAGCATCCTGCGCGAGCTGGGTAAGGTATATGGGCTACCCAAGGCCGAGATCGACCGCCTGGTGCATGAGCCCGATCATATGCTCAACAAAAATGAGGTGACTAATACAATTCTGAGCGTTTACAACCGCATGGCCGATTTTCCCAATCAGCGGACCATCCATGCCAGCGGCGTGCTCATTTCGGAGGAACCGCTCACCTGTTATTCGGCGATGGACAATCCGCCCAAGGGATTGCCGACCATGCAGTTTGATATGTATGTGGCCGAAGATATCGGTTTTGAAAAGTTCGATATCCTTTCCCAGCGAGGTATCGGCCATATCAAAGATTGCCGGACCATTGTGCGGGAAAACTTGGGTGTGGTGATCGATACCGACAACCCCAAGCGTTTTTTTCAGGATGCCCATATTGCGACGCAATTAAAATCAGCCAATACCATCGGCTGTTTTTATATCGAGAGCCCGGCCATGCGGCAGTTGCTCACCAAACTGCGTTGCGATGATTACCTGACGTTGGTGGCAGCGTCCTCCATTATTCGGCCTGGTGTGGCCAGTTCGGGTATGATGGGCGAATATATCCGCCGGCATCACGACCCCACGACGGTCATCTATCCGCACCCCGTGTTTAAGGAACAGCTCGAAGAGACCTATGGCGTGATGGTCTATCAGGAAGATGTGATGAAGATCGCCAATGCCTACGGTGGACTCGATATGGCCGATGCCGATGTGCTGCGGCGCATGATGTCGGGCAAATACCGGAGCAAAGACCACCTGATCGAAATCGAGGATAAATTCTTTTCCAACTTCAAGGCCAAGGGATACCCCGAAAAGACGAGCCGCGAGATCTGGCGGCAGATGGAAAGCTTTGCGGGCTATTCCTTTAACAAGGCGCATTCCGCATCCTTTGCTGTAGAGAGTTATCAGAGTCTTTTCCTCAAGACTTACTATCCTTTGGAGTTTATGGTTGCGGTACTCAATAATTATGGTGGGTTTTACAATCGTAAAGTCTATGTCAATGAAGCACGAATTTCAGGCGGCAATATCTGCCTGCCCTGTGTCAATCAGTCCGTTTTTAATACCTCCATTCAGGGTAAGGATATTTATCTGGGTTTTGACTGCCTGCTCAACTTGGAGGGTAAACTGGCCCATCGCATTATCGAAGAGCGCGAAGCGAATAGCACCTATACGAGTCTGGAAAATTTTGTTAAGCGCACACAGACGGGTATTGAGCAGGTTGTTATCTTGATCCGTGTTGGAGCCTTGCGCTTTACGGGGACGGGAAAAAAGCAATTGCTGTGGGCTTCGCATCTGATGATGAGCAAGCATAAGCCTGTTGCAACGGGTATGGCGCTCTTTGAGACTGAGAGTCGCAAGCCTATACTGCCACCCTTGGAAGAAGATATCTTGGAGGACTATTACGACGAAATGGAGCTGATAGGCTTCTGTGTCACAGGGACGCTTTTTGATCTTACCAAAAGCAATTACCGGGGCGATATGCCAGCCAGAGAACTCCACTTGTTTGAAGGAAAAATAGTCCGCGTTGTAGGGGATTTTGTCTGTGAGAAATTTGTGAAGACCGAGCGTGGCGACCTGATGAAATTCGGTACTTTCCTCGATGCCGAGGGGCGCTTTTTTGATACCGTCCATTTCCCACAGAGCCTGGTCAAATATCCGCTCCATGGGACGGGAATCTATTTGGTTGAAGGCAAAGTTGTCGTAGAATATGGTTGCCCTTCCATTGAGGTGATCCGCTGTGCTAAAATGCCGTTAAAGCCAGACCCTAGAAGCGAGTAACCTGCCGCTTTAATCCAGTACTGCGGTGAGGTTGGGATTAATCACAAATTTACCTTCTGCAGTCTCTTGGATGAAATCTGATAGATTGATATGAAGCATTAGCGTATGGTTTTCATTCGGAGAAAGCTTATTGTCGGCAGCGATATTCACCGCGATAATTTGTCCTTGCGGCATCTCTAAAGCATAGGGAAGGTCATCTATGACTATTTCATTTCCTTTAGGGGCAACTTTTAGCATAACTTCCTGTAGGCTGCCATGGGGCACATGTCCACCCGCGATGATGCTATCCTTTTGAATTCGGAGGATGTTTACCCTTTTATTTGCCTCGATTTTTCCTCCACCTGCAGACGTGCGGGTCCATAACTTCTGGATCTCGAGATGGACTGCATCATACTGATCACCTTCAGTTTTTACCGTTACTTTTAAGTGCGCCTGCTCGGGTGCGGGGCTATCATCCTCATGGCAGCTACCTAAAAGTATGAGGAGGACCAGGCCCATAAGATGCAACAGCACAGAAACCCTGCGGGCGGTTAACTTTGTATTTTTTCTATTGGAAATCAGGGGCATAATTGTTTTTTATAATTGAACACATGAGGAGCGGTCATCGTTTGCTTTTTTGTAAAAACAGCCCGCTACGTGAGCCATATACACATTGTCCATTTTTCTCTTACTATTCAATTTAACTTTTCATATCTTTGTAGTTCATGCAAAAACAACTATTCACATATTATAGTTTAGCGATTGGAATGATTGCCTGATTCCGGGTGTCTTGCTTCTTGCGTTTCGCTGGTAATAAGCATGTTACCAGTGGTATACCTGTGAGTCATTCGGATGACCAATAATCAGCAATTTAATTCATCATTCTAAATTAATAATAAATGAATAACCTCGCATTATTTGGTTGGAATAGTGACCTATTTCAGCTTAAACAAGAATCTACATATTCTAATCTTTTTCATGGTCGTGTTTCGGCTGTGAACAAAACTAACTACGAGATCATGTCCGAGAACGGCTTGCTATTTTGCGAGCTGGCGGGCAATCTGCTCTTTGGAAAGTCAGCGTTTGAGCTACCCTGCACGGGGGACTGGGTTATCTTTCAACCTTTTGACGACAACAAAGGAATAATTGTCGATATCCTATCACGTACCCACACATTGTACAGAAGAAAGAGTGGTACCACTTCGGATAAACAGGCAATAGCATCTCATATAGACAAAGCTTTTATTGTTCAGAGCTTGGATGCCAATTTTAATCCCCGTCGAACGGAACGGTTTATGGCCCAGGTATTGGAAGAAAATATTCAACCGGTGCTCATACTCACTAAATCTGATTTGGATTTTAATCGACAGGATATAGATGAGTCGTTAAAACACCTTACCAGCAACGTGCAAGTATTTTACACAAGCATTCATTCCACAGAGTCAATTGTTCTTGTACGTGAATCTATCCTGCCTGGGGAAACAATAGTATGTATAGGCTCCTCTGGTGTAGGAAAAAGTTCTTTAGTCAATGCGTTATGCGAACGCACAGTGTTGCTCACCTCCGAAACAAGTAACGCCACAGGGAAAGGTAGGCACACTTCAACCCGGAGAGAAATGGTCTTGATGGATGGTTCCGGCGTTTTGATTGACACGCCCGGTGTAAGAGAATTCGGTTTAGCGTTAGAAACTCCCGAAACATTGGAAGACGTATTTGATTTCTCTGGATTTGCTGGCTCCTGTCGCTTTGACAATTGTGCTCATCTTTCCGAACCTGGATGTGCAGTTAAGAATGCGGTAGACAATGGTCTTTTAGAACCTCGTGTATACGAAAGCTACTTAAAATTGAGAAGGGAATCATGGCATTTCTCCGTATCTGAACACGACAGGCGCAAAAGAGATAAATCCTTCTCAAAAATCGGGGAGGAGGCGAAGCGAATAAAGAAACGCTAATCAATTTTTCAATTTTATACAGATGTTCCTTAACAATGTTGAACATCTGTATAATTTAAGATGCAGATATCAAACCTTGGTAGTCACGAATTCAGTTTATACTATACAATTCTACCCCCCGGAAACGACTAATTTTCGGGGAAACATTTCATGTAGCGGATATAATAACAGAATCGATTGAATCAGGGGAAAGTACTACTTTATTAAAAAGGCCGGCGACATGAATTACCGACCTTTATAACTACTAAAACAAACTAACTTAACCTATCAGATAACGATATTCATTTATAATAGTTCATTTTTTAGCAAAAAAAGGACTAATCTTTCGATTAGCCCCTAACTAAATTATAGACAGATCCATAAAGGACCGGAAAATACGTTTAATATGGCCAGGCCTAAAACCTGACCATACAATTAAATCAATCTAACTGAACTGATACATAACGATTGACGCTAAATGGACAATTCTGTTAACAGCTTGGTTTGATAAAAATGGAAAAAGCCTTGAGGGGGGAACCCAAGGCTCTAATTATTATTAACCTATATTTTTGAAAAGTACTTATAATACAATGTCGAATTACTTTTAGTTTGAAAAAAATAAAAAAGGCTGATCCTAAGACCAGCCTTTAAAATCAACCATAAAAAATAAAACCTATTAATCGTGTCCTTCAGTCTTAACGATCTTATTGTAAATTCCCAATAATAAAAACGGTGCCGCCCATTGACCGACGAACAAAGCTGTATTATCATCTTTTGTTTTGCAACATTTTAATGCTGCTGAAATTCCCATCGCTGCAAGTGATGCCGCCAAGAATAAAATTGAGGGAATTTTAGAAGTTTGCTGTTCTACTTCTTTTGTTACTTTGTCTTCATTTCCTGTTGTAAGTGCCATAATATGTATACTTTGGTTTATTAATGAACTACTTTCAGGGATGAATAGTTTAGTTTTATACAAAAAAGACCGAGACTCAGCATCTCGACCTTCCATTCAAGACATTGCACTAAAGACTTTTATGTCGTTACTTTGGTATTCCTAAGAAATAAAATACGCTATTTTGTGTTAAGGTTCTTCGTTATCTGCCATGATTTTAAATGATGATTATAGGTGAGCATCCAAGCCGTTTCATTGGCTCTCTTTCCTTTTTCATTTAAATATTCACCTACTCGTACTGTTATCAGTGTTGTATTATCTCTAAGTATTTCAGCATATGCTTTTTCACCAGTGCTAAGTTCTGCTATTGCCGGAATATTTTCTACACCTACTTCGGGTTCGAACAGGAATGTTGCTGTACACCCAATATTGAGACTTTTTCCTTGAAATATGATTCCGTTCATGATGTTATCTTTTTAAGGGTGAGAAATTTATATTACAAAGAGAACCGCTATGGCATTGGTACCCTTTTATAAGTTTTACAGTAATATAACGTTTACAAGTCGTGATTTATTTTTTCTTGCTAATTTTATGAAATAAATATTACATTTCTTCAATAAGATCGCGAGTCCCTTGATGCTGGGGTGATCCATTGCAAGCGATCGGTTTGGTTCGGGGTCAGCTGTAGGATCTTTGACTAAGCACAAAGTTAACGACTTTTTGAACTTTATGGGCTGCATTACTGTTCCAAAGTAAAGAGAACCGTATATAGCTTTTGAAGATGAAATTTGTCAAAGTAAATCGAGTCGTATTAACCGCGCTGCGAGCGATGGGGTATAATGTGCTGATTTCACCTGTTGAAGTTCAGGATCCACAAAATATTACTTGGAAGGCGATGTGGGTAGAGAACGTCGATACCTGGATTAGGAACTTGTATTGTGGGCAGGGAAGTACGGCTCGTCCAAATATTCTTGACATTGATTATGTACTGGCAAACGTTCCCGAGTGCTATTTGTCAGGAAGTGTATTTATAGAAAGTGATAAGGTCTATTAGTCTATAAATCCGCTTCGTTATTTGGAGTGAATATCTTCTGTTTAAAGATTATTGTGGCTACGTTTTTTTAAGAGATCCAGAGGTTAAAGAATCGTTGTACGATTACCCATTTACCATTCACTTTTTCAAGAAGAAATGCATCACCGTTTCCACATAAAGGACCGCATACATAGTCAACCGGCACGTATTCTTTTTTGCGGTTATACCCCATAATGGGAAGATGAAGGTAATAAATGCTTTGATTACGGTTCATCCTGTATTTATCGGCGTCATCGACATTGTACGCTGCTTTGATAGCGGCTGGAATCGGGATGATTGCCTTCCTTTCGTTCATCTGATTAAGCATATCCAGCGAGTCTTTGAGCTGGTTATCCAGTATTTTCATCAGCTTCTGTGGATCGACGTTGTAAAAAACATAATTCCTGTCATGCAATGATGAGATAGAATCTCTCATAAACTTATTATGAATGAACGCCCTTCGTTCTCCTTCACGTTGCAGTTTGATACCGGCCGAATCGTCAGACAAAATTGTTTCTAAAATGGAAACATAGTCTTTTTGCACTGAGCTGTCATTGTATATTTTGGATTTATTATTTTGGACAGGTGTCATTGTACTTTTACGCATTGTACAGCCCTGGAAAACTAAAAAAAAGAAGATAATATATAGATAATTCATATGCAATTAGTTGTTCCTATTTCCGTACTAGATCTGTGCCAAAAAACTTCATTTTCAGTTTTTGGTCTAATGCCGCTTTCCATCTTTTGCGCCATCCCAGACTTCAGTAATGCTACAACTGGGTGCAGAAGAGGCAAATCCTTTATTTTGTCAACGAAGAAGATTATGAGCTGTTCTTTATGAATAGCTTATATCAGTGGCATGAGATGGGGGATAATAGTTTCGTTTAACACTGTAATACGCATTCTATCTGCGTACTTCTATATTTCTGTGTAAGCTTCAATTTTTTCAAGAAAATTATCTACCTGATAATAAGAGGTCTTCCATTGTTTTTATGCTCTTTTTTTAAAATGCGCAAAAAGGCTTCAGTAGCGCAATCGATCTTTGTGTTAATGAAAATTTAAAAAAGCATGAAGAAATGAAAGCACATATCATCAAGAAGCTCATGGAAATAGAAGCGAGCGAAGGAGTACGTATACTTTTCGCCTGTGAATCAGGAAGTCGAGGTTGGGGATTTCCGTCAATCGACAGTGATTACGATGTTCGGTTTATTTATGTAAGAAAAGCAGAGTACTATAGTCTTTTGTTTCCGCTTCCTACCGAAATGCGGTTTCCGATAACCGATGACCTTGATATCGCAGGCTGGGATCTGTTTAAAGTACTCATCTTAATGTATAAGAGCAATGTGAGCCCATTTGAATGGATTCAGTCACCAGTGGTCTATCACGAGTTTAACGGATTCAAAACAAGTTTTAGGACAATGATCGAAAATTATTTTGACGCACGTAGGCACGCCCATCATTATCTTGGGATTGTCCGAAGCAAAGTGAAAGATCTTCGGCGAGAAACGATGAAGCTCAAGAGCTTATTTTATATCCTCAGATCTTTACTAGCGGCAGACTGGAGTATGACCTATCGCAGTTATGCGCCGATGACATTGGCCGAACTATCCGTATTATTGCCCAATGTTGTTAAAGTCGAAGTCATGCAGTTACAGAAGTTGAAAAGCCAAGTCGATGAAGGTTTTGTATTCAGCTGTTCAGCTACCATAAGGAGTTATATCGAAACAAAGTTAATACATTTAGAGAGCCAAGTAGAACAGGTTCCCGTATCCGTATTGGATAAGGAAGGACTAGAGAATTACTTTAAAACTATATTAAGATGACTATAGACGAACTTCGAAAGAACGGGCTGATCCTGTTTGAGGCCGTTGTCGGCAGCCGGGCATATGGTTTGGCCACCGCATCTTCCGATACGGATATCAAAGGGGTATTTTATCTGCCTCTGGAAGATTACTTGGGTGGTCAATATACTGCCCAAGTGGCTAATGCGAGCAATGATGAAGTGTATTATGAGCTAGGTCGCTTCGTCGAGCTCCTGTCAAAGAGTAATCCGACTGTATTGGAGCTATTGGCTAGTCCTGCCGATTGCATCGTATACCGAGATCCAATAATGGAGCAATTTAAAATGCAGGAATTTATTACGCGGGAGGCCGTTATGACTTTTGCGCAATATGCTATGGTACAGGTGCGTAAGGCAAAAGGGTTGAATAAGAAAATCAACAATCCGATGGATCACGAACGTAAAAATTTGCTGGAGTTCTGTTTTATCATAGCCGGTAATGGTAGTTTACCGTTAAGCGCGTGGCTGAGCAGGCGGCATTGGAAGCAGGAAAACTGTGGTTTAGCAAAGATTGAACATGCAAAGGGAATGTATGCCCTATATTATGATCAGACTCAGACTTTGGGTTATAAAGGCGTCGTGGCTAACCTGGATAGCAATGAGGTGTCGTGCAGTTCTATCGCAAAGGGTCAGACACTTTGTGCGTACCTCTGTGTTAATTACGAATCTTATTCATCTTATTGCAAGGCGTATAATGAATATTTCAGCTGGGTGTCAGCACGCAATGAGGCACGTTTTGAGGGGACAATGGATCATGGGCAGGGTTATGATGCGAAAAATATGATGCATACCATACGTTTATTGCAACAGGCAAAGGAGATTGTATCCAAAAAGAAATTACAGATACAACGTCCCAATAGGGAAGAGCTCCTGCGCATCAAGAATGGCGCCTATAGCTATGAGGAACTTTTTGTCTGGTCGCAAAAGCTCTTTCAGGAAGTTGAAGAGCTCTGCTTGCACAGTTTATTTCCGGTAGCGCCAGATCAGGTTAAGCTGAAGCATCAATTGGTTGATATGCGTAAGCGTCTGTATCATGTTAAGATTTAATTCTTCATGTCAAGGAGAAGTCAGTAATGGATAGCGTTCCACCATCCTTAAACTTCATGGAAACTAATGCATACTTTGGATTTTAAGCAAAGCATTTGCGATTTCGGTTGCTTTCTCCCGGACGGTGACCGGTTGATTTTTATATGATGGTGGATAATCTCCATTATACCAAGGCATAATTCCTCATTTTTGTATTTAGAACAAGGTACGCGTAGGATATCAAATAAATTTATCTGTTTCTGTACTAATTAGTTAATTGACACAGGATTCTTACAGGAGGAATTTTTTCTTAATTTCGAACCTTTATAGTTATAATTCATTCCATTTATGCTGTTCATTTATACACGTTACGAGTACGTTTTAGGAAGTAAAAATATCACTGCAACATTAAAAAATGAGACCATACCGCAGAATTTCAATCTTAGTATCATTACACCTGCGACCAAATTTTTAGGGTTTCCGGTTGGAGGAGGTCTGGTAAAAATGTCTCGTTTAGTCAATCAGTACGGGCAGGTCATCCACGCAAGAAATTATTCGCCTGAAATAAAAGAAGAGGTAAAGAAATTTAAGAAGACACTAGAAATTCCCTATTTCAAACTTTGGAAAGGGTATTTGATGATAGCATCGATAGCAATTATCGGCTCTATTATTTACGGTATTAAACTGAACATGGATGGCAAGAAATATCGGAATGAAAAAGAAAGTCTTGCTAAGTCGGCTCAACAATTACAGGCAGGACAACTATATGGAGCAAGTTTCTTTACCGATGCTGAAGGAAATAACATCCAAGGTTTACCAGCAGGTTGGGTTAAGATTCTAAAGATAGAAGGAGATACAATCTTTGTCCAACGGTCTAAAAAAATATCGGATCGTGCGATGTTTGAAATGAAAGATTTGGAATCAATTAAGCCAACATCGGATGAAGACTGGAATAATAGGATCGAAAAAATGAATTATACGCTATTTAAAGAAGCTGTAAACAATAAAAATTTATCCGGTATTGATTTATCTTATATTGGTGCAGATCATGATAAATATTCTGGCGTTATTATGTCTTTTAAAGGCGTTGAATAATATTATTTCTAGAATTAAAACTGGAAAAATGGAATGAAAGTTCGCAAGTTTATTATCAAGAAGAGAAGAAATACATCGATATTACCAATTATCAATATTGGTTGATTTTTCAAGAATGGATTTGATCAGCCCATTAAAGTACGCGTTTACGAATTGATGTTTTTTCTCATTTTTGGGGCTACCGTTGCCTTTGAAATAAAATTTTTTCACGTTCATTTTATTCCAAGTACCGTTGTAATTCATAATTTGAGCACTGAAAGTTGGACTATTGATTCTTATTTTTCCATCTTTAAACAAAAAAGACAAGGTATAATCGACATCATAGTAAGCAATACCCGATGTTTTAAGTCCTCTTTGTTGGTAAGCTGCTAAAGTTATCGCCTGCCCGGGAACCAAAGTCAGGCCTTCTTTGGGATTGGAATACAAGCTATTGATCGACTTTAATACATTATTGTAAAGTTCTTGCTGTTTAACGCCAGGAACTTCTACTACGGTATAATCTAGATTCTCTTTAGAAACGAAACCTGTTGGAGCTAGGGTGAAATATTGTGGAAACGCCAAATTTGTGAACAGAAGCAAAAATATTCCGGTAATGATATAATTTTTCATATTAAATTGTTTTAAAGAGAATTAACTTAGCCAATTTTACAAAATAATTCTTTAGTCGCATCAATGTTTCTGCAATGTACTTCATTGTAAAAGAAAATCCAATTGAAAAGTGCATACAGAGGATGTCGAACCATTTTATAACTATACCACTGAGGAAATTGTTTGCAAATCAATGTATATATTTGAATACTAAAAAGATTTAAAGATGATAAAATCAATGCGAACACCAACTATTACCATTGGAATTATAATAATTATTTTAAATTTATTTGGCTGTTCTGGACATACTAAGCAAAATAATAATAAGCCATCAATTCAGAATCCATTAACCGAGCAGATTATTGATACGACTTCGGATGACATCTTATTGGAAGTCGTTTATGATAACCTCTTTCGTAAGTTATCGCCGGCATATGACAAAGAATATGAAATCGTCTTGTCCTGGAACAAGTCCAGACAAGCAATTTATATGATCAGCCAATTAGAAGGAGAAGTAAATAATGGTGGTTATAACCAGTTTTATTTTAATTCAAGCGGTCAATTTGCTGCTGCGTTGCCAGAAGCGCTGAAATTAGTTGGCGCTACTCAATTTGCTGATCTGACCGAGCGGGCAAACAGCACATTTGAAAAGGAGAAATCGAAAATAACCGAAGATCAGGATGGTACGGTAGAAGGTTTTAGTAAATCTTATGAAAACAATCCGCTAAACAAATTTGACGAGGAGTTCTACAAACTTAATGACGCTAAAAACTTGCAAAAAATTCTGGTTGACTACATCCGAAAGAAAAAGAAAGAGTTTACTGATTAGCATGTATTTACATATAGCCAAAAGTAAAATTAAAATTAGAGAATTTGGACCTCGATAGTTTATATGTTGAACGATGCCCTTATCACCGTATTGATTAATGACATTTTCCAGTTGATGATAAAAATGTCACAATGGAAAGAAAATTTTAGATAATTTTTTTACTGGCATGCATTTCAGTAATTTTGAATTTATAACATAAACTTTAAGTAAGAATGGAAAAGTATAATTACGGGGTCATTGGTCTGGGTGTAATGGGAAGAAATCTGCTTTACAACATTGCCGATAATGGTTTTTCTGTCGTAGGATTCGATTTAGATGAAGAAAAGGTAATCGAACTTCGTAAAGGAGTGGCTTCAGGTACACAGGTTGTTGGAACTGTTTCACTAGAGGAATTTGTATTGAATTTAGAAAGTCCGCGAAAAGTTATTTTGATGGTACCAGCAGGCAAACCGGTTGATGCTGTTCTTGAAAGCATAACCCCGCTGCTGAGTCCAAAAGATATTGTCGTTGATGCGGGAAATTCTTATTTCAAAGATACCGAGAGACGTATAGCCGATTTAGCTTCTAAAAACCTTCATTTTATGGGAATGGGAGTTTCTGGAGGAGAGCAGGGCGCCAGAAGAGGACCGAGTATTATGCCAGGGGGAGATTTGGAAGTTTTCAATTTGGTGAAGCCTATGCTGGAAGTTATTTCAGCAAAAGTAAATGGGGAGCCCTGTACCGCTTATATGGGGAAAGGAGCTGCTGGGAATTATGTTAAAATGGTTCACAACGGTATTGAATATGCCATCATGCAATTAATCAGTGAAGCATATGATTTACTGAGAAAAGGAGCTAATCTTACGAATGAACAATTGTATGAAGTTTTTAAAAGATGGAATGAAGGCGAGATGAATTCTTTCCTTATTGAAATAACAAGAGATATCTTCCAGCAAAAAGATGATGTAACAGACGGTTTTCTTGTCGACAAGATTTTAGATAAAGCAGGAGCAAAAGGAACCGGAAAATGGACCTCCCAGGAGGGTATGGAAATTGGGGTCTCTATTCCAACCATCGATATTGCCGTAACATCAAGAATTTTATCCGCTTACAAAGATGAGCGAGCAAAAGCTTCTCAAATATATGCTAAAGAAGAAGTGAAAACTCCAGAAAATACAGAATTGTTTATAAAAGAGGTGGGGGATGCTTTGTATTTATCTACTTTAATCAGTTATGCTCAAGGTTTGGCATTATTGGTAAAAGCTTCTGAGGAATATCAGTTTGAAATTCCGTTAAAAGATGTTGTTAAAATCTGGAGAGGTGGGTGTATCATCCGTTCGGTTTTATTGGAGAAATTTTATCTGGCTTATTCAAAGTACGAGAACTTATCTAATATTTTATTGGATCAGGAAATTTCAGAAATTGTAAAAGATAAAATTCCGTCATTAAGAAAAACGGCTGCTTTTGCTGTATCAAACGGAATTCCAAGTTTAGGAATTCAGTCGGCTCTAGGGTATTTCGAAGCATACACCACAGCATCTTTACCTGTAAACCTGCTTCAGGCTCAGCGTGATTATTTTGGTGCGCACACTTACCAAAGAACGGACAGAGAAGGAGTCTTTCATACTTCATGGCAAACCCCAAATAACTAGATCCTAACAATGAGTGACAATACAATCCTGCATCCAACAACGATCGTTATTTTTGGTGCAACAGGGGATTTGGCAAAAAGAAAGCTTTTTCCAGCCTTCTACAATTTATACATCGATGGCAGAATGCCCAAAGGTTTTAATATTCTAGCTTTAGGAAGAGCCGAAAATACGGATGAAAAATTCAGCGCTTATATTAAAGAAAATCTGGAGAGTTTTTCCAGGAAGACCGTAACCAAGGAAGATTGGGCTGGTTTTCAGGCTCACATCAGCTATTTTCAGCATCAGCTTGATGAAGAAAGCTCTTATCAGAATTTATATCAGAAACTGGAGAATTTTGATAAGGTGTACGGAATGAGAGGAAACAGACTTTTCTATTTGTCGATTGCACCAAACTTTGTATCTGTAATTTCAAATCATCTTAAAAATACATCAATAGCATCTGATCCTGCAACAGATCGAATTATTATCGAAAAACCTTTTGGTCACAATAAAGAATCTGCCATTGAGCTAAATAATCTTCTTTCACAAACTTTCCAGGAAGAACAGATTTATCGTATCGATCATTATTTAGGTAAAGAAACAGTACAGAATATTTTGGCGTTCAGATTCGGAAATTCAATTTTTGAACCTCTTTGGAACCACAGACATATAGAATCGGTGCAGATTACGGTTGCCGAAGAAGTCGGAGTGGAAACAAGAGCCAGTTTTTATGAGCAGACAGGAGCTTTGCGCGATATGATTCAGAACCATCTTTTGCAAATTCTTTGTATGGTTGCTATGGAACCTCCGGCTTCACTTGGATCGGGTGAGATCAGGGATCGTAAAGTTGATGTTTTAAAATCCATCCGTAGGATTTCTCCTGAAAAAGTAGATCATTATGCGGTAAGAGGACAGTACGGACGAGGCAAAGTAAATGGGCTGAAAGTAAATGGCTATCGCCAGGAGGAGGGAATTGCTCCTGATTCCAATACCGAAACATTTGTCGCTATCAAGTTTTATCTGGATAATGAAAGATGGGAGGATGTTCCTTTTTATGTTCGTACCGGGAAGAAGATGAAAGAAAAGCATTCTTATATAACGATTCAGTTTAAGCCACTTCCCAATTCTATGTTTTCAGAAAGCACCTCGCTTCTGTCGGCTAACCGATTGATTATTAATATCCAGCCACAAATGGACATCAGATTGCAGTTTATGTCTAAAAAACCAGGCTTGTCCTTAGCGCTTAAACCTGTGGAAATGATTTTCGATAATTTTGCCTGTCAGACCGATACTCCCGAAGCTTATGAAACTCTATTATTGGAAGCACTTGTCGGAGACCTTACACTGTTTATGCGCTCTGATCAGGTAGAAGAAGCGTGGGATGTGATAAAAACAATTCAGGAAACCTGGGAAAAAACCAAAGACCCCTCTTTCCCAAATTATGCTTCAGGAAACTGGGGGCCTGATGACAGTGATGCACTGGTAGAGCGGCAGGGACATCAGTGGGTTTAAAATCTATTAAAAGAAAATGAATATTACGATATTTGATAATCTGGATGCTTTATATAAAGAAGCAGCAGATACATTTGTTGAGCTTTCGAAAAAAGCAATCCAGAAGCATGATAAATTTGTGGTTGCGTTGAGTGGTGGCTCTTCACCGAAAGCTATTTTTAGTTTATTAGCTACTCCTGAATATGCCGATAAAATAATTTGGGAGAAAATCCATTTTTTTTGGGTAGATGAAAGATGGGTTTCTCTTGAAGATGAGAAAAGTAATTTTAAGATGACTTTGGAAGTACTTTTGAATAAAGTTCCAGTCAATAAAAATCAGATTTTCCCCATGTATAAAGAGGGAATTGAGCCTGAAAATTACGCTAAAGAATACGAAGCGCAAATCAGAAATGTTTTGGGAGCTGACGGTATTTTTGATTTCATCCTATTAGGAATGGGGGATGATGGCCACACTGCCTCTCTGTTTCCAGGTGAAAAGATCCTACAAGAAAAAGGAAAATGGGTTGATGCCTACTATCTAAAGCCACAGGAAATGTTTAGAATTACGTTGACTGAACCTATCATCAATAAAGCTGAAAATATTCTAATTGTTACATTTGGCAAATCCAAGAAAAACGCTTTGAATCAAGTTCTTCATGGTGTATATAATCCTGAACTATATCCGTTACAGTTAATTGAAAAGAAAGCAGGAGTCCAGATTTTTACTGATAAAGAAGCTGGAGTTTAATTGAATTGTCTTTTCATCCGAATGCCCTTTATTTTCAATTGTATTTTGGGGGTAGGCAGTATGCATGCGAAAGATTTAGGAACACGTTAGATTCCTATAAAATCGCAACAAAAAGTATGAGTAGAAGGAGGAACATAACGCCAAACAACATAGGATTCCATTATATGGAGGAATATTAACCTCCATTTCGATATTGAGATTATCAAAAAGACCTTTCCGCAATTGCGGAAAGGTCTTTTTGATTCCTCTTTTCGTGCGATGAAAGGAATTTTATTAATCCTAAAAATACGCAGATTTTAGCTGAGTATAAGATGAATTTTCTGGAGTAGTCTACAGTACATTTCCCTTAGCAATTGGGACCTGAGGTGAAACAAAAAAATCATAGCAGGTTTTAGTGAATTTCCGAAGATTGACGGGAAATGACTTAAAACTATTTATTTTCTTTGACAGATTCATCTATAAGTTTCATTAGATGATCGACAGTTTTAGCTACCTCTTCTTTCTTCACGACTAAGGTTTTTTTTTCTAGACCCGGAGGAAGAGAAATCTTGCCGTTAAATTCAGGAAGAAACAAATTGATCTTTTCCTGATCCATTTTATTGAAATTAATAAAAGTCCATTTTTTGGTTTCGTCCTCTTTTAACGCTAATAAGTAAGCCGAAGTAATAGCCATTTTGCCTTTTTCAGGCATAGACATTACCAATACCTGAGGAATAAAGCAGTAGGCTATCCCATCAATTTTTGAGACATCTATATCGACATAATTGATCGTGGAATCAATTTTAACCCCATATTTTATAAGAGATGAATAGAGTTCCTTGGTCAGTTTTGTTGCCTGATCTATCCCGCCCATGCTTTCAATTATGCGGGGCGATGTTTGACTTATAATACCTTCGATATCTCCAGAAATAGATGCTTTTGTCATGATAGACAGTGCTTCCCTGAGCTGCGGATCTTTTTGCGCGAAGCTTGTATGATGAAAAATAGTTAATAGCGTAATTAACCAAAATACCCTTTTTCGCTGGATGTATTTAAACCGGTTGAACCAATTGTTACTTTGCATAATGGAAAGAGGTTAATTTCCGTTGAATGTACGGGTTTTTATTTATAAATCAAATTAGATAAGTGTCTCCGTATGAAGTATATTTTATTAATCTCTATTAACGCCAAAGCACAGGAGATAGAGATTTTAATTTGACTAGATCGTATCGGAAAGCATTTTTCAGGGACACCGATGGAATCTATTCAATTTCGAATATAGCCTGTATTTCGACTGAAGTATTTCCTGGGAGTGACGAGGCTCCCACCGTTGCCCTGGCGTGTTTTCCTTTTTCACCAAATACTTCTACAACCAAATCTGATGCAGCGTTCATGAGGTCAGCATGTTTGGTATAGTCATCAGTTACATTAAAGTACCCAGTTAACTGAACACATTTTTTTATGCGGTTAAGATCGCCTCCCACAGCATTTTTTAATACTCCCAAAACATTGAGCATTGTGGTACGTGTCGCTTCCTTAACCTGCCTTTCATCCACGTCTTTACCGAGTTTTCCGGGGTATTGTAATTTCCCATCCTTTAATGCATATTGATTAATAAATACCAGGTTTCCGGTACGTACAAATGGCTGATAATTTCCAGCAGGTTTTGGAACATCAGGCAGGATAATTTTTTTATTGATCAGTTCCTGATTTATATCATTATTGTTTTTTTGTTCAATAGGAGCGGATTCTTTGTGAAATGTTCCTTGTAAGGCCTTTGCAACCTTCCCGAAGTTTTCCCCCTGATCTTCGGCAAGAAGGCGTTCATCGGAGCTCGGACGTGGCACATTTTTTATACCTACCAAGCTCGTGGTTCCTAAAACAGAATTGCCCTGAGCAATTGATCTGTCAATTTTGTCATTTGAGCGTATGCCATTTGAAACAAGTATCATTCCATGAACCGCAAGAGTATTCCAAAACGACTGTAAGGCAAGTTCACGTCCTGCTCCGGTACCCGCAGACATAAATACGCTGGCAGGCATTCCTTCAAGTGCGTGTTTCGCCCATAGATCTGTTGTTTTGGAGAAAAATTCGCTCATGCCGGTACTAATATTTCCAAAATACACCGGAGAGCCAAACGCGATACCATCATATGATGAAAGTTCCTCCATACTAACAACTGGGATAGTTTTTAAAATTGGATTGTCCGAATGCTTTACTTGTTTAATTACTGATCGAACATTTGAGTTTTTTTCTAAGCCTTTAGCAAATTCTTTTGCTAATTCTAAAGTCCCACCGTTATCGGAGTAAATAAGGACCAAGACATTTACATCTTTCTTTTGTGCCATGGATTGAGTTGATAAAGTAGTCATCATAACCATTAAAAGCAGTAATAACTTTATAAAGTTTTTCATTTCTAAGTATTTGGTCAAAATTAATCAAAGTACTTTTTTTAACTTTGCCAAAAAGTGTATGCAAAACGACATGGTTAAATGTGGATATCGTAGGATTTAAATGCATTTTGGGGAAATTTAAATATGTTGAAAATATGTTATCAATATTTTTTTTAATTTGTTGCGAATTATAATCCGATAATAGTTGACAAGGACGGTTCTTTAAATGTCCGAGAATAACCTTGACCTGTTTCCTATTCAATGAGGCTGGCCGCAATTTCTTGTTTTGAAGGCTCTCGAACAATGGTTATTTTATTGTTTTTGAAGGATATATATCCGCACTCATTAAATTTAGTTAACCATCCCATCATTGGCCAAACTCTCCATTTTAGGAAAAATTGATTAGCGTTGATGACAATTGGTTTGAAGTGGTTTAAAGGGGGATTATAACTTGGATGATATTGGTGGTAGGCCAATGCGTCGATCGTGATATGAGCAACCCCATTATTCCTCGCACTGAAACCAAAATCGGTATCTTCAGCTCCATATCCAATATAATTTTGATCAAATCCTCCAATTTTATGGAAAGTCTCTTTGGTACACGCAAAATTGAGGGACCAAAAAAGTTCATAACTAAATTGATCTACATCTTTCCTGACAGGATCCGGCCTGCTGTTTTGCATCAACTGCGACATCCATCCAAGTTTATCTGCAAAGCCTTTTTTTAAATACCTTACCCGGCCGCTTATTAAAATATTTTTTGTTGAATAGGGCAGATACTGTTCTATTAAATCATCTGCCGGAATACAATCTACGTCTAAAAAGATATTAAATAAAGAACTCGAACTTTTTATAGCCGTATTTCTTGCTTTGGCCAAATTTAATTCACCTGTTGTATCTATTTCCAAGGACTTTATCTTAAAGGGATATTCGTCTTTGAGTGGGTAGGCACGTTCATTGATATAGACAATGATCAGCTCTGTGGGTAGAATAGAATTTTTTGCGAGCCCATTCATCAGGTTTATTAGCGCGTCATGGCGTTTATGTACGATCGTCAATACAGAAATGGAAGCGGTAGAGTACATATTATTTATATAAAGTTTTAAATAGATTTGAATGCAATTTCTTAAGGCGCGCAGCAATTTCGATGGTCGCTTTTGGGTTCATCAATTTTTCCCATGCTTCGACCTTTAATTTTTTTGCGTTTTCAATGATGTGGGACCAATTGACCTGATGTAAAGCTTGCTCTTCTATTATCGTCGCTACACCAGCATTTTGCAGTAGCTTGGCTTTTATTTTTTGCTCTTCAAAAGGCCTTTCCGCAGGTACGCAAATAACTTTTTTTCTTAAGTCGCCCAATTCCATCACGCAGTTGTGTCCCGCATTGCTTATCACGATGCCGCAATTTTTTAATATATCGTATGCAGTTTTTGAATTGCCATAATAGCTGACTCCACTAATAGCGTGATAATCTGGTATTGTGCCGAGTATATGTAGGCTGGATGTTTCAGGTAAATCTTTCCGAATTTGAGCGATGAGCTTCCAATCGAAACATGTGCCACCTCGTCCAAAGAACATCGCTATTTGATCGTCCGCACTCGTATTGTTCTCAACCGACATGCCGCTATATTTGGAGAAGCCACCTGAATAAAATGTTTTATGCGCAAAATCGCTTTCAATATCTTGAGCCATTGATTTTGCGTATGGTGCCAACACAAAAGAAGCGCTTTCATAAGCCATTAAGTGTGCTAAGTCGGAGCGGCTGCCATGTTGTCTTACGACTACTGTTGGTATCCCACAGAGACGCGCAAGTAAAGTTATCTCGACCGAAACATCAACGATTAGTAAACAGTGGTTGTGCTTTGCAAAAAATTCTGTTATAAGGTAATTTCTATTTATTATACCCTTCACATTCACGGGAGCATAATGTAAAAAACTCAGGTCACTAGCAGCCCAATCCCGATCGCTATTGGCGGGAATATCAAATGGCAATTCGATTGAACGAATACCTTTTGGTATTAAATCTTTATAAGTTTCTAATGAACTACCGAGGAAAACCACTTCATCAGCGGGTAGTTGCGCAGCTATAGCTAAGGCTCGAGTAAGATGACCAGACCCATGGTGGTGAATGTAAAAAGCATATTTATAAGACATATTTATCTGCACATTTTTTGATTACTTGAGCAAATATATTTTCGTAGGAAGATACCATATGCTGTATATCCAATGATGATTCAGCATGCACTCGGCATGCTTTGCGACTAAGCTGTGCTGCGTCGTTTATGCAATTAGCCAATTCTGTCACTGAGCAGGACGCTGTAAGACATCCAGTTTCTTTTGTCACAATTTTTGGTAGCGCTCCTCTCGCAAAGCCAGCGACTGGCGTTCCGCATGCTAAGCTTTCAGCAACAACCAAACCGAAAGGTTCTTCCCAGCAGGGGGTAATCACACTTACTGCCGCATTTCCGATTAGTTCATTAAGTTGTTCGTGTGTGCAATGCTCTACCCATTCAGCGTTTTCATCGAGAAGCGGTTTGACAAAAGTTTCGAAATAATGTTTGTCTGCGACCGAGCCTGCGATTTTGATAGGTCTTCCGGCCAATTTTGCAGCTGCTATTGCGAAATGGGTTCCTTTATCGGGATGAATTCTGCCAAACCATAATGCATACTCTCCAGAGTTATTTGCTATATAGCTCCATTTATTCAAATCAATTCCATTGTGTACGACCTTACAATTGGGTATATAGGGCTCCCACATTGATGCATTTGTTTGCGAGACAGATACATAAGTCATTTTGTTGTATCTGTTTGCTGCCATAATAGCTTTTTTCATCTCAAAAATAGGAGGTGTATGCAATACTGTTACCATCGGTGTTTCCGCTAAGGTCGCCATTGTAATGGGTACGTAATTTAGGCTATTGTTAAATATAACATCAAAATCATATTGGTCTATCTCCTGCATCAGCTCCAGATAGGCGTGATGTGTCGATATAAAATCTTCACTCAATTCATGCGAGCGAAATCTACTTAATGTCTCCATATCGTAATCTACATCGCTAAGGATAGCATGCACATTTAGAGAAGGATCGGAATGCTCACTGGCAAACAAGGTAACCTCGTGTCCCCTTTGCAGTAAAAGTTTAGTTACTTCGTATGTAAAGGCTTCCAACCCACCCATAAATGGTTTGCGGATGGGATGTTTTAAATGAGCTAGCACTGCTATTTTCATAATATATTGATTGTATATGTGATGCACGTGACGTAACCATGCTGATTAGAACAGCACCAAGTGAAATTCGTTCACCGTTAGTAACAATTATTTTTAGGATCCCTAAAACCAGCTACTATTGAATTGACTATTTCGACGCTATCTAGGTTGATATGCCAAACTCTTGTAAAAACCTATAAAACAATAGGGATTAAGCTTCCTCCTTTTAGCACTTTATTCTAAACAAAGCTATGTACCAAATGGTTATTTTAGTCCTCCATTATCAATATTACGTATCATGTTAAGGTCGAGAATCAGAGTCTCGACCTTTTTTTGTTTAAATTTAAACCATTTCCTCTTGAAAATAGTTCAATAATAAACCAAAGTATATATATTATGGCACTTACAACAGGAAATGAAGACAAAGTAACAAGAGAGGTAGAAAACCAAACTTCTAAAATTCCATCGATTTTATTTTTAGCAGCTTCGCTGGCAGCGATGGGAATTTCAGCAGCATTAAAATGTTGCAAAACAAAAGACGACAATAATGCACTGTTTGTCGGCCAGTGGGCGGCGCCGTTTTTATTATTAGGTATTTACAACAAGATTGTTAAGACTGAAGGGCACGATTAGTATGTTTTATTGTGATGAGTGTTTTAGAGGCTGATCTTATGATCAGCCTTTTTTAAATAGTAGGATTTCCTCCGAATCGAGAAATTCAATTGTAAATCAGCATAACGTCGCCGCCTTAATCCAGGCTGGCCATTTGCTGTTTCGACCATTTTCACAGATTGGATTATTCCGAAACTATTCGCTCATTTTTCCTGTTATATTTCTGTAACAAAGACCGCAAATACCATAGAGTTATGAGTTTACAATTAAATAATGTTCTACCAGTAATTAGTGCTTCACCTGAGATCGAAAAGTATGAAGGGGTTTTTCACAAGGAAGTGGTAGAAGGTTTAAATACTTATCCGAAGAAATTATCTTCAAAGTATTTTTATGATCCCATTGGCGATCGACTTTTTCAGGATATCATGCATATGCCCGAATATTATCTGACCAACTGCGAGCTTGAAATATTTCGCACAAAAACTGCTGAGTTAGCAGATTTCATCACAACTGATGAATCCGATTTCGACCTGATAGAGCTGGGGGCAGGTGATGCCCTTAAATCAAGTCATCTGTTAACCCATCTCAGTGCACATCATAACACGTACTCCTACATGCCTATCGATATATCGGGCAATATTCTTGCGGTATTAGGCGAAAAATTACATCGTGACATTCCAACTTTAGACATCGTACCGTTGGAGGGAGAGTACTTTGAAATGCTTGACCAGGCGATGAAAATTTCCGAACGGCGAAAAGTAGTTTTATTTTTAGGTGGTAATATCGGCAATATGGATATGGACGAAGCCCACTTTTTTTGTGCCGAAATCCGCCGTAAACTAAGCCCCGGTGATATTATTATAATCGGTTTTGATCTCAAAAAAAATCCACACACCGTTCTTTCTGCCTATAACGATAAAACCGGAATCACGTCGGCCTTCAACATCAATTTACTGAATCGCATCAACCGGGAACTTGAAGCTGATTTTGATACCCAATATTTTCAGCATTATCAATCCTACGATCCAATCTCCGGAGCCTGCCGCAGTTTCTTGGTCAGTCTAACCAATCAACATGTCCATATCAAAGGCGAGTCTATTTTTTTTAAGGAAAATGAATTAATTGACATGGAAATTTCTCAGAAATATGCTCCTGAGGAAATACAGCGAATGGCTTCTATAGCAGGATTTCAGCTGATCGCAAATGTTGAAGACAGCAAAGGATGGTTTGTTGATTCGGCATGGAGGGTGTCCTAATAAGTTTTATTTATGAAAAATATACAAAATGCGCTTATCGAAATGTCCGAAAAGCAAAAATGGATCGATAGCTATCTTGCTATACGGGCTTATTCCGAAGAAATTTGCCAACCATTGGAAACTGAGGATTATGTTGTTCAGCCCATAGGAGAGGTTAGTCCTCCGAAATGGCATCTTGGACATACCACCTGGTTTTTCGAAACATTTATTTTACTTCCGCATTTGCCAAACTATCAGCCATTCGACGCTGAATACAATTTTGTGTTCAATAGTTACTATGAAACAATAGGAGCTCGGGTGATTCGTACAGATCGAGGAAATCTGAGCAGACCTTCCGTTGCAGACATCTATAGATATCGCAAATGTGTGGACAAGTCCATGATTGAGTTTTTGGATGGTGGGTTTTTGACAAATGATCTCCTTGACATCTTTGTGCTAGGATTAAATCACGAACAGCAACATCAAGAATTGCTGCTTACGGATATCAAATATATACTGGGGCACAATCCCCTTTTTCCTGCCTACGGCAGTACAAAAGCTCCTGTCAGTTATGCGGCTGCCGAATCAACGTATGTCCAATTTGGTGCTGGGATTTATGAAATCGGATATGAAGGTTCAGGTTTCTGTTTTGATAATGAGAAAGGAAGACATAAGGTCTATTTGAATGACTTTGAAATCGCGAGTGATTTGGTGACAAATAAGGAATACATTGCTTTCATGGAAGATGGTGGGTACGACGATTTCCGGTATTGGCATTCCGAAGGTTGGGACTGGGTAAAACAGCATCAGGCTCAGGCTCCCTTATATTGGCATTTGATGGATGGACAATGGATGAATTATACCTTAGCGGGGTTGATGGAAATAGACTTGGAAGATGCAGTTTGCCATGTCAACTTTTATGAAGCTTCCGCATTTGCAGCCTGGAGGGGAATGCGGCTTCCGACAGAGGCAGAGTGGGAGGTTGCGGCAGATCATCTCAATTGGGGACAGCGGTGGGAGTGGACCAATTCTGCATATCTTCCTTATCCCGGATTTAAAAAGGAGGCTGGCGCCGTGGGTGAATATAACGGAAAATTTATGGTTAACCAGATGGTCTTGCGTGGAGCCTCCATTGCAACACCTAAAGATCATAGCCGCAAAACGTACCGAAACTTTTTTCAGACGGCACTGCAGTGGCAATTTACAGGTATTAGACTCGCGAGATAATATGATAGATATCGTCTCCATTTCAAAATTCTTTAATGGAAAGGCCGCAGTCGATCAGATTTCCCTTCAGGCCAATCAAGGCGAAGTTCTTGTTCTGCTAGGAACCAGCGGTTGTGGAAAGACGACAACCCTAAAAATGATCAATAGGCTTATCGAACCCGATAAAGGCCAGATCTTTATTGCTGGCAAAGATATCAGAGAAAGAGGCATCCATGATTTACGTAGGCAAATTGGTTTTGTCATGCAGCATGCCGGCCTTTTTCCGCACTATACCGTTGCACGCAATATTGCTGTAGTTCCAGAATTGTTGAAATGGGAAAAAAAGAAAATAAGCATGCGTACTGCGGAGCTACTTCACAAATTAAACTTGGGCGAGGAGATCCAACAAGGTTATCCCCATGAACTGAGTGGAGGGCAACAACAGCGCGTAGGCATTGCTAGGGCACTGATCGCCGATTCACCTATTCTATTAATGGACGAGCCATTCGGAGCACTGGATAATATAACCAAAGCAGATATCCACGCAGAATTCAGATCCTTGGAGGAGATACGCAGTAAGACGATCATCCTCGTTACGCACGATGTGTCTGAGGCTTTCGAACTTGGACAGCGGATCTGCTTAATGGACAAGGGGAAAATCGTGCAGATCGGAACGCCAAAAGAACTGTTATATAGACCTGCAAATGAATTTGTAGCCAATTTCTTCGCCGAAAATCGCCTACTATTGGAGTATAAAGTGACTACCTTACAAGAACTACAAGGGATTACGGCGATAGATCCTTTTATCTCGCGTTATGGATTTACATTGAGCACAGATTTATGGCATGCCACCCAGGTTCTGAGTATGCATACAGATACGGCGCAAGCCTATGAAACGCTAGTGGGCGCATTTAACAACTATCGAAAACAACAAGTGGTATGACGGCGCAAAGTTTTTGGCAATTTATTCTCGAACAACAGGACAAGCTATTGACCCAGATTGGCCAACATCTCGGGCTTACATTTTTATCTTTGGTATTTGCCATTCTTATCGGAGTGCCTCTAGGGGTACTGATCTCGAGAAAGAGAAAATTTGCTGCTATTATTTTAGGTTTTGCAGGTGTTTTGCAAACTGTACCGAGTATTGCATTGTTGGGTTTTCTTATTCCGGTTCTGGGTATCGGAGCCATTCCCGCCATTATTGCACTATTTATCTACGCTCTCTTACCCATTATCCGGAATTCCTTTACCGGCATTACAGGAGTTGGTTCCAGTATCGTAGAGGCAGCGAAAGCGATGGGTATGACCGATTGGCAACTGCTCCTCAAAGTAGAACTTCCACTTGCCATGCCAGTGATTATCGCAGGCGTACGTACAGCGGCAGTGATCAATGTTGGCGTAGCAACCTTGGCATCATTTGTTGCCGCCGGGGGCTTGGGTGAATTTATTTTTGGCGGTATATCCCTTAACAACTCCAACATGATCTTGGCCGGCGCTATTCCTGCAGCATTATTAGCAATCCTCTTGGACAAAGGCATTGCACTAATCCAATATTCCCTGGTAAATATCAAAAGTCGACAAACCTATATTATATTGGGCATATTCACCGCAATGTGCTTTTTAAGTATGCTTTATATGGCTATGAGGTCCAATGACAGTCGCATCAAGGCAGGTTTCACACCAGAGTTTATGGGACGTCAGGACGGTGATCTGGGACTTCGCAGTATCTATGATCTTCAGGTCAACCCACTTGTTGTCAGCGATGTAATTATGTATAAAGCCGCTTATGAAAAAGATCTTGATCTCATTAGCGGATACTCCACCGATGGGCGGATCAAGGCATACGACCTGTTTGTGCTGGCAGATGACAAGAAGATTTTCCCACCTTATTTTGCTTCACCGATCATCAAGACGGCAACCCTTCAGAAATTCCCCAAGCTGGAAGAGACAATGAACCTGCTGGCAGATAAGTTCAATGATTCGGTCATGACGGAGCTCAATTATAAAGCAGATTTTTTGAAGCAGACGCCAGAACATATTGCAAAGGACTTTCTGCTGCACAACAATCTTTATAAGCCAACTGGTTCTGGGAGCGCCGGTACGATAAAGGTAGGTTCAAAAATTTTTGCAGAACAATATATTTTGGCTGCGATATACAAAATTCTGATCGAAGGCCATACCGATTATAAAGTAGATACAAAGACGGGGTTGGGTGGGACCAAAATATGTTTTGATGCTTTGATGAGCGATGCCATTGATTGCTATGTAGAGTACACGGGAACAGGCCTTTTGGTGTTGTTAAAACCAAATCAGCAGGTATTAGGAAGCGTATCCAAAAGTCCTTCCGATACCTATAATTACGTAAACAATGAGTTTCAGAAGCTGTATGGCATCAAGTGGTTAAAACCTTTAGGATTTAATAATGCTTATGCGTTAATGATGCGGCGGTCTCAGGCCAGAGAACTCCATATTGAAAGAATTAGTGATTTGAAAAAATATTACTAAAAGTGGTATAAAAACTAAATCAGAAAGTCAAAAAATGATGTTCCGAAGCATTTCTCCTGTATGATTACACCTCATAAAACTCATACAGGACAGTTTTAATAGTTGTATATAAAAAGGAGTAACCACCACGAGTCTCTTGATTCGGGAATGGATCCGATGCAAGCGATCAGTCAGATTTAGTACTTATTAGGATCTGCTGCAAAGCACAAAAAGTTAATGACGTTTGAACCATATGGGTTGTATTTCTGTTCCAAAGTAAAGACAACCGTATATAGCTTTCGAAGATGAAATTTGTCAAAGTAAACCGAGTCGTATTAACCGCGCTGCGAGCGATGGGGTATAATGTGCTAATTTCACCTGTCACTGTCCAGGATCCACAAAATATTACCTGGAAGGCGATATGGGTAGATGACGTAGATACCTGGATCAGGAGTTTGTATTGTGGGCATGGAAGTACAGCTCGTCCTAATATTCTCGACATTGATTATGTATTAGCCAATGTTCCCGAGTGCTATTTGTCGGGAAGTGTATTTATAGAAAGTGATAAGGTCCATTAGGCTATAAGTCCGCTTGGTTATTTGGCGTGAATATCTTCTGTTTAAAGATTATTGTGACTACATTTTTTTAAGAGATCCAGAGGTTAAAAAATCGTTGTATGATTACCCATTTACCATTCACTTTTTCAAGCAGAAATGCATCACCGTTTCCACATAAAGGGCCGCATACATAGTCGACCGGCACGTATGCTTTTTTGCGGTTATACCCGATAATGGGAAGATGAAAGTAATAAATGCTTTGGTTGCGGTCCATCCTGTATTTATCGGCGTCATCAACAGTGTACGCTGCTTTGATCGCGTCTGGAATTGGGATGATTGCCTTCCTTTCGTTCATCTGATTAAGCATATCCAGCGAATCTGTGAGCTGGTTATCCAGTATTTTCATCAGCTTCTGTGGATCGACGTTGTAAAAAACATAATTCCTGTCATGCAATGATGAGATAGAATCTCTCATAAACTTGTTATGAATGAACGCCCTTCGTTCTCCTTCACGTTGCAGTTTGATACCAGCTGAATCGTCAGACAAAATTGTTTCTAAAATGGAAACATAGTCTTGTTGCATTGAGCTGTCATTGTATATTTTGGACTTATCATTTTGTACCGGTGTCATTGTACTTTTACGCATTGTGCAGCCCTGGAGAACTAAAAAAAAGAAGATAATATATAGATTATTCATATGCAATTAGTTGTTCCTATTTCCGTACCAGATCTGTGCCAAAAAACTTCACTGAGATAAGTAATTCTTTAGTCGTATCCTGTGCTATTCGAAAACTTTTTGTTGCTCTGTGTAATAAGTAGTTCTGCCGCTAATTTTGGTTTGCAATATTTCATGACCCTTACCATCAACCTTCGCATTTTTGTTATGGACTTTCATGAAGTCCCTTATCTCACCGTTAATGATTTCAGGATGCTCTTTTAGAATCTGCTGTTCGGCATTTTCCAGTACTTCCTTAATTGCTTTGGCAAGATGTTGTACCTGCTTTTCGGGAATTTTGTTTGAAATTGAAAGTGGTGATATCCCTGCTTCATACAGGATTTCGTCAGCGTAGGCATTTCCAATACCACCAATGACATTTTGGTCCATCAGGAGAGTTTTAATTTTGGCCTTGCTTGATTGCAGCAATCCGAAAAGTAATTTTGGATTTAGCTTTTCAGAAAGTGCATCCATCACCTTTGCATGTTCAGGATTCAATTCTATATGTGCCATCTTCTGAAAGTCGGTAATGGATAGCGTTCCACCATCCTTAAACTTCATGGAAACTAATGCATACTTTGGGTTTTCGTCCTCCGAATATATCAGTTTGCCATGCAACATGAGATGAATCGACAAGATAGCATCTTTGCCAAAATCAAAAAAAAGCCTTTTACCTTCCCGATAAACTTTGATGAGTTTTTTGCCTTCAAGAGTTTGCAGATCATTCAGGCTGACTTTGGTCTTTTGTTTGTTGTGAATGGCAGCTTTTTCAAGCACTTTACCTTTAAGCATTTTTGTGAGATTTTTGCTGAAGGCCTGTAGGTCTGGTAGTTCTGGCATAGTCGTCGATTTTAATAATTTGTGCTTCCTTACTTTCTATTTTCCTCTTTTACCTTTTTAAAATGCTCCCTCGCTTTTTTTAGGCCGGTTGCTATGGCAATTCCTTCTTCGGCGCCTTCCTCAAGCAAAGCATTTGCGATTTCAGTCGCTTTCTCCCGGATGTTGACCGGTTGATTTTTATATGATGGTGGATAATCTCCATTATACCAAGGCATAATTCCTCCTTTTTGTATTTAGAACAACATCAGAATAGTGATAGTTTTCAAACTCTATTGGTTGGCGGTTGTTCTATTCCAAAAACTTTATTATGACAGACAATAAAAATAAAAAAGATGCAAGGGATCGCAATCAGGTAGCTGGCGGTGAATCTTATGAGGTCGATTATTTGGCAAAAGAACTTGGCGTAACCCGGCAGCAAGTCGAAGAGGCAATTAAAAACGTTGGTAATGGTCGTGAGGATCTTATAAATTATTTGAAAAATAAAAAATGAAAATATGGCAGCTATAGCAACGTTCACTGGAATTCCGGTGACAAATAACATAGGAGTAGAAAAATATTGTGATTTTGAAGTAGGACAGGAGGGGCAAAACGGACCATATGCCAGAATTACGATGGATGGCTGCCAGATGATCCTAGATGAAGATTTTGGTTTTATAGAGGGCGATCTTGCGAAAGAATGGAGGGAACCCGCTATTGCCAAACTTCTTCTTTTACTAGAAGTAGACCGAAACCGAGATGAAACTTTGAGCTAGCTAATCTGTTCATTACTTTTCTCAAGTTTAATTATGATATTCCGGTTACAAGGACTCTACTATTTATTAGCGGGAATTTGCCCCTTAAAGTATTGACCATGCACAGGTATGAATAGTATTGAAAGATAAAAATAAATATGACTGGTATTAAGAAATCCAAAAATGAGCTGTTAAAAGATGCACGATTGCAGGAGCTCGAAGGTAAAACCGAAGATGCCATAAAAAGCTACAACTTGGTCATAAGTAAAGACCCACTACAAGCAGGGGCATATAACAGATTAATGATTCTTTATCGAAAGCTCAAAGAATATAAGAAGGAGCTAGCCATTATTAAGCAAGCTATTGCTGCCTATGAGAAGGATTTTAAAGACGATCAACAGACCTGGAAGAAAGCAAACAGTATGTCTGCACGCCTCAGTCTTAGTTTAGCTAAATCTATGGGGCTCCTCAACGATAAAGGCCTTCCTGTATATGAAGAATCTCAGATCATCAGCTGGAGAAAACGCATGGAAACCGTACAGAAAAAAATTAAGACACCAGCAAAGCCACAAAAAAAGAAACCGACAAAACGGTTAAAAAAGTAGCGTTAAACGCGCAAATAATCTCGAAATTATCTATTATCATCTTTTCTCCATTTTAGCTCTCCGTGTTGAATCATTCCGATGTATTTTTGTACTTGGTCGTCGGTCAGTAGGCTATTGTCCTCAATATGATAATCGAAATTCTTAGTATACTTGTCGTGCTGGATACTTCCTACATAAGCATTGTTCAGATAAATGTGCCAAAGACTGTATTTTTTCGCGCGTACCTCGACTACCTGGCGCACGCCATGGTGGTAAAATAGCTCCGGTACATCGCTATCGAATCGCAGGATCAGTGCATCGATACATGCTTCCTTTATATCATCTGCAAGTTCTCCAAACGCAAGTTCCCAAACTCCCTGAGACTTCCTGAAAACGTAAAAAGCAAGCCCATTTTTGTTGTAAAGATGATAGTCTTTCATGCCCATGCTTTTATCATGCACAGTCATTTGGACATACATAACGCGATTTCGGCAAAAGACTTCAAGAGGTTTCATGGATCAAAAATACTAATTTATTTAGTAAAAATAAGTAATCAAATTGTGGTAATTGTATCTTTCAGTGTCACTACACTTCTTTGTACTTTATTTTTGTGATCTTTTTTTACAATTATAAATACTGCTAACAGAGGGATCTTCCTGCCTTGATACTGCTGATCTGCATAAACCGTATATATCATGGTTCTAAATATTTAAGAAAGAACAAGAGCTGTGGCATATAGGTTTATCTATTGGTAAATATTGGTCAACGAGCAACTTCAAAGGGCTAGCGTATGTACACGAAGATCAAAATAAAAGGTGGAACCCTCCTTTTAGCCCACAAATTCCGATATACATCAGTATGCCTTTGTTCTTGCCGGATTTTGGCGAAGAAATAGTCGCTAAAATATTTTATGCAGACAATGGATTCGATTCTGCCTTTTACAATGATATGGCTTGGAAGGGATTAACAGGTCCTAAAGCTTTTATGAAGCTCTCGGACACGAAAATAAAAGTATAATAGATCGTATTAAAGCTGAACAGTATAAAGTAGAAAACAATGATACAGTTCAACACGGTCAACCTGCGGGATGTTAAAAATGTAATCTTATCTTTATTGTTTATAAAAGTAATTTTTTTATCGAATCGATTTTAATGAACAGATTTTTTACAGTTTTATTATCTATAATTTTTATAACTATTGGTTGTTCTCGGAGAATGTATAGTGAAGATCCTATCAGAAGAGTGCAACGATATAACAGCGGTGGATTTGAAGTGCAAGCTTACACAGATGAGAATGAAAGTAACATGTATGAAAACCTAATTGTATCGGGGGTAATTAGATTGGGGGACACTAATGAAAAAGCAAGCAATACATCTGTGAATTTTAAATCTGAAAAAGGGAAACTAATTGGAAGTACCGTTACCGACTCAGATGGCATATTTAAAATGGAGCTCTCAACCTCTGATTTTTCCGGTAAAGTAGAATTTGCAAAGGGATAAGGTTTTTACATTCTATTTTTATCCTGCCACTTCTTTGGTTTTAATCCAAAGTGTTTTTCAAACAACCTTCCGAAATAACTCAGATTGCTAAATCCTACTTGATAGCCAACTTCTGAAACTGAAAGATTTTCCTGCTTTAATAGTCTTGCTGCTTTTTGCATACGAAGATGATTGTAATATTCGTACATTCCTTTTCCAAAAACTTGTGTAAAAATCCTTCTTAGTTTTAGCTCATTCATTCCACCTATTTTTACCAGTTCATCTTTAGATAGAGATTTTTCCAGATTTGATGCTATCGTATTCCGAACCAAATAAACCGCATCAATTTCTGCGTTGTTAAGATGGAAATAATCTGTTTTTTTCCTTTTTAATAAATTGCTGAAAAGCAGATAAATAAGTTCAAGTGCTTTTAACCGATAAAAAGCTTGCGGTAAAATGTTTTCTATTGAAAGGTCAGCTAATTGAGCAACTAGATCAGTCATTTCAGGTGACAAAAATTCTTCTATCCAAAAGGTTTTTTCTATATCAAAAAGATAAGACAATTTATCTGCATCATTTGCTACAAAATGTTTCAGGTATTCCAGCTCAACTAAAATGCTGATTTGCTGTACGTGGACATCTTTAGGAAATAGCACTTCGCTTTCCAAATGTGAAGGTATAATACGGACATGAGGCTGATTGTTCAAAGATCTTTTACTAATGGCATTTGCCGATTTTTTGTCAATAAGAATATTTTGAAACGAAATGAGTAGTCCTTTTTCTATTGTCCTGATTGGTTTTCTTTTATAAGCAAAAGTCTTGCTGGCAATTAAAGAGCGAACCATTATTAACATCTCGGGCATCAAGTCCACAATGTTCAATTCGTTGAAATGCAAAAATTTTATCTCATTTTCAATGGAAGATAAGGAGATGCCAAGTTTTTTAGCAAGTTTTCTCATTTTACGCTTTTCATCAAACATAATTTTTTGGACTATTATTAGTTTAATTTGGGCTATTTTATCTGTAAATATAGAAAGATATTTGCTGTATAAAAATGAAAAAAATGAAAAAAAATATTATTATTTCAGGAGGAGGAATCGCTGGATTGACTGTTGCAAAACTGTTGAGCAAACAAGGGCATAACGTGACTGTTTTGGAAAGAGCGGCATCATTCAGTAAATCCGGATTTCTTATTTCGCTTAAGAGTTTTGGCGTTCGTATTATTGAAGAATTAGGATTAGCAGAACAATTACAACAAGCATCGTCACCCTCTGAATTTGTAAATTTCAGGGAATCAGACGACTCAATTATACAAAGTCTTAGCTATGAGAAAATGAACGGGAATATTGAACGTTCCGTACTGATAACGCGAGGCGGATTGCATCACGTTTTATACAACGACGTAAAAAATGAAGTGAGTATTCATTTCTCATCTTCTGTTGAAAACGTAATGCATGATGAAGACAAAGTCCAAATATTACTCAACAACGGAACCGTGTTGGAGACCGATCTCCTTATCGTTTCAGAAGGGTTACGCTCTACAACAAGACAAATTTATTTTCCGGAAAGTACGCTAGAGGATTTTAAATTTGTTTATAGGGGTGGACGATTGAGAGAGCATCATTCTTATGAGGTTGGCAAATTTAATATCTATATTGATGTGAATAAGATGCTGTCTATTTATCCCATTGCTTCCGATGAAATAGCCATTCAGTGCTATTTACATAATACAGGAGATTTACCATCTGTTCAAAATAAAGCTAATGAAATACTCAAAACATCTTTTGCTGGGTATAATGAAGATATACAGCATTTGTTAGGTCGCTTCGCGGATAACGGTCTAATGTTTATTGATAAAATGGGGATGATAAATTCATCCACTTTAGTAAATCGTAATGTGGTTTTATTGGGAGATGCGGGGTATTGTCCCACTGCGCTATCGGGAATGGGAGCATCTTTATCAATTTATGGGGCAAAGGCGCTAGCTCATTTTATTCATCAAAATCCGAATGATTTAAAAACGGCTTGTTGCAATTATGATACCATGATGCAGCCAATAATTCAGAAATTTCAGGCTAATGCAAAAAATAATTCAGCATCATTTATTCCTGATAGTAAAGAAAAATTAAACAGTTTTGTCCATTCATTCAGAGCCGCCTCTGAGGCTGATGTGCAAAAAATAATGATTGATCCAATTGTATTAACGAAAGACCAGTTAAATTTTAAAATCAATTAGATAATGAATTGTAGAAAGATATTTTCCGTCATAGTTGGATTCGGAACGATAGGATTAATGAGTTCTGTTTTTGCAAAAATGCAAGGCTTGCTGTTCACGTCATCTTTAGAAATATTTACCAGTCAGGAAATCGCTGCCACCAATTTTTCCCAATTTATCATCAAACTTTTTTGTGTTTGGGTTAGTTGTGTGTTGGGTGGAATGGCTACTACGAGGATAGGGGGCAAGCCAAGAGAAAATCTTATAGTTGGTAGTTTAATAATACTGGTCGTGGGTTGGCTATGGTTGTCGGCTGAAAATCCTATATGGTTTTGGGTATTGCTGATTTTAGGTATTTTACCCTGTGTATTTTTAGGATATCGAGTAACTTCTATTATATGTAAATTTCGTATCAAATGACCATGCGATTCTTAGTTGCAAATTGACCACCTGATTTTCTGGCGAAACTAGATTTAGTGCTGTAGGAGTGATGTCATCAAAAGTGATAATTAATATGCATCTTTTAGTTATCAAGCCTGAACGTGAGATCAGACTTCGTCATTTGGTGTGAATAGCTCCCTTTTAAAGGTTATTGTAGTTACGATTGTTGCCTCGATAACCTTTAATAGGAGTCGGAAACCAATGAGATAACATTATTTGTGCTGGTTACCTGCGAATTATCGGTTCTATCAATGGCGATTCGCTAATTATCATTTATATTGATCCTCGTTGCGGCATGCACATGCTTACCTAAATTTGCCTCTTCCTCATCCTGTTGACGGATAAAATCAATTAGTCGCTTCAATTCTCCATTGGCATCATCCCACCATTTAATTGACCATATCCTATGAAATACAAAACCATATCTTTCAAGTTGCTCCTGTCGGAAACTGTCCCAAGCATAAGCTTCCGGACTGTTATGGTATTTCGCGCCATCACACTCTATTGCGATGAGTGGTTTGTGGCTTGTTTTTGATTTGACAACGATATCAATCCGGAAACCGCCTACGGAATGCTGCTGTTCTAAACGATCGGCACCGATATGCTGTGCAAGTTGTTCGAATACTTCATCTTCAAATGGAGACTCAGACCCCAAGCTAAATTCTGCTGGCTCATACAGTTTATCTGTACAATACTGACTCAATAGCTGGAGAATGCCCTTTCGCAATTCGTCATTACCCTCACTTACCGCTTTCGCATAGGTAAAGTAAGCGTACAGAATTCCACGGCCTTTATTGCCCTTCTGTTGGATAAGATTTGGGTACTGACCAACATACTCCTGCGGGAAAGAAGTACATACATATACCTTTGACCGCGCTCGAGTAATGATTACATTCAACATGCGATGTCCTTTGCCCTGTATAATCGGACCAAAGTTTTGACTAAACGAACCGTCAGCCTTCCGTCCAAATGTCGTGGATAGAATGATAATATCTCGTTCGTCGCCTTGAATGTTTTCGAGGTTTTTAACAAAGAATGAATCTCCTGCCTGCGCCATTAAGCTGTCAAATACAGAATCGTTCTGACGAACTGCACTCAGCTCCTCCAGGATCAAGTTGCGTTGGTAAATATTGAATGTAGCAACACCCACGCTTGGGATACTATCTTTCGCATCCTTCATAATCTGTTGTAACAATTCGACCACTTGCAATGCCTCTTGTTTATTTACTTGCCCTTCATATAAACCATCAATCTGTAAATATTCGATAGGCGTGTAGTGCTCTTTCGCTGGGACAGGCATTAACCTATTCCCGTAGAATGCATGATTGGAGAAGTCGATTAGATAAGGATGTTTCGAGCGGTAATGGACTTTTAAATAAGATTCGACGAACCCTTTGTCTACAGCATAAGCTAGTAACGATTCGCTATCTGCAAGGTTAAGCTGAGCAGCTTGCAGCGCAGTCCGATCTGAAAATTCATCTTCGTAATCTTCTGTTTCATCATCAATCGGGTCAAGTAGCGCTCCACTTCCTTCGAAGTAAGAGGAGGGAGCCATCTGATGCTTGTCACCGGAAACAATTTTAGCTTTTCCACGGATCAGGGCAGCGTAAGTATCTTCAAGACGCAGCTGACTGGCCTCATCGAATATGACCACATCAAAAATTCCTTCCTGTAGCGGCAAGATGGAACTGCAGACCGAAGGATTGACCAACAATACTGGAAAAAAATCAGTAAATAGTTCAAATTCTCTGTTCACAATAGTGCGGAGTGAATTGCGACGCATTCCCTTAGCTCCCTTTTTGTTAAACAAACTATTTATGTTTTGTCCTCTGGCTTTAAAATGTCCGACGGCGTCAGCCTGTTTTTCCGTCCACAAAGCAATAATGCTATTCAGCTGCGCATTATTAAACTCTTGTTTCTGCTGCCGATATTGTTGTAGTTGGTAATCGCTTTTTGGCAATTCCTGGGGTTCATTTGTCGTGAGTATCCAATACAGATACCAGCATTCAAATGCTTCAGTCCAATGATCTTTGAGGTGTATGCTGATTCTGGTAATAAGCCTTTGTTATATATAAAGTGAACCTTCTTGGGATCGGTTTCGTTAACTGATAAACTACGCAATATAGATCGTTTAATACTTGAAATCGCTGTGATAGCATAGTGTCTATACCAGGTAAAGCATTAGTGCAAATATCAAGTATGTCGTTAATCCCTAAAATAATAAAATTGGTGCCCCAGATTGATAAATTTTTGGGGAGTAAAAGATCTTAATAATTTAAATTTAGCATTTTATTGATCACCTTCTCCAGATCGACGATGTCGAATGGTTTTTCCAGGTAGTCATCAGCTCCTGCCAGTTTAGCCAAGCTTTCTATATCTTTGTTCGCGGAAAGATAAATTACCGGTATTCTCTTGAATTCCTGATGGTTTTTGAGTAACTGAGTCGCTTCAATTCCTCCAATGGAGGGTATCCAGTTATCCATTAAAATTAAGTCAGGCTTTGTCTCAGTAACCTTTTCTATCACGTCGTGGGAGGTAGAGGACACAGCTATTGAATATCCGAAGCTCTCCAATATCATAGAAATCATCTCCAGCAATTGTTTTTCATCGTCAAACAATAATATTTTCTTCTTTTCCATTCTTAAAATTTTTCGATCAGCGGAATAAGTTCGTCGATATCTATAGGTTTAGAAATATAACCATCTGCGCCAGCACTTAGGCATTTTTCCCGGTCACCGGAAATGGCCTGAGCAGTAACCGCAATTATGGTAACATTGTTAAATATTTCGCTGGATCCCCTGATCCTGGCAATGCCTTCATATCCATCTATTTCAGGCATCATCATATCCATCAGCACGATATTGATATTTTTATGCTGATGGAGTATTTCAAGCCCTTCTGCTAAGGAAGCACTGCTTAGTACAGCATAACCTTTTGACTTAAGAACCAATTTTAGGGCAAAAATATTATAAGGTTCATCATCGATGATCAGAATCAATCTTTTATTGTCCATATTTTAATCAGTTGTATAACCATACACGTAATAATGAAAGCAATTGATCGGTGTCCACGGGCTTTGAAATATAATCAGAGGCCCCGGCTATGATACACCTTTCCCTGTCACCGATCATGTTTTTTGCTGTTATGGCAATTATCGGTATTTCACTATAATGGGGATTTTGACGAATCATTTTAATCGTTTCATACCCATCCATTTCGGGCATCACCATATCCATAAGAATAGCAGAAATATCATCGTGTTCTTCAATTTTGTCTAGACCTTCCTTTCCGTCCATTGCAGAAACAACATTAATCTGATACCTTTCAAGCGCTTGAGAGAGATAATAAATAGTGCGTATATCGTCATCGACGATAAGAACTTTTTTATTTTGCAGTACTTCTCTGATGGTTCCTAAAGACGATTTTTTTGACCATTCTTCACCAGGATGGTTTCCTACTAAATGCAAAAACAGTCCAACTTCGTCCAGTATTCGCTGGTAGGAATTTGCCGTTTTGATGACAATCGAATCGGCATATTGCTTCAATTTTAGCTCTTCAGATTTCGAAAGATTCTTCCCTGTGAATACAATGATAGGTATATTTTCTAAACCGGGTTTTTGTCGTATCGAGTCTAATGTGTCATATCCCATATTGCCCGGAACGCCCATGTCCAGTATAACGCAATCTGCTTTATCAGAATAGAGACTGTCGACGCTTTCTGTAACGGTAGTCTTTATTTCAGAAATGATATCATAGCTTTCCAAAAAGTTAGCAAGTGCTGCTGCATGTTTTGAATTTTCCTCTACAATAAGCACCTTTTTCGGATTCCGGGCAAGTGCTTCCTCAATTTTTATAAACATCTGCGCCATTTGTTCCAGCGCAATAGGTTTATCCATAAAATCGATAGCCCCTTGGAGCAGACTTTCCCGTTTAACTTCAAAAGATGACATAACATGGACTGGAATCGGACGTGTAATTGGATTGTTTTTAATCTCTGCCATAACCTGCCACCCATCTTTTACAGGTAATTGAATATCCAATAAAATCGCTGTAGGCTTATACCTTATCGCTGCATCAGCTGCCTGGTCTCCACGCACGATGACTACCCCTTTATACTTTTGCTGCCGGGTATACCTAAGCAGCGCTTTAGCAAAATTAACATCATCTTCTACGATCAATATCACTTTATCGTCCTCTTTTATATCATTCCGGTCATCATCAACATCCGGCGGGATAATGTCAACGGTATGCGGATTACTGGACATTATGATGTCCTGTGTTTCTTCGATGTTTTCCGCAATGGACTGTATAAGCTCTTCCGTTGTCGGAACAGTATTTTCTTCCTGATTTTCGGGAATTAAAAGGGTAAAGGTACTTCCTTTTTTTTCCTGGCTACTTAAACGGATCTCTCCGCCCAACAGACGCGAGAGTTCACGGCTGATCGAAAGCCCAAGACCTGTC
The DNA here is from genome assembly GCF_002494055.1 of Sphingobacterium sp. UBA7038. NCBI lineage: Bacteria > Pseudomonadati > Bacteroidota > Sphingobacteriia > Sphingobacteriales > Sphingobacteriaceae > Sphingobacterium > Sphingobacterium sp. UBA7038. The sequence continues at coordinate 581,736 of NZ_DLAV01000039.1, forward strand.
CCGCCAAATTTACGCCGTGTGGATCCGTCAGCCTGCTGAAAAGCTTCAAAAATGACGTCCTGTTTGTCCGGTGCAATTCCTATACCGGTGTCAGTTACGGCAAAAGCAATCTGTCCATCTTGTGCCTCGCTTGGGAAGACGGAAAGTGTGACTTGTCCCTCTTTCGTAAACTTGATGGCATTCGATAATAGATTCCGTAGGATCTGGTCCAGTCGCTGGCGATCAGTACGTATTGTCTTTGGCAGGTTGTCTGCCAATTTTATTGTAAATGAGAGTGCTTTTTCCCTTATAATCGGAGAAAATAGATTGTCCAGGTCTTTTGTCAGATCCGAAATTGCAACCTGCTGATAATCGAGTTCCATTTTACCGGACTCAATTTTTGAAAGATCGAGAATTTCGTCGATAAGGGTCAATAGGTTTTTTCCCGATAATTGGATCACCTCGGCCGATTCAATCTGTTCGGTTGTCAGGTTCTTTTCGGGATTATCCGACATTAGGCGTGATAGAAGCAAAATTGAATTGAGCGGTGTACGCAGCTCATGTGACATATTTGCCAAAAATTCTGACTTATATTTCGTGCTCCGCGCCAGTTCTTCCGCTTTTTTCTGAATTTCCTGATTTCGGTCTGCTATCAGTATATTTTTTTCTTCTAGCATTGCAGAGCGTTGCTCCAGTTCTTTATTGGCTTGCAGCAGTTCTTCCTGTTGTACGCGTAGTTCTTCTTCGGACGTCTGGAGTTTTTGGGTATGGATTTCAAGATTTGCATTGAGATTTTCCAGCTCGGCATGCTGTGCCTGAAGTTCCTCTGTCTGCGATTGCGTTTCTTCAAGCAGCTGCTGTACTTTCAGCCGCGCCTGAGCTGCAACAATCGCTGCACCAATATGACGGCCCGCTTCTCTATAAAAGGGCATCTGGGGTTCCTCGAATTTCCTGAAAGAACCAAGTTCAATAACACCAATGCAGGTGTGACCATCAAAAATTGGAAGTAATAAGATCGAATGCAGGGGTAAATATCCTGCAGTAAAACTGACCACATTTTTCGAAGGATATGGATTTTCTATGATCCGTACTTTGCCGTCCACAAACGCCTGACCGACAGCGCCTTCTCCGGGTGCGATAAATTGCCGCATCGAATCTTCATGGCCGTAGGCTCCTATCAGTGCTAGCTGCGTATGCTCAAGGATATAAAGGGAGCCGTTGGCACATTCCCCATAAGTGACTAAGATTTGCAATGCATCGGAAACTAGATCTTCTTTCACTTTGTTGCCGACTAAAACTTCGTTTAGCAAGGCGAGCCCGGTCTGGCGCCATTCATTGTCGCTAAGTTCATCGAAAGATTGTTTTAACGAATCTGCCATATTGTTTAGTGAACCGGCTAAACTTCCTAGTTCATCATGCTCCTGGTCATTGATTTTAACCGAATAGTTTCCGGCAGCAATCTGTCCCGCAATACGTTGTGTTGCGACGAGTCTTTGGGTGATCTCCCTATCTTTTTTCTTAAGGTCTTGTTCGAGCTGTACCCGTTTCGCCAGGTCCCTTCTAAGCCTTATATAAGAAAATATGGTAATGAACAGCGAAAAAATCGCAGCGATGATCACAAAAAGTGAAGTCAATGTTGATGCCGTATTGAGCCTTCCGGACCTACTGTCGAGCAATTTCTCCTCATTGTCCACAAGTCTGGCGAGAAGCGCACGGCATCTGTCCATATATTTCTTGCCCTCCTCCATGTCCGCTAAGGTCACCGTACCCCGGGCCTTTTTTATGTTAACCAGTCCGGCCAGTTTATTCAATCGGGACTCGACCAGCTGGCCGATGCTATCTATTATTTTTTGCTGCGGGAGATTGTCCGATACCAGGTCACGGGCGGTGGCAATTGACTGAGGGAGGGAGCGGGAACTGCTATAATAGGGTTCCAGAAAATGTTCTCTTCCGGTGAGCAGAAACCCCCGCTGTCCAGTCTCGGCATTTTGCAGGTCGATCAAAATTCTGTTCGAGCGTGCAATGACACGTCTACTGTGATCAACCATTTGACTATTATGGATCTGATTACGGATACTTAGATATGATGCTGTCGAACTGGTCAATAACAGGGCCAGTGAAAATCCAAAGCCGATCTGCAGATCTCTTAAAAAACGTTTTGGCATTGCCTGGTTCAATTTAAAGGTAAAGAAAAATAAAAAGTAGATCCTCCTGTGGGGGCACTGCGTACACCGATAGTTCCATTGTGCTGCTTAATTATTTCAGCGCAGATATAAAGACCAATCCCCAGACCCTGAAAGTTTACGGACGATTCTTCCACACGGTAAAACTTATCAAACACGTGTTTTTGCCTGTTTTCCGGGATACCTATACCGCAATCGGTGACAAATACACTAACTGAGTCAGATTCATATTGTATGTCTATTGTTATACAGGGCCTATTGACTGAATATTTTATCGCATTACTGAGAAAATTGATCAAGACTTGCTCTATACGCCTCTTATCACCTTTTATCATGTGGTTGATAAGATTGGGATCGTAATGAAAATAAAAATCAACATCGGCATTCATCTGTCTCATTGAGGATATAGTCTCTTCAATCAGGTTTTCAATTACAAAATCCTCTTTTCTTAAATTTAGCTGGCCGCTATCAATTTTAGAAATATCGAGCAGGTCTTTTATCAGCTCCTGTAATTTATCTACATGTCCATCTAGGGTAAGGAGATGTTTTTGGATAGAAGAAATGTCGTTTAAGCCGATCAGACGCATCATAAATTGCACATAACCCTTAATACTGGTCAGAGGTGTCTTTAGTTCGTGGCTGGCAATGCTCAAGAATTCGTCTTTCTTTTTTTCCAATTGTTTTCTGTGGTCAATGTCCGTCAGGGTTCCCACCCAAATTGGGCCCGATTCCTGCTCGCGTATCGGTGCTATGCGAAGAAGAAAATATTTGTAATTTTCTGCGCTAAGCTCTTTGATGCGGACTTCTTTTTCATAAACCGTTCTGTGTGACACAGCGTCAGTCCATAGCATTTTGATCTCCTCGTCATCGGGATGTGTGGGCGGAAAAGATTCAGCGGACCGAGCAAATCGGTACCATTGGGAATTGACAAATTTTATGCCCCCATCAAAATTTGCAGTGAAAGCCAGCTGCGGTAAGGATTCGAGTGTCAGGTGGAGCTGGTCAACCTGTTTTTCAAGGGCACGCTGGGCTTTTTTGCGTTCTTCGATTTCAGATAGAAGCTGTTCCTGCATTTTATTGAGAGCGACTGTCTTTTCATGGAGATCATAGAAAGTTTTGACTTTCAGATTCAGGATATCCGGATCGACAGGTTTAGTGACGTAATCATGACCACCGGAAGCATATCCCTGCGTAATGAATTTTTTGTCCTTGCTGACTGCCGATAGGAATATTATCGGGATATTTTTTGTTTTATTGAGGCCACGTAGGGTTGCTGCAACTTCAAATCCATCCATATCCGGCATCTGGACATCCAGAATAATGAGTACGTAGTCGGTTTTCAGGGATTTTTTTAGCGCTTCCTCACCAGAGAGGGCAGTATCCACTAAAAAATTTTTTGATTCTAAGAGCTTCTTTAATGAAAATATGTTTTCTTCTTGGTCATCTACAATTAAAATCATGGTTTCTGCATTTATGTTTAACGGTAGTTTGAGATTGTATAAGTAAATGTTAAATATACACAGTTTATTTGTATCAACGAATTCAACTCTGTCCTAAAGGGAAAATTTTTGATAAATTATAAAAGCCGACAGCAAATATAGATTTAGCCGTTTATAAATTGGGGTAATATAGAAAATCGATACAAGTCTACCAAAACTAGCTTTGCGGTATTACTTAAAAATAAATGAACTATTGTAGCTTCAATAATGCATAGAAATAAACTCTAATTATCTGATATAGTATTTACTATCGTCTTAAAGCGTATGATTGATTTACAAAAAATATTTGCAGATGGGGTGGTCCCAGATCGAAAGTGCTGCAGCTAATTTTAAAGGGGGGATTACAGCTTACACGCTTGAAGAGAAAGTAGACCAAAGCACAGCAAAAATATGGAGAAAATATTTTGGTAACTTTTGAAGGAATACTTGCGAAGCTATTTTAGCGATTTGCGAAAAGGCCTATCCGCATTAACCGAACGATAAACCGCGAGGAAAAATCATTTAATGTTTACAGCAAGCCTGCTCGTTTTTCGTGATTTTTCCTCGCAAATTTATCTTAGGGTTTCAAAACTACTTTAACGCAATCGTCTTCTTTCTCATTGAAGATTTTATAGCCATGCTCCGCTTCAGTAAGCGGAATGGTGTGGGTGATAATATCATCGAGAACTACTTTATTTTCGCTGACGAGGTTCACAAGCTTGTCAATATAGTTAAGAACAGGGGCTTGACCCTGCTTAATGGTGATACCTTTATCAAAAATCCTGAATAGTGGGAAATTATCGTATGGTGAACCATATACGCCCATGATCGATACTGTTCCCATTCGTCTGACCGCTTCAAAGCACATTTCCAATACTTTTATCGACCCTTTTTCAAAATTTATCGTTGCTTTTACTTTATCCATAAAATTTCGTTCGGGCTCAAAGCCTACTGCATCTACGCACACGTCGGCTCCTCTTCCGTCAGTCATTTCACGAATTGCCTGAATAACATCTACTTTATGTGGGTTTAGGATTTCAACGTTATTGACTGCTTTCGCTTTCTCCAATCGATAGTCCAGTGGGTCTATAGCGATAACTCGACCAGCACCATTAAGCCATGCTGCTTTTTGAGCCATCAGGCCGACAGGACCCGAACCAAAGATTGCAACAGTTTCACCGCCTTTCAGATTTGCCCAATCAATCGCAGACCATCCGGTAGGAAAAATGTCTGTTAAAAACAAAGCCTGTTCATCAGTCAGGTGTTCGGGAATAATCCGAGGACTGATATCGGCATAAGGAACGCGTACATATTCAGCCTGACCGCCAGAATATCCTCCGTAAAGATCAGTATAGCCAAAGAGTGCACCACCTTTTTGATCCATCAAATCCCCGTTGGGACCATAGTGTTTAAAGTTTGAATTCTCGCAGGCAGGAGATGCTTCATGCGTACAGAAAAAACATTTTCCGCAAGCGATCGGAAAGGGGACTACTACACGGTCGCCTTTTTTTAGATTGGTGATTTCTGAGCCCACTTCCTCTACGATGCCCATAAATTCGTGTCCCATGATCAGGTTTTCCTTCTGCGGGACTGCACCGCTTAGAATATGTAGATCGGAGCCACATATTGCGGTCGCGGTTACTTTTAGAATGACGTCTCTTGGGTCAAGTATAGCTGGGTCAGGTACATTATCGACCCTGATATCGCCGGGCTTATGGAATACTGCTGCTTTCATAATTTATATTTTAGAATGTGTGTACATTTAACCAATTATTAATCTGTGTTTTAAAGGAACACATCCAAAACAACTTTGGTTCAAAAAATAATAGCACACAACTATTCACATCTCAATGAAGGGTATTTTTCTCAAAAGATAACGTATATGCAACATCAATATGTGTCAAACCATTAGGTGTTCGGTGATGTTCACGGTGAAAGAATAATTCATTAAATGAAGGTGATGAAGATTAAATAGAATAGGTTGTATGGTGGAATGATATTATTTTTAAATTCACTAGAATCAATCTCTGTCGAAGAGTCTTCGAATTGCTCTATTGTTTTTTTGAGTTCTTTCCGCTCGCAACAATACTAAGGCTAATCAATAACAGCAATGATAAGGTAATTAGGTAAGGTCTTTTGCGTTAGCTCAAAGCCGCCGAAGCCCGTTAACATGTAACCAAGGCGGGCATCTAATAAGCATTACCTCCCTTAACGATTAACAAGGGAGGCTTTTTATTTCCCCCTTTTCTGCTTTACCAGCACGATCCAATCATCTTGTACGCTTTCTGTACCCACCAATAATCGCGCATCGTCTATTGACAATAAATCGTCCTCCCAAAGTGGAGTTGTGCTGGTTTGAGCGAGCAGTTGCTCCAGATTTCCTTTCATGGGTTTATAGGCATGCGCACCGCATTTCCGCCATAAGTAAGTGAAGTTTAAGCCAATCCTTTACTATAAATTATATCGCTGACAATGAATGTGATAAAAATTAAATCATTTCTCGCTGTTGATTGTTTGCTAATAATATTAGTAATTTTGAATGCAGCAATTACCAAAAATCAAAGGCGACAATACAGGGCTTTTGATACAATTGAAAAAACATGGAGAGGAGTATAGTACATTGTGATCTCGATACATTTTTTGTATCTGTAGAGCGTTTGCAGAACAGCAAACTCATCGGAGTACCTGTGCTCATAGGAGGAAGTAGTGACCGTGGGGTAGTTGCATCTTGTTCCTATGAGGCCCGCAAGTTTGGGGTGCATTCCGCTATGCCAATGCGGCTTGCGCTGCGCATGTGTCCAGAGGCGGTGGTCGTACGGGGCGATCACGATCGGTACAGTCATTATTCGGGTATAGTTACACAAATTATCGAGGAAGAAACGCCTATTGTCGAAAAAGCCAGTATAGACGAACATTACCTTGATGTCTCTGGTATGGACCGCTTTTTTGGTTGTTGGAAATGGACCCAGGAACTCCGCCAGCGTATTATCCGAGAGACTGGATTGCCCATTAGCTTTGGCCTGTCGGTCAACAAGACCGTCTCCAAGATTGCCACCGGTACAGCCAAACCCTGTGGTGAAAAGCAGGTGCAAAATGGTGCCGAAAAAGGTTTCCTCGCACCACTATCCATCCGTAAAATTCCCATGGTCGGCGAGAAGTCCTTTACCCTGCTCCGTAATATGGGGATCTCCAAAATCGGAACCTTACAGCAGATGGAAGTGTTCACCATGCAGAAGGTCCTCGGGGAAAACGGGATCAACATCTGGCGTAAAGCCAATGGGCTCGATGATTCCCTGGTGTTGCCTTTTCGGGAGCAAAAGTCCATGTCCAAAGAAAATACCTTTCAGCAGGATACCATCGATATGGATGTCCTTCGCCGAACGCTGATCAGTATGGTCGATATGCTCGCTTTCGATCTGCGCAAAGAGCAGAAGCTGACGAGCTGCGTTACCCTCAAGATCCGTTACAGCAACTTCGATACCCATACCCAACAACTACAGATTGGCTATACCAATTCGGATCGAAAGCTTACCGATGTGGTACTTGCACTCTTCAAGAAACTCTATAGCCGCAGGATGCTGATAAGGCTTATCGGGATCAAATTCTCCGGTCTGATCTATGGTTCCTATCAGACCGATCTCTTTGACGACAGTGCCGAGGAGGTCAACCTCATGCAGGCTATGGACAAGATCCGAAAACGCTATGGGGCCGAATTTCTGATGAAGGCCATCTGTGCACCGCTGCCAGAGAAAGGAGGGGAGCATGCTCTTAAATCTACATAGCTATTATAGCCTGCGTTTTGGCACGCTCAGCCTGCAGGATCTTATTTCGGGCATGCTGGCCGGCGGTTATGATACCGCCGTGCTTACCGATATTAATAACAGCTCGGGATCGCTGGACTTCATTAAACTGGGCCGCGCTGCCGGACTGAATTTACTGGCGGGAATGGAATTCCGCAACGGCGATCAGCTTTGTTTTGTCGCTATTGCCAAAAACGAACAGGGCTTTCGTGAGATCAATGAATACCGCACCAAACTCAATCTAGAAAACCGCGCTACACCAGAGCGTGCGCCCGAATTTGAGCATGTCTTTGTCATCTATCCCTTTAGCAAGCTCAATGGTTTTCCATTGCGGGATTTCGAATACATCGGCATCCGACCCAGCGAGCGTACACGCGCTCAGCTGATGGATCGTAAGGTTCTCGATCGCTGTGTAATACTCGCACCAGTCAGTTTCCGAAAGGCCGATTATACCTTACATCGACAGTTGAGGGCGATTGATAACAACTTGCTGATCTCGCAGCTCGGCGATGAGCAGATAGCTGCCGAGGACGAGGTATTCATTACTCGTGTGAAGCTGATGCGCTTATTTTCCGACTTGCCCCAATTGCTGGCCAACACCAACCGTATACTAGGCCAGTGTTCTTTCAGCTTTGATTTTACCAGTGTCAAGAATAAAGCAACCTTTACTGGTAACCGCTACAACGACAAGCAGCTCCTGCACAAGTACTGCATGGATGGCTTTACCAGGCGCTATGGTCGCAATGACCGGGTCGCGACCGAACGCATTCAGCGGGAGCTCGAGATTATCGAAAACCTGCGTTTTTCCAGTTATTTCCTCATTACAGACGATATCTGTCGCTATGCACGGGGCCGCAATTTTCACTATGTAGGCCGTGGCTCAGGAGCCAATTCTGCTGTTGCTTATTGCTTGGGGATCACCGATGTTGACCCCATTGCGCTCAAGCTTCCCTTTGAGCGTTTTCTCAATCCCAAGCGCAAGAGTCCGCCCGACTTTGATGTGGACTTTAGCTGGAATGAGCGCGACGAGATGTACGATTATATCTTCAACCGTTATCAGACAGGACATACGGCATTAATGGGGGCCATGAGCACCTTTCGCTCCCGGAGTATCTTGCGCGAGCTGGGTAAGGTGTATGGACTGCCCAAGGCCGAGATCGACCGTCTCGTGCATGAACCCGAGCATATGCTCAACAAAAATGAGGTGACCAATACCATTCTGAGCGTCTACAACCGCATGGCCGATTTTCCCAATCAGCGCACCATCCATGCCAGCGGCGTACTGATCTCAGAGGAACCATTGACCTGTTATTCGGCGATGGACAATCCGCCCAAAGGATTGCCGACTATGCAATTTGATATGTATGTGGCCGAAGATATCGGTTTTGAAAAGTTCGATATCCTTTCGCAACGTGGCATCGGCCATATCAAAGATTGCCGTACCATTGTGCGGGAAAACTTGGGGGTAGTCATTGATACCGATAACCCCAAGCGTTTCTTTCAGGATGCTCATATTGCAGCGCAATTAAAATCAGCCAATACCATCGGTTGCTTCTATATCGAGAGTCCGGCTATGCGGCAGCTGCTCACCAAGTTGCGCTGCGATGATTACCTGACGTTAGTGGCTGCCTCATCCATTATTCGGCCTGGTGTGGCCAGTTCGGGCATGATGGGCGAGTACATCCGTCGGCATCACGACCCCACGACGGTCGTCTATCCACACCCCGTATTTAAGGAGCAGCTCGAAGAGACCTACGGCGTGATGGTTTATCAGGAAGATGTGATGAAGATCGCCAATGCCTATGGCGGGCTCGATATGGCCGATGCCGATGTGCTCCGGCGGATGATGTCGGGCAAATACCGGAGCAAAGACCACCTGATCGAAATCGAGGATAAATTCTTTTCCAACTGTAAGGCCAAAGGCTATGACGAGAAGACTAGCCGCGAGATATGGCGGCAGATGGAGAGTTTTGCCGGTTATTCCTTTAACAAGGCGCATTCAGCATCCTTTGCCGTAGAGAGTTATCAGAGTCTTTTCCTCAAGACCTACTATCCTTTGGAGTTTATGGTTGCGGTGCTCAACAATTATGGTGGGTTTTACAATCGTAAGGTCTATGTCAATGAAGCACGAATTTCAGGGGGCAATATCTGCCTGCCGTGTGTCAATCAGTCGGTCTTTAATACCTCCATTCAGGGTAAGGATATTTACCTGGGTTTTGACTGCCTGCTCAATTTGGAAGGTAAACTGGCCCATCGCATTATTGAGGAGCGCGAAGCCAATGGCAAGTACACGAGCCTGGAAAACTTTGTCAAACGGACACAGACGGGTATTGAGCAGGTTGTTATCCTAATTCGTGTAGGTGCCTTGCGCTTTACGGGGACGGGGAAAAAGCAATTGCTGTGGGCAGCTCACCTGATGATGAGCAAGCATAAGCCTGTCGCAGCAGGTATGGCGCTCTTTGAGACCGAAAGTCGCAAGCCTATTCTTCCCCCTTTGGAAGAAGATATCCTGGAGGATTATTATGACGAGATGGAGCTGATTGGCTTTTGCGTAACGGGTACGCTATTTGATCTTACCAAAAGCGATTACCGGGGCGATATGCCCGCTCGGGAACTCCATCTGCATGAAGGAAAGATAGTCCGTGTGGTGGGGGATTTTGTCTGTGAGAAATTTGTGAAGACCAAGCGTGGCGACCTGATGAAATTTGGTACTTTCCTCGATGCCGAGGGACGATTTTTTGATACCGTCCATTTCCCACAGACCTTAGCCAAATATCCGCTCCGTGGGGCCGGAATCTATTTGGTTGAAGGCAAAATTGTTCTGGAATATGGTTGCCCTTCTATTGAGGTGATCCGCTGTGCCAAGATGCCACTAAAACCCGATCCGAGGAGTGAATAGGACGGAAATGATCTTCATTGGGGAAGTTGTTTTAATTCATATACATACTAATGTTTTTACGCTAAAAATATTAGTATTAAAATGCTTTTTTACTTATATTTGCATTGTTAACCAATTTAAAAACAATGTATTATGAGTGAGTTGAAACAGTCGAAATATATCGATATTACAACAGATTATGGATTTAAAAAAGTTTTCGGATCAGATACCAATAAAGATCTTCTGATCGCTTTCTTAAACGAACTGTTTAGAGGACGCAAGATTATTGCCGACCTGTATTATAACAAAAATGAGCATGTCGGGGATACAGAGGATATCGGTACCGTTATTTTTGATCTGACCTGCACGGCAGACAATGGCGAACGTTTTATTATTGAAGTGCAGCGCACGGCGCAGGATAATTTGAAAAAGCGCATGCTTTATTACAGCAGTAAATTGATAGCGGATCAGGCACCCAAAGGCAACCGAAGGGCTTGGAATTATGCAATTAGTGAAGTTTATATCATTGTACTGATGGATGGATTTGCAATGCCTGATGCGGGGGATGAGAAGTATTTTCTGCACGATATTTGTTTATGTTATCGAGATCATGGTAAAATATTTTATGACGATCTAGGCTTTATATATGTGGAATTGGTTAACTTTGTTAAAGCTGAGGCAGAGTTAGTTAATGATTTAGATCGTTGGCTTTATGTACTCAAAAATATGTCTTCGCTAAATGGACTTTCCACTTATTTGCGTAAGCCTATTTTTGAGAAGTTATTTCAGTTAGCAGAGTATAGCAAACTAAAACCGGAGGAACGAGAGATGTACAACGTAAGTTTAAGGAATAAATGGGATGCCGAGAGTATCCGAAGTAGTCAGGAGGAGCAATTGAAACGAGCGCGCGAAAAAGCAATGGCTGAGGGAGAAGTTATCGGAAAAGCTGAAGGAAAGGCGGAAGTAATAAAAAATCTTTTGTCTTCGAATAAGTTTTCGATATCGGAGATAGCCGAATTAGCGGACGTCACTATAGAGTTTGTAAAGCAGATCGAGGCAGAGAAGGCTAAAGGAAAATAAAACAGATTACAATATAAGATTTTAAGGCCACTTGGATACTGTCTAAGTGGCCTTTTTCTTTTTATAGGTTAAGTTGGTCTTAGACAATACCGTTTTGAATAAGCTCTCATTTAAATAAAATAATTGTAAGGTCGAAGAGACGAAACCTTTTTATAAAAAGATCAAACGAATATTATATTTCTGTTGTCCTTTATTCGAAAAATGAGAAGATTGCTTTTGCTGGCTTGATTTGCACTTGTTAGGCCAGCATTTTTTTGAAACCGACTATCCCATTATTGGGATCATAACTATAAATATGAGGGCTGGTTTATTCCGGCCTTTTTTAGGATATAAATCCTATCTTAGTTCTATGCTGTATAATCCCTTTGAACAAGTCACCAAAAGTTCGTTTCGCGAGCTCGTCGAGTCGGGCTATGCCGACTTTGTGCTGCAGCGCTTTGAGTGGCCCGATGTCAAGGAAAAGACAGGCTTCCTGCTCACGCCTTATGATGATAAGGAAAGCCCCGATCAGCATGCCCATCAACTGGGAGCAAAGGAGGGAAGAGCCTTGCAGTTGCCGCAGGATGCCGATAAGATCGAAAGCTTGTTGGAGACTGGATCAGGCTATCGGATCTTCCTCAATCGTATCAAGGAGGAGAATTGGGATAAGCGTATGCTCAAGCTCTACGAGAAAAATATTGTCAATTACCTGCGTACCAAGACCAGGTTTCAGCGAAAGAATCCCATTGATATTTTATTCTCCCTAGAATATGGTCGGGTAGTGGCTACCATTAGCGATGGGCAGACCCAAAAGAAAGTATTTGCTATCGAGATCCTTCGCTAATCAGATCCGGTCCGAACCAAAAAGCAGCCATTTTCTTGTCGTAGGGCAATCCGTATTTAAAGCACAAATTGCGTATATTCGTATCAAAGCCAAACAAAAAAGGATACCATTATGTGCTGGGATATTAGCCTCCATACCGATATTGAGATTATCAAAAAGACCTTTCCCCAATTGCGGGACGAGCGTCGTCAATTGGATTACAACTATGACTATCTGGAAAACGTGCAGGCCATTACCTTTCCCAAATATCCGATCCTGTATAAGGACAAGGACTCAAGCCAGCTGGCGCTGACCGAGATGGAGTGGGGGGTATTGCCTACCTATATTGACGATCCCAAGCTGCAGGCCGATCGCAGGCGCAATATGATCAATGTGCGTAGCGAGCGTATCCTGGAGGATAAAAAATCCTATTGGTATCGCTTGCGCAAGCAACGTTGCCTTATCCCAGTGAGTGGTACCTTTGAGCATCGTGCGGTAAAGGGCTGGAAAAAGAAAGTGCCTTATTTCATCGGTGAAGCGGGGAGAGAGCTATTCTATTTACCAGGTTTGTACCAGTGGCATGAGACAGTGGATGAAGATGGTGTGGTTGAACGTGTAGGATCTTTTGGGATGCTTACGCGTGCAGCCAATGAAGTGATGGCCAATATCCATAATGACGGGCCCAATAAACATCGTATGCCTTTGTTCCTGCCTGAGGATCTCGAGCGTCAATGGATCGAGGATATAAACGAAGAAGATATGCCACCGATTTTTCGATTTGAAATGCCCAATGAAAAGTTGAAACATTATCCAGTGTATACCTTGAGAGGATATCCAAACCGACCCGATGGTAAACACCGTTATGAGCAATTTGATTGGGAAGGATTACCACCATTGGGGAGTGATACGGCGCAGACTTCGTTATTTTAATCGAAGGCCACATATAATTAGCACCTTAGTTTACTAAGGTGCTTTTTGCTTTTCGTACCCCCGGGCGGTCTAATCTTAATTGTAAGTTAGCCCATATATATCCATCCAGATACTTGTAAAGATCATTTAAGTCTGCTACATCCTGACTTGTTTGAAAACAAGGGTGAAACCAAATCCAAAAATTCTCATGGTCTTTATACGGATCGGGTAGTGTTACAATCACAGTACCGCGGAATAGATCTCTAGGATGTTCCTTATACCTGAGGTGGGTGAACTTTTCGCTCAAATTTTTCATGACAGGCAACGCCCTTAATATTCTAGCCCATCTGGATACCCCGTAGCGCCAAGAAAAAAAGCTACATGAACAATTGTTATATGGAAACATAACATTACAACTATAGTTAAAGGCCTAATGGTCTTTAAATCAATTCCAAGTAAAATAATTTGAGTAAGGGATTTATTGTAGTATATACCGTATGCTAGCGTAAAAATAGATTGTGGAATTAAGGAAATCCCTAACAGAACCTTTGCCAGTTGGCTATCTTGTAGTGAACCAATATTATTCAATATCACGATATCCGTTACTGTGAAAAGTATTGAGCTAACAACTAAACACAAAAATAAGCCCCTTTTTCGGACGGTATTTTTTTTAGTCGCATTGCCGGATTTTTCTAGATATTTTTCCAATCCAAAGTCTTCACCTGTCAGTCCACGTATTCCGCCGTACATCATTATTAAATATACGATTATGCACGGAAGCAAGGGCATCGATATGAAGATCGTTTCGGTATTCATTTCCATAATAGGTTAGCTATTTTTAAATATTAGGCTAAACTTCCTTTTACAAACATGCCTGTTAAAAGAATTTACTGTTTTATCAACCCCCCGTATTTTTATTTCATTGCTAATATTGGTGAGGATGCGTTTAAAGAGGCACGGTTAGGGAATTCTTTATTATTTAGCAGTACTTCTAATTGCTAAGATAAATATTTTTTTTGGGTTACAGAATAGCGGTTCTTCCATTATTTTATTTAGTTTATGATTGTAGATTCAAAATGAATTAAACTCACTATCATTTGATGAAGCCCAAAGCCGATAAACATTTAGCCAAGGCAGACATCTAGCCAAAAAGCTTCCTTAAGCGGTCATAAGGGAGGCTTGTTAATTAAAATAGCCTAGAATCCTAATAGTATGACCGAATTCAATGAACATATCGATATCATTAGAGAAACTTGCGATACCCGGTTTGAACCCTGGCGAGTACTGATTGATCCGAAGGAAAAGCTGTATCCAAACCTAGAGATTCGGTTCCATCGCTCTTAATTTGGCTCAATTTTAAAAAGATTGCCTATTTTGCATTTATGAATGCTGAACTGGTTCCTTACCTCAACGCCTTTACCCATTTTGATAGAAAGAATACCAAATATGGATTGGCACCACATAAGCCGATCTAGCTCTCGACTTTGGTTGAGCTATTGAAAAGGTTATCGTGGTCAATAATCGCATTGAAGTGGTTTCACTTCCTGAGATACCGTTGTGTTAAATATTCATCCACAATAGGTAAATCAGCCTCTGCCCAGTCGTAGTCTCTCAATTGATTCGCATCTACCCATATGGCTTGCGCATATTCCAATGCTTTGACTTCACCATTTAACAAACTGCATACGAAGGGGTACAGCTGTATAGAAAAATCAGAATAATGATATTCAACAGTTGAAAGTGTTTTATTAATCTCTATATCAATATCGATTTCTTCTTTTATTTCTCTGCGAAGACAGTCCTCTTTTGATTCGCCTGGTTCGATTTTTCCACCGGCGAATTCCCATTTTAAAGGTAATCTCATCGAAGTGGAACGTTGACAAATCAATATTTTATCGGCATGTTCTATGATTGCACAGGTTACTTGTAGCATAGCGATGTAAAGATAATCATTTACAGGCATAACCCAATTGAAATTTACTAGGTATGGGTTCCCGTAAAATTAATCGTTTGTTATAAACTAACTTCAGCTCTTTAAAATTATCCCAATAGGGATTTGCATAAATTTATTAATTCAAAATAAATAATGTGTATTAGCGAGAGGTTTTAGCCTCTTTTAATCTTTTCATTATTTGATACACTATTATATCCATGTCTACCATAGAAGCAATAAATAATCAATCCGATAAAAGAACCAAATATAAGTGCTAGTATCGAAAGTGACTTTTGTAATTAGCATATTTTGAATTTATAGTGGTTGGCACTGTGAGTAATTTTAACCCTCTTTTGATTCGAAAAGGCCGAAATTGAACGCAATTATTGATTTATCAATCCTTTCAGTTTTGTTGATGTTGTCCACCCATTCGTGGAATTTTTGATCGACTGGTTTAACTTTATGCAGATAGCTCATCATGGTGCAGTAGGAGTAATGTCGTCAAAAATAATAATTAATGTGTGTCTATTCTGGTTTTATTTTCAAGCTGAGGAGAGGTTCGAGTGATTTTATCTCATTGAATTGCAAAGTGGAATCTGCCGATGCTCAATTATTGCCTTATCATGAAAAGGATGCCATGCTAGGAACTATCATATGATGTGAAATATTTCGGCGCTATTACAGACGTTGATAATACTGATCTTATTTACCAAGTGTTGATCAAGTTTAAGAACTATTTTAAGCCTAAGATTATTCAGCGATCATCACCTTTTCCTCCTTGATATTATTTAGAAAATCCGTGTATTTTATGGGTAGCTTTTTTCTGTGGTAATAAAAATAGAAGTCAAATGAGCCTCCGATGATTCCCTTTTCCGGAGCATATACAAATCGATCAATTCCTCGCTCAAAATCATAATTATACTCATGTTGTGTCCAATCTACATAGGTCCAAAACTGATATCCCGTTGCATGCTGTGCTAAGGTGATTTTTTTGGATAGATATTCTCTTCTGTCCCGGGACCAATCTAAAAAGGAAAGCGGGTCTTCACCTATCCGATATAAAGGGAATTGTAAACTAGGATAAGCGCCTTTAAATATTTTTTCGAATTGAAGTACACTATAGGCCGAATCTTGGGTATTGATAGTCCCATAGACATTCGTAAAAGCTTGCGGACGATTGCGGACTGCGTAAAACTGTAACAAACAATGTTTTGGTGCATAGTAAGTATCTCCTTTTTTTATAATTAGCTTATAATCATTAAAATACTTTGTTGTTTGCTTCACAGTGGTGTTGAAGTACGATAACGTATTTTTTTTATGAAGCTCTTCCAGATCTTTAAAGTTAATCATCGAAGAACGTACAGTATCAGGGTTGATTTCATACCAATCTTCTAAACCATCTAAATCAGGCAGAATGGAAAATAGCATGATATTATAATCAAGTTGTCCATTATATATACCCTTATTACCGATAAACGTTTGTACCTTACTCATTACATTAAAAAGATGCACTTCACGCTTAATCTTATATAGCGGATAGGTGTTTAACCTAAAGGATGAGGCTGCAAACTCTTTGCTATCTTCTTCAAAAAGGAAATATTTGGTGTGACTAAATCCTTTATTGAAGGAAAATAGGGAGATAAGGATCAACCAAATTATAAGGCACTTAGTTTTAAGCATAGCAATGTTCATTTTGTTTGTTAATTAGTTTCTTTCAATTAAAAATTAGTTGCATTTAGTACCTGCTTTGCCATCTCTATGAGTCGAATTAACACTTGACTCGACCGCATCGAGATTATTTACTATTCCATTTTTTGCTAGCGCCAATGCATCATATTTGCTCAAATTAGGATTAAAAGATTGTATTGCCTGTACAAGCTTATCTCGATTATTTTGGTTTAAATCATTAATTAATAAAATTCATGAAATTTATCACAATATTTGTTTGAATGGCGGTAAAAATAGCAGTTAATCTTTCAAATTGTATAAGAGTTGAAAGATTTTTTTCTATTATGATAAAATAGAGTTCTTGAGTTGTTGGGCTCAATTCAAAAGGATATGCTAAATATTGAGTGATTTAGTATTTGAAAATCCGTTCTAATTCTTTGCTCAAGTCATCACCCCTAAGTCCTTTTGCAAGAATTACTCCATTTGGATCAATTAGAAAATTATCAGGGACAGCTTGAATAGAGAGCTGTTGAGCGACTGAATTTTTAAAAGATTTTAGATCTGATAACTGCGTCCATTTTAATCCGTCATTGCGAATAGCTTTTAGCCATTCTTCTTTATTTTCATCTAATGATATTCCTATAATCTCAAATCCTTTACCTCTGTATTTTTGATAGGCTTTAACCAAATTAGGATTTTCTCTTCGACAAGGCGCACACCAGGATGCCCAAAAGTCAACCAACACATATTTACCTCTAAATTGCGATAATTTAACGACTTTCGATATCGTATCTGTTTGTTCTAACTCTGGCATCATTTCACCAATTTCAAATATTTTACTAATTTTTATTTTTTGGAGAATTGATTCTCCAAGATATGTTTTCTGTAAATCATTCGAAATCTTTTTGAACATGTTATTTCTATCATTTAGTTGTTTATTTGTATTATCTGGGAAATTACTTATCAAAAAAAGTCCGTAATAGTTGTTCGGGTGATTAGATATAAATGAATCGGAAAGTTCGCGAATTACTTCAATCAACTCATTGTTTGCTAGGTTACGGCCGAGTTGTTCTTTTTTTGCTTTAATTGCTGTTAACTTATTTTTGTTGAATAATCTCCCAATACTGTCTAAAGAGGAATTTTTAATATCAAATTTATTAGAAATAGGAATTAAACCCTTCGCGCCATTAATCAGCCAGCCTTTATAACCATTAAATTCAATCGTTTTTTCTGGTTCTATCCAGAATGAATAAATTACAAAATCACCGATATAATTTTTATTATAAATATTTTTAATAGATATGTTGAAAATTGTCGGCTCTGAGATTATAGCTGTATATTTAAAATTGCTTTTATCATCTAATGCTACCGTATCAGAGATCGTATTTCCTTGATTTTTATATTTAACAAAATAGATTGCGTGAGGAATAGTATCTATCACTCCCTTAATAACTGATTTATTATTTGATTGACCTTTTGCAGAGCATAAGATTGAAAAGAAAATCGAAATTAAAATCAAAGATCTCATTGTAAATTTATTAGCACTAATATTTTAAAAATTCCTGCTATGATTTAAGCAGGAATTAAAATTACTTATTCGGATTAATATTGTCCTGCCGTCCCGTCCCAATCACATATTCCTGCATAACCACGTCCATCTGAATCACAAGCCATACATCCTTGTGGCTTAGATGGATCTGTTGTTGTACAATCGTTATTAGTATTACAGTTACATTTGTCGCCTGCAGGAGGTAATTATCCACCTTGTATGCCTCTTGGATATAATGGTGATATTGACCCCTCTTCTGGACATACTGACCCCTCTGTTTAGGATTTCTTCAGTCCAACTGATGACCTGACAATATTACTTCTTTTTTCTTAGACTTTCGCCTTTTAACTCAATTCTATATGAGCCATGAATTAGCCTATCGAGTATTGCATCCGCAATTGTATCTTCTCCAATTACATCATACCATCTTGCAACCGGGGGTGTCCCAAAAATGGTCAAGCTGGACAACCTGCGCTCGGGTGTAACCAAGGTAGATCTCTACGAACCCACCCTACAGGCACAGTATGCGGAATTTCTCAGTTATTATCATTGTGCGGGTATTGCCTGCAGACCCCGCCGGCCAACAGACAAAGGTAAAGTAGAGTCTTCCATAAAATATGTCAGGAACAACTTTCTGAAAGCCTTTGAAAGTAAAAGCTATGAGGACCTGATCTGTGGTCTGCGCGTATGGAATGATGAAATATGCAATAAACGTGTCCACGGCACCGCCAGGCGCCGGCCTTATGATATCTTTCTTGAATCGGAGAAAGCTGCGCTGCAGCCCCTGCCTTCCAGACGTTTCCAGATACAGGACGTGGCGACCTGATGAAATTCGGAACGTTCCTTGATGCCGAGGGGCGCTTTTTTGATACCGTCCATTTCCCGCAGAGCCTGGTCAAATATCCGCTCCGTGGCGCCGGCATCTATTTGGTCGAAGGCAAAGTTGTCCTAGAATACGGTTGCCCTTCCATTGAGGTGATCCGTTGCGCCAAATGCCGTTAAAGCCAGATCCGAGAAGCAAGTAAATAAATTCTCTTTATTTTAAAAGCGTCTTAAAGCCATTTTCTTTTTCATTTGAAACCATTATCTTTATTTGATAGAATCAATGTAGCCAGTCAATAATTTTTTACAATTATTAACCATAATATGAGTAATAATATCAAGCAGATCTGTTGCAATTGCATAGAAAATGATTTTCTAAAAAAATACCTTGGAACGCATGGAAGGGTCATACGATGTAGTTATTGTAAAGGAAAAGATCGCGGTATTTCAATTGATAAGATGGCGGATATGATTGAAACCGCGTTTGAACAATTCTATACGCGGAGCGCTGATGAGCCTTCTTCATGGGAATACAGGTTGATGTCAGATAAAGAATCAACTTTTAGTTGGGAGCGTCATGGTGTTCATGTTATTGAAGCTATAACGAATACCGCTGAAATAGAAGAAAGGGCTGCCTACGATTTCCAAGAAATATTAGAAGAAAGATTTTCGGACTTTGACAGTGCTGCATCGGGGCTTGAAACTGAATTTGCATCTGATTCCTATTATGAACCAAAAATAATTGATGACGAATATTGGCAGAGAGAATGGGAAGAATTTGAAAGGAGACTTAAAAATGAAGCAAGGCATTTTAATCAATTTGGCATTAAGTTGTTAGATATAATTTTCGAAGGAATAGACAAATTAAACACTGACAATGGAAATTCATTAGTAACATTAATTGGGCCTGAAGCTAAGATATCTATGTTGTATCGCGCTAGGGTATTCCATACAAATGAAAAACTTCGGGAGGCATTGATGTATCCTGATCAGCAATTGGGGCCACCCCCTAATTCGCACACGCTACCTGGGAGGATGAATGCTAGAGGTATTTCCATGTTCTATGGAGCAATTGAAGAAGAAACGGCCATTGGAGAAGTGCGCCCACCTGTGGGGAGTAAAGTGGTTGTATCTAAATTCGACATATTAAAAGAGCTTAAGCTACTTAATTTAAATGCCCTTCAAAACTTGAGTAGTAGAGGTAGTATCTTTGATCCAGAATATATTAACCAAGTTCAAAAAGACATATTTTTAAGAAGATTAAGTCTCCGCATGTCGACGCCTGTGATGCCAAATGATGAGCCAATAGATTATTTAATAACTCAAGCGATTGCGGATTATCTTGCTATTGAACCAAAATTCCAATTCGATGGAATAATGTATCCTTCCGTACAATCGGATAAAAAGGGTATAAATGTAGTATTATTCCAAAAGTCCTCTAGAGTAAAACCATATATATGGAATTTAGAAGCCGATATCGCATCGTATACTGATGAAGGTTGGGTAAATGATTATTATGTGAGAAAGAAAAGTCGAAAAAAGAAAACTATCGTGAGAAAATATCACAATGATATTTTGGATAAAGACATAGCTATAGCAAGTAATGATGATACACGGCCTTTTAGCCTGTCAGTTGATATTTCTGCTATAAGAATACACCACATCGCAGCTGTGAAGTTTTCAGCGGATCCACATGATCTGTATGTATATAAATGATTAATTTTTCCATTTAAAATTTCTTTATCATGGATAAATGTAAATACTGTAATTTAATCTATACAAGTAAGGAGAATTTGAAAGAACATTTGAATTCAGCACATCAAGACGTATGTTATAAAGATCGGCATAAATACTTCCAGTCGTTATTCACATTCACCAAAAGTACTAAAGCGGCAAGAAAGTTGGCCAAAGGGAAGTTCGGAGTTAAGTTTAATGGGAGAAGTAAATATAAATTTAAATTTGACAAAAAGTATCGTGGAGAGATGATTCAAGAAAGATCCAAATGCGAAAACTGCAATATTACGTATGATCTAACCTGGATTTTCAAAAATACAAATATTGCTCCAGTGGTAAGAATATGTAAGAAATGCGAACATGGAATAAACAAGCATGATCAAAAAAAGGGGTATATAAAAATTATTTATACATCTTTTGAGTCGAAAAGATAAAAAAAATTATACCTCACATGTTTTATTAAATCGCATTTAAAATTAATTTTATGCTGTACAATCCCTTTGAACAAGTCACCAAAAGTTCGTTTCGCGAGCTTGTCGAATCGGGCTATGCCGATTTTGTACTGCAACGTTTTGAGTGGCCCGATGTCAAGGAAAAGACAGGCTTTCTGCTCACGCCTTATGATGATAAGGAAGCCACTGATCAGCATGCCCATCAATTGGAGGCAAAGGAGGTAAGAGCCTTGCAGTTACCGCAAGACGCCGATAAAATCGAACGCCTGTTAACAACAGGATCAGGCTATCGGATTTTTCTCAACCGTATCAAGAAGGAGAACTGGGACAAGCGCATGCTCAAGCTCTATGAGAAAAATATCGTCAATTACCTGCGTACCAAGACCAGGTTTCAGCGCAAGAATCCAATCGATATTCTATTCTCCTTAGCATATGGTCGGGTAGTGGCTACCATTAGCGATGGGCAAACCAAAAAGAAAGTATTTGCTATCGAGATCCTTCGGTAATCAGATCCGGTCCGAACTAAAAAGCAGTCATTTTCTTGTCATAGGGCAATCCTTATTTACAGCACGAATTGTGTATATTCGTATCAAAGCCAAACAAAAAAGGATACCATTATGTGCTGGGATATTAGCCTCTATACCGATATAGAGATTATCAAAAAGACCTTTCCGCAATTGCGGGATGAGCGTCGTCAATTGGATTACAATTATGACTATCTGGAAAACGGTCAGGCCATTACCTTTCCCAAGTATCCGATCCTGTATAAGGACAAGGATGCAAGCCAACTGGCCTTGACTGAGATGGAGTGGGGGGTATTGCCTACCTATATTGACGACCCTAAGCTGCAGGCCGATCGCCGACGCAATATGATCAATGTACGTAGCGAACGTATCCTGGAGGATAAAAAATCCTATTGGTACCGCTTGCGCAAGCAGCGCTGCCTCATCCCTGTGAGTGGTACCTTTGAGCATCGTGCAGTGAAAGGATGGAAAAAGAAAGTGCCGTACTTTATCGGCGCGGAAGGGAGAGAGCTATTCTATCTACCAGGTTTGTATCAGTGGTGTCTATAACGGAGGTCAATGGGCCAGTTGATTCGGTTTGATTTGTCAATTATTTCGGAGGTAAATGGACCAAATAATCTTCTTAAATTCGGAGGTCGTTGGGCCACTTTCGATTAAACTGCTTAAGTTGCTGTTGTATAATCATATGATCACAGCATGGCAGGACAACGGAAAGACAAAATGGAACTCAGAACACTTATCCTTCTAAAGAAAAAAGGACTTAGTAACCGTAAGGTTGCCCAGATAATGAACATCAACCGTAAAACGGTGGACAGCTATATTAAGCGGTTTAAAGTACTAGAATTAGATCATGCTGAACTTCTAGCTATGGATGATGCAAATCTTCATGATCTTTTTACCCAGGATGACCAAACCGAAAAGATGCGATATGAACACCTGTCATCTCAGTTCAGTAAGATACAGCAAGAGCTTAAGCGCCCTGGGGCCACCTTGCAGACGTTATGGCAAAATTACCTACTTGAATATCCTGATGGTTACCGCTATACCCAATTTACCACCCATTACAGAAAGTGGAGAGGCAAGATCAAAGCTTCGGGGAAACTGGATCATAAAGCGGGTGAAAAACTTTTCGTAGACTTTACAGGCAAAAAGATGTCCTATGTTGATAGAGGTACAGGAGAGGTTATCCCTGTCGAAATCTTCGTTGCCGTCTATCCCTGCAGTCAATATACGTTTGTAAAAGCCGTTGCAAGCCAAAAACGTGAAGATTTTATCGATTGCCTTAATAGTTGTTTGCAGTGGTCTGGTGGCGTGCCGCAGGCTATTGTATCTGACAATCTTAAATCAGCCGTGAGTAAAGGCTCCAAATATGCCCCAGAAATCAATAAAACACTTGCCGACTTTGCACTCTTTCATAGTTGTGTAGTAGATCCTGCCCGCCCATATCACCCACAAGATAAAGCTCTTGTAGAACGTAGTGTAACATTGGTCTACCAGCGTATCTTTTACCCCTGGACAAACAGACCTTCTTTAGTTTGAAAGAACTTAATGTAGCCATAGCAGAACAGTTGGTGTTAAATAATGATTATTTGTTCTCACATGGAGGCTCCACTAGGAGGAGCCAATTTATTGATATGGAAAAAGAACACCTAACCCCGTTACCTTTATCAACCTATAACTTGCGGTACTTTAGACGAGCAAAAGTGCATGTTTTTCATATCAAGGCCATAGGCCAGTGCAGCAGCAGTAGGCTCATTGATAATTCTTTTTACCTCAAGCCCTGCTATTTGTCCAGCTTCCTTTGTTGCCTGACGTTCAGCATCGTTAAAATAGGCCGGTACAGTAATTACTGCTTCTTTAACTTCCTGTCCCAGATAATCTTCGGCGGTTAATTTCATTTTTTGCAAAATAATAGCCGATATTTCCTGTGGGGTATATTTCTTCTTGCCAATTTTAATTCTTACGGTTTCATTATCACCTGAAACCACTTCGTAAGAAATGTTTTTTAATTCTTCCCCCACATCGCCATATTTTTTACCCATAAAACGCTTTATTGAGCTTATGGTATTTTGGGGGTTGGTTACAGCCTGACGTTTGGCAGGGTAGCCTACTTTTCTTTCTCCATTCTCCATGAAAGCCACAATAGATGGGGTGGTTCTTTTACCCTCACTGTTTTGAATTACAACAGGTTCATTACCCTCCATAACAGCTACACAGGAGTTGGTTGTTCCTAAGTCAATACCTATAATTTTTCCCATATCTTGTAATATTTTATTTGTTAATACCCAGTTTTATCACTGAATTTATAATCAACTTAAGTGATAAATCAATAATGATGTCATTATGACATTTTTATTTTGTAGAAAAATGCCATATTGACGGCTTAGGGGTTGGCAATATCAATTGTCCGAAAAATCCATAAGTTCATTTGTTTTAAGAATAAGTTTTTCAAAGGATTGAACATCCATACCTTGCTTTGCCTTATTATCTAAAATATCGTTTCTTATTTCAACCGAAACCATTGACATTTCATCTAACAAATCATCCAGGTCTTTTTCAGAAATCTTTTCATTTTTCGCCAGCCTAACAAACCGGATAACAAACTTATTGAACGCAACCAAAACATTTTCACCAGCAATAAAAATCATTCGTTGGCTTAAAAGCCTTAATTCTATTATATCCTCGTGGGTAATCTTTTCTTTACGCACAATATCTTCCAATTGCCTTATAAGTTCCTGGTAAATGGTCGTTTTTAAAGTTAAATAACGAATACGTACCTCTTTGTTAAGCTCATTTTCGGTTTGTTTTCCCAGCAACGACCAGGTTGTTAGGGCAGTTATTGTGAAACCTATAATGGCTGCAAATATCTCGTATGTAAAAGGTTCTGACTTTTCACTATTTAAAACCATCCGCAAAATCAAATACCCAATAAAGAGTATAAGAGCTATTATTATCAGTTTTATAAATGTGTTCATTTAATTTGATTGTGTTTTTTCCGCATTAATACCCTTCACGGTTTTTTGAAAGAAAGTATTATTTGGTACGTTAAAGATTCCATCATCATCTTCTAATTCAGTAAACATCAGATTTATATTTACTACTGTCGCTTGTACTTCAGGGTCATACAGCTTTATTTTCGAACCTATTTTGAAAGGGTTCATTATAAAAATAAATATTCCTGAAATAATATTGCTTAAAATACTCCATACAGCAAACAACCCAATTGCTACAACAGAGAGAAAACCACCAAGATATACCCAAACATTATTTAGGTTTACCCCCCAAATGATAAGCGTTAAAAAAATCAAAGCAATCCAAAAAGCTATAGCAATCGTTTTTCTTACCAGAAATAGACGATGTGGTTCATATGAATAAAGTGCAGAAAGCTTAATAAGTCGTTTTTTACTTAACGCTTTCAGAAGGAATACAACTATCACCAAAATAAGGGTTAATCCCATCTTTATGAAATTTGAGTTCATGGAATTGAAAAAGTCTGGGTTTAAATGGAATCCATTTACATCAGATAATTTAGTTATGAGATAATTTAGGAAGCTTATAAATGAAATTTTGTATTATCTCTATCCAAACAGAAGTTATCATCATGGTAACAGTTATTACAGCTAAGGTCATTTGATAACTATAATCGCCTATTACCCCCATGGAAGCAGCCGCACTAACAAGAACAAAACTAAATTCGCCAATCTGAGATAACAAAGCTCCGGCATATATACTATCATGCCATGTACTGCCCATGCCTTTAAATATCAGGGCATTTATTAAACTATTAATAACCATAACTGCAAGGGTGATTAACGATATAACACCAATGTTTTGGTATGCGAAGTGTAGGTTAAGTTGCAAACCAATTGCTAAAAAGAAAAAGGCTAAAAAGAAAACACGAAAAGGGACCAGGGCATGGTCTAACCATTGGGTGGACTTATCCTGTCCGACCAATATACCTGCCAAAAGCGCCCCCAAAGCAGCCGATAACCCAAACCAATGACTTACCTGTGCCATTCCAAAACACAAAACAAAACCCAAAAATACTTGCAAATCGTGGTCTCGTATCAAATCATGCCTGAATGGAATTTTTATTAGTTTTTTGCGAATGGCGACATGCATAAAAATCAATATGGCCAGACCGCCAAATACTGTTCTTGCTAACTCAGTGGTCTCCAATTTACCTTTGGCCATAAAGTTTAAGGTAAGCATCATTGGTACGATGAGTATATCTTGCATGATTAATACTCCGGATGTTAACAGCCCTATTTTACTTTTAATTTGCCCAGTGTTTGATAAGTATTGAAAAATAATGGCAGAACTACTTAAACTGATGACAAAACTCAAAAGTATAATTACCTGCCAGGACCAATTTAAAATTTGACCTGTTATAACCATGAAAGCAAAACTGAGTAGCAATTGCGATAATGTACCCAGTAATGGTTTTTTAAAACTTTTAGAAAAGTCGGGCAGGTTAATTTCTGCTCCGATAAAAAACATGAGTAATATTACACCAAGTTCTCCAATTTCGTTAATCGTTGATGAATTTGAAATAACCCCGAACACCTCAGGCCCCAGAATGATTCCCGCTATGATATAGGCAATAAAATAAGGTTGTTTCGCCCTTTTTAATAAAAGTGCTAAAAATAATATCGTAAGCGATACTATAAACAGTCCGTTTAACAATCCATGATTCATTTCAAATAAAAGTTAAAGTTACCAGAGTTTTGTTTTTGCACCATTTTCTGATGTTTTTTTAATTTAAAACCCAAAAAGAAATAAGTCATTGCCGATAGAAACGCATTAATTCCAAGCAACCAACCCGAAGCCAACAATACATCTTCAGGTTGGGTTATAAACATCCAGAGGATGATAGCTCCCAATATAACTGAGAATAATCCGCTAAATATCATCCACAATTCTCCTTTGATTTCTTTGCGAAGCCGAAGGGCTGTTATTATTTCTGATATGCCAACGAATATTGACCAAAAACTAATGCTGGCCCATAAAAAGCTGGCAATTACAACAGTGGCAATAAGTGGAGAAACAATAACAGCAATACCTGCCAGTATACTAATAATAGCGCTAAAAATAAGCCATCCCCACCGCTTTCCCTTCCTGATTTTCCGAACCGATGCAATAATGCCAAAAATACCATCAGCTAAGGCTAATGCACCAAAAACAATTGCCAGGGCAAGTATGGCTGTAACCGGCATAATAAAAGCCAACACAGAGAATATTAGCGCAAGGAAGCCTTTAATGATGAAAGCCCACCAATTTGAGGAAATACTTTTTATTCCCTTCTGTTCGTCTTGAACGTCATTACTAATTGTTGTCATTTTTATTGTTTTTTAGTTTAAAAGTTTGAAACTATTTATTCCCTCGAATATATTTTTAATTAGACATCTGCTTTTTAAACACTTATAATCGTCAAAATTGACTTTAGCACTTCTATTTCCGTGGAACCCTCTTGTTTATTGCCTTTGGCGAGCTCGCAAGCCCGGTTCATGTCCTTGTTGTGGACGGCAGTGCATAAGGGTTTCATTAAGAAATAAATCAGACCATTTTTTTTAACAACTCCCATTGAAAACGGCCAACTAAAGGATTGTCTGGGTTGCCATTAATCATGGTTAGGAAATACGCCGTTTTAGACATTTGCCAGTCAATCTTTAAGGTATGCGAATCGCTGTTAGAAACGTACCTTTTGCCGAAGTGCTGCTCAAGCGGAAACCCTAAATTCCTGCAAATAGCCATTGCCCGTTTAATAGCCATCCCCAACTCCTTATCTGATTCGAAAAAATGTTCCATGGATGCAGCATTGAAGTGCATTTCCAATTGTTCTATGGCTTCAATAAAAGCCCCAATATGCAATGGCACATTTTGGTTGTACGGAACTATTGTTTCTATCTTTTTCATACATTTTTATTTTTTAGTTTTGATACAATACTGAATGAGATATCATCAATGATATTTTCGACAGCTTCAATTTGCATACGCATCGACTTTGCAATCTCATTAGCAGTCATTTCATGTAGCCAGAACAGTTCAAAAGCCCGTTTAGCATTTTCATCAACATTAGCCAAAACCTCGTTTACAACGGGTTCTATTTCAATATCGGCAGGGGGTTCAATTAGCGCATCGTTGTTGAGAATCTCATTGCCTAATTTTGTGTTCTCGTAAGAAATATCATCCAAATCTTCCTGCATGATAAGTTCTCCGTCTGCATCAGCGGTAAATTTTTCTTCCATGCTTAAAAGTTCTTCTTCAGCCAGCTTATCGAACGAAATATGTGCGTTTTTTGTGTAATGCTTTTCCATAAAACTTTCCAAAGTTTCGCGGGCAATTTGAAAACTCCATGGGGAGAACTCTTTGTCATTTTTAGGTCGTTCTTCAAATCTTTCATAAAGAGCAAGGTATATCTCATCCACCAAATCATCAATTGTAAACCCGCTGGCAACTTTTGTTTTGCTATACGAAAGATACCTGGCTACAAACCCGCGGATAGCAGGCAAAAGTTGTTTTATAAGGAAGTTAAAGTGTTCTTTATCCTCTTCGTTTCTTAGCTTATTAAGTTGGGATAAATGCTTGCTTGCTATGTTAAGTCTTGTTTTTTTTTGTGAAGCTATAAATTGCCTTAAAAACCTGGATTTAAGCCGGGTCATTATTTGTTCAGCTAAGATCGCCGGTTCAGTGCCTTCAGCTTCTACAAAAACCCGGTTAGCTCCTTGTTTTAAATAAAAAGTTGCTTTTATCCCCTTATTGGTTTCTGTTAAATAAGCATCCAGTTTATTGGAATTAAGAAGAACATTCATGCGGTCAAACCATTTATTATGATTTTTTATGACCTCTCCAAACTGACTTGCCAAGTTGCTATCTGTCAATAAATGTTTGTTATGAATTGTTGTTTTCATCTTATTTCATTTTAAGGTTCATCAAAATATTTGCCTGCATTACTAAAAATGGTTAAATCAAATTATATTAAGCTTCAAAACTTAGTTTTTCGTTTTCATTTTCGGGCTCCCTGAATACAATTTTATTATCAATAGCATCAATCACAATATGTGAATTGGGGTTTACCGTGTCCTCGAGCATGGCAACCGATAGTTCATCCAGGATTTTGCGCTGTATCAGTCTTTTTAGAGGCCGGGCCCCAAATTGTGCATCAAAACCTTCTTTTTGCAGGTAGTCTAAGCAGTTATCTGTTACATAAAAAGTTATATTTTGCTTTGATAATACCTGTTGCAGGTGTCCCAATTGAATTCTTATAATTCCTTCCAAATCGTTTTTTGACAGCGGACGGAACATAATAACTTCATCAATACGGTTTAAAAACTCCGGTCTGATACTTGTTTTAAGCAATTCAAATAATTGCTTCCTTGTTCTATCAATAATATCTTCGGTATTTTTTTCTGTAATTTCGGAAAAGTTATCCCTAATAATATCAGAACCTAAATTGGAAGTCATGATAATAATTGTATTTTTAAAATTGGCAATACGCCCTTTATTATCAGTTAGTCTTCCATCTTCCAATACCTGTAGCAATATATTGAATGTATCAGGATGTGCTTTTTCTATTTCATCAAGTAAAACCACAGAGTAGGGTTTTCGTCTTACCGCTTCTGTTAATTGTCCGCCTTCGTCGTAACCAACGTAGCCCGGAGGCGCTCCAACCAGCCTTGAAACAGCATGTCGCTCTTGGTACTCACTCATGTCAATGCGAGTCATTAGTTTCTCATCATCGAACAAGTACTCTGCCAGGGCTTTGGCAAGTTCGGTTTTTCCAACCCCGGTTGTTCCGAGAAACAAAAACGAGCCAATGGGGCGGTTTTCATCGGACAGCCCGGTACGGCTTCTTCGTATAGCTGCCGCCACTGCATGTATTGCTTCATCCTGGCCTACGACCCGTCTATGCAGTTCTTCCTCAATATGAAGTAGTTTTTGTTTTTCGCTTTGCAGCATCTTGCTTACCGGGATGCCTGTCCATCGGGATATTACCTCGGCAATATCTTCAGCGGTTACCTCTTCTCGTACCAACCTTTTACCATCCCTTTCATATTCCTGAAGTTTTGCAACCGCCTGTTTTAATAGCTCTTCTCTTTTAGGAAGTTCTCCATACCTGATTTCTGCTACCTTACCTAAATCCCCTTCACGCTCAGCTTTTTCTGCTTTATACTTAAGGTCTTCGATAGCCTGTTTAATGTTTTGTATATTGGTAACTACCGATTTTTCATCTTCCCACAGGGCCATTAGTTGCTTGCGTTCTTCTTCAAGGTCGGCAAGTTGCATGGAAATGTGTTTTACCCTTTCTTTATCTTTTTCGCGTTTAAATGCTTCCCGTTCTATTTCCAGTTGTTGAATTTTGCGGTCGAGTAAGTCAATTTCTTCGGGTTTAGATTTCATCTCTAATCGTAGGTGAGCAGCGGCCTCGTCAATCAGGTCAATAGCTTTGTCGGGCAAATAGCGGTCGGAAATGTACCGAATGGAAAGTTGCACTGCTGCCACAATAGCCTCATCCTTAATCCGTATTTTGTGATAATTTTCATACCGTTCCTTTATACCCCTTAAAATTGAAACAGAATCTTCTTCGGTAGGTTCGTCAATAAACACTTTCTGAAACCTTCTTTCCAATGCTTTATCTTTTTCAAAGTATTTTTGAAATTCATTGAGGGTAGTTGCACCAATAGCCCTTAATTCTCCGCGTGCTAATGCAGGCTTAAGGATGTTTGCTGCATCCATAGCACTTTCACCTCCGCCACCGGCACCTACCAAGGTATGTATTTCATCTATAAAAAGAATAATCTGCCCATCTGATTCGGTAACCTCTTTTACTACCGTTTTCAACCGTTCTTCAAATTCTCCCTTATATTTTGCTCCGGCTATCAGGGCTCCCATGTCGAGCGAATATATCTCTTTGGAAATCAGGTCTTCGGGTACATCTTCATTAACTATCCGAAAAGCTATCCCTTCAGCTATAGCTGTTTTACCAACTCCCGGTTCACCTACCAAAATGGGGTTGTTTTTACTTCTACGGGCAAGAATTTGCAGCACCCTTCGTATTTCATCATCCCTGCCAATAACAGGGTCGAGTTTACCGCTCTGTGCGCGTTCGTTCAGGTTTATGGCGTATCTTGATAATGAATTGTAAGTATCTTCAGCACTATGACTGGTTACACGCCCTCCTTTTCGTAACTCTTTTATGGCAGAAGTTAAATCCTTTTCGTTCAGCCCACTGTCTTTCAATAAACTGGCAACCGGGTCGTTTACTTTCATCAGTCCTATAATGATATGTTCCAACGATACATAATCATCTTTCATACTTTTTGCAGCACTTTGGGCTTTTGTTAATGCCTCGTTGGCCGTGTGGCTAAAGTACTGTTGCCCTCCGCTTACTTTAGCATACCCCGTTACAATACCGTCAAGAGCTGCAGTTACATGCTGATGATTTATTGAAAGCTTTTTAAAAATAAAGGGGATTACATTTTCATCTACCTCCATAATACCTTTAAGCATGTGTCCACATTCTATAGCCTGATGCTCATTTTCCATTGCAAGTTGCTGTGCCCGTTGAATGGCTTCCTGCGATTTTATAGTAAACTTGTCTAGTTGCATATATTTTATGTTTTTATAAATTTTGACTTATTAAATTAATTAATTACGGTTTAGAGGCCACGCCGGATTGCCTCCAGATAATTTGCCCGTTTTTAAATAAAATTAACGTAGGCACGCCTTGCACACGATATTGTTGTGAACAAGGCTATGTAATTTGCTTTCATGTTTGCACTGTTTTGGAATTATTAATCAACATTTTTAAACTTTCGAAATATTATTCCGGCTTTTATTGCCTTATATTATTCCGGCTTTTATTGCCTTAAGGGGCTGTATGTTATTTAATATTTTACAGCCCCGGTTAATTTAATCTAAAAGTTAAGAATAAAAATTGTTATGAAGCTATTCTTTTCTTAAAATCAGCAAGTTTTGTTTTAAATTTCTCAAACAATGCCTGAGAATCACCATCATCTTTCACTGATTTTTTCAATTCTTTAATGGTTTTGTTTAGTTCTTCATATTCACGGTCGCGGTCGCCATAACCAAGCTCTTCGGCCATAATTAACTGGTATTCTGCATTGTCAAGAAGTTCGAGTACCTCTTTCTTTTTGTCTTCATTGGAAGCATCATCGGTTTTGGCCTGAGCGATAAGCGCCTGTGCCCTCAGTATAGGCAAAGGAATGCGTTCTTCGCTTATAACTAATGTGTTAAGAGCTGTGTATAACACTACTTTGGCTTCATCAGTTTTCCCTTTGTCAATTAAAGCCGCTGCTGATTTCATGGCTTCGGGAAAAGTTGATAAAAGTAATTCAACTTTAGTAAACTGCAATTCACTGGCCAGTTTTGCTAACTCATAGCGCAACACCTGGAAATAGTCCTCTTTTAAGGCCTGTCTTGCTGCTCTTTTTATATGCCTGATTGTTTCAAGGTCGGCCACCAGGTCAACGGTTTTAACCGATACGTCAATAGGTACCAGTGCCAAATCGGGTTTACGGGCCAGTAAAATATTTTGGGCATTGTGCTATAATACCTATAGTTGTCAGTTTCCATTACATCGTCATCAAACCATTCATCATCCAGATACTTTTAAAGATCATTTAAGTCTGCTACATCCTGACTTGTTTGAAAACAAGGGTGAAACCAACTCCAAAAATTCTCCTGGTCTTTATAGGGATCGGGTAGTGGTACAATCACGGTACCACGGAATAAATCTCCAGGATGTTCCTTATACCTGAAATGTGTAAACTTTTCATTTAAATTTTTCATGACAATCATTTGGTGCGAATGCCACAAATGCTGTACCGGAGAGATTAGATTAGATTGAAAGTTATGTTTTGAACAACATTTTTAAAGAAATGGACAAAGTTATTCAATATTGTTTATTTCATGACAGGCAACGCCCT